>JASJAR010000017.1 GCA_030066905.1 Paracoccaceae bacterium | reverse complement strand
GCGGCAGATGCGCGCGACCCAGTGGAGGGTCTCGACGTTGTGAACGAGCGTCGGCCGGCCGAAGAGCCCGACCTCGGCGACATAGGGCGGGCGATGCCGGGGAAGGCCGCGCTTGCCCTCGATCGACTCGATCATCGCGCTTTCTTCGCCGCAGATATAGGCGCCCGCACCGCGACGGAGGTCGATGTAGTCGGGTTCGATAATGCCCTCATCTTCCAGCGCGGTGATTTCGACGCGCAGCAGCGCCAGAACGGCGGGGTATTCGTCGCGCATGTAGAGATAGACCCGCTCGGCCTCGACCGCCCAGGCGGCTATGAGCATCCCTTCAAGGAAAAGATGAGGGGTGCGTTCGAGGTAGTAGCGGTCTTTGAAGGTGCCAGGCTCGCCCTCGTCGCCGTTGACGGCGAGGTATCGGGGGCCCGGATGGGCGCGGACAAAGCCCCATTTCTTGCCCGAAGGGAAGCCCGCCCCGCCTAGACCGCGTAATCCACTTTCGGCAATGCGGGCCTGCACCGCCTCCCAGTCACCGCCCTCTCGCAAGGCGCGCAAGGTCTCGTAGCCCCCGCCGCCCAGATAGTCATCAATCCCTTCGTAAGGCGGCAGTTTCACTTGGGTGTCGCCCGCTTGGGCCGCCGCGAGCACGGTCTCGGGCGTGGCGTTGTCGATATGGTTGTGACCGACCTCGGCCACGGGGGCGGTGTCGCAGCGGCCCATACAGGGCGCGCGGAGGACGCGGATCGCGCCCGGGTCGCTGCCGGCTTCGAGCGCCGTTTTCAGGGCCTGGGCGCCGGCGAGTTCGCAGGAAAGCGAATCGCAGACCCGGATTGTCAGCGCCGGCGGCGGGGTTTCCTCTTCGCGCACCGGATCGAAATGGGCGTAGAAGGTCGCCACTTCCCAGACCTCGGCCATCGAAAGGCGCATCTCCTCGGCGAGCGCGCGCAGATGGCGGGCCGAGAGATGGCCGTGGGCGTCCTGGATGAGATGGAGATGTTCGATGAGGAGGTCGCGGCGCCGGGGGGCGGCCCCCAGAAGCGCGCGAACCTCGGCAAGCGCGGTGTCGTCGAGCTGGCGGCCTTTCGGGGTCTTCCGCCCCCTGCCCCGGCCGTCTTTCCAGACGCCCTTGTCCTTTGCATTGCCGTCGAGCGCCATGGCACGCCTCCCCGTTTCGGCCGCGACGGTAGCAAACCGCCCGTGCCGGCCCAATCCAAATGCGACCTTTGCCGCCGGTCTCCGTCATGTCAGAAGAACGCATGGTCCGATTTTTCCTCGCCCTCGCGCTCGCCCTCACCGCCCAGCCCGGCGGCGCCCAGACGCTCGACGGAGGCGCGTTCGACGCCCTGACCCGGGGACGCACGGTGATCTACTCGCTCGGCGGCGAGTTCCACGGCATGGAGCGCCATTTCGGGGACCGGCGCGTGGAATGGGCGTTTTCCGACGGCGAATGCTTTGCGGGACGCTGGTACGAGGCGGGCGATAACATCTGTTTCGAATACGAAAACCTCGACGGGCCGCAATGCTGGCAGTTCACCGAAGCCCCCGGCGGGTTCCTGGCGACCTTTATCGATGGCGAAACGCGGGGGTCGACCTTCGTCGCCCGCCTCACCGACGCGCCGATGACCTGCACGGGACCCCGGGTCGGGGTCTGAGGGGGCTCCGCCCCCGGCCCGTTCGGGCCTCCCCCGCGGTATTTTTTGCCAAGATGAAGGGGCTTGAGGTCGGCTAGAAGAGCGAGCCCTGGTCGCTTCCCGGCCCGGGCTTTCTGGGCCTCGGACGGTGGGCCGCGGCCGGAGCGGTGGCGACGCTGACGCGGCCGTCGGCAAACTGGATGTCGAGCGCGGTGGCGGTGCCGAGGGCCGCGGCGCGGGGCACCAGGCGGTCGCCGTCCCAGACGACCGCGTAGCCGCGTTTGAGCGTCGCCTCGTAGCCGAGTGTGTCGAGCATCCGCGCGAGACCGGCCAGGCGGTCGGTGGCGGCGCTTTGGCCGGCGCGGGTCGCGCGCTCCAGCCGGGCGGCGAGCTCTGCAAGGCGGCGGTCGGCCTCGCCGATGCGCCGGCCGGCCGTGTCGGGCCGGAGCCGGGCGACGAGCGCGGCAAGACCGCGGCGGCGGTCCGACGCCGTGCGTGCCAGCGCCGGCGCGAGCCGGGCCTCGCGCGACGCGAGGCGCTCGCGTTCGCCCCCAAGCCGCCGGGCGAGCATCGCGGGCCGCACCGCCCCCGACAATTCGGCGAGGGCGGCGCGTTTGCGCGCCACCGCCCCGTCGAGGCCCCGTCCGAGCCGCGTATCGGCAAGGTCGAGCCGCTGGCGGGGGCTTGAGAACAGGGTTTCGGGGCGTGGCAGCGCGCGGGAGAGGTCGCCAATCCGCTGGCGCCGCTGGCCGAGGCCGCGCGACAGCGCCCCCGCCGCCCGGGCCTCCATCGAGCCGAGCCAGGCGAGAAGCTCGGCGCGCACCGGCACCGCCATCTCGGCGGCAGCCGTCGGGGTCGGCGCGCGGCGGTCGGAGACGAAATCGATGAGCGTGGTGTCGGTCTCATGGCCGACGGCCGAGATCAGCGGGATCTCCGAGGCCGCCGCGGCGCGGGCGACGATCTCTTCATTGAAACCCCAGAGGTCCTCGATCGAGCCGCCGCCGCGGGCGACGATCAGCAGATCGGGGCGCGGCAGCGCGCCGCCGGGGCCGAGCGCATTGAAGCCGCGAATCGCGGCCGCGACGTCCGGGGCACAGCGCTCGCCCTGCACCGCTACGGGCCAGACGAGGACCTTCCGGGGGAACCGGTCGCGCAGGCGATGGAGGATGTCGCGGATCACCGCCCCCTGGGGCGAGGTGACGACGCCGATGATCTCCGGCAGATACGGGAGGGTCGTCTTGCGCGCCTCGTCGAAGAGCCCCTCGGCGGCAAGCGCTTTCTTGCGCTTTTCGAGAAGCGCCATCAGCGCACCTTCGCCCGCCACCGCGACCCTGAGCGCGTTGAGCGAAAACTTCGACTGAAATCCCGAGGCGGTCATCCGGCCCTCGGCAACGATCTCCATTCCCTCCTCCGGGCGCATCCCGAGATCGCCGATCTGGCCCTTCCAGGTCATGCAGGACAGCACCGACCGGTCGTCCTTCAGATCGAAATAGAGATGGCCCGAACGCGCCAGCACCACCCGGCCGACCTCGCCGCGCACCCGAACCCAGCCAAACTCGGCCTCGATGAGCTTCTTCACGGTTCCGGCGATCTCGGAGACGGTGAATTCGGGGGCGTTGCTGCCCGGTGCGGGGTCATCGATGAGGTCCATGGGGCGGAAGCCTAGACCGGCTGGCCTGCGGGGGGAACCGCCTGGCTCTCGCCCTCGCCGTCAAGCGCGGCCGCCGCCGCCTCGCGGGTGTCGAACGCCTCCGCCCCGCCGGCCCGGTCGGGGATGTGACAGGCGGCGGCACAGGTCGCACAGGCATTGACCGGGTGGCGGTCTTTCCGGGCGGCCTCGAGTGCGGGGGCGCAATCTTCGAAGACGCCGATCTCGGACAGCTCCGCCTTGGCGGGGAGGACCGGACAGAATTCCGAATGGATGAAATGCTGGCCTTCGGCCTGGGGCGCGCGGGTGACAAAGAAGGTCATTTCGGTTGCCAGGGCTTCCATCTGCAGCTCCTTATTCGCATTGAACAGGAGGCCAACGCCGGCCCCGGCGCCCGGGTTGCGCCGCGACGGGCATTGTCACCGAAGTTTCACATCGGCGCGCTTCGGGGTCCGTGGGGGACTTGCCAGCCGGGTTCGACGGTCTTAACGAACCGCCGATGGCAGGGGGGCCGGTGCGATGAACATCCTGATCCTCGGCGGCGGCGGGCGCGAACATGCGCTGGCCTGGGCGGTGAAGCAGAACCCCAAATGCGACCGGTTGATCGTGGCGCCGGGCAATGCCGGGATCGCCGAGATCGCCGATTGTGCGACCCTCGATATTCTCGATGGCGGCGCGGTGGCCGTGTTTGCCGAAGAAAACGCCATCGACCTCGTGATCGTGGGGCCGGAGGCGCCGCTCGTCGCCGGGGTGGCCGACCGGTTACGCGATGCGGGGCTCTCGGTCTTCGGCCCGTCGGCGGCGGCCGCGCGGCTCGAAGCCTCGAAGGCCTTTACCAAGGACATCTGCGACGCCGCCCGCGTGCCGACTGCGGCCTGGGCGCGGTTCGACAAGGCAGCCGAGGCCCATGCCCATATCGCCCGGAAGGGCGCACCGATTGTCGTCAAGGCCGATGGCCTCGCCGCAGGCAAGGGCGTCGTCGTGGCCGAAACGGCGGCGGCCGCCCATGAGGCCGTCGACCGGCTCCTGGCCGCGCCCGGATCGGAGATCGTCGTCGAGGATTTCATGACCGGCGAGGAGGCGAGCTTTTTCGTGCTCGCCGACGGCGAGGAGGTCCTCGCCTTCGGCACCGCCCAGGACCACAAGCGGATCGGCGAGGGCGATACCGGGCCTAATACCGGCGGTATGGGCGCCTATTCCCCGGCGCCGGTGATGACCGATACCGTCATCGCGCGGACGATGGACGAGATCGTGCGCCCCACCCTCGCCGAAATGGCCCGCCGCGGCACAGCCTATCGGGGCGTGCTCTATGTCGGTCTGATGATCGAGAACGGCGCGCCGCGGCTCGTCGAGTACAACGTCCGCTTCGGCGACCCCGAGGCCCAGGTGCTGACGATGCGGCTCGGCGCCCAGACGCTCGACGCGATCCAGGCCTGCGCGGAGGGCCGTCTCGCCGACGCCCGGGTCGACTGGGCGGACGATCACGCGATGACCGTTGTGATGGCCGCCCCGGGCTATCCCGGCCCGGTGGAGGCGGGGCAGACAATCGGCGGGCTCGACACGCTGCCCGAGGACAGCCGGCAGATGGTGTTCCATGCCGGAACGGCCGAGCGGGACGGACGGATCGTCGCCGCCGGGGGGCGGGTCCTCAACGTCACCGCGCGGGGGGACAGCCTGGCGGAGGCCGCCGGGCGAGCCTACCGGATCGTCGACCGGATCGACTTTCCCGGAGCGCAGGTGCGGCGCGATATCGGGTGGCGGGCGCTGTAGAGCAGCATTTCACGGGGTCGAACCGGCTCTTGCCCATCGACTTGAACCGGACGTCGACGCACCGCCTTCACCCACCCGATTTTGCACCACGAACAAGCCCGTACCGGGCTTGACCCGCGACCTCGTCGAGCTTCGCGACCCGGTGCGTCGGGGCCCCGGATCATGTCCGGGGCGTGGGTCGCAAAGTGGAGGACGGGCGCGGCTCAGAGCTCCGTGGCCGACATGGGCGCGAAGCCAGAAGGTTCGCCCTGCGTTCGACCGGTTCAGAGATTGCCCGCAGGCGGCGCAAACCCGGCAGGCCCGGTCCGGCAGGCGAACCTCACCGACAGGCAAGGGCCGCGTCGAAGGCCTCTGGGCCGGTGTCGACCGACAGCGCGGTCTCCGCAAAACCGCCATCCGTCCAGCGCAGGGCCACGATCCCCGACCAATCCGCCCTGGCCACGACCAACTCCGGTCCCTGCCCGCAATCGCGGATGCCCCCCGAAATGAAATCCTCGCCGATCCGGTGATTGGAATAGCCCGGCGCCTCGGCGATTTCGGTCAGCGCGGCGTTCTCGTAGGAATAGACACGGATGGTCTTTGCCAGATGAGGCCGGTCGACGAAGGCGATATCGGTCACCCCGTCGCCGTCGAGATCGGCCGCCCCGATGGGCGCGAGCCAGCGGTTCGACCGGCCGATCCAGTCATTGGCCGCGATCAGGCCCGACATCCCGTAGACCGCAAGCCGGGCGCCGAAGTCGCGGTGGCTTTCCACGACGATCACTTCGGGCCGGCCGTCCCCGTCGAGATCGCTCACCCGCGGTTCGAGGTCCTCGAACACCCGCTCCTCGGGCAGAACGAACCGCAGGCGCCGCCCTTCGGAGGTCAGAACGACGAGCGTGCCCCATTCCTCGGCATCGCCGAGAACCCCATGGGCATAGCGGGTGGTGACATCGTCGTAGCGGGCCGAGACAATCGTTTCGCCGGCACCGGCGGGCGCGGCGAGGGCGAGCACAAGCGCCGCCCAGCGCATCAGATCTGCTTTTCGGGCATCTGCACCACGAGCCCGTCGAGCGCATCGGTGACCTTGAGCTGGCAGGTCAGCCGCGAGCGGGTCTCGTCTGGCTCATAGGCGAAGTCGAGCATATCCTCTTCCATCGCCTCTTTCTCGGGCAGCTTGGCCACCCAGTCGGGGTGGACATAGACATGGCAGGTCGAGCAGGCGCAGGCGCCGCCGCAATCGGCCTCGATGCCGGGGATACCGTTGTCGCGGGCCCCCTCCATGACCGTCATGCCATTGGCCACATCGACGACATGCTCCGTGCCGCCATGTTCGATATAGGTGATCTTCGCCATGTAATCCTCGTGGGAATTCGTCCGCGCCCTCCTAGCGATATGGGACGGGCGGCGCCAGTGCCAATGGGCCTGCGCAACCGGGCGGTTTCGCGCGGATGCCGCGAAAAAGGGCGCCCGGGGGCGCCCTTGTCGCAGGTGTCGGCAGGGCTCAGCCCTGGTCGAGCGAAAGCGCCACGAACCGCGGATCGCCCCCGCGGCGCACCAGCAGCAGAAGCGAGCGGCGCCCGGCATCGGTCGCCGCCGCGATACGCTCTTCGAGGTCGGCGACGGTGGCGACCCGCTGCTGTCCGGCCTCGGTGATGACGTCGCCCGAGCGGAGCCCCTTCTCGAAAGCCTCCGAGTCCTCGGCCACGTTCGTCACAACCAGCCCATCGGTGCTTTCGGGGATGTTGAGTTCCGAGCGAAGTTCGTCGGTGATCGTCGAAACCGTGACGCCGAGCACCTCCTTCTCAATAGGCTCGTCGGACGGCGCGGAGGCGGGGATCGCACCTTCGGCCTCCTCGCGGCGGCCGAGCACGACGCTCAGCGTCAGCTCGTCGCCGTCGCGGACCACCATGACCGGCACCTCGGCGCCAACGGCGGCATTCGCCACCTCGTTGACGAGCTGGCGGGTGTCCTCGATGAGCTGGTCGTTGAACTCGACGATCACGTCGCCGGCCTCGATCCCGGCATCTTTCGACGGGCCGTCGGGCACGTCGGTTACGAGGGCGCCGCGCGCCTCCCGCAGCCCGAGCCCTTCGGCAAGATCGTCGGTCACGTCCTGAATCCGGACACCGAGCCAGCCACGGCGGGTTTCGCCGAACCGCTGGAGCTGGTCGATGACGTTCGTCGCCACCCGCGACGACATCGCAAAGCCGATCCCGATGGAGCCGCCGGTGGGCGACAGGATCGCGGTGTTCACGCCAATGACCTCTCCGGCGAGGTTGAAGAGCGGCCCGCCCGAGTTGCCGCGGTTGATGGCCGCGTCGGTCTGGATGTAGTCGTCATAGGTGCCCGACAGCGCCCGGCCGCGCGCCGAGACGATGCCGGCGGAGACCGAGAAGCCCTGGCCAAGGGGGTTGCCCATGGCCATCACCCAATCGCCGACGCGCATTTCGTCGCTCTCGCCCCAGGGAACGAAGGACAGCGGTTCGTCGGATTGAACCTTCAGCAGTGCCAGATCGGTGTTGGGATCGGTGCCGACGACCTCGGCTTCAAGCTCCTCACCGGAGAAGAACTCGATCAGGATCTCGTCGGCCTCGGCGATGACGTGGTTGTTGGTGACGATGTAGCCGTCTTCGGAGATCACGAAGCCCGACCCCAGCGCCTGGGAGCGGCGCGGGCGCGGCCCGCCGTTCTGGTTGCGGTCGAGGAAGTCGCGGAAGAAATCCTCGAACGGGCTGCCCTCGGGAACCTGGGGCATGGGCCCGGTATTCGTCGCCACGGTGGTCGACGTGGTGATGTTCACCACCGACGGGCTCACCGCTTCGGCGAGGTCGGCGAACGTGTCGGGGCGGGATTGCGCGCCTGCGGCCAGCGCCTGCGCGATCAGGAGCACAACCCCGGTTGCGAACACCCACAACGCCCGTTGGGCGACCGTCGGCGTCTCACTTATGGCTTGGACCTTGGGTGTCACTCGAGCCTCCTTTAGGAAAATGACGGGTGAGGCGGTCGCGCCGCCTCTCTTGGACCATGAGATAGGTGACACATAGCACATCGCAATCCCAGTCGCGCGGCGTCACCTCTTGGTGATGGTGCGCGAGCGGGCGTTGAGCGGCAGGGCGGCGGCGAGATCCGGCCATGAGGGGGAGGTTCGTTTGCCTGCTTGAAGGCCGAAGACCAGCCCCTCCCGGACGTGAGCCGGGCCCGCGATGCATCGAAGCGCGCCTGCCTTAGAGGTCCCCCGACAGGCCAGCGACAGGCTTAATTGCCAATCGTCGCCCCCCACCGAACGCTGGCCCTACGGCCCGTCAACCTTTTCGCGCGATACATGTCCCCGCGATGCGCATCGCCAGACGGCCCTCGGGCCGCTTCGGTCTCGGGTGACAGCCGGTCCGGAGCGGTACCCGGTGACAGTGGATCCACTGCTTCATGGGACCCGACCGACACTTCCCCGCCATAACGGCAGCCCCAGACCGCCCCCGGGACACCCCGGGCTGGCGGCCAAAGGCGTTGGCACCGGGCGAAGGCTTTGTCCGTCTGGTTCGACCGGAGTTCGGGTGGCGCCCTTTGTTGGGAAGTTGGTGCCCGGCGCCGCCAAGGACAGCTTTCGCCTGCCCCGGACCCGATCCGGGGCTCCGACGGACGGAGCGCGTCGTGGGGCCTGGCCCCGGGGGAAAATCCGGGGCGAGGGTCACTGTTGGGCTTAAGCGGACGTTTGGGTCTTGCTCCGGCCGCGTTTGGGGAAACACGCCCCGGACGTGATCCGGGGCCTCGATCCACCGGAGTGCCAAGCCTGTCGAGGTCCCGGGTCAAGCCCGGGACGGGTGTTCGTTGGGTTGCTCTGGCGCTGACCCCAACGTCCACTCCAGGCCAAGCCCTACCCCACAGGCCCCGCCAGCCATATCAGAAAGACACCCCCCGCAATCGCGACGAGGCCCACCATCCGTCGGCTTTCCACAGGCATCTGCCGCAGCGCGTCAAGCAGGTCTTCCAAGCGCGAAGGGGCCAGTGCGAACACCAGCCCCTCGATCACAAGTACCAGGCCGATCCCCAGAAGGAGAAGGCTCATGGGATCAGTCCAGCCCGTCCCCGTCGAGGAACTCGAAGAACTCCGAGTTCGGGGTGATCACGAGCGTCGAGTTCGAACCCTGGAGCGAGCGCTCATAGGCGGCCAGCGACCGGTAGAATTCGAAGAATTCCGGGTCGCGCCCGAAGGCGTCGGCGAAGATGCGGTTGCGTTCCGCATCGGCCTCGCCTCGGGTGATCTCCGCTTCCCGCTGGGATTCCGAGACCAGCTCCACCACCGTCCGGTCGGCCTGCGCCCGGACCCGCTGGGCGGCTTCCTCGCCGCGCGCGATCTCATCGGCGGCCTCGCGTTCGCGCTCCGCGCGCATCCGCGCAAACGTCGCTTCGAGGTTCTGGTCGGGGAGGTTCGTCTGTTTCAGACGCACATCGACCACCTCAAGACCGATCGCCGCCGCCCGGGCCTGGGAGAGCTCGCGAATGCGGACCATCAGCGCGGCCCGTTCCTCCGACAGGATCGTGTTCGAGGTGACGCCGGCCGAACCGAGCACCGCCCGGGTCTGGGTGTTGAGGATCGAGATCAGCCGGTCTTCGGCCGAGCGGATGCCGCCCACGCCGACCGCCTGCCGGAACTGGACCACATCCGAGATCCGGTAGCGGGCGAAAGCGTCGACGATGAGCCGGCGGTCGTCCGACGGGGTGATCTCGATCTCGGGCGTATCGACCGAGAGGATGCGGTCGTCGTAGCGCACCACCTCCTGGATGATCGGGATCTTGAAGCCGAGCCCGGGGTCTTCCTTGACCTGGCGGATCTGCCCGAACTGGAGGACCAGCGCCTTTTCCCGCTCGTCGACGATGAAGATCGACGACAGGGCCACGGCGATGGCGATCACCACGACGGGAATAACAATCGTTGCGCGCCGCATGTCAGTTGCCTCCCGTGTTGGCCTGGGCCGTCGGCCGGCGTTGCAGATCGTTCAGCGGCAGGAACGGGATGACCCCCTGGCCGCCCTCGCCGCTGGCATCCTCGTCGAGGATGATCTTGTCGACATCGCCGTAGATGCGCTCCAGCGTCTCGATATAGAGCCGCCGGCGGGTCACCTCGCGGGCGTTCTGGTACTCCTCGAGCACCGAGACGAACCGCGCCGCCTCACCGGTGGCCTCGTTGACCTGCTGCGCCCGGTAGGCTTCGGCCTGTTCAAGAAGCTGGGCCGCCTCGCCTCGGGCGCCGGCAAGCACCCGGTTGGCATAGGCATCGGCCTGGCGTTCGAGCCGGTCGCGCTCCTGTTCGGCCGCCTGCACGTCGCGGAACGCGTCGATCACCTGCTGGGGCGGGTCGGCGCGGTCGAGGTTCACACGGACGATGTTGATGCCGGAATTGTACCCGTCGAGCGTTGCTTGGATGAGTTCGAAGGCGTCCTGCTCGATCTGGCCGCGGTCCCGGTTGAGGATCGGGGCGAGTTCGGAACGAGCGATGATCTCGCGCATCGCGGACTCGGACACAGCACGCACCGTCTGCGGCCCATCGCGGAGGTTGAAAAGATACATCGCGGGATCGGAGATGTTCCATACGACCTGGAAGTCGATATCGACGATGTTTTCGTCGGTCGTCAGCATCAGCCCGTCGGGGCCGCGCCCGCCGCGCACGCCGATATCTTCGTTCTGTTCCCGGGTCACCGGCAGCACTTCATAGGTGACGAGCGGCCAGGGGGCGAAGTTGAGGCCCGGATTGCCGACCGAAGAGAACTCGCCGAGGAAAAGCTCGACCGACTGTTCTTCGGGGCGCACCGTGTAGAACGAGGAGAACGCCCAGAGCCCGAGCAGCGCCAGCGCGCCGAGCCCGAGCGTGCCGCGGGTGAGCCGCGGACCGTCGCCGTCGCCACCGCCGCCATTGCGGCCGCCGCCCGAGCGGCCGCCCATGAGCACCTTGAGCTGCTCCTGGCCTTTTTTCATGATTTCGTCGATTTCGGGGATCTGCGGGCCTTCCTGGCCCGGACGCCGCGGCGGTCCGCCGCGGTCGTCGCCGCCCCCCGAACCGCCGCCGCGGTTGCCGCCGCCCCAGGGTCCGCCGTTGTTACCAGCCATGCGTGGTTGTGTCCTTCGGTTCGATGTCTATGGATGTTACGTGCGTAGTTGTGGTGTTCGGGCGGAAATTCAAGCCGTTCGCACGGGTTCGCGCATGGTGACAAGCTCCTCGGAGATGGTCGGGTGCACAGCGACGGTGCGGTCGAAATCCTCTTTCGTGGCGCCCATCTTGATCGCGATTCCAACCATCTGGATGAGTTCGCCCGCCCCTTCTGCGACGATGTGGCAGCCGAGAACCTTGCGGGTTTTCTGCGACACTATGAGCTTGAAGAGCACCCGGTCGGGGCGTTCGATGAAGGCGGTGCGCATCGGCCGGAAGCTGGTGCAATAGACCTCGATGGGTTCGATGTCGCGGGCCGCTTCCTCGGTCAGCCCCACCGTGCCGAGCTCGGGCTGGGTGAAAACGGCCGAGGCCACGAGGTCGTGGTCGACCTTCGTCGGCTTGCCGTCGAACACGGTGGCGGCAAAGGCCATGCCCTCGCGGATCGCGACCGGCGTGAGCTGGATGCGGTTCGTCACGTCTCCGATGGCGTAGATCGAGGGCACGTTGGTCTGGGAAAACGCGTCCACGACGATCTCGCCGCGCCGGCCGGTCGCCACACCGACCTCCCCGAGCCCGAGATCGGCGGTATTTGGCGCCCGGCCGGTGGCGAACATCACCCTGTCGTAAACCCGCTCCTGACCGTTCGTGGATTTGACCCATACCGGCCCGCCCCTTAGCGCAGCCCCGGCATCGGGGTCGGTCGGGGCAAGCTCGCCTGCTCCGCCGGTGATCTCGGTGGCGGGCTTGGCATGGTCGAGGTCGGTGACCTCCTCGGCGGCCCGCATCTCGACGATGTTGGTCCCGAGATGAAGGTCGACCCCGCCCGCGCGCATGGCCTCTGCCACGAGCCCCCGCGCCTCGTCGTCGAACCCGCGCAAGATCTGCGCGCCCCGGTAATGCTGGGTAACCTCGACCCCGAGACCGTTGAGTATGCAGGCGAATTCGCAGGCGATGTAACCGCCGCCGACGATCAGGATCGACTTCGGCAGTTCGTCCATAAGGAAGATGTCGTTCGAGGTGATCCCGAGTTCGGCGTTGGGCTGATCGGGGCGCACCGCATGGCCCCCGGTGGCGATGAGGATGTGCTTGGCCGACTTCCGGTCGCCGTCGGCCAGCTCCACGGTATGGGGGTCGACGAGGCGGGCGCGGGTGTCGAAGATTTCCACGCCGGAGCCTTCGAGGAGCCTGCGGTAGATGCCTTCGAGCCGGGTCAGTTCCTCGCGCAGACGCGGTTTGAACTTTTGCCAGTCGAACGCCCCGCCCTCATGGGCCCAGCCATAGGCCTGCGCCTCGCCGATGGCCCCGTGGTATTCGCTGGCGAACACCATGAGCTTTTTCGGCACGCAGCCCCGGATCACGCAGGTCCCGCCCAGCCGGCTTTCCTCGGCGAGCGCCACACTGGCACCGGTCGCCGCGCTCACGCGGGCGGCGCGCACCCCGCCGGACCCGCCTCCGATGACGAAGAGATCGTAGTCGAACGCCACGCTAGGCCCCTATATCCTTGAAGATGTTTGCCGTCGGTTCCACCGGCAGGCGCTGTTCTTCGAACGTGCCGGCATTGATGTCGCGCACCTCCACCTTGCCGTCGGCATGGCCGGTGACGACCACGTCGCAGAGATCGACGAAAAGCCCGTTCTCGACGACGCCGGGGATCTGGTTCAGGACCAGGGCCAACTGGCGGGCATTGCCGATGCGCTTGAGGTGCAGATCGAGGATGAAATTGCCCTCGTCGGTCTTGAAGGGCGCCTCCCCGTCCATCCGCCAGACCGTCTCGCGGCCCAGAACGTCGAGCCCCGGCAAGGTTTCCTCGATCAGCGCGCGGGTGGTCTCGCGCCCAAAGCCGATCACTTCGACAGGCAGGGCAAAGGCGCCGAGGGTTTCGACCTCCTTGGTCTTGTCGGCGATCACGATCATCTGATCGGAGGCCGCCGCGACGATCTTTTCCTGCAACAGCGCTCCGCCGCCGCCCTTGATGAGAGTCATCTCGCCGTCGAACTCGTCGGCCCCGTCGATGGTCAGATCGAGCCATTTCGTGGCGTCGAGCGTGGTGCTCGGAATGCCGAGGTCGCGAGCCATTGCGGCGGTGCGTTCCGACGTCGCCACACCGGTGATCGACAGACCTTCGTCTCGGATCATCTCGGCGATGCATTTCAGAAGCCAGGCGGCCGTCGACCCGGTGCCGAGCCCGACCTTCATCCCGCTCTCGATGAAATCCGTCGCCCGACGCGCAGCGACGTATTTGGCGGTATCGATGGGTGACAGGTTTTCGGACATCGTGACGCTTCCCTCGGTTGACCGCCTTATAGGCGCAACGCCGGATAGGTGCGAGGGGCGATTGACCGCCGTCAAGCCCGACATGGGGCGCGAAGCTACCCTTACGTCATGCCAACGCTTGCCGTCCCTGCCGAGACCGACCGGGTCACCCGCGCCGAGGCCGCGCCGATCCATGCGATCCAGTGGATCAGGATCTATCTCGTGGCGCTCGTGGTGACCCACCATGCTGCCATTCCCTACACCCATGTCGGGCTCTGGCCCGTCTCCGACCCCGCAAAGACCGAAGGGCTCATCTACTTTCTCGGCATCAATGCGGCCTATTTCATGGGCTTTTTCTTTCTGATCGCGGGGTACTTCACCGAAGCCAGCTACGACCGCAGGGGGTTTTGGCGGTTTCTGCGCCGCCGGGTCGAGCGATTGCTTGTGCCCCTCGTCGTGCTCGTCCTTCTCGTCACGCCGGCGATCGGCTGGCTCTGGTCGCCGGACAAGCCCCCGCTTCTGGCCCATTGGCGCGCCCATTTTGCCGACGGGGTCGAATTCGGCCCGCTGTGGTTCATCGCCCATCTCTTCGTCTACTCCGCGCTCTATGCGCTCTGGCGGGCGCTGACCGGGCCCGCGGGGCCGGTGCGGCCGCCGCCAGGGTTCGCTCCGGTTCTGGCCTACGTTCTGACCCTCGCACTGGCGACCGCCGCGATCCGGGCGGTGTGGCCCCAGGACGTCTGGATCGACATTGCCGGTATCGTTCCGGCCGAGCCCGCTCATTTCCCGCAATATGCCAGTCTCTTCGTCGTCGGGATCGTTGCGGGGCGCAGCCGCTGGTTCGAGACCTTCGACACCCGCCAGGCGGGCGCGTGTTTCGCCATCGGTGTGGCGACCTATCTTGCGTTCGTCGCCTTCGTGGCGCTGAGCGGCGACCCGCTGTTCTTCGAGCGACAATGGTTCGTCTATGGCTGGGCCGCCGTCGAAGCCCCCATCGCGGTGGGCATGATCTTCGGCATCTGCGCGGTGGCGCGGCGCTGGGTGTCGCGGCCCGGCCCTGTGCTCGGCGCGCTTCAGGGGCAGGTCTACGGGGTCTACCTGATCCACGTCTACGTGCTCGTCGCGGTGCAGACCGCACTTCTGTCGGCGCCTTACGGAGCGTGGACCAAATTCGCGGTTGCGACGTTTGCGGGCCTTGCGCTGTCCTTCGCGGTTGTGGCCCTTCTCAGACGCGTGCCGGCGATCCGGGCGGCGATCTGACCGCGCTTGCCGTCCGCCTGGTCGGATTCGGGTGGTCAGCCGCCGCCGGGTCGGGCTAACGGAGGTTCGGTATTGGCAGGGACCCGCGATGTTCATCTCCGTTCTCGATCTCTTCAAAGTCGGAATCGGCCCGTCGTCGTCACACACGATGGGGCCGATGGTGGCCGCCGCCCGGTTTCTCGACCTTTTGCGGTCCTCGCCGTTTACGGCGGCGGGGCTCACGGCGCATCTGCACGGCTCGCTGGCCTTTACCGGCGTCGGCCACGCCACCGACCGGGCGGTGATCCTCGGCCTCGCCGGCTTCGAGCCCGAAAGCTATGAACACGACACCGCCGAGGCGGCCCTTTTGGCTATCAAGGCGGAAAAGCGGGTGGCGCCGCGCGGGCTCGGCCCCCTCGCCTTCGACCCCGCCGAAGACCTTGTCTTCGACCGCTCCGCCCCCCTGCCGGGCCATGCCAACGGCATGCGGCTGGCCGCGCTCGACGGCCAGGGCGATGTGATCCTCGACGAGGTTTACTACTCCATCGGCGGCGGCTTTGTGCTGACCGAGGCGGAACTGGCGCAGGGCCGAAACACCGACGACGGAGCGCCCGTCCCCTATCCGTTCCATTCGGCGGCCGAGATGCTCGCGATGTGCGCCGAAAGCGGCAAATCCGTTGCCGAGCTCAAACGGGCCAACGAACTCAGCCGGATGGACCGGCGCGCGCTCGACGACGGGCTCGCGCGCATCTGGGCGGTGATGTCGGACTGCATCGACCGGGGGCTCGATGGCCATGGCATCCTGCCCGGCGGGCTCGGGGTCAAGCGGCGAGCGGCGGGCATACACGAGGCGCTCCTGGCGGAGCGCGGCCAGAACCTCACCGCCCCCCATATCATCAACGACTGGATCAGCGTCTATGCGATGGCGGTGAACGAGGAGAACGCCGCCGGCGGACAGGTCGTGACCGCGCCGACCAACGGGGCGGCGGGGGTGGTGCCGGCGACGATCCGCTACTGGCTCGACCATGTGCCGGGGGCCACATCGGCCCGGGTGCCCGAGTTTCTGCTCACGGCCGCCGCCATCGGCGGGCTCGTCAAACACAACGCCTCGATCTCGGGCGCCGAATGCGGCTGTCAGGCCGAGGTCGGCTCGGCCAGTGCGATGGCCGCCGCAGGTCTCGCAGCCGTGCTGGGCGGAGCGCCGGAACAGGTTGAAAACGCGGCCGAAATCGCGCTCGAACACCACCTTGGCATGACTTGTGACCCGGTGAAGGGGCTCGTCCAGGTGCCCTGCATCGAGCGCAACGGCCTCGGTGCCATCAAGGCCGTCTCGGCGGCCTCGCTGAGCCTCCGGGGCGACGGCACCCATTTCGTGCCCCTCGACGCGGCGATCGAGACCATGCGCCAGACCGGCGAGGACATGAGCGAGAAGTACAAGGAGACCGCCCTTGGGGGGCTGGCGGTGAACGTCCCGAACTGCTGAGCGGGGGCGAGGGGCGCCGCTTCATCGGGCGTTTTCGGACCCAAGCCGGATTGTCGGAGGCAACGCCAGATGGACCCCGCCACGGACCCGGCCTAGGGTCCCTCCATGAGTGCCGACCGCCCGTCCCTGGGCATTGCCCTGATGCTCGGGTTTTGCCTCGCCATCCCGTTCGCGGATGCCTTCGCCAAGATGGCCGGCGCGACCCTGCCGCTGGCGATGCTCCTGGCGGCGCGCTTTGCGATACAGGCTGTCGCGATGGCGGGGCTTGCTCTGCTGACCGGGGCGCGGCTCGCAATGGAGCGCGGGGTCTTCGCACTTTCGATCCTCAGGGCTATTCTCAACCTCTTCGGCCTCGGCGCGATCTACGGTTCGTTTCGGTTCCTGCCACTGGCCGATGCCGTGGCCATTGCCTATGTGCTGCCGTTCATCCTCTTGTTTCTAGGCTATTTCTTCATGGGCGAGGAAGTCGGCGCCCGGCGGGTGATGGCCGCGCTGGTGGGGTTTGCGGGCACCCTGATGGTTGTCCAGCCGAGCTTTGCGGCGGTCGGTCCGGCCGCGCTCCTGCCGGTGGCGGCGGCGGTGATCTTCGCCTTCTACATCATCCTGACGCGGCATCTGGCGCAGACCGTGAACCCGATGACGCTCCAGGCCGCGAGCGGCTGGCAGAGCCTTGCCATCCTGCTTCCGGCGATGGCCGTCGGCGCGGGCCTCGGCATCGACGACCTTGCCCCGGTGCGGCCCGACACGAGCGGCCTTCTCATGCTTCTCGCCGTCGGCGGGTTCGGCACGCTCGCCCATCTTCTGATGACGCTGAGCCTGCGCTACGCGCCCTCGGCCACAGTCGCGCCAGTGCAATACCTCGAAATCCCCGTCGCCGCAGGCCTCGGCTGGGTGTTCTTTCGGGAATTCCCCAACGGCCTGGCCCTCGCCGGTATCCTCGTGATCCTCGCCGCCGGTCTCTACATCGTCCTGCGCGAACGCCGGCTTAGCCGCCTGGCAGGGCCTCAAGCAGTGCGCCGACCGCATCCCGGGGGAGGATGAGAAGCATCCCCTCCGCGTCCAGTTCCAGCACCACCCTTGCCGTGGCCCGGTTGGAAGTCCCGACGGGTCCGCCGGGTGCGAATTCGATCCCGTCGATCGGCCATTGAAGACCGGACGAGCGGCCGGTCACCTCGGCGAGCGGAAACAGCGAAACCCGCGTGCCCCGGGGCAGATCGAGACCCATCGCGGGCGGGCAATGGACGACCACATCGTGGCTGCCGATCAGCACGCACCATCCCGGAGGGTATGAGACGAGCGTTGAGAGCACGGCCAGGGAATGGTCGATCCGGCGACCGAGGAACCCAAGGGCGAGGACCCGCGGCGCCTTGATTCGCTGCAAGCACTTTTCGAAATCGGTGCTGTCCTGCTCGGAGACCCGGTGAAGGCGGTTTTCCGCCACCCGCGCCCTTGGGTCGAAACTGTCGAAATCTCCGATCACCGCGTCGGGCACGAGCCCGAGGTCAAGCGCCCGTTCGGCCCCGCCATCGGCCGCAACGAGCGGCCCCCCGAGCGCCAAAGCCGCCTTGATGTCCCGACGCTTGGCCTTGGCCGGCCCCAGAAGCGTCACCGGACGGTCGGCATCGACAATCGCGGTGCTCACGGGGATCGTGGGGCCATTGGGGAAATCGCCATAATTCTGACCCAAAAAAATCGTGCCATCACCTTCACTCTGTTCCTATTTGCGAACGATGCCGTGGTAAACACACTGTTGCTGGGTTTGGGAGAAAGCGGACGACAATGGTAGGCTCGAGCTCGAGTAAGATCCTTACGGTATCCTACGGCACTTTCAGCTGCACGCTGGAAGGCTTCGACGATCCGTTTTCGACGATGCGCCACATCGCGGAATACTTCCGCGATCTCGCCGCGGACGACCGCTACTTCGGGGCCGAACCGCCGACGCCGGATGCCGAGATGCTGCACCGTATTGCCGAGCGCGAAATCCAGCGCCGGGTGGAGTCGCACGTGTCGGGCGAGGGCGTGGTGCTGCGCCAGCTCGACAGCGGTCTTGCCGAAGACGAGGCCGACCTGCCGGCCGCTGAGATGATCGACAAGCCGGCAGCGGCAACCGACGAGGCCGGGGCCGAGCCGATGGTCGGTACCGGGCAGGACGACACGTTCGTTGCGGCGGAGCCGGAACCTGCCGAGGAGCCGAGCCACGAGATGGCCGAGACCCAAGCAGCCGAAGAAACCATCGAAGAGGACGTCGAAGCCGCGCACGATCCCCGGGCCGGCAGCATCGAGGAAAAGCTGAGCCGGATCAGGGCCGTGGTCGAACGGACCCGGTCGCGCGACATCGGGGCGGGGCTCGCCGCGACGGCGACCGAGGAAAGCGACGCCGACGACGAAGCCATGGTGGCCGACATGTCGCCGGGCTTTGCAGGAGACATCGACGCAACGCTGATCAGCCAGGTCATGGCCGAGCAGGCTGCCGGCGAGAACGACCGGGTGCCCGACGAGGACGGTCCGGTCGCGGCCGAGCCGATCTGGGACTTCGACGAAGACGTCGAGATCGTCGCTCACCCCGACGATGACGCGGCCGATGCGCAGACCGTCGCCACGGACGACGCAGGTTGGGACGAAGAAGAAGACGCTCCGGCCGGAGCTGACGAAGAGACCTTCGACGACGAGGCCGACCTCGGCGAACCGGCTGCCGAGGCCGCCCCTGTCGAAGAGCCCGCCCCGAGCCCCGAGCCGGTCGCCGAGACCGAGGCGGCGGAAGCGGACGAACCGCGCCCCCCGGTCGACGCTGACATCGACGATACCGAGGCGCCGACAGCGAATGAAGACACCGATGCGGCCATCGCCCGTATCATGGCCGGCGACGATCCGGCCGAGGCGGCGGCGACGTCTGCCGAGGAGGGCGAGACGCCCCCGCTCCAGCCCGACGAACCCAAGGTCGAGGTCGCCAGCGAACCGACGCTGGTGCGCGATGCGCCCGCCGTTGCCGAGGACGAAACGGCGGAGGACGAAACCGGAGAGACCGAAACCGCCGAGGTCGCGTCTGCCGGCGTGACCGGCGAGGCCGAGGACGATCTTTGGGGCATCGACTTCGATGCCGAGGCCCGGAACGATGCGGACCGGGACGACGGCGAGGAAGAGGGGCGGGCGCTCGACATGGAAGGGGACGAGGCGTCCGAATGGCATGCCGACGCCGAGGCCGACGCGGCGCCGAAGGATGCACCGACCCTCGCCGAGGCCCGTGGCGAACGCAGCCTTTCGAAAAGCTCGCAACTGCGCGCGCCGGACGAAGAGAGCGACCGGCTCCAGCACCGGACCGACAGCGCTTTTGCCGAGAACGAGGGCAGCCGCCGCCGGAGTGCGATTGCACATCTCAAGGCCGCCGTGGCAGCGACGCGGGCCGACAAGATCCTGAGCCGTGTCGTGGGCCGCGACCGCGCCGGAGACCCCGAGGAGCAGAAAGACTATCGCGAGGACCTTCAGGACATCGTCAAGCCGCGCCGGACCTCGGAGACCGTCGAGACAAGTGTCGAAAACGATGAACCACGTGACGAGGCCGCCGACGTGACGCTCGAGATCGACGGGGAACGCGACATTGACGAGACGCCGGCGCGCCCGGACAGTTCGCGGGTCAAAACCCGGCTCCTCGGACCGGAAGACACCATCGATGTCGTTGCGCTGGAAGACGACGAGGGCGAGGGCGAGGACCGTCCGTCTCCGTTGATGCTCGTCTCCGAACTTCGGGTGGAGGGCGCCGAGGACGACCCCGCGATCCGGCCGCGCCGGGTCTCGCGGGACCTGACGGCGGAGGAAAACGCCGCGGCTGCCGAGGAATCGAAGGGGTTCGCCGATTTCGCCCAGCGCATGGGCGCCCACGATCTCACTGATCTTCTGGAGGCCGCCGCCGCCTATACCGCGTTCATCGAGGGCCAGCCGCATTTCTCGCGTCCCCAGATCATGCGGCGCGTCGCGAAAGTCGACCCGACGATCGAGCAGTCGCGCGAAGCGGGCTTGCGCTCGTTCGGTCAGCTTCTCCGGCAAGGCCGGATCCAGAAGCTCCAGCGCGGTCAGTTCACCGTTTCTGAAACGACGCGGTTCAAACCCGAGCAGCGCTACGCCGGGGAATAGGCCGATCCCTGATCCGGGGGACGGGCCGCGGCACAGTCGCGGCCCGTTCTCGTTGTCGTCGCAGGTTTCCGGACGCCCCGGCCTCGTATTCTGCCGTCGGAGAGGCCGGGGTTGCGACCGCCGGTGGGGTTTGGCGTGGAGGGGAGGTCTGGGGGCCCGCTCCGGCGTGCCGTCAGCGACCCACGCCCCGGACTGGATCCGGGGCCTCGACCCTATGGAGCGCATCGTTGATCGGGGTCCCGGGTCAAGCCCGGGACGGGGCGCGCGCCGGCGGCGGCCAGAGGCCTCTACTCCTCGCCCTCGGCATCCGGGTCGGCGCGGCCCACACCCCGGAACACCGCCCTGAACGGCAGCGCCCAGAGGATGCCGAGCCCGGCGTAGACCAGGAATTCCAGCCAGATCGGGGGCCGCTCGAGAAGGTTCAGGATCGTGACGGCCGCGACGATGTAGATCGGCAGACCGACGAGAAGAATGACAAGGCTCCAGCGGCGCCGGGCTTTCCAGGAAAGGGCCATGGGGTCAGTCCGAGAAGGGGTCGGTTACGAGAATGGTGTCGTCGCGTTCGGGCGAGGTGGACAGTAGCGCCACCGGGCACGCGATCAACTCCTCGATCCGGCGGACGTATTTCACCGCGGTGCCCGGCAGCTCGGACCAGCTCCGCGCGCCGGCGGTGCTTTCGGACCAGCCCGGCATCGTCTCGTAGACCGGCGTGACCCGGGCCTGCTCCTCCGAGGCGATGGGCAGGTAATCGAGCGGAGCGCCGTCAAGCTCATAGCCGGTGCAGATTTTGAGTTCGTCGAACCCGTCGAGCACGTCGAGCTTTGTCAGCGCGATGCCGGAGACCCCCGAGGTGGCGCAGGTCTGACGGACGAGCACCGCGTCGAACCAGCCACAGCGCCGTTTACGACCGGTCGTCGTGCCGAATTCGTGGCCCTGCACCCCAAGCCGCTCGCCGGTTTCGTCGAAAAGCTCTGTCGGGAACGGGCCTTCGCCGACCCGCGTCGTGTAAGCCTTGACGATGCCGAGAACGAAGTCGATTGCGCCGGGGCCGAGCCCGACCCCCGTGGCCGCCTGACCGGCGATGACATTGGAGGACGTCACGAACGGATAAGTCCCGAAATCGATGTCGAGAAGCGCCCCTTGCGCCCCTTCGAAGAGAATGCGCTGGCCGGATTTCCGCTTTTCGTTCAGAACCTTCCAGACGGGCCCCGCGAAGGGCAGGATGTCGGGGGCGACCGCGGCGAGACTTTCGATGAGCCCGGCGCGATCGACCTCCTCAAGGCCCAGCCCCCGGCGGAGCGCGTCGTGATGGACAAGCGCCCGGTCGACACGGCGCTCAAGCGTGGCGGGATCGGCGAGATCGGCCACCCGGACCGAGCGGCGCCCGACCTTGTCCTCGTAAGCCGGACCGATCCCGCGCCCCGTGGTGCCGATTTTGGCGACCGCGTTCTGCGCCTCGCGGGCCCGGTCGAGCTCACCGTGGATCGGCAGGATCAGCGCCGTGTTCTCGGCGACCATCAGCGTCTCGGGGCTGATCTCGACCCCCTGTCCGCGCAACGTGGCGATTTCCTCCATCAGATGCCAGGGGTCGAGCACCACCCCGTTGCCGATCACCGACAGCTTGCCGGGGCGCACCACGCCAGAGGGCAGCGCGTGGAGCTTGTAGACCGTCTCGCCGATGACCAGCGTGTGTCCGGCATTGTGACCGCCCTGAAACCGCGCGATCACGTCGGCGCGTTCGGAGAGCCAATCGACGATCTTGCCCTTGCCTTCGTCGCCCCATTGGGCGCCTACGACGACGACGTTTGCCATGCCCGGCCTCCGCTCAAACCCGGGCTCGTATAGCCGGAGCCGGCCCGGGGAAAAACCGCTTTTCCTGACCCCCGCCTGTTGGGCGCTACCAAACTTGTCGCCCCCCGCCCTGCGGGCTAGGGAAGGCGTGAACGCCGCTTGAAAGGACCCCTTGATGGCCGACAGCCCCAAATTTCACGACCGCATGCTTTCGCTTGGCCTTGCCCGGGTGTCCGAAGCCGCCGCCCTAGCCTCGGCCCGCCTGATCGGGCGCGGCGACGAGAAGGCCGCCGACCAGGCGGCGGTCGATGCGATGCGCAACCAGTTGAATCAACTCGATATTCGCGGCGTCGTGGTGATCGGCGAGGGGGAGCGCGACGAGGCGCCGATGCTCTATATCGGCGAGGAGGTCGGCAACGGCGAGGGGCCCGAGGTCGACATCGCGCTCGACCCGCTCGAAGGCACCACGCTCACGGCGAAGGACATGCCGAACGCGCTTGCGGTCATCGCCATGGGCCCGCGCGGCTCGATGCTCCATGCGCCCGACGTCTATATGGAGAAGCTCGCCATCGGTCCGGGCTTCCGGCGCGGGGTCGTCACCCTCGACATGGCGCCGGCCGAGCGGGTCTCCGCGCTCGCCTCCGCGAAGGGCTGCTCTACGGCCGACATCACCGTCTGCGTGCTGGAACGGCCGCGCCACGAGGACATGATCGCCGAGCTGCGCACCACCGGCTGCGCGATCCGGCTCATCACCGACGGCGATGTTGCCGGCGTGATCCATTGCGCCGAACCGTCGACGGGCATCGACATGTATATGGGCTCGGGTGGCGCGCCCGAAGGCGTGCTCGCCGCCGCGGCGCTGAAATGCATGGGCGGGCAGATTTTCGGCAAGCTCCTCTTTCGCAGCGGCGACGAGGAGAAGCGCGCGAAATCGGCCGGGATCAAGAACCTCCACCGGGTCTATACCCGCGACGACATGGTCACCGGCGACGTGATCTTCGCCGCGACCGGGGTGACCGATGGCTCGATCCTGCCCGGCATCAAGCGGGAAGTCGGGTATCTCACCGCCGAGACGATCCTGATGCGGTCGAAGACGGGCTCGGTGCGGCGGATGACCTACCGCAACCCCGTCGACGCGCTCTGAGCGGGGGCCGATGACAGACGGCGCCGAGGCGTTCCTGGGGGTTGAGCGTTCGCTCACCGGGCGGCGCTGGGTGGGGCCGGGCCCGGAGGAAGACCGGCTGACCGAGGCGATGGTTCAGGCCACCGGGCACGCACCGGCGCTTGCGCGCGTTCTCGTCCGGCGGGGGGTGGCGGCGGAGGCGGCCGAGGGCTTTTTGAACCCGTCGCTGCGCGATCTTCTCCCCGACCCGTTGACGCTGAAGGACATGGGGGCTGCCGCAGAGCGGTTTCTGGCGGCGGTGACCGCCGGCGAGCGCATCGCGGTCTTTGCCGATTACGATGTCGATGGCGGTGCCTCGGCCGCCCTCCTTCTCGACTGGCTGCGGCAGATGGGCCGGGCCGCGACGCTCTATGTGCCCGACCGTATCGACGAGGGCTACGGGCCGAACGAGGCCGCCATGGCGCTGCTGGCACGGGACCATGACCTCATCGTCTGCGTCGATTGCGGGACGCTGTCGCATGAAGCGCTCGGCGCGGCGGGGGCGGCGGATGTCGTCGTCCTCGACCACCATCTCGGCGCCGAGACCCTGCCGCCGGCCGTGGCGGTGGTGAACCCCAACCGGCAGGACGAGGACGGTGCTCTGGGGCATCTGTGTGCTGCCGGTGTGGTCTTTCTGATGCTGGTCGAGGTCGGGCGCCGGATGAAGGCCGCCGGGCGCCGGGGCCCGGACCTTCTCGCGATGCTCGATCTCGTCGGGCTTGCCACCGTGGCCGATGTGGCGCCGCTCACCGGCATCAATCGCGCCTTCGTGCGCCGGGGCCTCGAGGTGATGGCCCGCCGCGCCCGGCCGGGGCTCGCAGCCCTTGCCGATGTCGCCCGGCTCGACCGGCCGCCGAGCGCTCACCACCTCGGCTACCTGATCGGCCCCCGGGTCAATGCCGGCGGCCGGGTCGGCAAGGCCGATCTCGGCGCCCGCTGCCTTGCCACCGACGATCCGGCAGAGGCGCGGTCCCTGGCCGACCGGCTCGACGAACTCAACACCGAGCGCCGCGAGATCGAGGCGGCGGTGCGGGAGGCCGCCCTTGCCGCCGTCGAGGCCCGCCCGGCGGGAGCGCTCGCCTGGGCGGCCGGCGAGGGCTGGCACCCCGGCGTCGTCGGGATCGTCGCGGCCCGGGTGAAGGAGGCCACCGACCGGCCCGCCATCGTCATCGGTTTCGACGCGGCCGGGCTCGGGAAGGGCTCGGGGCGGTCGGTCCCCGGGGTCGATCTCGGCGCCGCCATCCAGCGCGTCGCCGCCGAGGGCCTGCTGGAAAAAGGCGGCGGCCACCGGATGGCGGCGGGCCTCACCGTCACCCGCGACAAATGCGAGGCAGCGATGGAGCGACTGGAGGCGCTCCTGGCGCGACAGGGGGCCGGGGCCGCAGGGCCGCGGGACCTCTCCGTGACCGGCCTTCTCATGCCGGGCGCGGCCAGCCCCGAGCTTGTGGGCGCCATCGAGGCGGCGGGGCCGTTCGGGATGGCCGCCCCGGCACCGCGCTATATCTTCGCCGATCAGGCCATCCTTCATGCCCGCGAGGTCGGCCAGGGCCACCTCAAAGTCTCCTTCGGCGACGGGCTCGGCGCCCGGCTCGACGCCATCGCCTTCGGCGCGCTCGACAGCGCGCTGGGCCAGGCGCTCCTCGCCCATGGCGGCGGCCGCTTCCACCTCGCCGGCCGGCTCGACATCAACCACTGGAAGGGCAGCGAGACCGTCCAACTCCGCCTCGAGGACGCCGCGCCGGCCTGAGCGGGCGGCCAAATTTCCTCTTGCTCTCACGAAAGGTTCCAACTACCTAACCGCGACCTGAAGTGGCCCGTTCGTCTATCGGTTAGGACGCCAGGTTTTCAACCTGGAAAGAGGGGTTCGATTCCCCTACGGGCTGCCATCCTCCTCCCGACATCCCAGACCCTCGACCGGCCCGCGCTGTCGGTGCGGGCGGCCGCTGTCGCAGCCCTCCCTTGCGCGGGCTCGCAAGTCGTCGGGGTCGGCGACCCGCCCGCCTCGATCGACCTCGCGCGACGTCCGGCATTCGCGGGATCACTTGACCTGCGTCATAGTGGGCCCGGGGCAATGCCCCCACACTCGGCGTTATGATCGAGTACCGCATTCACGGTCGGGGTGGACAGGGGAGCGTTGCCGCTGCCTATCTGCTCGCGGCGACCGCCTTTCATGCCGGTCAGATGTGCCAGGCCTTCCCGGCCTTCGGCGCCGAGCGCCGCGGCGCGCCGGTGACGGCCTTCGTGCGCACCGATGCCGGCCCGATCCGGCTCAGGAGCCAGGTGCGCACGCCGGACTTCCTCATTGTCCAGGACGGCACGCTCTTGCAGGATGCACACATCACCGCCGGGCTGAAGCCGGGCGGCGGGATGATCGTCAACACAACCCGGTCGAGCGACGAGGTGGCCAAGACCTTCGGCTGCCGTGCGCTGGCGGTCGGCGCGACGGCGATGGCCGTCGAGGTCATCGGACGGCCGATCCCCAACACCGCCCTTCTTGCCGCGCTCTTGCAGGCGACGGGGCTTTTCCCGATCCCCTCGCTCGCTGCCGCCCTGAAGGACCGGTTTTCCGGCGAGGTCCTTGAAAACAACATCCGCCTCATCGACCGGGTCGCCGCCTCGGTAGACAAGGACATCTGGAAGGAGCCCGCCGTTGCTTGAAGCGCTCGAAGGCAGCCAGGCCATCGCCCGCGCGGTGGCACTTTGCCGCCCCGACGTCGTGGCCGCCTACCCGATCACGCCGCAGACCCATATCGTGGAGAACCTCTCGCGCCTCGTCGCCGAGGGCGACATGCATACCGAGTTCGTCAGCGTCGAGAGCGAGTTTTCCGCCGCCTCGGTGGTGCTCGGCGCCGCCGCCGCGGGGGTCCGCGCCTACACCGCCACGGCGAGCCAGGGCGTGCTCCTGATGGCCGAGGTGCTCTTCAACATCGCCGGCATGCGCATTCCGCTCGTGATGACGGTGGCCAATCGGGCGGTGTCGGCACCCCTGTCGATCTGGAACGATCACAGCGACTCCATGGCGGTGCGCGATTCGGGCTGGATCCAGCTTCACTGTGCCGACAACCAGGAGGCGGTGGACACCACCATCCAGGCCTTCCGGATCGCCCAGGAGACCGAGCTTCCGGTGATGGTGTGCATGGACGGCTTCGTGCTGACCCATACGATGGAGCCCATTGCCCTGCCCGAGCAGAAGGAGGTCGACAACTGGCTGCCGCCGTTCGAGTTCTCGCGCAGGCTCGACCCGGACGATCCGAAATCCCTCGGCACGCTCGTCGCTCCCGATTTCTTCGCCGAGGTCCGCCACAGCCATCATGGCGCGATGCTGAAGGCGCTCGACGTAATCGCGGCGGTGGACCGGGACTGGGAAGGGCTCACCGGCCGCGCCTGCGGCGGGCTACTGGAGGTCAGCGGGCCCGCCGAAGCCAAGATCGGCATCCTCGCGATGGGCTCGACGCTGGGGACCATCGCGATGGGGATGGAGCATCGCGGACCCGACGTCGCCTCGGCCCGCCTCATCAAGCTCCGGGCATTCCGCCCCTTCCCCGCCGAGGCGCTTCGGGCGGCCTGCGACGGGCTCGATCACCTCATCGTCATCGACCGGGCGATCTCGCCCGGGCTCGGCGGCGTTGTCGGGACCGAGGTCGCGGCGGTTCTGGCCGACGTTCCCGGCGCGCCGCGCATCCACAACCACGCCATGGGCCTCGGCGGGCGGGACATTCCCGAGACGGTCTATACCGATCTCGTCGCGGCCATCGCCGACCCGGATGCGCCGGCCTTCTCGATCTTCGATGCCGATCTTCAGAAACTCGCTCCGGAGGACAGGTGATGTCGGTGGCAAACGAACGCGGCGAACGGTTGTCGGAACTGCGCCAGAAATACGGGCGCGAGCCCCTGCCGCCGCGCGCCGAAGGCACGGCCGATACCCCGCGGGAGGCGCAGCCGAAGTTCCGCGGCCTCGACAGCGGCCACCGCGCCTGCCAGGGCTGCGGCGAGGCGCTGGCGGCCCGGCTCGTGATGGAAAGCGCCGGACCCGATGTGATGATCGCCAATGCCACAGGGTGCCTTGAGGTCTTCACCACACCCTGGCCGCAATCGGCCTGGCGGGTGCCCTGGGTTCATTCGCTCTTCGAGAACGCCGCCGCGGTGGCCTCGGGGATGGAAGCGGCGATGAAGGCAAAGGGCCGCAACACCAAGGTCCTCGCCTTCGGCGGCGACGGCGGCACCTATGACATCGGGTTTCAGGCGCTCTCGGGCATGCTCGAGCGCTACCACAATATCCTTTACGTCTGCTACGACAACGAAGCCTACATGAACACCGGCATCCAGCGGTCGTCCTCGACGCCCCATTCGGCAACGACGACCACCTCGCCCGCGGGCAAGGAGCGGATGGGCAAGCGGCATCTGAAGAAAGACCTTCTGTCGATCATCGCCGCTCATCACATCCCCTATTCGGCGTCGGCCTCTGTCGCCTTTCCCGCAGACCTGCAACGCAAGGTCCGCTATGCGATGGGGATCGACGGGCCGACCTTCCTCGTCGTCCACTCCCCCTGCCCGCTTGGGTGGCGGCACGCGAGCGCGCTCACGATCGAGGTCGCGCGCCGGGCGGTCGAATGCGGGCTCTTTCCGCTTGTCGAGGTCGAGCGCGGCGCGGTCACGAACGTCATGCCGATCCGCAATGTGCGCCCGGTAACGGACTACCTCGAGCTCCAGGGCCGGTTCGCGCATCTGATGAAGGGCGGCGACGCCCGCGCCGAGGAGGAGCGCGCCCATCTTCAGGCGCTGGCAGATTACAATATCGGCGTTTTCGGGCTGAAGGGCGAGGGCGAGGACCCCGTCGATACCGGCGGGATCGCCGCGGTCGGCCGCAGCGGCCGGCCCGCAGGGAGGGTGTGACATGGCTGTTCTGACCCGCGGCGCCTTTGCCGAGCCCGGCACGTCGCTCGACTTCAAGACCGGCAACTGGCGCTCGACCGAGAAGCCCTCCCACTACCATGCCAAGGCGCCCTGCCATGCCGCCTGCCCGGCGGGCGAGGACCAGCAGGCCTGGTTCGCCAAGCTCCAGGAAGGCCATCCGGAAGCCGCCTGGGCCGAGCTTGTCGCCGCCAACCCGCTGCCTGCGGTGACCGGGCGGGTCTGCCCGCATCCTTGCGAGACCGCCTGCAACCGGGCAACCCTCGACGGGGCGCTCGCGATCCACAACGTCGAACGCTGGCTCGGGGACGAGGCGATCCGGTTCGGCTGGGCGTATCCGGTGTCCGAACCCGCCGTCGACGCCCCGGATGTCGCCATCGTCGGCGCCGGTCCGGCGGGGATTTCGGCAGCCTATCACTGCCTCCGCCAGGGGCTCAGGGCCACCATCTACGAAGCCTCTCCCGAGACCGGCGGGCTCATGCGCTCGGCGATCCCCCGCACCCGGCTGCCCCGGGACGTGCTCGATGCCGAGCTTGACCGTGTGCTTGCGCTTTCCGGCATCACCCTCGAACTCCGCACCCGCCTTGGCCGCGACGTCTCGCTCGACGAACTCCAGCACAAGCATGCCGGCGTGCTGCTCGCACCGGGCTGCCAGTCCGGCAAGGCTTGGAGCGTCGACGGCGCGGTGCCGGCGGACCTCCATGAGGGGCTGCACCTTCTGAAGGATTTCGTCGACCACGGCGCACTGCCGGAGGCGGGCGACGTCATCGTCCACGGCGGCGGCAACACGTCGATGGACGTCGCCCGGCTGATGAAGCGGTCGGGGGCGGCAAGCGTCACCCTCGTGACTGCCTCGGGTCTTCCGGGCCCCGGCACCGAGCCCGCCGACGAGATAAACGTCGTTCCGCGCGAACTCGAAGAGGCGCTCGAGGAAGGCATCGAGATCATCGATCATGCGACGATCAATCGGCTCATCATGAAGGGGAGCCGCGTGACCGGCGTGGAGATCATGAGTCTGAGGAAGCTTCCGGGGCAGGACGGCCGGCCGCACCGCGTGGGCTTCGAGGGGACCGAGCGCGTCGTCTCGGTCGACATGGTGATCCCCTGCATCGGGGAAGAGGTGGATGCCGAGGGCTTCGCAGAACTTGTGGACCATGGGTATCTCAGACCGAAAGACCGGTTGGGGCGTCTGAACCGCGACCGCGTCATCGCTCTCGGCGACGCCCGGGGCGACCGCGGCACCGTCGCGGCCGCCATCGGCGACGGACGGTTGGCGGTGAGCGCCCTGGCCGCCGAGCTTGCGGGACAGCCCGACCCGGCTCCGGACCTCCGCACGGAGATGAAGTCGGCGGGGCTGAACACGACCTATTACGATCATCTGCCGCGCGCGACTTCGCCGAAACGCGCGGTCGCGGAGCGGACGTTCGATACCGAGATCGAGGGCGATATCGGCCGGGCGGCGGCGATGGCCGAGGCGCAGCGTTGTCTCTCCTGCGGCAATTGCCTGGCCTGCGACAATTGCTGGTCGTTCTGCCCCGACAACGCGGTGATCAAGACGGTGGAGCTTGCCCTCGACGGCTCGCATTACCTCTTCGATCTCGACTATTGCAAAGGCTGCGGGCTCTGCGCGCATGAATGCCCGACCGGGTTCATCCAGATGGTCCCCGAAGAGGCCGGCGCGGAGCAGCCGGCATGAGTGCCGCGGCCCCCGTCGATCTCGGCGAGGTCGCCGCAATCTCGGCGCGCTATGGCGACGATGCGGGGCGGATGCTCGACATCCTCCGCGACACCCAGGAGGCGTTCCGCTGGATCTCGCCCGAAGCCATGGGGCTTATCGCCGAGCGCACCGGGCTCTCCCGCGTCGCCGTCGACGGGGTGGCGAGCTTTTACGCCTTTCTCTCCCGACACCCGAAGGGACGTATCACGATCCGGCTCTGCGACGACATCGTCGACCGCTTTGCGGGGCTTGAGGCGGTCACCCGGACGTTCGAAGAAGAGCTTGGCATCCGCGTCGGCGAAACCTCCGCCGATGGCGCGGTCTCGCTGGAGACGACACCTTGCATCGGGCTCTGCGACCAGGCCCCGGCGGCAATGATCAACGATGTTGTCGTCACCAGGCTCGATGCCAAGCGTGTCCGCGAGATCGTCCATGGGCTGAAAGCGGGGCTCTCGCCCGAAGACCTCATCTCCGAGCGCTTCGCCGACCTCAGCCCTTACGAGCGCGCGACCCATATGGTCGACAACAACATCCGCCACGCGGGCCAGGTGCTCCTCGGGCCGGTGCCCGAAGACGCCGGCCTCAAGGCGGCGCTCGATCTGAGGCCCGGCCAGATCATCGACACGCTCGAGGCGAGCGGGCTCAGGGGCTGCGGCGGGGCGGGGTTCCCGACGGGGCGGAAATGGCGCTTTGCCGCCGAGGCCCAGGGCGACCGGCGCTTCGTGATGTGCAATGCCGACGAGGGCGAGCCGGGGACGTTCAAGGACCGGGTGCTTCTCACCGAACGGCCCGACCTCGTCATCGAAGGCATGACCATCGCCGCCCGGGCGGTAGGCGCGGCCGAGGGGATCATCTATCTCAGGGGCGAATACGCCTATCTCCAGCCGCTGATCGAGGAAACGCTCGCCCGACGCCGCGCAGACGGGCGCCTCGGCAAGGCCATCCTCGGCGTCGAGGGTTTCGACTTCGACATCCGCCTCCAGATGGGCGCAGGCGCCTATATCTGCGGCGAGGAAGGGGCGATGATCTCCTCCTGCGAGGGGCTTCCCGGTGAGCCGAAAACCCGCCCGCCCTATCCGGTGACCCACGGCTATCTCGGTTGCCCCACAATCGTCGACAATGTCGAGACCCTCTGCCACGCCGCGCGCATCCTCGACAAAGGGTCGGCATGGTTCCACGCGATCGGCGAGGCCGGCAGCCACGGCACCAAGCTCTTCAGCGTCTCCGGCGATTGCCTCAATCCGGGCGTCTACGAACTGCCCTACGGTCTCAAACTCTCCGAACTTCTCGAAATGGTCGGCGGCGAGGGGGCGGCGGCCGTCCTCGTCGGCGGCCCGAGCGGCACGATGGTCGCCCGCGACACGTTCGACCGGCGGCTGACCTTCGACGATCTGGCCACGGGCGGTGCTGTCGTGGTGTTCGGGCCGGAGCGGAACATCCTCGAAATCGTCGAGTATTACATCTCGTTCTTTGTCCACGAAAGCTGCGGCTATTGCACACCCTGCCGGGTGGGCAACGTGTTCCTTCAAAGAGCCATCGCCAAGTTCCGGGCCGGGCTCGCCAACCCCGAGGACATCGACTACCTCCGCGACCTTTCCTCGACGATCATCGAAACCAGCCGCTGCGGGCTCGGGATGACCTCGCCGAACCCGATCCTGTCGACGCTCGAAAACTTCCCGCTCGTCTATTCGGCGATGGTCAAACCCTCGGGCGATGGGCTCCGGGCGACGTTCGACATCCAATCGGCCATCGACGACGCGCGCAAGCTCGCCCATCGCCGGTCGCATATCTTCGACAGGGATTTCACCCAATGAGCGGGTTTACCTTCACCATCGACGGCGCGGAGATTTCCGCCGAGGAGGGCCAGACCATCATGGAGGCCGCCGATGCCGCCGGGGTCTACATCCCGAGGCTTTGCGACCACGAGGGCCTCCGCCATCAGGGCGGCTGCCGGGTCTGCACGGTGAAGGCCAACGGGCGCAGCGCGTCGTCCTGCACCGAGCCTGCCGCGCCGGGCCTCGCGGTGGAAAGCGAGACCCCGCATATCAACAAGCTGCGGCGCGATCTCGTCGAGATGCTTTTCCACGAGGGCAACCACCTCTGCCCGATCTGCGAGGCGAGCGGCAATTGCGAGCTGCAAGCCATGGCCTACCGGCTCGACATGACCGAGCCGACGAAGTTCCCCTATCTCGAACCCTGCCGGGCGGTGGACGCCTCGCACCCTGACATCGCGCTCGACACCAACCGCTGCATCTCCTGCGGGCGGTGTATCCGCGCGAGCCAGGACGTCGACGGGAAGGGCATCTTCGGTTACGTGGGCCGGGGCATTCACCGCCATGTGGCGGTCAACGCGCCGGCTTTGTCGGACACCGATGCCACCGTTGCCGATTTTGCGATCTCGCCCGAGGTCTGCCCGGTGGGCTGCATCATCCGCAAACGCCAGGGGTTCGAACGCCCCATCGGCGAGCGGGAGTTCGACAAGGCCGTCATCGGTGCTGAGATCGAGAGGAAGCGCGATGAGTGAGCTCCCCAAAGCCCGCGTCGCGACGACCTCGCTGGCCGGCTGTTTCGGCTGTCACATGGCGATCCTCGACATGGACGAGCGGCTGATCGACCTCATGTCCCATGTCGAGATCGACCGCTCGCCGCTGACCGACATCAAGCGGTTCACCCGCCGCTGCGATATCGGGATCATCGAGGGCGGCTGCTGCAACGAGGAAAACGTCCACGTCCTGCAGGACTTCCGCAAGAACTGCGACGTGCTGATCGGCATCGGCCAATGCGCGATCATGGGCGGGCTGCCGGCGATGCGGAACGCCATCATGCATTCCGACGAGCCGCTCCGGGAATGCCTCGAAGAGGCCTACATCACCGGCCGCAACATCCGCAACAAGACCCACAACGTTCCGAACGACCCCGCGCTGCCCTTGCTGCTCGACCAGGTCTATCCCTGTTCGCAGGTCGTTAAGATGGACGTCCAGATCCCCGGCTGCGCGCCCGAGGGCGACCTCATCTACGACACGCTCGCCAAACTCCTCGCCGGACGGTTCCGGGGCTTCGAGCCCGACCGCGTCCGGTTTGACTGACGCGCAGGGAGGACGACATGGCCGAACCCAGATTGATCGAGATTTCCCCCGTCACCCGGGTCGAGGGCCACGGCAAGGTGACGATCCATCTCGACGCCGCCGGCGAGGTGGACGAGGCGCGCCTCCACATCGTCGAGTTTCGGGGCTTCGAACGGTTCATCCGGGGGCGGCTCCTCTGGGAAGTCCCGGTCATCGTCCAGCGGCTCTGCGGCATCTGCCCCGTCAGCCATCATCTCGCGGCGGCGAAGGCCATGGACATGATCGTCGGGGTCGACGCGCTGCCTCCCACCGCCGAAAAGATGCGTCGGCTCATGCATTACGGCCAGGTGATGCAAAGCCATGTGCTCCATTTCTTCCACCTCGCCGCCCCCGACCTCCTCTTCGGCTTCGACGCGGCCCCCGAACGCCGCAACATCTTCGAGGTTCTGAAAGACCAGCCCGAACTTGGCCGCCGCGCCATCGCGATGCGCCGGTTCGGCCAGGAGATCATCGAGGCGACGGCGGGGAAGAAAATCCACGGCACCGGCGCCATCCCCGGCGGCATCAACCGGAACCTGCCTCTTGAGACCCGCGACGCGCTTCTGGCGCAGATGGAAGACATGGAAGCCTGGTCGATGGACGCCCTCGCGCTTGCCCGCGACTACACGCTCGAACATGCAGGCATCATCGGCTCCTTTGCCGCCTTCGGCTCGAATTACATGTCGCTCGTCCGCGAGGAGGACGGCGCGCTCGACCTCTATCACGGCGCGCTCCGGGCGCTGACCTCAACCGGCGAGCCCATTTTCGACAAGCTTGACTACACGCGCTACGCCGAAAAGCTGATCGAAGACGTGCGGCCCTGGTCCTACATGAAGTTCCCCTACATCAAGACGCTGGGCTCCGAGCGCGGCTGGTACCGGGTGGGCCCGCTGGCGCGGATGAACACGGTGGATTTCATCGATACGCCGAAGGCCGAGGCCGCGCGGCAGGAGCTTCGCGACATTACCGCCGGGCGGCCGCAACATGCGATCCTCGCCAACCACTGGGCACGCATGGTCGAGGTCGTCCATTGCATCGAGAAGGTCCGCGAGCTTCTGAACGACCCCGACCTTCAGGGCACCGACCTTGTGGCCAAGGGCGAGCGGCGCCGGGAGGGGATCGGGGTGATCGAGGCGCCGCGCGGCAATCTCATCCACCATTACGAGGTCGATGAGAACGACCAGGTGACCTATTGCAACCTCATCGTGTCGACGACCCACAACAACGAAGGCCTCAACCGGGCGGTGAAGGACGTCGCCGTGAGCCATCTCTCGGGCCGCCGCGAGATCACCGAAGGGATGCTCAACCATGTCGAGGTGGCCGTGCGCGCCTACGACCCCTGCCTTTCCTGCGCCACCCATGCGCTGGGGCAGATGCCGCTCCGGGTGGAACTCTACGACGCCGAGGGCGGGCTTGTCGCCGAGCGCATCCGGGACCACTGAGCCCATGCTCGTGATCGGTTACGGCAACCCCGGGCGCGGCGATGACGGGCTCGGGCCGGCCTTCGCCGCGGCCGTCGGGGCCATCGGCCCGCCGGAGGTGGAGGTGTCGGTCGATTACCAGCTCACCGTCGACCATGTGCTGGAGATCGCCGACCGCGACAGGGTGCTCTTCGTCGATGCCGACGTGAGCCTGACGGTTCCCTTCGCGCTGACGCCGCTGGCGCCGAGCCGGTGCGGAAACCTGACCAGCCACAGCCTGTCGCCGGGGGATGTTCTTGCGCTGTCGCAGACGCTCTACGGCACAGTGCCGGAGGCCCATGTCCTCGGGATCGCCGGGGAGCGGTTCGACCGGATCGCCGAGGGGCTGAGCCCGGCCGCCGCGCGCAATCTCGACCTAGCGATCGGGTGGTTCGTCGAGTGGACCGGGGCGCCGGCGAAAAACCCGTCCCGGGCCTGACCCGGGACCCCGACCGGCGCGGCGCAACCGGCTCGCCGCGCGGGGTCGGGCCCGGAGCGTGGGCTGACGAAAGCAACCGACCTCAAACCGAATGCGAAACGCGACACGGCCTTCGCCTCAAAGCACCGCTTCGAACAGCTTTCGGGTATTCGCTCGCGTCATCTCCACGGGGTTTCCGCCGACGCTCGGGTCGCGCAGGGCGGCGGCCGTCAGCGCATCGAGATCGGGGTTTGCGACACCCAGACCGGAAAGGCGCTCCGGCACGCCAAAACGCGCGTTGAACCGGTCGACGAAGTCGCAGAAGCCGTCAAACCCGCCATCGAGGCCAAGATAGGAAGCCGCGAGGTCGAAGCGGCCCCGGATCGCCGGGGCGTTGAACCGGAGGACGGCGGGCATACAGACCGCATTCGTCGTTCCGTGATGGGTGTGGTGGACAGCTCCCACGGGATGGCTGAGCGCATGGATCGCGCCGAGCCCCTTCTGGAACGCCACAGCCCCCATCGCGGCGGCCGACATCATGTTGCCGCGCGCGTCGAGATCGGAGGGCTCGTCGTAGGCGCGCGGGAGGTTTTCGACCACAAGGCGCATGCCCTCAAGCGCGATACCCTGGCTCATCGGGTGATAATGCGGGCTCGAATAGGCCTCGACGCAATGGGCGAAGGCGTCGAGCCCGGTACCGGCTGTGATGGCTCTCGGCATGCCGACGGTGAGTTCGGGGTCGGCGATGACCACCGACGGCAGCATCTTGGGATGGAATATGATCTTCTTCTCGGCGGTCGTGGTGTTCGTGATGACCGAGGCCCGGCCCACCTCGGAACCCGTGCCGGCGGTGGTCGGAACCGCCACGATGGGTGCGATGGCGTCGGCATTGGCGCGGGTCCACCAATCGCCAATATCCTCGAACTCCCACAGCGGCCGGATCTGACCGGCCATGAAGGCGAGCGTTTTTGCAAGGTCGAGCCCCGAGCCGCCGCCGAAGGCGATCACCCCGTCGAACCCGCCCTCGCGGAACACCTTGAGGCCCTCGACGACATTGATGTCCGACGGGTTCGGGTCGACCTCGGCAAAGAGCGCACGTCCGAGCCCCTCCTCCTCGACGAGATCGAGGGTGCGCGCGGTGATCTCCATCTCCGCAAGCCCCCGGTCGGTGACGAGAAGCGGACGGGTCATGCCGGCGGACCGGCAGGCTTCGCCGATTTCGGCGATGCGCCCCGCGCCGAAGCGGATCGAGGTCGGATAGGACCAGTTCGCGGTCACCGTCATGCCCCGCCCTTTCTGAGATGAAAGGATTTCGGGCGGGTGAGGTTGTGATAGCCGATCACCGAAAGCCCCCCGCCCCGGCCGGTATCCTTGCATCCCGTCCAGCAAAGTGCCGGGTCGAGGTAGTCGGCGCGGTTCAGGAAGACCGTCCCGGTCTCGATCCGGTCGCCGATGGCTTCGGCGCGGGCGGTGTCAGCGGTCCAGAGGGAGGCGGTGAGGCCGTAATCGCTGTCGTTCATCAGGACGATGGCCTCGTCGTCGTCCTTCACAGGCATGATGCCGACGACGGGGCCGAAGCTTTCCTCGCGCATCACGGCCATCTCATGGGTGACGCCGGTGAGGACCTGCGGGGTGAGATAGGCGCCGCCGTCGTCCTCTGGGAAGGTGTCGATATGGGCGGTCGCGCCGGCCGCGACGGCCTCGGCGATCTGGGCGCGGACGGTGTGGGCAAAGCGCGGCTGGGCCATGGGGCCGAGGGTCGTGACCGGGTCGAGCGGGTTGCCGAGTTTGAGCGCTTTGACCGTCGCGACGGCCTTTTCGACGAAACTCTCGAAGAGCGGTTCGGCCACGTAGATCCGTTCGATGCCACAACAGCATTGCCCCGAATTGTACATCGCCGCATCCATCAGCGTGTCGACGGCGGCATCGAGGTCGGCGTCTTCCATGACGTACCCTGGGTCCTTGCCGCCAAGCTCGAGCCCGAGGCCGGTGAAGGTACCGGCGGCGGCTTCTTCAATTGCGCGCCCCCCCGCGACGGAGCCAGTGAAGTTCACAAAGCCGAAGGCGCGTTCGGCGATGAGCGAGGACGTCGTGGCGTGGTCGAGAAAGACGTTCTGGAACACGTCCTCCGGTACCCCGGCACCGTGGAACGCCCGGGCCATCCGTTCGCCGACGAGGAGCGTCTGGGTGGCATGCTTCAGGACCACCGTGTTGCCTGCGATGAGCGCCGGGGCGACGGTGTTGATCGCGGTCATGTAAGGGTAGTTCCACGGCGCGATGACGAGGACGACGCCATGGGGCACCCGGCGGATGAAGCGCCTAAAGCCCGTATCGTCAGCCACCTCGATATCCGCCAGTGCCTCGGCGGCGATCTTGCCCATATGGACCGCGCGTTCCTCGAACCCGCCGAATTCGCCGCCGTAGCGTACCGGGCGGCCCATCTGGCGGGCGAGTTCCGGGACAATCTCGTCGTTCATCGCCCCCACCGCGGCGACCCCGGCGAGGACGAGGTCGATGCGCTCCTGAAGCGGGCGGGCGGCCCAAGAGGCTTGTGCCGCCTTGGCGCGCCGGGTGGCATCCCGGGCCGCGTCAGGGGAAAGCGTTTCCCGTTCGGCCGCGACCGACCCGTCGATGGGGGAGATACAGCGGAGCGTTGCCATCGTCAGGCCCTCTCGAAACCGCGGGCGATTTCGTAATCGGTGACCGCCCGGTCGAACTCCTCCTGCTCGACCTCGGCACAGCGGACGTAATGGGCAACGACCTCTTCGCCGAAGGCCGCCTTCAGCATCGACGACCCGCGCAGGGCTTCGGTCGCGCCGCGCAGGGTCGAGGGAAGCTCCTCGGCGTCGCTGTCGTAGAGGTCCCCCGTCGCGGGCGGTTCGAGGTCGAGCCCCTCCTCGATGCCCTGAAGCCCTGCGGCAAGCTGGGCGGCCAGCGCCAGATAGGGGTTCACATCCGCACCCGGAATCCGGCATTCGACCCGGACGCCCTTGGTGCCGTCGCCGACGAGACGGTAGCCCGCAGTACGATTGTCGACCGACCAGGCAACCTTCGTGGGCGCGAAGGTGCCCTTGGCGAAGCGCTTGTAGGAATTGATGTAGGGGGCGAGGAAGAACGTCGTATCGGCGGTGTACTTCAAAAGCCCGGCAAGATAGGCGCGCAACGTTCCCGACATCGCATAATCCCCGCCCTTGTCGTAGAAGGCCGGGTCGCCCTCGGGCGTCCAGAGACTCTGGTGAATATGGGCCGCCGAGCCCACCCGCGCCTTGTGCCACTTGGCCAGATAGCTGACCGACACGCCCTGCGCCCAACCGATTTCCTTCGTCGCCTGCTTGGCGATGACGTGATGGTCCGCGCAGGCCATCGCGTCGGCGTAACGGATGTTCAGTTCCTCCTGCCCCGTCTCGGCCTCGCCCTTGGTGTTTTCCACCGGCACGCCGGAGGCGAAGAGAGCGTTGCGCACGGTGCGCAGCACGTTCTCTTCCTTCGTGGTCTGAAGGATGTGGTAGTCTTCGTTATAGCCAGAGACCGGCGTCAGCGCGTAGCCGGACTTCCGCACCGCGTCATAAGTGCCCTCGAAGAGGAAGAACTCGAGCTCGGTCGCAGCCATCGGCACCAGCCCCATCGCCGCGGCCCGCGCGATCTGGCGCTTGAGCATGGCGCGCGGGGCGTGGGGAACCTCTTCATGGGTATGGTGGTCGAGAATGTCGCAAAGCACCATTGCGGTGCCTTCGAGCCAGGCCACCTGCCGCAGGGTGTCCATGTCGGGCTTCATGACGTAGTCGCCATAGCCCGCCGCCCAGTTCGTCGAAGCGTAACCGTCAGGAGTGCCCATCTCCAGATCGGTCGCCAGCAGGTAGTTGCAGCAATGGGTCTCGTCATGGGCGTGCTCGACGAAACTTGCCGCATGAAATCGCTTGCCCATAAGCCGGCCCTGCATGTCGATCATGCAGACGAGCACGGTGTCGATCACGCCGGTGGCGACGTTTTCCTTGAGGTCCTCGAAGCTCAGCTGTGCGGCCATGGGGTCGTCCTTTCTTCAGTCTTCACGGGGAGGCGGCTGCCCGCCTCCCCGAACGGTCTCGCTCAGCCGAAGTTGTAGGGAGGTCCGGCTTGGTTGATGACCGAGTTGTACTCGCGGAAGATGCCGACGATCCGCGCCTGAAGCTCGCCTTCCTCGGCGACCTCGTCCCAGAACTCCTTGGCAGCATCCTCGACCTCGGCCCATTCGGAGGCCGGGACGGTGCGGAGTTCGAGCTTGTCGCCACCCGCGCGCAGGGCCGCCTCGCCGCCCCAATACCATTGGTTGCGGTAGGTGTGGCCCGCTTGCGTCGCCGCGAGGACGAGCGACTTGAGGTGGTCGGGCAGGTCCGCCCATTGGCCCTGGTTTACGAACCACGAGCCGATCCAGGCGCCCGAGATGTTGTTCGTCAGGAAGTAGTCGGTCACATCGGCCCAGCCGACGGTGTAGTCCTCGGTGATGCCCGACCAGGCCATCCCGTCAAGCTCGCCGGTTTGCACCGCGACCTCGGCGTCCTCGTAAGGAATGTTGACCGGCACGACGCCGAACTTCGAGAGGAACCGACCAGCGGTCGGGAAGGTGTAGAGGCGCAGCCCGTCGAGATCGGCGACCGAGGTGATCTCCTTCGTCGTGTTGAAGTTGCAGGGGTCTTGGCCGGCCGCCGAAATCCAGGCCACGCCGACCTTTTCGTATTCCTCGCGCCAGATGTCTGCGAGCCCGTATTGGTTGAAGAGCACCGGCACGTCGAGGATGTGCTTCGTCGCAAACGGGAAGTACCCGCCGAATTGCCGCAGCGGCGTCGGCGAAGCCATCGAGTCGTCGTCGGAATGGACCGCGTCGATGGTGCCGCGCTGGAGCGCCTGGAAAAGCTCGCCCGTGGGCACGATCTGGTCGGCGAAAAAGAGCTCGATCTCCATCTCGCCATTGGCGGCGTTGTTGACGAAATCTACCATCGGTTTCGTCACATGTTCGCCGAGCGCGGAGCCGGCATAGGTCTGAAGCCGCCAGCGGATCGGGGCCTGGGCCTTGACGACAGCCGGTGCGGCGAGCGCGGCGGCACCCCCGAGACCGGCTGTGCGGATAAACTTGCGTCTGGTGGTCATGTCGTCTTCTCCTTGGTGAGTTGGGTCTGGGTCGCTCCGCGCGTCGGAGTCTTGTTGTGGTTAATTTCCATAGACATAGCCCGGTAGCCACAGGGCGATTTCGGGGAACAGCATGACGAGCACCAAGGCGATGACCATCACGCCGACGAAGGGGATGATCGAGCGGTAGATGTCCGACAGAGCGATTTCGGGGGGCGCCATGGCGCGCATCAGAAAGAGGTTATAGCCGAAGGGCGGGGTCATGTAGGCGATCTGGCAGGTGATCGTGTAGAGGATGCCGTACCAGATGAGATCGAAGCCGAGCTGGCCAACGAGGGGCACATAGAGCGGGGCGACGATGACGAGCATCGCGGTGTCGTCGAGGAATGTCCCCAGCAGAATGAACGAAAGCTGCATCAGGATGAGGATCATCCAGGGGCTGAGGCCGAGTTGCTCAGTGAAAAGCCCCTCGATCGCCTTCACCGCACCGAGCCCGTCGAACACCGCGCCGAAGGCGAGGGCGGCGAGGATGATCCACATGAACATGCATGAGATGCCGAGGGTGTTGCGCAGCGACGTGTCGAAGACCTCGCGGGTCATCCGGCCTTTGAAAACGGCAGCGAAGAACGCGGCGAGCGCTCCGATGGCGGAGCTTTCGACAAGCGAGGTCCAGCCGTTGACGAAGGGCACCATCATCACCGCGAAAATGCCTACGGGCAAAAGCCCCGCCCTCAGAAGCCGGAGCTTTTCGGGCCAGCCCACATCGCGCTCCTCGGCCGGCAGGACGGACCCCAGCGACGGCGTGATCCGGCAGCGAATGTAGATATAAAGGATGAAGAGCGCGGCCATCATCAGGCCCGGAAAGACGCCTGCCAGCCAAAGCTGGCCCACAGGCTGGCGGGCGATCATCGCGTAGAGCACGAGCACGACCGATGGGGGCACGAGAATGCCTAAGGATGAGCCGGCCTGGACGACACCGGTCACCATCAGCTTGTCGTAGTTCCGCTTCAGAAGCTCCGGCAGCGCGATCGTCGCCCCGATGGCCATGCCGGCCACGCTGAGCCCGTTCATCGCCGAGATCAGCACCATCAGCCCGATCGTGCCCATGGCGAGGCCGCCGGGCATCCCGCCCGTCCAGACATGGAACATCCGGTAGAGGTCGTCGGCGATCTTCGATTCCGAGAGCACGTAGCCCATGAAGATGAACATCGGCAGGGTCAAAAGCGGGTACCAGCGCATGAGCTTGATGGCCGCCGAGAACCCCAGATCGTAGCCGCCCCGGTCGCCCCAGAGCAGAAGGGCCGCGACCACCGCCACCACGCCGATGGCGCCGAAGACCCGCTGGCCGGTGAAGAGCATCAGCATCATCGTCGAAAACATAAGGATGGCGATGAGTTCGTAGGACATCAAATCTCGGCCCCCCGGAGCCGCAGGATGTCCTTGAAGAACTCCGAGACGGCCTGAAGGAGCATCAGAAAGATCGCGACGACCATGATGAACTTGATCGGCCAGAGATAAGGCCGCCAGGAGGTCGCACTCTGTTCGAGAAACCCGATTTCCTCGGCCGCCGCCGTCGGGCCGCCGGTGAAGAACGCCCCGATGATGCGGCCGAAGAACTGCACCGGCTCGCCCCGGAAATCGCCTAGGGAATAGGAGGCCGAGGAGAGCCCGCCCCAGAGGAGCACTCCGAGATAGAAGATCAAAAACAGCACCGTGCAGGCGTCGAACCAGGCTTTGCGCCGGTCCGACCAGCTTCCGTAGAAGAGGTCCATCCGCACATGGGAGCCCATCTGGATCGAATAGGGCCCGCCCAGCATGTAATAGGCGACCATGGCGAACTGGGCCATTTCGAGTGTCCAGAGCGAGGGGACGAGGGCGACCTTGGAGAAGGACGACCACAAAAGGATGCCCATCATCACGAAGATGCCGTACATCACCACCCGGCCGACGCGGTAGTTGAACCCATCGACGACGCGGATATAGGCCCGGAGCGCCCTCAAGCCCCGGCCTCCGCGGCAAGACGGGCAAGGGCCAGATCGAGCCACCCCGACAGGCAATCGGCCATTTTGTCGATTGCGCCGCCCGTCGCCAGAAGGTCGTTGCGCACCTCAAGCATCACGTTGAGGCGGCCCGTCGGCAGGGCGTGGCGCTTGAGCGTATGGGTCACCCCGTCCTCCGGGGCATAGGGCTCGTTGCGGCGGATGTCATACCCCGCAGCGACATCGAGCACCGCATCGGCCAGGCGCCGGTCGGTGTCGTGAACGATCCCGATTTCGACATCGCGCCTGAGACCGCGGTAGACGGGCGTGAAACTGTGGACCGTGACCAAAACGGCAGAGGGGCGGGCGGACAGAGTGGCCTCGAGCAGCGTCTCGAAGGGCCGGTAGTAATCGTCGATCCGCCGGTGGCGCTGGGTTTCGGTGAGCCCGTCATTGCCCGGGATGAGGTAGATCTCGCTCAGCCGCGGCATCGCATCCTCTGCCTCGGGCGGGCGGTTGCAGTCGTAAACCATGCGCGAGACGTTGCTGCGGACATATGGGCTGTCGAAGCGCCGCGCGATGCGTTCGGCCAGAGCCCCCGCGCCCGGGTCCCAGGCGGCGTGGCTGGTGGCGACCTCCTCGCTCACCCCGAGGCGGGCGAAGACCTCCGGAATGAAAGGGCTGGCATGTTCGCAGACGACGACAAGCGGACCGGCCGCTTCGGCGGCGATGACCTCGGCGACCGGCAGGACTTCAGACTGTGATCGCGTGTCGGACACTGACATCCCCGTGGCTTCTGAAGAACATTCTTCAGCCTGCGGCGTTATGTCAATTTATTTCTGAAGGTTTCTCTTCATAGTGGGGTCAATTGTATATATTTTGAGCATTGCGAGAATGGAGCCCGGCCCATGACTTCGGCGAACAAAGTCACCGTCGCGGAGCGCCTCAAGACCCATGACGCGACGCTGACGCGCTCCGAGCGACAATTGTCGGACGTGATCCTGAGGACCTATCCGGCCTCCGGGCTCGGCACGATCACATCGCTTGCCGAAGACGCCCAGGTGTCGACGCCGACCGTGGCCCGGCTCGTGCAAAAGATCGGATTCGCGGGGTTTCCCGCATTTCAGGAGGCCCTGCGGGTCGAGCTCAACGAGAAGATCTCGGGGCCGCTCACCAAGCGCGAACGCTGGGTCGATACCGCGCCGGACGAGCATATCCTCAACCGCTTCACCAAGGCGGTGATCGAAAATATCGGCCGGTCGCTCGAGGAGGTGGAGCCGGCCGAGTTCGAAGCGGCCTGCGATCTCCTCGCCGACCCTGCCCGCAAGGTCTACATCGTCGGCGGCCGAATCACCCGGACTCTCGCGGACTACCTCTACCTCCACCTCCAGGTGATCCGCGACAACGTCACCTACATCGCCTCCAACTCCAACGCCTGGCCCCATTACCTCCTCGATGTCGGCCCCGAGGACGTGATCGTGATCTTCGACGTGCGGCGCTACGAGAACTCGACCCTGCGGCTGGCCGAACTCGCCCGCGAACGCGGGACGCAGATCGTCCTCTTTTCGGACCAGTGGCAGTCGCCGGTTGCCGAGTTCGCCGACATCGCCTTTCACAACCGCATCGCGGTGCCCTCGGCCTGGGATTCGAGCGTGGCGACCATGCTCCTTGTCGAGACGATCATCGCCGAAGTGCAGGAGCGCGACTGGAACACCACCAGGGCCCGGATGCAGGCGCTTGAGGAGATGTTCGACCGGACCCAGTTCTTCCGGAAGTTCTAATCCGCCGTCCCGCGTACCGGGATCGGGGCGGTCGGGTCCGGCCGGAACACCTTCTGGACGCCGAACATGACGACGGCCAGCGCGACACCGATCAGATCCGTCAGACCCCCGCCCTCGATCATGAAGAGTGCGGCGGCGACGGCGCCGAGGCGCACGAACCACGCCGCCCGGCCGCCCATCACCCAGCCCTGCACGCCCGAGGAGAGCAGAAACACCCCGACCACGGCCGTCAGCCCGGCGCGGGCGACCTCGAACGAGGTCCCGTCCATCAGGATCGCCGAGTTGTAGAAGAACATGAACGGCACGATGAAGGCGGCGATCCCGATCTTGAAGCTCGCCACCGAGGTCTCCATCGGGTTCGCCCCGGATATGCCCGCCGCGGCGTAACTGGCCAGCGCCACGGGCGGGGTGATCGCCGAGAGGACGGCAAAGTAGAAGACGAAGAAATGGGCCGTGAGTTGCGGGATGCCGAGCTGTACGAGCCCCGGCGCAACGACGCTCGCGGCCACCGCATAGGCCGCCGTCGTCGGCATCCCCATGCCCAGAAGAATCGAGATGCACATCGCGAAGAAGAGCGCCAGAAGCTGCGAGTTCTCCGCGATCCCGAGCAGAAGCGACGAGAACCGCGCGCCGACCCCGGTGAGGCTGATCACGCCCACGATGATGCCGGCACAGGCGCAGACCGCGATGATCTGGATCGACATGATGCCCGCCAGTTCGAACGCCTTAGCGATCCCCCGCGGGCCCATCCGAAACGGGGTGAGCCAGGAGACGACGGCGGCCGCGACCGTCGCCAGCGTGCCGGCGCGGATCACCGAATAGCCCATGAAGAGCGCGTAGATCAGGATGACAATCGGGATGAAGAGATAGACCTGCCGGACCATCTTGTTGAACTTCGGCAGCTCGTCTTCGCGCATCCCCCGCATGCCGAGCTTGGCGGCCTCGAAGTCGACCATGAAGTAGACCGACACAAAATAGAGCACCGCCGGAATGATCGCGGCGACCGCGATCTCGGTATAGGGAATGCCGGTGATCTCGGCCATGATGAAGGCCCCGGCCCCCATGATCGGCGGCATGATCTGCCCGCCCGTCGAGGCGGCGGCCTCCACCGCCCCGGCGGTCTTGCGATGATAGCCGACCTTCTTCATCAGCGGGATCGTCAGCGAACCGGTGGCCACGACATTGCCCGCCGACGTGCCGTTGATCATCCCCATCAGACCGGAGGCGAAGATCGCCACCTTCGCCGGCCCGCCCCGGGCGCGGCCCGCAGCGGCAAAGGCGAAGTTGACGAAGTAGTCGCCGACCTTCGACGCCTGAAGGAAGGCTGCGAAGATGATGAAGAGGATGATATAGGTCGAGGACACCGCTGTCGTCGGCCCGAGAATGCCCGCATCGGTATAGACTTGGCTGAAAAACCTCTGCCAGGAGATCGGCGGGGAGTTGAGAAACCCCGGCAGATATTGCCCGGTGAAAACGTAGGCCAGAAAGATCCCGGCGATGACGATGAGCGCCATCCCAGCCACGCGGCGGGTGAGCTCCATGATAAGCGCGGTTCCGGCCACCGCGGCGATGGAAATCCCGATGGGCGCAAACGGCGTGCCTGTGGAGTTCCGCATGAGCGTGCCGTAGATCGTGATGAGATAGATCGCGACTGAAACGCCGCAGATCGCCAGCACCACATCGGGGGCGGCAAACCCCGAGCGCGCCCGGCGATGCCCCCAGCCGAGCGCAATCGCGCCCGCCGTGGCGATGAGCAGCGGCAGGCCGAAGAGATAGGTCTCGCGGAACTTCAGCGTCTCGTCGATGCCGTTCCACATCAGCCCGCCCTGGATTTCTAGCGCAAACCAGACCGCCACACCGGCGGAGAAGAGCGCCAGCGCGCCGAGGGCGTAGGAGGCATAGGCGACCCAGCCGCCGCCGCGCGCGTCTTCGGGAAAATCCGTGCGCGCCGCGAAGAGCAGGAACCCAAGGCCCAGCGCCCCAGCGATATGGACGATGCGGAAATTCCAGGTCTCGAGCGGGAAGGTCGGCAGGAACGGCACCTCAACACCGGTCCAGTCCGAGATCGACAGCCCGTTGAGCGCGGCCATGTGGAACGCCGCATAGAGGGCGGCATAGGTGGCAATGAACCACCAGGCGCGGCCTTCGAAATGCCGCCGGTTGGCCTCGACGGGTTCCTCGTCGACACCCTCGGCGATCAGATGGTCGCCGGCGTCCGTGTCTGTGCTCGCCATGGTGTCCCCTCCCCGGCCCGGGTGCTCCGGTCGCCCGGGCCCCTCCCCCCTTCTTTGTTCCGAAAATACTCTGGGGGGTG
>JASJAR010000042.1 GCA_030066905.1 Paracoccaceae bacterium | reverse complement strand
GTGCTCAGGCAGTCGGTGGGCTGGTTCGAGAACGATTTCGCGGGCCGGATCGCCAACCGGATCATGCAGACCCCACCGGCCGCCGGTGAGGCGATCTTTCAGATCTTCGATGCGATTGCGTTTTCGGTGGCCTATCTCATCGGCGCGGCGATCCTTTTGATGGATGCCGACCCGCGGCTTCTCTTTCCGCTTCTCGCCTGGACGGTGCTTTACGGGCTTCTCGTGCGTTGGACGGTGACCCGGGTGGGGCCCGCCTCGAAGGCGGCGTCGGATGCCCGGAGCGAGGTGACCGGCCGGGTGGTCGACGCCTACACCAACATCCATTCGGTGAAGATGTTCGCCCATCACGACCGGGAACTGGCCTACGCTAAGGACGCCATCGAGGGCACGCGGCGGACCTTCCAGGTGGAGATGCGCATCTACACGATGATGAACGTGATGCTGACCGCGCTCAACGGGCTTTTGATCGTGGGCGTCGTCGGCTGGGCGATCTGGCTTTGGGTGGCGGGCTCGGCGAGTGCGGGTGTGGTCGCGGCGGCCTCGGCGCTGGTCTTGCGGCTCAACGCGATGACCGGGTGGATCATGTGGGCCCTGTCGAGCTTTTTCCAGAACCTCGGGATCGTCTCGGAGGGGATGGAGACCATCGCGCAGCCGATCACGCTCACCGACAAGGCGGGCGCGAAACCCTTGCACCTCGCCGAGGGGCGGATCGAGTTTCAAGGTCTTTCGCACCATTACGGCCGCGGATCGGGCGGGCTGAGAGACGTCTCGCTCGACATCGCACCCGGCGAGAAGGTCGGGCTCGTGGGCCGGTCGGGGGCTGGAAAGTCGACGCTCGTGAAACTCCTCTTGCGGTTCTACGACACCGAAAAGGGGCGCATTCTGATCGACGGGCAGGACATTGCCGATGTCACCCAAGACAGTCTGCGGCGGGTCATCGGGATGGTCCAGCAGGACAGCTCGCTCCTGCATCGTTCGGTGATGGACAACATCCTTTACGGGCGCCCCGAGGCCAGCGAGGCAGAGGTGTTCGAGGCCGCAAGGCGCGCCGAGGCCCATGACTTCATCCTCGACCTGCAAGACCCCGAGGGCCGGGAGGGCTATACCGCGCAGGTCGGCGAACGGGGGGTGAAGCTCTCCGGCGGGCAGCGCCAGCGGGTCGCCCTTGCGCGGGTCATTCTGAAGGATGCGCCGATCCTCGTGCTCGACGAGGCGACGAGTGCCCTCGATTCGGAGGTCGAGGCGGAAATTCAGCGCACGCTTTACGGGATGATGGAAGGAAAGACCGTCATCGCCATCGCCCACCGGCTCTCGACCATCGCGGCGATGGACCGGATCGTGGTGATCGACGACGGGGCCATCGTGGAAATGGGCGACCACGACGCGCTTTTGGCCAGGGCCGGGCTATATGCGAGGTTCTGGGCGCGCCAGTCGGGCGGGTTCATCGGCACGGATGCAGCGGCAGGCGAGGCGGCGGAGTGATACGGCGGTTCGGCAATCTGATCGACGCCTTCCAGCGAGCGGAAGGGCCGCCCCCAAGGACGTTGGGGGCGTTTTTCCGCTGGGCGCTTAGGGGCTCCTTCCCGGTGCTTCTGATTGCGGGGGGGATTTCGGCGGCGGCCGGCACGCTCGAAGTGCTCTCGGCGATCCTCCTCGGCATGGTCATCGACAGCGCGGTCGCGGCGGGGCCGGAGGGGTATTTCTCGTCCAATGTCCTCCTTCTGGCCACTGTGTTGCTCTTTTTCCTGATCCTCAGGCCAGTGCTCTTCGGGCTCTCGTCGATGGCCAATGCCGTGGTCGTCGCACCCAACGTGAACCCTTTGGTGCTCACCCGGCTCCACCGCTGGACGCTCGGGCAGGCGGTGACGTTCTTCGACGACGATTTCGCGGGCCGCATCGCGCAGAAACAGATGCAGACCGCTCGGGCGCTGACCGATGTGGCCTCGGAGGTCATCAACGTCGTCTTCTTCGCGCTCGCGTCGCTCATCGGCTCGGCGCTTCTGTTGACCACCATCAATGGTTGGATGGCCTTCGGCCTCGCCGTCTGGCTCGTGGCTTATCTCGGGATGATCCGCTGGTTCATGCCGCGCATCCGGGTGCGCTCGAAGGAGCGGGCCGGGGCACGGGCGATGGTGACGGGGCAGGTCGTCGACACGATCACCAACATCAAGACGGTGAAGCTTTTCGCCCATGCCGAGCATGAGGAAAGCGCGGCCCTCGGGGCGATCCGCACCTTCCGCGAGCGGGTGCTCGATTACGGGGTGATCGCGGCCTGGTTTCGGTTTTGCCTGATGACGCTGGCGGGCGTGCTGCCGGTGCTCTTGATCGGCTCGACGCTCTATCTCTGGAGCCTTGGGCAGGCGAGCCCGGGGGATATCGCCGCCGCGGGCGCAATCTCGATCCGCATCGCGCAGATGACGGGTTGGGTGAGCCATACGCTAATGGCGATCTATGCCAATGTCGGCGAGGTGGAAGACGGGATGCGGACGCTCACGCCACCCTATACGCTCACCGATGCGGCGAACGCGCACCCCATTGCGCTGGAGGATGCCTCGATCCGGTTCGAGGGTGTGAGCTTTGCCTATGGCCGCCAGACCGGTGGGGTCAGCGAAGTGACGCTGAGCGTCGATGCGGGCGAGCGGGTGGGGATCGTCGGCGCCTCGGGGGCGGGGAAGTCGACACTGGTGTCGCTTCTTCTGCGGCTTTACGACGCCGAGGCGGGACGCGTGCTCGTGGGCGGGGCCGATGTGACGGCCGTGACCCAGGAGAGCCTGAGGCGCCAGGTCGCGATGGTCACCCAGGAAACGGCGATGTTCAATCGCTCGGCGCGGGAGAACATCCTCTACGGCAAGCCCGGTGCCAGCGAGGCCGAGATGGTGAAGGCGGCCAAGCGCGCTGAGGCCCATCACTTCATTCTGGGGCTTGAAGATCACAAGGGCCGCAAGGGCTACGACGCCCATCTCGGCGAACGCGGGGTGAAGCTTTCTGGCGGGCAGCGACAACGGATCGCGCTGGCGCGGGCGATTTTGAAGGATGCGCCCATTCTCGTGCTCGACGAGGCGACGAGTGCCCTCGATTCGGAAGTCGAGGCGGAGATTCAGGCCGCGCTGGAGACGGTGATGGAGGGCAAGACCGTGCTCGCCATCGCCCACCGGCTGTCGACGCTGGCGCAGATGGACCGGATCGTGGTGCTCGATGGGGGGCGGATCGTCGAAGAGGGCACGCACACCGAGCTTCTCAAAGCCGGCGGTCTTTACGGGCGCTATTGGGAACGGCAGTCGGGTGGGTTCCTCAATTACCGCGAGGCGGCAGAATAGGGGTTTTCGCGGTCGTCGGTTTAGGTCAGATTTACTGACATAGATCGAGGGCAAACCGATGGACTACGACACCGTTTCCGCCGATGAGTTCGGGCGCAGCCTGCGCGGGCTCGGTGCAAACTTCATCAGTCCGGACGTCAGGCGCCTCGCTGATTTCCTCCAAACGGTCTTCGGCCTCGACGTCCGCCAGCTCTCGGACGACTTTGCCATCGTTCTGCACGACGGTGCCGTCTTCCAGCTCCACAGCGACGCGACCTTTGGCAGGCATCCACTGTCGGGGATGCTTCCCGACAACCCGCCCCGTGGCGCGGGCGTGCAATGCTACGTCTTTGGCATCGACCCCGACCATGCGGCCGCCCGGGCAGAGGCGGGCGGCGGCATCGTCGTCGAACCTCCAGCCGACAAACCCCACGGATTGCGCGAGGCAACGATCCTATCGCCCGAAGGCTATGCGTTCAGCCCGGCCGTCGCACTGCCCCGATGACCCGACGCCTGGTGACCGACCGGCTCGGCCATCGGGGCGACGGGATCGGCGGCGATCCGGCCGTCTACGTGCGCCGTGCCCTCCCGGGGGAGGAGGTCGAGGGCGAGGTGGTCGACGGCCGCATGAGGCAACCGCGCATCCTGACACCGTCGCCGGACCGGGTCCGGCCCGGCTGTCCGCATTACAAATCCTGCGGCGGCTGCGACCTCATGCACGCTTCGGACGGTTTCGTCGCCGCGTGGAAGGTGGAAGTCGTTCGGACTGCGCTTGCCGCCCAGGGTCTTCTAGCCCCAATCCGACGGGTCCATACGTCACCGCCCAGGAGCCGCCGCCGGGCCGTTCTGGCGGCAACGCGGACCAAGACGGGAGCGGTCGTGGGCATTCACGCACGAGGGAGCGACCGCATTGTTGCGGTGCCCGACTGCCAAGTGCTCGTCGATGAGATCCGCCAGGCGCTGCCCGCATTCGAAGCCTTCGGCCGGCTCGGGGCGCCGCGCAAGGCGGAAATCCGGATCGCAGTGACATTCGGCACGGCCGGGCTCGACGTCGCGGTGAGCGATGCCAAGGCGCCAAACAGCGAGGGGCTCGCCGAAATCGTCGCTGTCGCTGGAGCGGCGGGCCTGGCCCGGCTGACCTGGAACGCCGACCCGGTTTTTCAGGCGGCCGCACCGGCCGTCAAGCTCGGCGATGCCGATGTTGTGCCGCCGCCCGGAGCTTTCCTCCAGGCGACCGAGGCGGGAGAGCGGGCACTCGTCGCCGGTGTGGCGGAGGCGCTGGGGGGATGCGCCGCGGTGGTGAATCTCTTTGCGGGCGCCGGCACGTTCGGCCTCGCGCTGGCGGCGGCGGCGCGGGTCCACGCTGTCGAAGCCGACCGCGATCTGCTTTCGGCGCTCGATGGTGGCTGGCGAAGGGCCGGCGGGCTCAAGGCCGTGACGACCGAAGCCCGCGACCTCTTTCGCCGGCCGCTTCTGGCCGACGAGCTGGCCCGGTTCGACGGGGCCGTCATCGACCCGCCCCGCGCCGGAGCGGAAGCCCAGAGCGCGATCCTCGCCGATGCCGGACCGTCGCGGCTCGCGGCGGTGTCCTGCAACCCCGCAACCTTCGCCCGCGATGCGGCTACCCTTGCCCGGGGCGGCTACAACCTCGATTGGATCGACGTCGTCGACCAGTTCCGCTGGTCGCCCCATGTCGAACTGGTCGCCAGCCTCACCCGCGCCAAAAAGTGATCGAAAAATCAACCGGAATGGCTGTATAGAACCCCAAAGCAGCCGAAAACGGTATCGAGCAGGCAGATGACAGTTCTGAAAGTTCTCCCCGCGCTTCTCGTGGCGCTCGTTCTTGCGGGTTGTGCGCCCCGGGTCGTGACCTACGACGGCCCTGAGGTGACCCGCATCGTCGTCCACAAGGAGGCGCGGAAGATGTACCTTCTGCACCACGACCGGGCGCTCAAAACCTATGACATCGACCTCGGCTTCGAGCCCGACGGGCACAAGCGGAAATCCGGCGACGGCAAGACGCCGGAGGGCACTTACATCATCGACCGTCGTAACCCCGACAGCATATTTCATCTCTCGCTCGGGATCTCCTATCCGAATGCGCGGGATGTGGCGGTCGCGCGGCGTCTAGGTGTGGACCCGGGCGGAGAGATCTTCATCCACGGCGAAAGCCCGCTCGGGAGCCTGAGGGGCCCCGACTGGACCTGGGGCTGCATCGCGGTGACGAACGAAGAGATGGAAGAGATCTATGTGATGGTGCGCACCGGCACACCGATCACGATTTATCCGTGAGATCGACCCGGCGTCCCGCCGAAAAACGCGGATATTCGCGTCGATCCGGCCTCGATGAGACCGAGGGCGACAGGCCCTACGGAACGCGCTATTCTTCGGCGTTCCTGGTCAGGCCCGGGACAGTGTTTTGGGAAGAAACTCGTCCGGGTTAGGACGTCCGTGCCGCACCGCCCGACCCCGCACCGGTGATCAGCGTCCACCAGATCTTGCCGCTCGGCTCCTGAAACCATGAAAACCCGAGATCGGTGGCGCGGGGGTCAAGCATGATATCGCGGGTGGCCGGGTCCGACATCCAGGCCGAGAGCGTTTCAAGCTCGGTCTCGTAGGTCTCGGAGATGTTCTCGCCCAGAAACTCGCCGGCATAGCCCACCCGGGTGACCCGGTCGAGCGGTGACGAGCCGTCGGAGCCGAAATGCCAGGGACGGTTCTGAAGGCTCATGTCCCGCGAATGGGTTGCCGCGGCGGCGTTGAGCTCTGCGTTGAGGGCGAGCGGCGAGGCGCCCGAGGCCTGCCGCAGGGCATTGACCGAGTCGAGCATGCGGAACTGGATCTCGCTCTCCATCCGGTCCGAGATGCGGTAGACCTGCGGCAGCGGCAGTCCATCTGGCCCGAGCCGTGGCGTAGGTGTCGCACAGGCCGCAAGAAATGCGCAGGCCGCGAGTGCCGGAATCTTGAGGGTGGAAAGGGGCATCCGCTCGTCTTTCAAGGTTTTTGGCTGATTACACCAAGGCCCGGGCGGGGCAAACCCCACCGGCGAAGCGCCGCCGGTCTGACATTGCTGTGAATTGCGATCGTGGCCTTTCGGCACTATCCATAATGCCGATTTGAACGACTTGAGAGCAGCCATGTCGACAGATAGATCGAACCTCACGCGCCGCGGTTTCGTCGCCGTTGCCGCTGCCGGCCTCGCGACACCGGCCATCGCCCAGAGCACGCCCGATACGGTGGAGTTCCGCGATGCGGTCAGCCAGTCGGTGCGCCGGAACGCGTCGAGCTTCCGAGCGCAGGACTGGCGGCCCTATTTCGACGATCTCTCCAACGGCGCGATCCTCGTCGATATCACGTCGCGGGCGCTCCATTACTGGAGCGCGGACGGGGCGACCTACAAGCTCTACCCGACGAGCGTACCGATGAGCGAGGAACTGACCCGCCGCGGCCGGACCCGGGTAACGTTCAAGGACCCCGCGCCCGACTGGCGTCCGACGCCGTCGATGAAAGAGCGTAACCCCGAATGGCCAGACTACATGCCTCCGGGCCCGGACAACCCGCTCGGTGTCCGGTCGCTGCACTTGAGCTGGACCTACTACCGCATTCACGGCACCCACGACACGCGCAAGATCGGGCGGCGTTCGTCGAACGGATGCATCGGGCTCTACAACGAGCACATTCTGGAACTCTATGATCTGGCCCGGGTCAATACGCAGGTTCTGCTGATCTGATCGGCGCCGGACGGACCGCTGAGCAGGGGGCCCCGCGGGGCCCCTTTTCGTTCAGACCCAGCCTGCAAGACTGTCCTCGAGATGCTCAACAAGGGAGTCGATATGCGCGTCATCGTCGTTGAGGCAGGGGATGTAGGTGAAGTGCTTGCCGCCGGCTTCTTCAAAGCTCTCGCGGATCTCTTCGTTGATCTCCTCGAGCGTCTCGATGCAATCGGCCGAAAAGGCCGGGGCGATGACGGCGATCCTTTTCTTGCCGGTTTCGGCGAGCCGGGCGACCTCTTCGACCGTGTAAGGCTTCAGCCACTCCTCCGGCCCGAAGCGGGACTGGAAGGTGGTCACGATCTCGCTGTCGTCCCAGCCGAGGCGTTCTTTGAGAAGCCGCGTCGTCTTCTGGCACTGGCAATGATAGGGGTCGCCCTCCATCAGGTAGCGCTTCGGCACGCCGTGATAGGAGCAGACGAGGATGTCGGGCTTGGTTTCCATCGCGCCGTAGCTCCGCTCCACCGATTTGGCCAGCGCGTCGATGTAAGATGGCCGGTCGAAATACTCCGGCACCGTGCGCACCGAGGGTTGCCACTTTTCCTCCATCATGGCGCGGAAGAACTGGTCGTTTGCAGTGGCGGTCGTGGCCCCGGCGGTTTGCGGGTAGAGCGGGAAGAAGACGATACGCCGGCAACCGGCCTCGACCATTTCGCGGACCTTCGACTTCGTCGACGGGTTACCGTAGCGCATGGCGAAATCGACCATGACCTTGTCGCCGTACTTGGCTTCGATTTCCGCCTTGATCTTGGCGGTCTGCGCCTTGGTTATGGTCATCAGCGGGCTTTCGCCCGCTTCTTCGTTCCAAATCGACTTATAGGCTGCGCCTGAAGAGAACGGCCGCTTCGTCAGGATGATCAGCTGGAGAAGCGGCTGCCAGATCCAGGGCGAATAGTCGATCACCCGACGGTCGGAGAGGAACTCGCCCAGATAACGCCGCATCGACCAATAGTCGTAATTGTCCGGCGTACCGAGATTGGCCAGGAGCACGCCGACGCGAGCGGGCTTCACCCGGGGGTGGTCTGCCGGCAGGTGCCGGCTGTCGGGCTCTGTCGGCGCTTCGGTCAACGGGGTTCCACGCTCTGATCTTGCGTCGAGCATCATCTGCGTTCCGTTCGCAATTGGAAAGGTTCCCGAGCGACATAACCGCGAATCGGCACGCGTCAATCGCGCCGGGGGGCGGCAGGGTCTCCCGTTGGCTCTTCTGTCGTGCCGAGCGCGTCTGCAAGGCGTAAGCGCGCCGAGCCCGGCCGGAGGGGTTTGGGCTGGGTGCCCGCCGGCGCCCAGCCGGTGAGAAAGACAAGCTCGAACGTGGCAAGGATGCGCCCGTTTCCGGCCTGATGCGCTTTCGCATAGAGGGCTTCGGCCCGCTCGAACACCGCGCGAGGGGTCGGTCGGCGGAGCCGGTCGGCGAGCGCATTGGTCTCGCCCATCGCGCGCAGGTCGCGGGCGAGGGCGAAGAGGTCGGGGTAGCTTACCCTCAGCGTCAGCGTGTCGGCCACAGGCATCGCGAGCCCCGCCCGCTGCAAGAGCGCGCCGAGGTCCCGTACGTCACCCATGGGCGCGACACGGGGAGACAGCCCGCCGGTGACGGCGACCTCGGCTTCGGCGAGAACGCTCCGCAACTCGTGCAGCGTTCGCCCGCCGAAGGCCACCGCGAGGAAAAGCCCGTCGGGCTGAAGGGCGCGGCGGCACTGGATCAATTGTCCGACGGGGTCGCGTGCCCAATGAAGCCCCATGGCGTGGACGACGAGGTCGTGGGCCCCCGGCGAGAGATCGAGCCGGTCGTCGTCGGCGACGCAGCGCGAGATGCCGAGCGCGTCGGCGAAAGGCTCGTGAAACGGCCCAACGAGAGCGGGGGCCTTAAACGCTCTGTTAACCTCGCTCAGCCTTTCTGCGAGGAGCCCCGCCGCCTCCCGGTGGAGGAACAACCCGTCGGGCCTTGCGCGGGCGCGGCTTCGGGCGAGGGCGAGGGGGTCAACAAGCTCTGGCGGCATGGAAGGACAGGTAGGAAGAGATGGCGTTTCTGCAATCGTTGCTGAGGACCCTCTATCCCGATCAATGCGTCTCCTGCGAGGCGCTGACCGACGCGCCCCATGGTCTGTGCGGCGCTTGCTGGCGGGACACACCGTTTCTGGAAGGCCATGCCTGCATGCTTTGCGCTACCCCGCTGCCGGGGCAATCGGACGGCACGGCAGACCTTTGCGATGATTGCCTCGTCACCCCCCGACCCTGGGCGCGCGGTCATGCGGTCCTGTCCTACGAGGGCAAGGCCCGGATGCTCGTGCACCGTCTCAAATACGCCGACCGGACGGACCTGGCGCGGCCCGCCGCCGCCTGGATGGCCGAACGGCTCAGGCCCCATGTCCGCCCGGGCACCCTGCTCCTGCCGATACCTGTCCACCGGCTGAGGCTTCTGACGCGACGCTACAATCAGGCCGCGCTGCTTGCCCGTGGCATCGGGCGTGCGCTGGGGGCGGACGTACTTGTAGACGGCCTCCTTCGGGTCCGGGCTACCCCGAAACTCGACGAACTGACCGCCGCCGAGCGCTTTGCCCGGCTCGATGGAGCGATCCGGCCGAACCCGGTGCGGGCCGCGGCGCTGGCGGGGCGGCGCATTCTGCTGATCGACGATGTGATGACCTCCGGCGCGACGTTGGCGGCGGCAGCCGAGGCGCTGCACACGCTGGAGGTGGCGCATATCGAAATCGCCGTTCTGGCGCGGACGCTCAAAGCGACCTAGATATTGAGCGGAGGCAACCGGGGACGGACCATGAAGCCAGTCGAAATCTACACGTCGCCGCTCTGCGGGTTCTGCCATGCTGCAAAACGGCTTCTGACCGACAAGGGCGTGAGCTTTGCCGAGATCGACCTCTCCCGCGAGCCAGGGCGGCGTAGCGAGATGATGGACCGCGCGCACGGACGGCACACAGTTCCCCAGATTTTCGTTGGCGATACCCATGTCGGGGGCTGCGACGACTTGTATGCGCTCGAGCGAGCAGGCAAGCTCGACGCGCTTTTGGCGGCCTAACGCTCCATGCGGGCGGCGCTCATCCAGATCACCTCGACGGACGATCCCGCGGAGAACCTGGAGATGGTGCGGGCGCGGATCGCCGAGGCCGCCGAGGCGGGGGCCGATTGGGTCCTGACGCCGGAAGTCACCAATTGCGTCTCGTCGAGCCGGACGCATCAGAAATCGGTGCTGCGCCATGAGACTGACGATCCGATGCTCGCCGAATTGCGTGCCGAGGCAGAACGGCACGGTGTCGCGGTCCTGATCGGCTCGCTTGCCCTACTGGCGGACCGGTCGGGCGAAGCGCCGCTCGTCAACCGGTCGTTCCTGATCGGACCCGACGGGGTGATCCGCGCGCGCTACGACAAGATCCACATGTTCGATGTGGAGATTTCCGAGGCGGAGACCTACCGCGAAAGCGCGGCGTTCCAGCCCGGCGACCGCGCGGTCGTGGCCGATGTCGGATCGGCCGTGGTCGGGCTGTCGGTCTGCTACGATGTGCGGTTCCCGGCTCTCTACCGCCGGCTTGCCGCTGCCGGGGCGACGGTGCTGACGGTGCCGGCGGCCTTCTCGCCGGTGTCCGGCGAAGCCCATTGGGAGACGCTGTTGCGGGCCCGGGCCATCGAGACGGGCTCCTACGTGCTGGCGCCGGCGCAATGTGGGCGCCACGCGACGCGGGCGGGGCGGCCGCGCGCCAGTTACGGCCACAGCCTCGCGGTCGACCCCTGGGGTAAGGTACTCGTCGACGGCGGCACCGAGCCCGGCATCCATCTTGTCGACATCGAGGTCGACCTCGTCACGGAAACCCGCCGCCGGATCCCATCGCTCTTCCATGGCCGGCCCTTCGAGGGGCCCTGATGAGCGAACCGTCGGACCCCCTTGCGGTGGCGCTTCTCTCTGAGCTCTTCATGGCCGACCAGCTTGCCCGCGCCCGGCTGACGAAGGCGATGCCAAAGGGCATGGAGATTAGCCATTTCTCGGTGCTCAACTACCTTGCCCGGGCCGGAGGGGAGCGCAGCCCGGCGGAATTGGCGCGGGCCTTCCACCTTACCAGGGGCGCAATGACCAACACGCTCGGAAAGCTCGAACGCGCCGGCTACGTGCACATCTTCCAGGACTGGAACGATGCCCGTCGGAAGCTCGTCTCGATCAGCCCCGCCGGGCGCCAGGCGCGGGACGTGGCGCTTGCGGCCATCGAGCCCATCGTGGCCGACGTGGTCGCTGCGATCGGCCCCGAAAAGGTACGAACCGCGCTGCCTGTGCTGCGAGAGATCCGTACGCGCTTCGATGACGGTTGAGAGGCGATGAGTGCTGCCTGAAACGGGTCGTCTGTTTTGGCTTGAAGGGGACGTTGCGTTCTCCCCGGAAATCCCCCTGACGAAACTCGCCCCGGACCTGATCCGGCGCCCCGAGCCCTGGCAGCGCATCGTTGATCGAGGTCCCGGGTCAAGCCCGGGACAAGGGGGGATCGTGATCGGAACGGATAAACGGATGTCCCCTCAAGCCACGAGCCGCTGCGGCGCCGCCACCGGTGCGCAACTCACGTCTCGGCGCCCGGGCGGATACTTGCGGTGACGTAGTTGACCGACAGGTCCCGCACGGAAAGGCCCCAGGACCACGTGACGGGATTGAACACCATCCCCTTCTTGTCCACCGGGTCGAGACCGGCATTGCGCAGCAGATCGAAGAGTTCATCGGGGGTGATGAACTTCTTCCATTCATGGGTGCCTTTCGGCAGCCAGCGCATGACGTGCTCGGCGCCGATGATGGCGAAGAGATAACTCTTGGGGTTCCGGTTCAGCGTCGAGCAGACCATCAGTCCGCCGGGTTTGAGGAGATCGTGGCAGGCCTTGAGATAGGCCTGTGGGTCCGAGACGTGTTCGACGACCTCCATGTTGAGCACGACGTCGAAGACCTCGCCATCGGCGGCGAGCGCCTCGGCGGTGGTATGGCGGTAGTCGATGCCGAGCCCCTGCTCTTCAGCATGGAGCCTCGCGACGGGAATGTTGCGCTCGGCCGCGTCGGCCCCCACCACCTCGGCCCCGAGCCGGGTCATGGGTTCGGCGAGAAGCCCGCCGCCACAGCCGATGTCGAGAAGCCGCAAACCTTCGAAGGGCCGCTCGGCGGCCAGGTCGCGTTCGAACTCGGATGCGATCTGGCCGGTGATGTAGTCGAGCCGGCAGGGGTTCAGCATGTGGAGCGGCTTGAACTTGCCGTTCGGGTCCCACCATTCCGCGGCCATGGCCTGGAACTTCTCGATCTCGGCGGGGTCGATGGTGGTTTGATCGTTCGGCATGGGCCTTTCCCGTCAATAAAGTCCGAATGTCCCCCATGGCGGGGGGCGTCGGCGGTATATATAGATCGGGCATGGACAAATCCCCGGGCAAAAAGGCCGCAAGCCAGTTTCTCTACCCGCCGATCGACCCGTTCGATCAGCGGATGCTCGATGTGGGCGATGGCCACCGGGTCTATGTCGAGCAATGCGGCAACCCCGAGGGTGTGCCGGTGGTCGTGCTCCACGGCGGCCCCGGCGGAGGATGCAGCCCTGCGATGCGGCGGTATTTCGACCCCGCCCATTACCGCGTGGTGCTCTTCGACCAGAGGGGCTGCGGGCGCTCGCGGCCCCATGCCAGCATCGAGGCCAACACGACCTGGCATCTTATCCGCGACATCGAGCAAATCCGGGAGACTCTCGGGATCGACCGTTGGGTGGTGTTCGGCGGAAGCTGGGGCGCAACGCTGGGGCTGATCTACGGTGTGACCCACCCCGACCGGGTGCTGCACCTGATGTTGCGGGGCGTCTTTCTGATGACCCGGGCAGAGCTTGATTGGTTCTATGGCGGCGGCGCGGGGCAGTTCTGGCCGGACGTCTGGGGACGGTTTCGCAACCTCGTCCCGGCCGACGAGCGGGACGATCTCATCGCCGCCTACGGACGGCGGTTGTTTTCGGGAGATCACGCGCTCGAAACCCGTTTCGCCCGGGCCTGGACCAGCTGGGAAAACACGCTGGCCTCCATCGACAACGACGGCCCCGGGGGAGACAGCCCGTCGGAATATGCCCGGGCCTTCGCCCGGCTCGAGAATCACTACTTCACCAACGCCGGGTTCCTCGAACAGGACGGCTGGGTGCTCGCCAATATCGGCCGGATCGACAAGGTCCCGGGTACGATCGTCCAGGGCCGCTACGACATGATCTGCCCGCCGGCATCGGCGATGCGGCTTCATGAAAACTGGCCGGCCTCGCGGCTGGTGATGATTCCCCGCGCTGGGCACGCGCTCTCCGAACCGGGGATCACGGCGGAACTCGTGCGCAGTTCCGATGCGCTTCGTCGCTCATTCGCAGACAATTAGGCCGATTTCCTAGCAATTGTCCCGATTGGGGCGAAAAATGACTTAACGTTGTCAGCCAGATGCCTAGGTTTGGTCACGAACGCGCGCATGCTGTCCTGAGGGGGACGCGTGTTTGGGGACCTGGGGATGAAAGCCACGATTTTTGCTGCCGTCTGTGGCGTGGCATTGTTTGCAACCGCCACGATTGCCGAAGCCTGCACCCGGAACATCCCGGCGCGTGCGGCCGAGATCGTGGTGCCGACCAAACGGATCAATCAGGGGCTCTTTGACGCCGCGGTGAGGGCGGAGGTGAACTATCACCGCTGCCGCGCGGGTCTGCGGCCCGTCGGCGATGCCGGGTCCGGCGTCGCGGGTGTTGCCCGCGGGCATTCGAACTGGATGGCCTCGCGCCAGGTGCTTTCCCACCGCAGCACGATTCCGGGAAAGGCGTCGCTCAGCCAGCGCATCAAATCCACCGGCGTACAGTATCGCACCGGGTCGGAGAACATCGGCATGGTGCACCGCTACCGGATCGACAACCGCCGGTTCAAGATCCTCGACAGCGGCTCATGCAAGTTCGCAACCTATGACGGCCGGCCGCTTCCGGCCCATTCCTACGCCTCGCTCGCGCGCCACATCGTCCAGCTCTGGATGGAAAGCCCCGGGCACCGCAAGAACATCCTCGACCGGCGCGCGACCCGTACGGCGGTGGCGGTGGCCTTCGATCCCAGGGCCCAGTATTGCGGGCGTTACTGGGTGACCCAGAACTTCATCGGCTGACCGGGCCTCGCCCGGCTGGCGCCCCCTTGCGCTCGACCGAGCCGGAGCGTATATCGCTCTCGACAGCGGCGTGTCGGCCTCCACCCCCGACGCTCCACCGGAACGACGCTCGGGGCCGCTGGCCCCTTTTTTTGTGTCTGGACGACCGTTGAACGATCTGATTGCCAAAGCCAGCCTCGACCGGCGCATCGCCGAGATCGTGACACCCGTGGTCGAAGACCTCGGGTTCGAGGTGGTGCGGGTGCGGCTGATGGGCGGGAAGTCCAAGACCTTGCAGATCATGGCCGAACGCCCTGACGGGGGAATCGAGGTCGACGATTGCGCGGCGATTTCGACGGCGGTGTCCGCCACGCTCGATGTCGAAGACCCAATCGAGGATCAATACACGCTTGAGGTTTCGAGCCCGGGGATCGACCGCCCGCTGACGCGGCTGAAGGATTTCGATGCCTGGGAGGGCCATGCGGCCAAACTCGAAACGGACGAGATGATCGACGGGCGCCGGCGGTTCAAGGGCCTGCTCGAAGGAACCGAGGGCGACGAGGTGCTGATCGCGATTCCCGAAGGGACGATCGGGCTCAAGTTCGAGTGGCTGACGGACGCCAAGCTCGTTCTGACCGACGAGCTTATTCGCGATGTGCTGCGCGCACGCAAAGATGCAGGGGCCGTCGACGAGGCCCAATTCGATGAAATTCAAACCCTGATGGACGGGGACGAGGAGACCTGACGCATGGCCATTACCTCAGCCAACCAGCTTGAGCTTTTGCAGACCGCCGAGGCGGTGGCGCGGGAGAAGATGATCGACCCCGCGCTCGTGATCGAAGCGATGGAAGAGAGCCTCGCCCGGGCGGCGAAGTCACGTTACGGGGCGGAGATGGACATCCGCGTCTCCATCGACCGCAAGACCGGGAAGGCGACGTTTACCCGGGTGCGCACGGTCATCGACCCTGAGGAGGAGGAGCTCGAGAACTACCAGGCGCAGCTCACCCCGGACCAGGCCAAGCAATATCTCGACGACCCCAAGCCCGGCGACACCATCGTCGATGAGGTCCCACCTGTGGATATGGGTCGGATCGCGGCGCAATCGGCAAAACAAGTCATCCTCCAGAAGGTGCGTGAGGCCGAGCGCGACCGGCAGTTCGAGGAGTTCAAGGATCGGGCTGGCACAATCATCAACGGTCAGGTCAAACGCGAGGAATATGGCAACGTCATCGTCGATGTGGGTACCGGTGAAGCCGTCCTGCGTCGGAACGAGAAGATCGGGCGGGAAAGCTACCGGCCGAACGACCGCATCCGCTGCTATATCAAGGATGTGCGCCGGGAGCCCCGCGGCCCGCAGATTTTCCTCTCGCGCACGGCACCGGAATTCATGGCCGAGCTTTTCAAGATGGAAGTGCCGGAGATCTATGACGGCATTATCGAGATCAAGGCGGTGGCCCGGGACCCCGGGAGCCGGGCGAAGATTGCGGTGATTTCCTACGATAACTCCATCGACCCGGTAGGGGCCTGTGTCGGTATGCGGGGTAGCCGCGTGCAGGCGGTTGTCAACGAACTTCAGGGCGAGAAGATCGACATCATCCCCTGGAACGAGGATCAGGCGACCTTTCTGGTGAACGCGCTGCAACCGGCGGAAGTCTCGAAAGTTGTGATCGATGAGGAGGCCGCCCGGATCGAAGTGGTCGTGCCCGACGACCAACTCAGCCTCGCCATCGGGCGGCGGGGCCAGAACGTGCGGCTCGCCTCGCAACTCACCGGCCTCGACATCGACATCATGACCGAGGAGCAGGAAAGCGCGCGCCGCCAGGCGGAGTTCGAAGAGCGCACCAAGCTCTTCATGGACACGCTCGATCTCGACGAGTTCTTCGCCCAGCTTCTGGTCTCGGAAGGTTTTACCAACCTCGAAGAGGTGGCCTATGTCGAGATCGACGAGCTTCTCGTCATCGACGGGGTCGACGAAGACACCGCGAACGAGCTTCAGGCCCGGGCGCGCGATCATCTCGAGGCGCTCAACAAGGCCGCGCTCGACAAGGCCATCGAGCTTGGGGCGGAACAGAGCCTTATTGATTTCGAAGGGCTCACGCCCCAGATGGTGCAGGCGCTGGCCTCAGATGGCGTCAAAACCCTCGAAGATTTTGCAACCTGTGCCGATTGGGAGCTTGCCGGTGGCTGGACAACGGTCGATGGCGAGCGGGTGAAGGATGACGGGCTTCTCGAGCCCTTCGATGTCAGCCTCGAAGAGGCGCAGCACATGGTGATGACCGCACGCATCCAGCTTGGCTGGGTCGATCCCGCCGACCTTGTCGCCGAAGAAGGGGATGCCGAGGAAGGCGACGCCGAGACCGAGGAGGCCGGAGCCTGATTTCGGGCTCCGGGACGGGCCCATGTCGCGCGGCGTCAGGACGAAAGACCGGACCGAGCCGGAGCGGCGCTGCATCGCCACCGGAGAGGTTCAGCCGAAGCGCGGGCTGATCCGGTTCGCGCTGGGTCCCGATGGGGCGCTGGTGCCCGATATCTCGGGTAAGCTCCCCGGGCGCGGCGTCTATGTCGCAGCCGAACGGTCTGCGCTGGAGATGGCGGTGAAGAAAAAGCTCTTCGCCCGCGGATTGAAAGCGGCGGTCGAGGTGCCGGAGGGGCTGGTCGACAGCGTCGAGACGCAGCTCGCCCGCCGGGTCACCGACCTCATCTCTATGGCCCGCAAGGCCGGCGCGGCGGTGACGGGTTACGAAAAGGTGAAGGATTGGCTCGCGAAGGGCGAAGCGGTCATCCTTCTGCAGGCTTCGGACGGCTCCGAGCGGGGCAAGTCGAAGCTTCACAAACCGGGCGGTCGGGGGTCATTTTTTGACGTTCTGACCGCGCAAGAATTGGGTTTGTCCTTCGGGCGGGAACGTGTGATACATGCCGCGCTTGCCCGGGGCGGACTCACTGAACGTATCAGAGAGGACGCGATCCGGCTTTCGGGCGTTCGCGATCATGACGGCGGGACCACCGCCGGAAAGGTAAAGACAACAGTATGAGCGATACTGGCGGCAAGAAGACGTTGGGCCTCAGCGGTGGCCGGTCGGGTCAGGTGAAGCAGAGCTTCTCTCATGGCCGGACGAAGAATGTCGTGGTCGAGACCAAGCGCAAGCGCGTTGTTGTTCCGAAACCGAGCGCTGGAGGCGGATCGCAGCCTTCCAAGGCGGGCGGGGTTGCCGGAGGCGGCGATCCTTCGAAGCGTCCTGCCGGGATTTCCGACGCCGAGCTCGAACGCCGGATGAAGGCGCTTGCGGCGGCCAAGGCCAGCGAGGCCGAGGAAGCCAAGAAGCGCGAGGCCGAGGAAAAGGCTCGGGCCGAGGAGCGCGAGCGCCGCCGGGAAGAAGCGGAGGCCAAGGAGCGCGAGGAGCGCGAGCGCGAAGAAGCGTTGAAGGCCAAGGCCGAGGAAGACGAGCGCCGCAAGCGCGAGGCGGAGGCCGCCAAGGCGCGCCCGGCCGAGCCGGCGCCCGCTGCCGCCGCCACGGCGCCGGCTCCGCAGGACGCGCCCCGCGGTGCCAAGCCGTCCACCGCTCGGAAGCCCGAGCGGGAGCGTGACGACCGCCGCGAACAGAAGGGTCGCGGGCGCGACGACAATCGCCGCTCGGGCAAGCTGACGCTCAACCAGGCGCTCTCTGGCGGCGAAGGGGGGCGGCAACGCTCGCTCGCGGCGATGAAGCGTAAGCAGGAGCGGGCCCGCCAGAAGGCAATGGGCGGCTCGGTGGAGCGCGAAAAGGTCGTGCGCACGGTGCAACTGCCCGAGGCGATCATGGTGTCGGAACTGGCCAACCGGATGTCCGAGCGGGTGGCCGATGTGGTCAAGTCGCTGATGAACAACGGGATCATGGCGACCCAGAACCAGACCATCGACGCCGATACGGCGGAGCTTATCATCGAGGAGTTCGGCCATAAGGTGCAGCGGGTCTCCGACGCCGACGTGGAACAGGTGATCGATTCCGTCGAGGACAAGGCCGAAGACCTTCAGCCGCGCCCGCCGGTGATCACAATCATGGGCCATGTCGACCACGGCAAGACGTCTTTGCTCGACGCGATCCGGAACGCGAATGTCACTGCCGGCGAGGCTGGGGGGATCACCCAGCACATCGGCGCCTATCAGGTGAAGACAGAAAGCGGTGCGGTGCTGTCGTTTCTCGACACACCTGGCCACGCGGCGTTCACGTCGATGCGGGCGCGGGGCGCTCAGGTCACCGATATCGTGGTCCTCGTCGTTGCCGCCGACGATGCGGTGATGCCGCAGACCGTTGAGGCGATCAATCACGCCAAGGCCGCTGAAGTGCCGATGATCGTTGCGATCAACAAGATCGACAAGCCGGATGCGACGCCCGACAAGGTGCGTACCGACCTTCTCCAGCACGAGGTGATCGTCGAGAAGATGTCGGGCGAGGTCCAGGATGTCGAGGTTTCGGCGATCACCGGAAAGGGCCTCGACGAGCTTCTCGAAGCCATCGCGTTGCAGGCCGAAATCCTCGAACTGAAGGCCAACCCTACCCGCGCTGCGCAAGGCGCGGTGATCGAAGCCCAGCTTGACGTCGGCCGGGGGCCGGTGGCAACGGTGCTGGTGCAAAACGGCACCCTGCGCCAAGGCGATATCTTCGTCGTCGGCGAGCAGTGGGGCAAGGTCCGGGCAATGGAGAACGACAAGGGCGAGCGGGTCACCGAAGCCGGACCGTCCGTTCCCGTCGAGGTGCTGGGGCTTAACGGGACGCCGGAGGCGGGCGACGTTCTGAACGTCGTGGAAACAGAGGCCCAGGCGCGGGAGATCGCCGAGTACCGCGAGAAGGCAGCCAAAGAGAAGCGCGCCGCTGCCGGAGCCGCGACAACGCTCGAGCAGATGATGGCAAAGGCCAAGGCCGACGAGGCAGTGGCCGAAATGCCCATTGTTGTGAAGGCCGACGTGCAGGGCTCCGCCGAAGCTATCGTTCAGGCGATGGAGAAGATCGGCAACGAGGAAGTGCGGGTCCGGGTGCTGCACTATGGCGTGGGCGCGATTACCGAGACCGATGTCGGTCTTGCCGAGGCCAGCGGATCGCCGGTGATCGGGTTTAACGTGCGCGCCAACGCGTCCGCGAGGAACACCGCCAACCAGAAGGGCGTCGAAATCCGCTATTACAGCGTGATCTACGACCTCGTGGACGACATCAAGGCGGCGGCCTCGGGGCTTCTTTCGGCGGAGGTGCGGGAGAACTTCATCGGCTATGCCGAGATCAAGGAGGTCTTCAAGGTCTCCGGCGTCGGCAAGGTGGCGGGTTGTCTCGTCACCGAAGGCGTCGCACGGCGCTCTGCTGGCGTGCGGCTTCTGCGCGACGACGTGGTGATCCACGAAGGGACGCTGAAGACGCTGAAACGCTTCAAGGACGAAGTGCCCGAAGTGCAGTCGGGCCAGGAATGCGGTATGGCCTTCGAGAACTACGAGGATATTCGCGAAGGCGATGTCATCGAGATCTTCGAGCGCGAGGAGGTCGAGCGGACGCTCGACTGATACGATGGCCGGTGAAATGAAAAGGGCGACCCTCGGGTCGCCCTTTTGAACTCAGGTTCAGGAGCTCTGCGTCAGGCAGCCTCTTGTTCCACAGGATAACCTTCGAAGACCGTTGTCCCTACCCGGACGGCAATACGACCGTCGGCCAGCGCGCGCATAAATACGCCCTGCACTAGAACACAGCTACCAAGCGTGATCGTCTTTAGCATGAGCTCATCCCCAATCTCAGCAGCGCTGAAATTAGGCCCAACGAGGAAATAATCTACTAAAAAATTCAGCATTATGAGAATATTGCGTTGCGGCGAGAAACATTCTGCGGGCGCGAGGCCGCCTCAGAGCCAGTCGCGCAGAACCGGTATGAGCGGTATATCGGCCGGTGGCATCGGATAGTCGCGCAGGTCCCTCGGTCTGACCCATTTCAGTGTCTGGCCCTCCCGCGAAGCCGGCACGCCCTCCCATTTCCGACAGGCGAAGACAGGCATCAGGAGATGGAAATCGTCGTAGCTGTGGCTCGCAAATGTCAGGGGGGCCAGGCAGGACGCCCAGGTGCCGATCCCGATTTCTTCCTCGAGTTCGCGGATCAGCGCGGCTTCCGGCGTTTCGCCGGGCTCCACTTTTCCGCCTGGGAACTCCCAGAGCCCGGCCATGGACTTGCCCTCCGGTCGCCGGGCGAGAAGCACCCGGGCGTCGGCGTCGATGAGGGCAACGGCCGAGACGAGGATGACTTTCAAGAGCGGTAATCCGCGTTGATCGAGATGTAGCCGTGGGTGAGATCGCAGGTATAGGCGGTGAAGGTGCCATCGCCGACGCCGAGGCCGACGACGATGTCGATCTCGCGGCGCTTCATATAGGCCGCCCCGTCCTCTTCGCGGTAGCTCTGTGCCGCCCAGCCGTTTTCGGCAACGACGATCTCGCCAAAGCGGATCGATATCCGGTCGCGATCGGCCGCTGCCCCGGACTTGCCGATTGCCATGACAATGCGACCCCAGTTCGCGTCTTCCCCGGCGATGGCCGTCTTGACGAGTGGCGAGTTGGCAACGGCCATGGCCGCGCGCCGGGCATCGGCGTTGTCGGCCGCTCCGGTGACCCGGACGCGAATGAGTTTCGACGCGCCCTCGCCGTCGCGAACCACCTGCGTCGCGAGGTCGAACATGACGTCGAAGAGCGCGGTGGCAAACGCCTCGTGCCCCGTTGCGTCGATGCCTGTGGCGCCGGTTGCGGCGACGAGAAGCGTGTCCGACGTCGAGGTGTCGCTGTCGACCGTGATCGCGTTAAAGGTTTTCGCGTTGTGGTCCGCAACGAGGGGCTGGAGCGCCTCGGCGGAGAGCCGGGCATCGGTGAAGAGGTAGACGAGGAGGGTGGCCATATCCGGCGCGATCATGCCCGAACCCTTCGCGATCCCGGCAATAGTGACGGTCTGGTCGTCGATCTCGACCTTGCGGGCCGCGCCCTTGGGGAAGGTGTCTGTCGTCATGATCGCCCGGGCGGCGGAGGGGAGGCCGTAGGCGTCGAGGCCGGTGGCAAGGGTTTCCATGACTGCCTCGATACGGTCGTGCGGCAGCCGTTCGCCGATCACGCCCGTCGATGCGGTGAAGACACGGGCCTCGGGTACGTTCGTCGCCGCCGATACGGCTCGGCAGAGCGCGGCGACGCTCTCGTCGCCGGCGCGGCCGGTGAAGGCATTGGAATTGCCGGCATTGACGAGAAAGGCGGCGGCTTCCCGGCTGTCGCCCCGAAGCCGATCCGCGCCGAGCTTCGCCTCGCAATCGAGAACCGGAGCCGAACGGGTTTTTGACTGGGTGAAGACGCCAGCAACGGTCGTGCCCGGATCGAGCACGGCCAGCATCACATCGTCGCGGCCCTCATATTTCACCCCTGCTGCCGCAGCGGCGAAGCGCACCCCCGCAACCGCAGGCAAGTCAGGAAAGCCGGCCGGGGCCAGCGGCGAGACGGGCAGGGCCTTGGCCATCTACTGCGGGATCAGCGCGGGGTCGTTCAGGACCGCAGGGTCGAGCGCATCGCCAGCGGAGCGGTCGACATCGCCCGCCTCGGTGAGTTCGGCGATCCGGTCATCGACGGCGGCGCGCTGGAGCTGTTCGGTCAATTCTCCACGCACCGCCTCGAGCGGCGGGGCCTCTGCAAGACGGGTTTCGTTGAGAAGAATGACGTGCCAGCCGAACTGGGTCTGAACCGGCTCGGAGATCGCCCCGGCCTCGAGCGCCATCACGGCGGTTTCGAAGGGTTCGACCATCGCTCCGGCGCCGAACCACCCAAGCAACCCGCCATTTGGCCCCGACGGTCCCGTGGACCGCTCCTGGGCGAGGGTCGCGAAATCGGCACCGCCCTGGAGTTCTTCCACAATCGCTGCGGCCTCTTCCTCGGTCTCCACGAGAATGTGGCTGGCATTGTACTCAGTGTCCGGCTCGGCCGAGGCGAACTGTTCTTCATAGGCTGCCGCCAGCGCCTCATCGGTGGCCGCATTGGCCGCGATTGCGCCGATCGCCTGGTTGGCGAGGATCGCACGTTCCTCGTTGTCAATTGTCACCTGCCCGCCGGGGGACAAGGCCTCTTCGGTATCGGCCAGAAGCTGCTGCTGGACGAGCTGGTCGAGAATACCCGGAAACAGGACCTCCGCCGGGAGCTGCTGGTACTGCTGCGGCAGGCGGCTACGCAGAGCGACCATGTGGCCGAGGGTGATCTCGGTCCCGTTGACGGTGGCGACCACGGTTTCGGGGGTCAGCGTATCCTGAGCGGCGGCCGGCAGCGCAAGGCCGAGGGCGAGGGCTGCGGGCAGGAGGCGGGCGGTCACGGACATGGGAATTCCTTATGATCGCGCCCGCGGGCGGGCGGCGTTGACACTCAATTTGCGGCCCCTTACATCGCATCAGGGCCAGGGACCCCCTTTTACTGGCCCTTCTATGGCGGGCCGGGGGCGCGGGCAAGCGCATCCCCCCATAACGATCCTGTCAGCGCGGAAACGAGGCGAGCGACATGCTTGGACTAGGCGGCATTGCAAAAAAGGTCTTCGGCACGACCAACGACCGGCAGATCAAGGCCGTGCGGCCGACGGTGGAAAAGATCAATGCGCTGGAGCCTCAGTTCGAGGGGCTCGACGATGCCGGCCTCCTCGCGAAGACCGAAGAACTGAAGGGCCGGGTCGCTGGCGGCGAGAGCCTCGACGATGTCCTTCCCGAGGCTTTCGCCAATTGCCGAGAGGCGGCCAAACGGGCGCTGGGCCTTCGCGCATTCGACGTTCAACTCATGGGCGGCATCTTTCTCCACCAGGGCAATATCGCCGAGATGAAGACCGGCGAGGGTAAGACGCTTGTCGCCACCTTCCCGGCCTATCTCAACGCGCTTACCGGGCGCGGCGTCCATGTCGTCACCGTGAACGACTACCTCGCCAAGCGTGACGCGGAATGGATGGGCAAGGTTTACGCGGCGCTGGGGCTCAAGACCGGGGTCGTCTACCCCCAGCAGCCCGAGGAGGAGAAAGCAGAGGCCTACGGGGCCGACATCACCTACGCGACGAACAACGAGCTCGGCTTCGACTACCTCCGTGACAACATGAAATCCGAGCTTAACCAGATCAATCAGCGCGATCATTACTTCGCCATCGTCGATGAGGTGGATTCGATCCTCATCGACGAGGCCCGCACGCCGCTCATCATCTCGGGGCCGAGCCAGGACCGTTCGGAGCTCTACAAGACCATCGACGCGATCATCCCGGAGGTGCTCGACGAACACTTCTCGCTCGATGAGAAGACCCGAAACGTGACTTTCACCGATGAGGGCAACGAGTTCCTCGAAGAGCGCCTTCAGGCTACCGGCATCCTGCCCGAGGGCCAGACGCTCTACGACCCGGAATCGACCACGATTGTTCATCACGTGAACCAGGGGCTCCGGGCACACAAGCTCTTCCAGCGCGACAAGGACTACATCGTCCGCGACAACGAGGTCGTGCTCATCGACGAGTTTACCGGCCGGATGATGCCGGGCCGGCGCCTGTCGGACGGGCTCCATCAGGCCATCGAGGCGAAGGAAGGCGTCGAGATCAAGCCCGAGAACGTCACCCTGGCCAGTGTCACCTTCCAGAACTACTTCCGGCTCTACGACAAGCTTGCCGGCATGACCGGCACGGCGCTGACCGAAGCCGACGAGTTTCAGGAAATCTACAAGCTCGGCGTTGTTGAGGTGCCCACCAATATGCCGATTGCCCGGGAGGACGAGCACGATGCCGTCTACCGGACCGGCACGGAAAAGTACGACGCCATCGTCGACGAGATCAAAAAGGCCCACGACAAGGGCCAGCCCGTGCTCGTGGGGACCACGTCGATCGAGAAGTCGGAGTTCTTGTCGGGGCTTCTGACGAAGCAGGGCATCGCCCACAACGTGCTCAACGCCCGCCAGCACGAAAAGGAGGCCCAGATCGTCGCCGATGCCGGCAAGCCCGGCGCGGTCACGATTGCCACGAACATGGCCGGGCGGGGGACGGATATTCAGCTCGGCGGCAATGTCGAGATGAAGGTGCTCGAAGCGCTCGCCGATGACCCCGAGGCCGACCCCGAGGCGCTGCGCGCCAGGATTGAGGCCGAACACGCCGACGAGAAGGAAAAGGTGCTCGCCGCAGGCGGTCTTTTCGTGCTTGCCACCGAGCGGCACGAGAGCCGACGGATCGACAACCAGCTTCGCGGCCGCTCCGGCCGGCAGGGTGACCCGGGGCGCTCGGCGTTTTTTCTGTCCCTCGAAGACGATCTGATGCGCATCTTCGGTTCCGAGCGCCTAGACAACGTGCTCGGCAAGCTTGGGATGAAGGAAGGCGAGGCCATCGTACACCCCTGGGTGAACAAGAGCCTCGAACGGGCGCAGGCGAAGGTCGAGGGGCGGAACTTCGATATCCGCAAACAACTCCTGAAGTTCGACGACGTGATGAACGACCAGCGCAAAGTGATTTTCGCCCAGCGCCGCGAGATCATGGAGGCCCAGGACCTTTCTGAGATCGTCACCGACATGCGACATCAGGTGATCGACGATCTTGTGACGCAATACATGCCGCCAAAGAGCTATGCCGACCAGTGGGATACCGACGGTCTGGCGGTGGCGGTCGTCGAAAAGCTCGGCGTCGATGCGCCAGTCGTGGACTGGGCGGCCGAAGAGGGCGTCGATGACGAGGTCATCGCCGAGCGGCTCGAAAAGGTTGCAGACGAGTTCATGGCCGCCAAGGCGGCGCAATTCGGCCCCGAGCAGATGCGTCAGATCGAGAAGCAGCTGCTCTTGCAGATCATTGACGGAAAGTGGCGCGAACACCTTCTGACCCTCGAACATCTCCGCTCGGTCGTCGGCTTCCGGGGCTATGCTCAGCGCGATCCGCTGAACGAATACAAGACCGAAGCCTTCCAGCTGTTCGAAGGGCTTCTTGACGGTCTTCGGACAGAGGTGACGCAAAAGCTCGCTCAGATTCGGCCGATGACGGAAGAGGAGCGCGAGGCGCTCGTGCGGCAGATGGCCGAGCAGAAACGCGCCGCGCAGCTTGCGATGGCCGGTGCGGGCGCGGCGGCCGCCGGGGGCGACGCGGCGGTCGGCTTTGTCGAGGACGATCCCTCGACCTGGGGCAACCCCGGGCGCAACGACCCATGCCCCTGCGGATCGGGCAAGAAGTTCAAGCATTGCCATGGCCGCCTGGCCTGAGCGGGAAGTCGCTGCCGGGCGGCGCTAGATCGCGATGCGACAGGGCAAGGAAGCGGTTTCGGGTAACCTCTCCGCCGGGGGTACGGCGGATCCGGGGCCGATGCATCGACCTGAATTCCTGACAGCGGCCGCACTGGCGGTGGCGGGCCTCGGGCTTGCGCTATGGCTCGCAGCGAACCGTGTCCCGGCAACGCCGGCGCCGCCGGGACCACCGGAGGTCGCTGCTGCAACGCTGCGTCTTCCTAATCCGGAAGGAAGGAGCCTTCCCGAGGCGCCGGTCTTCGCTGCGCTTCCCGACATCGACCTGGGGCCCAACGGTCTGCCATGCGGGCCGACGATTGCCGTCGAGAACGGTGCGCCGGGGTTCGTCCGACTGGCCGTCGACGCCCCGTGCCGCGCGGGCGAAATCGTTACGGTCGTGCACGGCCCCTTGCATTTCTCGGACCGTCTCTCGCCACGCGGCACATTTCGCGTAGAGTTCCCCGTACTCGATGCCGAGGCGGGATTTCAGGCCCGTGTCGGAGACCGGGAGCTCGAAGCGGCGGCGGCAACGCCTGAGCCACTGCCGGTTGCCATCAGCGGGCTGTCATGGACCGGACCGCTCGACATCTCGCTTGCGGCTTTCGAGTTCGGTGCTGCAGAGGACACCGAAGGTCACGTCACATCGCTCAACCCCCGGGGAGCCGGACGGATTGTCCGTCTCGGCGACCCGTCGATCGGGCGGGCAACCGAGCTCTATCTCGGCCCGGACGCCGGCGGGCCCGGTGTCGTGCGACTGCATGCGGAGGTGACACGTGTGCCCGAGCTCTGCACCGATGCCCAGCCGCTGTCCGCCTTTCGCTTCGGCCCTGGCGGGCTCCAAACCCGGGACGTTCGCCTGACGCTCGCTCCATGCGACGGGCTTCCCGAGACCGTTCTGTTGAAAAATCTGCTCGAAGACCTGAAGATCGCCGGGCGATGACGCTGCCCGATGCGCCCTTGGGGCTATTCAGAACGTTTCTGACTGCCGCCGTTCTTGCGTGCCTCCCCGTCACGGGCGTGGCCGAGACGGCGACGCTCACCTCGCCGTCGGGCTTCACGATCACCGGGCGGGTGCTGTCCTTCGATGGTGAGTTTTACAGGCTCGACACGGACGAGGGTGCTCTGACGGTCGCGGCGACGGGGATGACGTGCCAGGGTGCAGGCTGCCCCGGGCCGGTGACCGAAGCGATCCGCCTCTCTGCCGCCGACCCATCGCTGAAGAGGCTCCTGCTCGGTCTGTTTCGCGAGTTCGCCGCCGTCGAGGGTTGGGATGTCGTCGAGACCCACGACAGGGCCGGGGTCGCCGCGCTCACCATGGCGGCGGAGTCCGGCCGCGCCCATGCCGCGGTCGTCTTCGCCGAGGCGCCCGACGCCTGGCGCGCTCTGCGTGACCCGACACGCCTGCCACCGGCCGGGTGGCGCGACGTCCCTCTGGCTCTCGACGGGCTTGTCCCGGCCGTCGCCGTCGAAAACCCGGTCACGGGGCTGACGCTTCTGGCGGTCCGAGCCGCTTTGGCGGGGGAGTTCCCCGATTGGGTGGGCCTCGGTGGCGGCACAGACCAGGTGGCGGTGCACTGGCCGTCGGGGCTCAATGGGCCGCTGCTAGACCGCTACGCTCTGGAGCCCGGCAATTCCGCCACGCGACATTCCGACTTCGCCGACACTGCTGATGCCGTGGCGCGCACACCGGGCGGACTGGCGCTTCTGCCCCTGAGCGAGATCGGCAGCGCCGTCCCGCTGGTTCTGACCGGGCCCTGCGGTCGCGGCGCGATCGGTGTGCCCGCCGCGATTCGCACTGGTGACTACCCGCTGTCGGAGGCGGTGTTGCTTCGCCTTCCCGCGCAGCGGCATGGGCCGGTGGCGCGGTCGTTCCTGCGTTGGCTCGACAGCCCCCGCGCCCGCGCTGCGATCCGGCGCGAGGGATTTTCGGACCTCGGGGTCGGTCCTATCGCCGATGGCAGGGACGGGCGGCAGGAGGCCGACCCGCTCGCACTTGCCTCGACGGGTGCCGGACCGATCGAAAGCCTCGCGGCCGATCTCGGCGGAGCCAGTCGGCTCGACGTCGCGGTGCGTTTCCGCGACGGATCGAGCCTCCCCGATCGGACCGCAAGCATCCAGATCGACCGTCTGACGCGCGCCATAATGGCGGGTCAGTTTGATGGCGCGCGTCTGGTCTTTGCGGGGTTTTCGGACGCCAACGGCGCCGCCGCCGTCAATCTGCGGCTCTCCCGCCAGCGCGCGGAGGCGATCCGGGCAGCGGTAATTGCCGCCGCCGGTCCGGCGGCGGAGCGGCTGACCCTCGAGGCCCGCGGGTTCGGCGAGGCCAGCCCCGTCGCCTGCAACGGAGTCGACTGGGGCGAAAGGCTCAATCGCCGCGTCGAGGTCTGGCTCGCGCGCGACGACGGCTAGGCACCGGACTTCAGAGATATCCCTCGGCACGGAATGACACTTCGCGGGCCTTGCCGACAATCAGGTGATCGTGCAGCCGGATTCCCAGCGCGCCCGCCGCGGCGGCGATCTTCTGGGTCATCGACCGGTCTTCCGCCGACGGGGTCGGGTCGCCCGAGGGATGGTTGTGCACCAGGATGATCGCGGAGGCCTGCAGCTCGAGCGCCCGCTTGACGACTTCCCTGGGATAGACCGGGACGTGATCGACGGTGCCCGTCGCCTGTTCCTCGTCCGCAATCACGGTGTTCTTGCGGTCGAGAAACAGGATCCGGAACTGCTCGGTGTCCTTGTGCGCCATGGTGGTCCGGCAATAGTCGAGAAGCGCCTCCCAGGAGGAGATCACCTCGCGCCGGATCAACCGCCCACGGGCCAGCCGGTGAGCGGCGGCCTCGACGACCTTGAGCTCCACGATCACCGCCTCGCCCACCCCGTGCATCTGTCGCAAGGTGGCCACGGGCGCCGAGAGCACCCCGTTGAAATCGTGAAACTTGTCGAGAAGGCGCCGGGCGAGGGGCTTCACGTCCTGGCGCGGGATCGCGCGAAACAGAACCAGTTCGAGCATCTCGTAGTCGGGTACGGCGGGCGCTCCGCCGGTCATGAACCGCTCCCGCAACCTCTTGCGATGATCGCGGATGTAGGACGGCAACCGACCGCGCGGCTGTAGGGCGGGCACTCCGGGGGCAGACCCGCGGGGAAGAGCGGCTTCGGCGAATAGCGACTCGCGATGGGACATGGGCCGCAGACTGACGGGCCGTGGTTAGAGAAGCCTTAATGGCCGTCTCTGTTCCCAGAAGTGCTCAAAGGGACACAAGGGCCGCAGAGCCCCCTCGGGCGGGTCAGGATTTCATACTGTCCCAGAAGCTCTTCACCTTGTCGAAGAACCCCGAGGAATGGGGGTTGTTGTCTTCCGAGAGCTTGTCGAACTCGCGCAGGAGTTCCTTCTGCTTTGCAGTCAGGTTGACGGGCGTTTCCACCGCCAGTTCGATCATCATGTCCCCGGCCACGCCGCCCCGGAGCGCGGGCATGCCCTTGCCGCGCAGCCGCATCTGCTTGCCCGATTGCGCTCCGGCGGGCACCTTCACACGGCTCCGTCCGCCGTCGATCGTCGGCACTTCGATATCGCCTCCAAGTGCGGCATCGGCCATCGACACCGGTACCCGGCAAAAGAGGTTGGGTCCTTCGCGTTCAAAAAGCGGATGGGGGGCAACGTCGATGAAGATGTAGAGATCGCCCTGGGGCCCGCCTCTGAGCCCCGCCTCTCCCTCGCCCGCGAGGCGAATGCGCGTCCCGGTCTCGACACCGGCTGGGATGTTCACCGACAAAGCCCGGTTTTTCTCCACCCGACCCGCGCCCCCGCAGACTTTGCAGGGGTCTTTGATGATCTGGCCGAGCCCGCCGCAGGTGGGGCAGGTGCGTTCGACGGTGAAAAACCCCTGCTGGGCGCGGACCTTGCCAAGCCCCGAACAGGTGGGGCAGGTGGTGGGCTCCGTGCCGGCTTCCGAGCCGGTTCCGTCGCAGGCGTCGCAGACCACCGCCGTCGGGACGTTGATGGTCTTTTGAATGCCCGCATAAGCGTCTTCGAGGCTTACACGCAGGTTGTAGCGTAGATCCGAGCCACGGGTGGCGCGCTGGCCGCGCCCACCGCGCCCGCCCATCATGTCGCCGAAAAGGTCGTCGAACACATCCGAAAAAGCGCTGGCGAAATCGGCATTGCCGCCGAAGCCGCCGCCTGGGCGCCCCGCCCCCCCCATACCGCCTTCGAAAGCGGCATGGCCAAACCGGTCATATGCCGATTTTTTTTCCGCGTCCTTTAAGACCTCATAGGCTTCATTGGCCTCTTTGAACTCGGCCTCGGCATTGGGGTTGTCGGCGTTGCGGTCGGGATGGAGTGCCTTCGCCTTCTGGCGGTAGGCTTTCTTGATCTCGTCGGCACTCGCGCCCTTCGAGACCCCCAACACATCGTAGTAATCACGCTTGGCCATATCAGCCTCTCTGAGAACGTATGAGGCCGGCCCGCATCGCACGGACCGGCCCAACCCATACGATCAGGGGGTTAGGACGCACGCTTGTCGTCGTCGAGATCCTCGAAATCGGCATCGACGATGTCGTCGACACCGCGCGGCTCGTCCTCGCCCTCGGGCGCCTCTTCGCCAGCCTTCTCCTGCTCAGCCTTGTAGATCGCCTCGCCCAGCCGCATCGCGGCTTCGGTGACATTCTGGATGCCCGACCGGATCTTGCCCGCGTCTTCGCTCTCCATGGTCTCTTCGAGAGCCGAGATCGCCAGTTCGATCGCTTCGATCGTCGATGGGTCGACCTTGTCGCCATGCTCCTCCATCGACTTCTTGGTCGAATGGATGAGGCTCTCGGCCTGGTTCTTGGCCTCGACAAGGTCCTTTTTCTCCTTGTCCGCCTCGGCGTTGGCCTCGGCTTCCTTGACCATGTTGTCGATCTCTTCGTCCGACAGACCGCCCGAGGCCTGAATGGTGATCTTGTGCTCCTTGCCAGTGCCCTTGTCCTTGGCGGAGACCGACACGATGCCGTTGGCGTCGATGTCGAAGGTCACTTCGATCTGTGGCATCCCCCGTGGCGCGGGCGGGATGTCTTCGAGGTTGAACTGGCCGAGGATCTTGTTATCCGCCGCCATTTCCCGCTCGCCCTGGAAGACCCGGATCGTCACCGCGTTCTGGTTGTCCTCGGCGGTGGAGAAGATCTGGGATTTCTTCGTCGGGATCGTCGTGTTGCGGTCGATCAGCCGGGTGAAGACACCCCCCAGGGTCTCGATCCCCAAAGACAGCGGCGTGACGTCGAGGAGCACGACGTCCTTGACGTCGCCCTGAAGCACGCCCGCCTGGATCGCAGCGCCCATGGCCACAACCTCGTCGGGGTTCACGCCCTTGTGGGGTTCCTTACCGAAGAACTTCGTGACCTCTTCGATGACCTTCGGCATCCGGGTCATCCCGCCGACGAGCACCACCTCGTCGATATCGCCCGTGGCGAGACCGGCGTCTTTCAGCGCGGCCTTGCAGGGGTCGATGGACTTTTTGATGAGGTCGGAGACCAGGCTTTCAAGCTTTGCCCGGGTCAGTTTCATGACCATGTGCAAGGGCGTTCCGGAGCCTGGGTCCATCGAGATGAAGGGCTGGTTGATCTCGGTCTGAGACGAGCTCGACAGCTCGATCTTGGCCTTCTCGGCGGCTTCCTTCAGGCGCTGGAGCGCCATCTTGTCGCCGGTCAGATCCACGCCGTGTTCCTTTTTGAACTCGTCGGCGAGGTAGTTGACGATCCGCATGTCGAAGTCTTCACCGCCAAGGAACGTGTCGCCATTGGTGGATTTCACTTCGAAGAGCCCGTCGTCGATCTCAAGGATCGTGATGTCGAACGTCCCGCCGCCAAGGTCGTAGACGGCGATGGTCTTGGTGTCTTTCTTGTCGAGCCCGTAGGCGAGCGCGGCCGCCGTCGGTTCGTTGATGATCCGCAGGACTTCGAGACCGGCGATCTTGCCGGCGTCCTTCGTGGCCTGGCGCTGGGCGTCGTTGAAATAGGCCGGCACGGTGATGACCGCCTGCTCGACCGTCTCGCCGAGATAGCTTTCGGCGGTTTCCTTCATCTTTTGCAGGATGAAGGCGGAAATCTGGCTCGGTGAGTACTTCTCGCCCTTCGCCTCGACCCAGGCGTCGCCATTGCCGCCGTCGACGATCTTGTAGGGTACGATCTTCTTGTCTTTCGTGACCTCTGCGTCGTCCACCCGCCGCCCGATCAGGCGCTTGACGGCGAAGATCGTGTTTTCGGGGTTCGTGACCGCCTGGCGCTTGGCGGGCTGGCCCGCGAGACGTTCGTTGTCGGTGAAGGCGACGATGGACGGCGTCGTCCGTGCGCCTTCGGCGTTTTCGATGACCTTGGGCTGAGAGCCGTCCATGATGGCGACGCAGCTATTGGTGGTTCCAAGGTCGATACCGATGACTTTGGCCATGCTCTTTCCTCTTCGGCGATGTATTGCGGCCCGGCCCGTAACGGCACCGGACCCGCGATCCCAATTTCGTGCCCTTTGGCATGCCGGGCACGGCTTCGCAGGGTATATAAGTGGGGGGGTTGAGCGCTGCAAGCGGGCCGGGGAGGGCAGATTTGGCCGAAAATGACGGAATGCGGAGCCTTCGTCCGACACTGCGGGTCAACGGTGTGCCCGTATGGCAGGAACTGCTTTCACCGCAGGCGCAGCAGGAAGCGGTGTCGGCGGTCCTGGAAGTCGCCGAAACGGCACCCTTTGTCGTGCCGGTGACACCCTCCGGGCGCCCGATGAGCGTGGGCATGACCAGCGCGGGGTCGGTCGGCTGGATCACGGACCGGGGCGGCTACCGCTACGAAACACGACACCCCTCAGGCGTGTTGTGGCCGCCAATTCCCGAGGCGATCCTTGCGATCTGGCGCAAAGCTTCCGGTGTCGCGCGTCCGCCGTCGTCCTGCCTCATCAACCTCTACCGCGAGGGCGCACGCATGGGGCTTCACCAGGACAAGGACGAAGGCGATCTGACCTGGCCGGTCGTCTCCGTCTCGCTCGGCGACGCGGCTCTCTTCCGCGTCGGCGGGACCGAACGGAAGGGCCGTACTGAAAGCCTATGGCTGAACTCCGGCGACGTCGCCGTACTCTCCGGCGAGACGAGACTGGCCTATCACGGTATTGACCGCATCCGAGCCGGCTCGTCGAGCCTGGTTCCCGGAGGCGGTCGCATCAACCTCACGATGCGCGTCGTGGCCGGCTACTAGAACCGGTAGGCGACCCCGGCGATGGCAAAGAACTGCGAGGTATCGTCGACGATCGGGCTGTCGGCGGCGTCGCCCTGAAGCTCGGAATAGCCGATGATCGCGGTGCCGAGAATACGGTCAGTGAAGGGGTAGATCGCCCCGAGTTCGACGCCCAGATCGGTGATCCCGCCATCCGGGTCGTAGACTGCAAGACCCGAGGCGGCCGAGCCGGCTGTGTCGACGCCGAAGAACGTATCGGTAAAGCCGTCGTCGGCCCAGCCTGCCGTCAGCCCGCCGGTCAGCAACAAAGGCCCCGCCCGACGTTCGAGGCCGAGCGACCCGTCGATGACGAGGCCATCATGGCCGCCAGTGACGCCCTGGACGATTTCCAGGTCCGCGGCGAACCGGGTCCCCGTTAGGTTTCTCAGCGGCAGCCGCAGCTCGGCGAAACCGCCGACCTCAAGCGTCCCGTCGATGTCGGGAAGCTGGGATACGGCGTCGTCGGTGATGTCACTCCCATCGCGGCCGAAGGCATAGCGAACGATGGGGCCTGCGGCCAGTGCCGGACCGTCGAGCACATCGACGGCGACGCCGAGCCCCTTGGACCGGACGGTGACCGCACCAAGGTCGTAGCTGAAATTGATGATCGGCAGCGCGTTGAAATCATAGTCGCTGGAGCCTGAGAATTCGGGGGCGACACCAAGGCCGATACCAAGCGAAAAGCTGTTCGGACGCTCTTGCGCGGTGGCGGCGGTAGCAGCGCCGAGGCCGGCGGCAATCAGGAGCGCGAGGGGGCTGAAGCGGGGCATGGGGGCTCTCTCTCGGTTTGGAGGTGAAGCTATGTTGCTGACAATTTGTTCAGTAAATTTGGGGCGTCGTTACGTCTCGTCAAGGATGGCGCAACGGCGTGGGCCAATCGTCGCCTAAACCGGTACGTACGACGGCGGGCGCCGGTTCAAAACCGGTTGAACAGACCTCGTATCGAAACGCGCGGGCGCGTCCCGTTGAGCAACGCGCGCCAAGCTCGACGCGGCCTTTTCTTGAAGGCGGGTTCGACCCCATAGAGGCCCTGGATCAGGTCCGGGGCGTGTGTTTTTGAAGGTCGGGCGCACATAGTCTCCGCTGGGCAGGCTCGGCAGACGGGGAGACAAACCGCACCTTCGCGGTTCCGGCACTCTTCGCCCGCGCCCTGCCGCTAGGGGCCAATGGTACAACACCCGGAAAACAACTGCGCGTTTTCGTCGCCAGCCACGACGAGCAGAAGATCGACCCCCCAACCATAGACACGGTCCGACATACCGTCCGAACAGGTGGCGTTTCGAAAGGTCGCCACGAAGCCGCCGAGGTCGTTCTCATAGACATGGGCATGCCGGTCGATCCGGTTCCTCGACCGAAGCCGTAAGCTCTCGGCGAATTCGAGAGGAAGCGCGTCGGGGCTTTCGAAAACCGCGCCCTTGTCGCCGTACGCCAGCGACCAGAAGGGCTCGTTTCCAAAGCAGCGCGCCGTCTCGGGCGCAAGGCCGGCCCATTGTCCGGCGCGCCGCTTGAGGAACGCCAGCGACACCCAGCCAGAACCCTCGCCGGCGTTCACCAGCCCCCATCGGCCGTCCGGCGAAATGTCGACGACCTCAACGGCCCGCGCGCCGGGCGCCAGCCTGCCGATGATCTCGGACCCGGCCGACGGTTCGGCGCGGATGTTGAGCATATCGGCCTCGGCCACACCGGCAACATCGTAGAGCGCAGGCCAGCCATCGACCGTGGCCGAGGCGGGCGCGGCAAGGGCGACGAGAACCAATGCCGCCGCCCTGAGCATCACCTGCGGGCGCCCCAGGAGAGCGAAGCGTGCTTGCGGGTGTAGAACTCACCCATCAGCCCGACCATGATCAGCCCGATGGTGACGTAGACGGGATACATGATCGAGCTGTTATGGGGGAAGTAGTTGACGAAGACGAAGCCCCGCGTCTGGTCGATGGCGTGAAAGAGGGGGTTCCAGTCGAACATCATCAACATCGACGGCGGCAGCATGTTGGCCACGAACATCTTGCCCGAGGCGATCATGTTGGCGCGCGAATAGATCTGCGAGCCGATCTGCGCGACGCTCGGCGCCCAGGGTTTGATCGCGAGAAACACAAGCCCGACGCCGACACCCGATATCCAGGCAAGCAGGAACATCAGGAAGGCGCCGACCGGGTCGTCGATCACGACCGGCGCGAAGGCGACGTGGTAGACATAGAGGATCACCAGCATCCCCAGCACCTGGTTGTAGAGAGCGCCAAGCGCGGCCGAGGCGATGGCCACAGCCGTCGTCATCGGAAGGTGCTTCATCATCCCCGAAGCCGGACCTTCCGAACTCACGATCGCCCCCATCGCCTTCACGTGGGTCATGAACAAGAAGATGCCCGACATGATGTAGAGCAGAAAATCGCCGCGGATGGCCGTGCCACGCAGTCCGAGGACCGAAAACAGCACGACGAAGGCGATCACCATGATAACCGATTGCAGCATCGACATCAGCAGGCCGACAAAGGCATTGGAATGGGTCTTCCGCAGGCTGCGAACGGTGTTGTGGTAGATCAACTCGCCCAGCGCGAAGGCTGAGCCCAGCATCGTCGGTGTCTGCTGCGCGGGCCGGAACATCTGCCAACTGCCTCCGATGGCATGTCATGCCATGGTTTTCTTGCCGAACTATTGCCGAGGACTTATAGGCCGGTGGCCCCGACATTGAAAGCGGGGGGCGCGGTTCGCGGAGACATGTATGGACGATCGGCAGATAATCGCGACCCTTCGGCAGCTTGCGTTGGAGGCCGGCGCGCTCATTCTCGAGATCTACGGCCGCGATGACTTCAACGTCGATACAAAGGCGGACGAAAGTCCCGTGACCGAGGCGGATCGGGCGGCGGATGCCCATATCGGCGCGGGGCTGCGGGCGGCGTTTCCCGACATCGCCGTCGTCACCGAAGAGGAGGCGGCGACCCATGGCGTCGAGGCACAGGAATTCTTCATCGTCGACCCCCTCGACGGAACGAAAGAGTTCATACGGCGGCGCGGCGACTTCACGGTCAACATCGCGCTTGTCAGGTGCGGTGTGCCGGTGCTGGGCGTCGTCTATGCCCCGGCCAAGGCCCGCCTCTTCTATACCGATGGAACCGGGCAGGCGGTCGAGGAAACCGGCGGCTTCGACCCAAGAACGCCGGGGTCCGACCAACAGGCGTTGAGCGTCGCACAGCAGCCGGACAACGAGGCCCTGCGCGTCGTGGCCTCCAAGTCCCACCGCGACCGGGCGACGGACGACTACATCGCACGCTACGCGGTGGCCGACCTCGTCTCGGCCGGCTCGTCGTTGAAATTCTGCCTCGTCGCGGCGGGGGAGGCCGACCTCTACCCCCGGCTCGGACGCACGATGGAATGGGACACAGCGGCGGGGGACGCGGTGCTGCGTGCCGCCGGTGGCCGCATGGTGACGTTCGAGACCCATGCGCCGTTCCTCTACGGCAAACCCGGCTTCGCCAATGGGTTCTTCATCGCTGCCGCCCCCGGGGTCGACCTGAAGCGGCCGTGACGGCATCGCGCGACACCCCGGCGCGGATCAGCGTCGTGGTGGCGAGCCGCGGCCGGCCGGATTTCCTTGCGCGCTGCCTGATGGCGCTGGATCAGGCATTGTGGCCGAGCGTGGAGATCGTCGTGGTCGCGGACGAGGCGGGCCGCGCAGTCGTCGCCGACCGGAGCAATCTCAAATGCATCGCCTTCGATGCCGCCAATCTCTCGGCTGCACGCAACGCCGGGATCGCTGCGGCAGGCGGGGACATCGTGGCCTTCATCGATGATGACGCGGTGGCCGAGCCGATGTGGCTTGCCGCGATCGCCCATGCATTCCGCGATAACGCCGTCGGCGCGGTGACCGGGCCCGTTCTGGGGAGAAACGGGATTTCGCTGCAATCGGCCGCCGAAACGATCCGCTCGGACGCGACAACGGTCCGCTCCGGCGTCGAAGGCGGCACCCGCCGCGCCGTACCGGGACAGGCTCCGAAGACGGTGGGGACCAACATGGCCTTTCGCGCCGATCTTTTGCGAGCCGCTGGCGGGTTCGACGAAACGTTCCGGTTCTATCTCGACGACGCCGACCTCAACATGAGGCTCGGCGCAATGGGGGTGCTCATGGCCTATGCGCCCCTGGCGGTCGTACACCACGCCACGGCCGCATCGCCACGACGCCGGGCAGATCGCACGCCGGTCGATCTTGCGGGGATCGGCCACAGCACGGCGGCGTTTCTGCGCAGGCATCACCCCGCGGAGGAGATCGCGGAAAAGCTCGCTGACGCCCGGGCGCGGGAGCACGCCCGGCTCCTGCGGGCGCTTCAGACCGGGGCATTGGAGCCTCGCGACATTCCGCGGCTGCTGGCAGGGTTCGACAAGGGGGCGGAGCGGGGGCGGGAGGCCGGCGCGCCGGCCCTCGCCACGTTCGGACCGGCCCCGGCCTTTCTGCCGCGACCGTCAGCCTCTGCCCGCCATGCCGTCGTGGCCGGGGCGGGACGGACCCGTCGAAAGGCCCGCGCGACGGCCGCACGCCTCAGGGCCGAGGGTGCGATCGTGAGCCTGTTCGAGTTCTCCTACACAGGGCTTTATCACAAGGTGCGGTTCGTCGATGGCATCTGGGTCCAGACAGGCGGTCTCTGGGGGAGGTCCGAGCGATCCGGTCCGCTTCTGCGCTGGACCACCCGCCGTGCCCGGCTGGAAACAGAGACTGCCCGAATTGTGAACGTTCGCGGCCTCAGCGGCCCGATTGTCGATTTTTTGGCAAAGGAAGGCTCCGGGCCGACAGAGTGGTTTCCATTTTTTTGACATCTTGGTCTAATAGGGTCGGCCCGGGCATTGGCGCGGGTTGGGTGGAGTTCCGAGGAGAAAAAATGACACGCAGGGTTACGAAGGCCGTATTTCCGGTCGCAGGGATGGGAACCCGGTTTTTGCCGGCCACGAAGTCGGTGCCAAAAGAGATCATGACATTGGTCGACCGGCCGCTCATTCAATATGCGATCGATGAGGCCCGCGCGGCGGGGATCACGGAGTTCATCTTCGTGACGGCGCGCGGGAAGTCGGCGCTCGAGGATTATTTCGACCTCGCGCCCGATCTCGAAGCGAAGCTCGAAGCCTCCGGAAAGACCGAGCTTCTGGACATTCTCCAGTCCACAAACATGGATTCCGGCGCCATCGCGTATATCCGTCAGCAGAAGGCGATGGGGCTCGGACACGCCGTCTGGTGCGCGCGCCGGCTGATCGGCGACGAACCCTTTGCGGTGATCCTTCCTGACGACGTGATTGCGGCGGAGACGCCCTGTCTCCAGCAGATGGTCGATGCCTATGAGGGCGTTGGCGGCTGCATGGTCGCGGCCATGGAAGTGCCGCCGGAGAAGGCGTCGGCCTACGGTGTGCTTGACATCGAGGAAGACCACGGCTCGCTTGTCCGGGCGCGGGGGATGGTCGAGAAGCCGGCCAAGGGCAGCGCGCCGTCCAACCTCGCCGTCATCGGCCGGTACATCCTTTCGCCATCGGTTATGGAGACCCTCGACGAGAAGAAACTCGGTGCCGGCGGCGAAATCCAGCTCACCGACGCCATCGCGGCCGAAATCTCGGCCGGGCGCGGTGTTCACGGGCTCCGCTTCCGGGGCCAGCGGTTCGACTGCGGGTCGAAGTCGGGCTTTCTTCAGGCCACGGTTGCCTTCGGGCTCGCCCGGCCAGACCTTCGGGACGAGTTCAGCCGCTATCTTGACGACGTTTATGCGATGCGGAAGGCAGCCGAATAGAGCCGCCCGCCCTCGTTCTCGACATCGGCCGGACCATTGCGCGGACCGGCAGCGGGCCACCCACGGGCGTCGACCGGGTCGAAGCGGCCTGGATCGACCATGCCATCGGCCTTGAGGGCCCGGTCTTCGGCCTCGCGCGGGTCCGCCGCGCAACGCTGCTGCTCGACCGGGCCGGCCTTTCCGGTTTCGTTTCCTCGCCGAAGGGCGGTCGCGCCCGGTTGCTCGACCGCCTGAGGGGGCGTGCTGCGGAGGCGCGCGCGCAGGCCGAGGGGCAGGCGAGCCGTGCGGCGATTGCCCGGTGGCGAGGGATCCCCGAGTCTGCGGAGCTCGCCCGCCATATCGGGCCCCGTCCGCGCTATCTCTCGGTAGGGCATGCCGGGCTCGATGCTCGCTGCCTCGGCGCCATGTCGAGCCTGAGCGGGGCCCGCACCGGGGTTCTTGTCCACGATGTGATCCCGCTCGATCACCCCGAGACCCAGAAACCGGGGGCGTCCGAGCGCTTCCGTGAGAAGCTTGCATGGGTGGCGAGAGCCGCCGATGTCGTCTTCGCCCCCGCCGAAACCACGGCCGCCGATATCGGCCGTCACCTGACCGCGATGGGGTTTGGTGGCGAGCTCGCAGCCCATCGCCTCGGGCTGTCGCCGGCGGCACGAGGCGCCGTTCCGCCCGATATCCCCACCGACCGTCCGTATTTCGTCGCCGTCGGCACCATCGAACCCCGGAAGAACCACGGGCTCCTCCTCGATGTCTGGGAGAGCTTCGAGGAGGGCCCCGGCACCCCGAGGCTCGTGATCGCGGGGCGGCGGGGCTGGCGCAACGAACCGGTCTTCCGGCGGCTCGATGCCATGGCCGGAAAGGGCATCGTTATCGAGCGCAACGATCTCGGCGATGGTGCCGTCGCCGCGCTGATCCGGCAGGCCCATGGCTTGTTGTTCCCCTCGATTGCCGAGGGCTTCGGATATCCGCCGTTTGAAGCGGCACGGTTTGGCACGCCGATTGTCGCGAGCCCCCTGCCGGTTACACGCGAACTCCTTGGCGATACGGTCGTTTACGCAGACCCGGGCGATCTGTATCAATGGCGGCAGGCGATTGGGGACCTCGCCGGGAAAAAGGTGGTCCGGGACGTGCCACCGCTTCCCAATTGGCGGGATCATTTCAACGGTGTCTTAAACTCGCTTGGTTAACGCTTTGGCGTTGCGGATACGGGGCAGACTGGGATCATGGGGGCGCTCGAGGCCTATCGTCTGAGATTGAGACGGAAGCGCTTTCTGATCCGGGCGATCCGGAAGCGGCGGGAACTTCTCCGCGCCAGCAACAATCTCGGCAAGATCGGGCCGCGCGATGTTCTGCTGTTTTCAACCTTGCGCAACGAACATCCAAGGTTGCCGTACTTTCTTCGGTACTACAGGCAGCTCGGGGTGGGGCACTTCCTCCTTGTCGACAACGGTTCGGACGACGGCGGCGTGGAGTATCTCGCCGCGCAGCCGGATGTGACGCTCTGGCGGACCGACAGGAGCTATCGTCGTTCCCGCTACGGAAGCGACTGGCTGAACTGGCTGCGTCGCCGATACGGGCATGGCCGCTGGTGCCTGACGGTCGATGTCGACGAGTTCCTCGTCTACCCGTTCTCGGACACCCGGCCCCTCAGAGCGCTGACCGACTGGCTCGATGCGTCGTCTATCCGGAGCTTCGGCACACTCCTGCTCGACCTTTTTCCGCGGGAGGATGCCGCTCCCTGCGGACCCGGCGAAGACCCGGTCGCCGCCGCGCCGTGGTTCGACACCGGCAATTACCAGATCAGCCGCAATACGGTCTACGGCAACCTCTGGGTCCAGGGCGGCCCCCGGGCACGGGCCTACTTCGGCGATGCGCCCCATCAGGCGCCGGCTCTCAACAAGATCCCCCTGGTGAAATGGCACCGCCGCTATGCTTATGCGAGCTCCACCCACATGCTCCTGCCGCGGGGCTTGAACCGGGTCTATGACGAATGGGGCGGGGAGAAGACATCGGGTGTTCTGCTCCATACGAAATTCGTCGATACCTTCGACCGGCGGACCGCCGAGGAGGTCGCGCGGCGGGAACACTATGCCGGCGCGCGCGAGTACCGAGCCTATGACGAGGCCGGGGGGCTCGGCCTCTGGAACGACTGGTCTGAGCGCTACCTCAACTGGCGCCAGCTTGAGATGCTGGGGCTGATGTCGACGGGGAACTGGGCATGACAGCTCGGGTCGGCTTTTTGATGCTCGTCCACGGGGCGCTCGACCGGGCGGCGTCCGTGGCGCGGCACTGGCACAGCGCCGGCTGCCCTGTCGTCGTCCATGTCGACAGCCGGGTGCCGCACTCGTCCTTCGAGGCCTTCGCGACCAGTCTTTCGGGCCTGGAGAACGTGCATTTTGTCGCCCGACGCCATTGCGAATGGGGGACCTGGTCGCTGGTCGATGCCTCGCTTGCGATGGCCGAGGAGATGCTTCAGGCACACCCCGATGTCAGCCATGTCTTTCTGGCGTCGGGCGCCTGCCTTCCGCTCAGACCGGTGGCCGATCTCGAAGCCTACCTTGCGGCGCACCGAGGGATCGATTTCGTGGAAAGCGTCGCGGTGGAAGACGTCCCCTGGGCGAAGGGCGGGCTCGATGTCGAGCGGTTTCAACTGAGCTTTCCCTTCGCGTGGAAACGGCGGCGGCGGTTCTTCGACCTCTGGGTCGCATTGCAGCGGCTTGTGGCCCGTCGCCGCCCGATGCCCGAGGGCGTCGCGCCGCATCTCGGCTCGCAATGGTGGTGCCTGACGCGGCGGACGGTCGAGCGCATTCTTTACGATCCGCGGCGCCGGGAACTCGAACGCTACTTCCGCAAGGTCTGGATTCCCGATGAAAGCTACATCCAGACGTTGGTCCGACTGCACGGCGCGAGGGTGGAAAGCCGTTCGCTGACCCTGTCGAAGTTCGACTTCCAGGGGAAACCGCATGTGTTCTACGACGATCATCTGGACCTGTTGCGGCGGTCGGACTGTTTTGTCGCCCGCAAGATATGGCCGGAGGCGGATGCGCTTTACCGGGCCTTCCTGGAGGGCCAGCCAGCACCGAGCCGTGCGCCGCCAAACCCCGTGGAAGTCGACAGGCGGTTTGCCAGGGCGCTTGAACGCAGGACCGCCGGGCGCGACGGGCTCTATTCGGCGGCGCGGTTTCCCGCCGATGTGCGCGAGCTTGGCCTGACCGCGGCGCGCTACACGGTGTTTCACGGACTGGGCGATCTCTTCGAGGAATTCCCGGCCTGGGCCGAGCGCGAGATGCGGTTGAGGGCGCATGGTCACCTGTTTGCGGCGGAGCGGGCCGAGTTTGCCGATGGGCTGACGAGCTATGCCGGGGGCCTTGCCGATATTGCGACGCTGCGCGACTACAACCCGACAGCGTTTCTTGCCAACCTTGTCTGGAACACGCGCGGCGAGACGCAGGCCTTTCTGTTCGGCCCACAAGACAGCCAGAAAATCGCCCCCTTCCTTGCGCGCGACCGCAACGCACGGATCTACGCGATCAGCGGGACCTGGGCCGTGCGGCTTTTCCGGTCGGGTGGGTCGCCGGCGGAGTTGCGCAAGGAAGCCGCCCGGCTCCAGCGCATAGAGGCGGCGCATCTTCAGCGGCTGAGGCGCGCGAGCACGCGGGCAAGGGTCCGCATTTGGACGCTGGCGGAGTTCCTCGATCTGCCGTCGGAGGTGGTGCAAACGGTCGTTGAGGAAAACCGTCCGCAACGGGCCGCCGGTCTTGCCGAGGCTCCGGTTATGCATGACCTGACAGGTCTGTCGGCATTCCTTCAGGAGCTGAAGAACCAGGGGATGCAGCCGCATCTGACGGGCGACGTGACCGAGGTCGCCCGGCTCGAAGCCCCTGCCGACCTTCCGAAAATGGTCCGGTAAGTGTCAGCCTTCGACTATTTCGTCATCCTCGGCGGGATGCGTACAGGCTCGAACCTGCTCGAGGAAGAGCTCAACTCGGTTCCGGGCCTCGCCTGCCATGGGGAGCTCTTCAACCCCGCCTTTGTCGGTCGCCCGAAGCAGGAGGCGGCTCTCGGTGTCTCGCTCGCCGAGCGCGAGCGCGACCCCGAGCGGTTGCTGTCGCGGGTGGCCGGCGACGCTGCCGCGCTCGGCGGTTTCCGCCTTTTTCAGGAGCATGACGAACGGGTGCTTACTCGCTGTCTCGCGGACCGCCGCGCGGCGAAGATCGTGCTGACCCGGCACCCGGTTGAAAGCTATGTCTCACTGAAGATCGCCAGGGCGACCGGGCAATGGTGGCTCGGCGATGTGTCGCGAGCGAAAACCGCGAAGGCCCGCTTCGAAGCGGTGGAATTCGAGGCCTTCCTCGATGCGAGGCGGGCGTTCTATCTGCGCATCGGCCGGGCCCTCCAGACCTCCGGCCAGACGGCATTTCACCTCGACTATGCGGATCTCCGTCTGCCGGAGGTGGTGGCGGGGCTGGTGCGGTTTTTGGGTGTCGATGGCGGTGTCGATGCCTCGCGCATCCGCGCGAAGGTCCAAAACCCCGCGCCTTTGCCGGAGAAGGTTGAGAATTTCGCGGAGATGGAAGCCGCCCTCGCCGGCTGGGACTATTTCGATCTCGGGCGTATTCCGAGTTTCGAGCCGGTCCGCGGCCCGGGCGTCCCGGGGTTTGCCGTGTCCGACGAGACGGGCATTCTCTTCATGCCGCTCAGGGGCGGACCGAGCGAAGCTGTGTTGGCCTGGCTCGAGAAGGCGGCAGGGGCGCCGCCGCGGAGCGGGCTTAAGCAACGCGACATCCGCCGCTGGAAACGCCAGAAAACGGGGCATCGCAGCTTCACCGTGGTCACCCATCCGGTCGCCCGCGCCCATGCGGTCTTCCGCAGGCGCATCCTTGAGACGACGGACGAGGGCTACCCCGAAATCCGCGCCATCCTGCGCGAGCGCTACGGTCTGCCGATCCCAGAAGCCGCACCCGGACCGAAATGGAGCGCGAAAGACGAGCACGCCGCGTTCCTCGCCTTCCTGCGGTTTTTGAAGGGCAATCTTGGGGGGCAGACCAGTATCCGTATCGATCCCGATTGGGCAAGCCAGGCGGGGCTGTTGCAGGCGCTGGCCGAGGTCATGGTCCCCGACCGGGTTCTGCGGGCCGAGACTCTCGCTGACGACCTCCCCGCCCTCTTGCCAGACGATCCCGGCGTTCCCTTCGATCGCGCGGAACCGGACCAGCGTCTTGCCGACAGCTATGGCGTCGAGATCGAGGCGGCGGCCCGGGCCGCCTATTCGCGGGACTACATGATGTTTGGATTTGCGGCGTTTCGCGCCTGATCTCAGGCCGCCTGGTTTTGCTGGGCTTCGGTGAGCATTGCGTGCAGTGCGGTGGGGTCGGTATTGGCCCTGAGCTTCGCGCATAGGGCCGGGTCGCGCATGGTGCGCGAAACCACGGCGAGGGCTTTCAGATGCTCGACGCCGGCGTCTTCGGGGGCGAGCAGCGCAAATATCAGATCGACCGGCTTGCGGTCGACCGCGCCAAAATCGAACGGCTTCTCGGCCCGGACGAAGAGCCCCACTACCCGGTCGATCTTTTCGAGTCGGGCATGGGGCAGGGCGATGCCGCCGCCGACGCCGGTGGGCCCGAGGCTCTCGCGGTCCTGCAAAGCTTCGACGACGGTCCGTCCGCCCACCTCATAGGCCGACGCCGCAAGATCGCCGATCTCCTGAAACAGGCGCTTCTTCGACGAGAATGTTGAGGCGATTTTCACGGCTTCGGGCCGCAATATCGAACTTAGGTCCATGCGTCTTGCCTTCTCGATCCCACGAGGGCCCCTCGCCCTAGCTCGGGTCGATCCACCCGATGTTGCCATCGTCCCGGCGATAGACGATGTTGAGCCCCCTGTCCTGCTTTTCGTTGCGAAACACAAGCACGGGCGCCCCAGCAAGTTCCATTTGCATCACCGCCTCACCAACCGTCAGTGAGGGGATCTTCGTTTCCATCTCCGCGATGATCATCGGCTGGAGCGTTTCAGGCTCCTCGACCTCCGATTCTTCCGCGGCGGCGAGCACATACGAGGAGGCGCCGAGAGTTTCAATCGGTTCGACGCGCTCCTTGTGATGATCTTTCAGGCGCCGTTTGTAGCGCCGCAGCTGCTTGTCGAGCTTCTCGGTGCATTTGTCGAAGGCGGCATAGATCTCATGGTCGGTGGCCCGGGCCTGCGCCACGAGGCCGGTCGACAGGTGAACGGTCGCCTCGGCTGCGAACGCGTGCCCGTCGCGGGAAAAGACGACATGGGCGTCGGTCGGCCGACCGGCGTACTTTTCGACCACCGCGCTCAGTTCGGTTTCCACATGGGTTTGAAGGGCGGCGCCAATGTCGATCTGCTTGCCGCTGACCTGGTATCTCATGAGCATCTCCCACTGCCGCGGCGTACTGCTGCTCCCGCGGTCATATCGTTGAACTGATTGTCCCTTTGCGGGAAGGGCCTTGCCTCAAGGGCGGCGGTGCGTGGACCGCGTCGCAGAGGAAGGCGGGTTTTCTGCTGCCTCACCATCGGGTTGAGTAGGCCCGACGGAGCAGGTCGGAGTCAAACGAATCCGCGCTTATGGTTTCAGCCCATCCGAAACCGTTCTCCAAGATAGACGCGGCGCACATCGGGATTGGCGACGACCTCCTCAGCCGTCCCGCTCATCAGAATCGTCCCGTCGTGGAGGATGTAGGCCCGGTCCACCACGTCGAGCGTCTCGCGCACATTGTGGTCGGTGATCAACACACCGATGCCACGGGTCTTGAGGTCGGCCACCAGGTGGCGGATGTCTTCCACAGCGATCGGATCGACGCCGGCAAACGGCTCGTCGAGGAGCACGTATTTGGGGTTGGCCGCCAGGCACCGGGCGATCTCCACCCGCCGCCGCTCCCCGCCCGACAGCGCGACCGACGGCGACAGGCGAATGTGGTCTATCGAGAACTCCGACAGGAGTTCCTCGAGGCGGGCATCCCGCGCGGCCCGGTCGGGGTAGGCGATTTCGAGAATCGCGCGGATATTGTCTTCCGCATTGAGCCCGCGGAAGATCGACGCCTCTTGCGGCAGGTAGCCGATGCCGAGGCGGGCGCGGCGGTGCATCGGAAGGCGGGTGACGTCCTGGCCGTCGATGGTGATCGTCCCGCCATCGGAATTGACGAGCCCGGCGATGGAATAAAAGCAGGTGGTCTTGCCGCAGCCGTTGGGTCCGAGGAGTGCGACGACCTCGCCCTGGCGCAGTTCGAGGCTCACGTCCTCGATGACTTTCTTCTTGCGATAGGACTTTCGAAGATGGACGACCCGCAGGCCGTCAGTGCCCGCCTCGGCGGCCAGGTCGCGGGGCGACATCAGTTCCCGCCGGTCTGAAACACGGTGCGTACGCCGCCTTCGATGCGCCCGGTGCCCGCTGCAAGATCGACGAGCAGCCGGTCTCCGGCAACGACGTTTTCTCCCTGCGTCAGCAGCACATCACCCGTCATCACCAGCGACGACTCCTCGACGCTGTAGACCGCCTCGGTCGCTTCCGCCGCATCGGCCCCGTTCACGAAGGTGACGCCACCGGTCGCCGAGACCCGGCCGATAGAGGGGGTCTGATTGCCCTCCGCATCGGTTGCGTACTCCACACGGATGAGGTTTGCGGCGAGACGCAGGTCCCCCTGGGCGACGAGCACATTGCCTTCGAAAACCGCACTCCCATCTTCGGGATCGACCGAAAGATTGTCGGCCGACACCTCAATCGGGGCAGAGTTGTCGAACGCCAATCCGCCCAGCGCGACATTGGCACCCTGGGCAATGGCCGCTCCTGGCAGCAAGGCGGCCAGCGTGAGGGCAAGGACACGAAAGATCGTCACAAAGAACCTCATATTCTGTGCCGGTCCTATAGCAGGGCGTCGTTTGTCATCAAATGACAACATAGGTGTGGGGCCTTCGTGTTGCGAGCGGACAGCCGGTTTCGCACCCGGTCAGTGGGCAAAGATGTCGGTGTCCGGCCATCCCGCCAGATCGAGCCGGGCCCGCGACGGCAGGAACGCGAAGGCCGCCCTTGCGAGTTCGGTTCGCCCTTCGCGAGAGAGGCGATCATCGAGCACATCCCGCAACCGGTGAAGATAGAGCACATCTGACGCCGCGTAATCGAGCTGCGCTTCCGTCAGAGTCTCCGCGCCCCAATCGCTCGATTGCTGCTGTTTCGAGATGTCGACCCCCAGAAGCTCGTCGCAGAGATTCTTGAGCCCATGCCGGTCGGTATAGGTCCGCACCAGCTTCGAGGCGATCTTCGTGCAGTAGACGGGAGTTGCCAGAGCGCCGAATGCGTGGAGCAGGACCGCGATGTCGAACCGTCCGAAATGGAAGAGCTTCAGGACGCTTTCGTCGTTCAGCAGGCGGGCGAGGTTCGGCGCGGATTTCTGGCCAGGGGCGATCTGGACGAGGTGCGCGTTCCCGTCGCCGCCCGAAAGTTGCACAAGGCATAGACGGTCCCGGTGGGGGTTAAGGCCCATGGTTTCGCAGTCGATCGCCACGGTGTCGCCGAGGTCGAGGCCGTCGGGAAGATCGCCCGGATAGAGAGTTACCGACATCGGCCCGCCTTTCTCCAGTTTGCCGGCAGATACGCCAAGCACCGGGCCCTCGCAACCTGTGGACTGTTTCAGGTTGTGCGCGGATATGCGCCGAAACCGGCTCGGCTTAGCGCTTTTTTCAGACGGATGCGGCAGGATTTGCGACAAGTCCTACCACGCTTCTGCGCGACTCGGGTGAGAGGGTAATGGCGTTTGCCGCAGTCATATCCGGAATGCTGGTTTCCATCGCCGCCTGTCTGGTGACGGCGATATGGCTGGTGTCGGCTCCTCTCGCTGCGGTCGGTCTGGCCATCGCGGCCGGTCAGACGGCCTTCATGCTGGTCCTTTGCAAGGCATTGCTTTGCAGGTCCCTCCAGCGCGCGCGGCAATCCGCCTGACACGCGTGTCAGCGCCGATGCGCCGCAGTTGACGAGGCGTTATCGTCGACCCCACAGTGGGACCCTGATCTAATTTATGGATTGGCGGATGCCCCGGCGCGGGTTCTGACCGCGCTGCCATAACTCCCGGGCACCGCCCCTCACAGGGAGAACGCCCCATGACCTTTAAACCGAGATTTCTCGCCGCGACCCTTCTGGCGACAACGATTGCCGCTGGACCCATCCTCGCCGCCGAGATGCACCCGGTCACCGGCGAGCCGCTGGCCGAAGACCAGACCTTCGTCTACCGCCAACTCGACGAGTTCAGCTCCGTCGACCCCCAGGTCGTCGAAGATGTCGACGGCTCGAATGTCGTCCGCGACCTCTTCGAGGGGCTGATGAACCAGGATGCCGAGGGCAACCTCGTGCCGGGTGTGGCGACCGGCTACACGCTCAGCGACGATAAGATGACCTACACGTTCACCCTGCGGGACAACGCGAAATGGTCGAATGGCGACCCCGTTGTCGCCGGCGATTTCGTTTACGCATGGAAGCGGGCGGTGAACCCCGAACTTGCCTCGCCCTATTCGTGGTTCATGGAACTGATGTCGATCGAGAACGCGGCAGCGATTATCGCCGGTGAAATGGAGATCGACGCGCTCGGCGTTTCGGCGCCGGACGACCGGACGCTCGTCGTGAAGCTCACGAAACCGTTGCCGTACTTCCCGCAAATGGTCACCCATGCGACCACATTCCCCGTGAACCCCGCCGTGGTCGAGGCGTTCGGAGCGGAATGGACGAAGCCCGAGAACATCGTCTCGAACGGGGCCTACGTGCTTACCGAGCACATCCCCAACGAGCGTTCGGTGCGCGAGAAGAACCCGATGTACTGGGATGCCGATAACGTCATCATCGAAAGAACGGTGGCCCTCGTCATCAACGACGAGAACACCGCGCTCACCCGCTATCTCGCGGGCGAGCTTGACCGGACGGAAGTGCCTGCCGGCCAGTTCCCGCGCCTGCAGAAGGACTACCCCGAAGAGGCGATCAGCTTCCCGCGCCTCTGCAACTACTATTACACGTTCAACCTCTCCGACACCGGGCCCGAGGCGTTCAAGGACGTGCGGGTGCGCAAGGCACTGGCCCTTGCCGTCGACCGCAAGATCATCACCGAGAACATCCTCGCCGGGGGTCAGCCCGAGGCCTACACGTTCACGCCGGCGGCGACGGCCGGGTTCGAAGTGCCCGATATCGAAATGGCGGCGATGAGCCAGGCCGAGCGCGACGAACAGGCCCGCGAGCTTCTGGCCGAAGCCGGCTACGGGCCGGACAATCCGCTCACCTTCGACATGATCTACAACACCTCCGAGGCGCACAAAAAGATCGCCGTGGCGATGAGCCAGATGTGGAAACAGAAGCTCGGTGTTGAGGCGACGCTTGCCAACATGGAGTGGAAGACCTTCCTGGAGGTCCGCGGCAATCAGGACTTCGAACTCGCCCGCGGCGCCTGGTGCGGGGATTACAACGAGGCCTCCACCTTCCTCGATCTGCTGACCACGCCCTCGGGCTACAACGACGGGAAGTACTCCAACGCTATGGTCGACGAACTCATGGCCTCGGCAGCAACGGCCGACGACACCCAGTCGATCTACACCGAGGTCGAACAGGTGATCGCCGAGGAAATGCCCATCATCCCGATCTACCATTATGCCGGCGTCTACATGATGGACAGCGATGTGGGCGGCTGGCCTGTCAACAACGTCGAACAGAACTGGTACTCGAAAGATCTCTACAAGATCGCCGAATGATGCGAGGTGACCGGGCCCGTGCGTCTCGCGCGGGCCTGGCGCAAACCCGGGGACCAGCGTGACAGCCTATATCATCCGACGGCTCTTCGTGGCTGTGCCGACGCTCGTGATCCTGATCGTCGTCTGCTTCTACCTGATGCAGGCCGCGCCCGGCGGCCCGTTTACCTCCGAACGTCCGCTGCCGCCACAGGTTCTGGCCAATATCGAAGCGCGTTACGGGCTCGACCAACCGCTGTGGAAGCAGATGTGGGACTATCTCGTGGGCATCGTCACCCGTTTCGATTTCGGGCCGTCCTTCGCCTACAAGGACCGCGACGTGAACGACGTCATCGCCCAGGGCTTTCCGGTGACGCTGACTTACGGGGCGATTTCCTTTGTCGTGGCCACGTTGGTGGGTGTGAGCCTCGGTGTGGCCGCCGCAATCCGCCACAACACCTGGCTCGACTACATCGCCGTCGGAGCAACCTTCTCGGCCCAGGCGCTGCCCAATTTCGTGATGGCACCGATCCTCGTGATCGTCTTCACCTGGCAATTGGGCTGGCTCCCGGGGGGCGGCTGGAACGGCGGCCAGTGGCAATATGTCGTTATGCCGGTGATCGCGCTCTCGACCTCCTACATGGCGTCCATCGCGCGTATCACGCGCTCGTCGATGCTGGAGACGCTGAATTCGAACTTCATCCGCACCGCCCGCGCCAAGGGCCTGCCGGAGCGTACCGTGATCTGGCGCCATGCGATGAAGCCGACGATGCTGCCGGTGGTGAGCTACCTCGGCCCCACCTTCGTGGCCATGATCACCGGCTCGGTGGTGATCGACATCTATTTCTCCACCGGCGGGATCGGGCGGGCCTATGTCGATTCGGCACTCAACCGCGACTATGCGGTGATGCTGGGGGTGACGATCCTCTACGGCGGGCTGACGGTGCTGTTCAACCTCGTGGCCGACATCGCCTATGCGTGGCTCGACCCGAAGATCCGGTACTGAGATGGTCCACGACACCGCCCAATCGGAACGGATCATCGAAGCGCTTGCCGAAGGCGAGGCCGTTCAGGGCCGGTCGCTCTGGCAGGACGCGCGACGGCGGTTTTTTCAGAACAGGGCGGCGACAGGGGCGCTGATCTGCCTCGGTCTCGTCGTCCTCTTCACCATCGTCGGGCCGGTGTTCGCGCAATGGTCGAACGAGGAGATCGACTGGGCGCGGATGGGCGACATCGCCACCGAGGGCCGCCCGTCCATCGAGACCGGGCACTACTTCGGGCTCGACGAGCTTGGCCGCGACCTTTACGCGCGCACGATCCAGGCGACCCGCACCTCGCTGATCGTCGGCGTGATTGGCGCCTTCGTGGCCGTCATCATCGGAACGCTCTACGGTGCGATCTCTGGCTTTGTCGGTGGCTGGGTCGACAACCTGATGATGCGCACCGTCGATATCCTGATCTCGATCCCCTACATGTTCATCATCATCCTGCTGATGGTGATGTTCGAACGGTCCTTCTTTATGCTGTTCGTCGGTATCGGTGTGGTCTCCTGGCTCGACATGAGCCGGATTGTGCGGGGCCAGACCCTGAGTCTGAAGAACCGAGAATTCGTCGAAGCCGCCAAGGCCGCCGGGGTTGGCTGGTTCAAGATCATCCTGCGCCATATCGTGCCGAACCTTCTCGGGATCGTTGTGGTCTATGCCACGCTTCTCGTGCCGCTGATGATCCTCGTCGAAAGCTTCATCTCCTTTCTCGGCCTCGGCGTGCAGGAGCCCAACACATCGCTCGGCGCCCTGATTTCGGAAGGGGCTGGCACGGTGATCTACGGCACGCTCTGGCAGCTCGGCTATCCGCTCTTCTTCTTCCTCGCCACGATCATCTCGCTCTTCTTCGTCGGCGACGGGCTGCGCGACGCGCTCGATCCGAAGGATCGCTGATGGCTGTGCTCGACGTTCACGGCCTCTCGGTCACCTTCGACACCGGCGATGGCGTTGTGGAGGCGGTCAAGGATGTGAGCCTCACCATCGACCCCGGCGAATGCCTTGGCATCGTCGGCGAGTCCGGCTCGGGCAAGAGCCAGACCTTCCTCGCCGCGATGGGTCTTCTGGCCGATAACGGGCGAACCCGAGGCTCGATCAGCTTTGGCGGGCGCGAGCTACTGGGTCTGCGCCCCGGCGAGGCCAACAAGGTGCGCGGCGCCGAAATGGCGATGATCTTTCAGGATCCGCTGACGGCGCTCACCCCGCATCTCACTGTCGGCCAGCAGATGGGCGAGGTCCTGGCGATCCACCGAAAGCTCAAAGGCGTGGCGGCCGAGCGGATTTGCCGCGATTGGCTCGACCGGGTCCGTATTCCCGAGGCACGGCGACGGCTGCGGCAGTACCCGCACGAATTGTCGGGCGGTATGCGCCAGCGGGTGATGATCGCGATGGCGATGCTCTGCTCGCCGAACCTCCTTATCGCTGACGAGCCCACCACGGCGCTCGACGTGACCGTTCAGGCGGACATTCTCGACCTGATGGCCAAGCTCCAGAGGGAGGAGAACACCGCGATTGCGCTCATCACCCACGACATGGGCGTCGTGGCGCGCATGTGCGACCGGGTCGAGGTCATGCGGCTCGGAGCCTTCGTCGAATCCGGTAGCATCGACGACATCTTCCATGCGCCGAAGCACGCCTATACGCGGATGCTGCTCGATGCGATGCCGCGCCTCGACGCGGCGAGCCCGGCCGCCCCGCTCGTTGCATCCGCCGATGGCGACATCCTGAAGGTCGAAGACGTAAAGGTCACGTTTCCGATCAGGCTCGATCACGGCCTCTTCGGCAAGACGGTCCCGCTGCGCGCCGTCGACGGTGTGAGTTTCGAGCTCAGCCCGGGGGAAACGCTCGGGATCGTCGGCGAATCCGGTTGCGGGAAATCCACGCTGGCGCGCGCGGTGCTCCAGCTTGTGCCGCCGACCCACGGTTCGGTGACCTGGCTTGGCCGGGAGCTCAACAAGCTCGAATGGCGCGCGCTCAACAAGGCGCGCCGCGACCTCCAGATCGTGTTTCAGGATCCGCTGGCGAGCCTCAACCCGCGAATGACCATTTCAGCGTCCATCGCAGAGCCTCTCAAGACCTTCCAGCCCGGCCTGACCTCGCGCGAGCGCAAGCTGAAGGTCGCCGAGATCATGGAGCGTGTCGGGCTCGATCAGCGCATGATCAACCGCTACCCGCACGAGCTTTCGGGAGGTCAGAACCAGCGTGTTGGCATTGCCCGGGCGATGATCAACCGTCCAAAGCTCGTGATCTGCGACGAGGCGGTCTCGGCCCTCGATGTTTCGATCCAGGCCCAGATCATCGACCTTCTGAAGGAGCTTCAGGCCGAAATGGGGCTTTCGATGCTCTTCATCAGCCACGACCTCTCGGTCGTCCGCGACATCTCGCACCGGATCATGGTGCTTTACCTCGGTCAGGTCGTGGAGCTTGCGGGGCGCGACGAGCTCTACGAGACGCCTGAGCACCCCTATACCCGGTCGCTCATATCGGCGGTTCCGATCCCCGACCCGCGCATCGAACGGAGCCGGACCCGAATCCGGCTTCCCGGCGAATTGCCCTCGCCGCTCGACTCCGGCGCCACGCTGCGCTTTCTGCCGTCGAAGCGCGGGGACGCGGCGTACCGGCCGAAACTCCAGGAGGTCCGGCCCGGCCATTGGGTCGCTGAGCACGATGCGCTTGAGACCATCCTCAATGCCGGCGTTGTCGCGGACGCCTCATAACAACGCCCGTCGTCGCTGCTGGGGCGGCGCGGCGCTGGATAGCCCGCGGGGAGACCCGCCGCGTCAGGGGGCGCAGGCCGCTTCGTAGACGCGCAGAACGTTCTTCACCGCCGCCAGCATGATTTCCTCTGCATCCGTGCCGGAGACATTCGGCGCGAATTGCGACAAGACCGGAGCGGGGACGGGGCGGCCCCGAAGCCGGTCGAGCAGCGCTTCCACCGCCGCCTGCGCCGCCTCGCCCGGCCAATAATATCGGATGCGATCGGAGTAGCTGAAATGACGCTGCACCCAGAGCTCCCGCTCCGAGCCGTGGTAGTAATTCCTCCAGTTATCGGGATCGGCCAGCATGGCCGCCTCCATCGCCGCGATGAGGCGGCCCTCGGGGCGGTGCCCCTCCATGACATCGGCGATGGCGTCGAGGGCATAGAGGGCCTCGCGGAGCGCAAAGGTGAGCCAGGGGCCGACTTTGAGGATGGCAAAGCCGCCTCCGACAAGCGCGCGCAGACCCTCCGGCGTCTGGTAGTCGGTCGAGTGGGCCTCAAAGACGATGCCCGTCAAATCCCGCAGACTTTCCGACAACGCCGTCGCCATTCCGGGGTCGAAATGGACGATGTCGGCATGCCCGAACTCGACGCCCGGCTGAACGACAAGCCCGACGACCCGGGAAAAGGCAGCCGAAAGACCCTCGGCCTCGAAGGCGGCGCGGTGCACATCGTAGGTCCGGGCTACGGCCTCGGGCGTCGTAAGGTCCAGACGGTCCAGCGCATGCGTGGCGCCGCCTGGGACGGGGACCTCGGTTCCGATCACGTAGACCGGGGTCAGCTTGCCGGTCTTACCTTCGGCCACCCGCGCGAGACGTGCGGCGCGTTCGGCGGTCTCTGCATCGGCCAGGGCGGCGGGCTCGCCCTTGCAGCCCATCGACGTATCGAGATGGAGTTTGGTGAACCCCGCCGCGGCGTAGGCCGCGATCATTGCCGCGGCCTTCGCCATCGCGTCGTCCGGGGCAAGGTGCTTCCAGGGGTTGGGGCCGAGATGATCTCCGCCAAGGACGATGCGCCCGGGATCGATCCCGACCCGCGCGGCAATGCCTTCGACGAACTCGCGAAAACCGGCAGGCGTCATCCCCGTGTAACCGCCGTCCTGGTTGACCTGATTGCAGGTTGCCTCGATCAGGACCGGCCGGTCGTGGGTCTTTGCAAGGTCCAGCGCGGCTTCGATCACGACCGGATGGGCCGAACAGACCGAGGTGATCCCAAGGTGTTGGCCACGGTGAAAGGCCTCGGGGATGGCAAGCAACGGGTGGTTCATCGCGGCGCCCTCCCGGCATCCGAAACAAAGCGCTCGATTTCATCGAGGGTGGCCGTGCCCTCCATCGGCCCGCGCCTGGTGACCGCAAGCGCACCACTGGCCGCCGCGAGGGTCAGAGCGTCTTGCGGCGCCATGCCTCTGAGCCAGAGCGCCGTGAACGTCGCGCCGAAGCAATCTCCCGCACCCGTCGGATCGATCTCGTCGACGGCAAATCCGGGCACCTCATACCGCCCCTGCCTGTCGTGATACGCCGCCCCCGCCGCGCCCATCTTTTCGACGACGGCCGTTATCCCACGGGCCAGTAACTCCGCGATGGCGCCCTCGGTATCTTCAGCACGGGTGAGGAGCGATACCTCATCCCCGCTCGGCAAGTAGAGGTCGGTCAGGGACAATATCCGCGCCATCGCATCCGCCATCCCCGGAGCCGACAGGATCTCCCTGCGGAGATTGGGGTCGAACGAGACGGTGCCGCCCCGCGCCCGAACCGCCTCTGCCGCCTCGATATTGAGCGCGACGAAATCCGGGCTCGACAGCGAAGACCCCATGACATGGAGATGGTCGGCTTCTGCCAAAAGCGCCCTGACGGTGTTTGTAAGATGCAGATGCCCAGCAGCGCTGTGACGGATGTTGAACACGAAGCGGCGGCCGCCATCCGTGTCGTAGCGGACAAAGGCGCTGCCGGTGGGGCGGTCGGCATCGACGAAGATGGCCGATGTATCCACACCAACGGCCCGCAGCCGGTCGAGGTTGATCCGGCCGAAATCGTCCTCGCCCACCGCGGAGATTACGGCGGCCGGCTGGCCGAGCCTTGCGGCCTGGGCTGCGAAGATGGCGGGAGCGCCCGATGGGAAGGGGCCGGTCAGTGGCTGGGCGTCGAGAAACCCGTCGCCGATCGTGTCGGCCATGATCTCCACCAGGATCTCTCCGATCACCACGATCTTCTTCATCGGTCTCCGGTTCTGGCGGCTGTCCCGGCGCCTCCGGCCGGCCACGCGGCTTTCGAATATTGTCTTGACCGTCGCTTGGAGAGACGCCTAATGTCAAGATTAAACGATACACGTGTAAAGAATGTATCGCGCCACCAGGCGCGCCTTCGGGGCCAAAAGGCCCCCAATGTGGCGCGCCGTTTCCCGACAGAGGCTGCCAATTGACCGCCAAGAAGATCAAGAACATGGAGGAGTTTTCAAAGGTTAGCGGCATTTCGCGGCCGACCCTTTCAAAGTATTTCCACGACCCCGAAAGCGTTCGCAAGACGACCAAGGCCAAGGTCGAAAGCGCGCTCGAAGAGTACGATTACCGGCCCAACATTTTTGCCATCAACCAGAACCGGAAGCTGACGAAAACAATCGGCATTCTGGTGCCCTATCTCGCGGACCCGTTCTTCGCCGAGATCGTGCGGATGATCGAGCGGCAATGTATCGAAGCGGGGTTCTGGCCGATCGTGTTCAGCGCCCATGGCGAACGCGAGCTTGAGAACAATGCGCTTGCGACCCTGAAGTCGCTCCGCCCCGCCGGCGCGCTGATCGCCCCGATGGGTCGAAATTCCGACCTCGACGTGCTTCGCGCGTTCACCGACGAGGTCCCGACCGTCGTATTCGACAGCAATGTCGCAGTCGGCAAAGCCTTTGTGGGCTCAAACAATTTCCAGAGCATCCCGCTGATGGTGGACTATCTTTGCCGCACCGGCGAGCCGCCGTGCTTTCTCGAAATGCCGCCGGTCAACCCCAATGCCAACAAGCGGCGCGATGCCTATTGCATGGCGATGGAACGGCTCGGTCACGACCCGCAGGTCATCCAGACGGCCGGCGGTGACTGGGGGTTCGAGCGGATCGGGCTCGAAGAAGGGGTACGGCTCATCGACGAGCGGAGCCTTCCGTCGGACACGATTCTCTGTAGCAACGACCGGCTTGCCATCGGCCTTCTCGCGGCGGCCTATCAGAAGGGGCTCAGGGTGGGGCACGGGCCGGGCTGTGCGCTCCGCATCGCGGGCCACGACGACCACCCGTGGTCGCGGTTCACCTGCCCGCCGCTGACAACTGTCTCGCAGGACTACAGGGCCATTGCCGAGCGCAGCGTTCACATTCTCTTCGGAATCATGAGCGGCGAGGATGCCGAGGAGGAGCGCCCCGAGATCCTTTTCGAGGGCAAACTCGTCATGCGCGCTTCCGCCTGAGCTCCCGCCACCCATCGAAATTTTACGCGCGCAAAAATATGTTGACTCGCGCGCCGCCACACGGTTACCCCTAAAGATGCACAAATCAAGCTGCATCCAAAATCCATGGGAGGAACCCGGATGAAACTGAGAAGCGCAATAGCCGGCGCGACCGCTCTTGTATCGGTGGCGGCCACGGCTGCGGTGGCCGAGGAGATCACCATCGCGACGGTGAACAACGCCGACATGATCGTGATGCAGGGGCTCGCCCCGCAATGGGAAGAGGCCACCGGCAACACGATCAACTGGGTGGTCCTGGAAGAAAACGTTCTCCGCCAGCGAACGACGCAGGACATCTCCACCAACGGCGGGTCGTTCGACATCATGTTCATCGGGGCCTATGAGGCGCCGATCTGGGGTGCAAACGGCTGGCTCGTGCCGCTGAACGATTTCGGCGACGACCCAGATTACGACCTCAACGACATCTTCCAGCTCGTGCGCAACGGTCTGTCGGATACCGAGGGCAACCTCTATGCGGTGCCGCTCTATTCGGAAACGTCGTTTACGTTCTACCGGACCGACGTCTTCGAGGCCGCTGGCGTCGAAGCGCCGACCGAGCAGATCACCTACACCGAGTTCGCCGACATCGTCGCAAAGGTGCACGACCCCGACAACGGCGTCTTCGGCACCTGCCAGCGCGGCAAGGCCGGCTGGGGCGAGAACATGGCGTTCATCGGCCCGCTCGTGAACGCCTTCGGCGGCCGCTGGTTCGACATGGAATGGCAACCTCAGCTCGATAGTGAAGAGTGGAACGCGGCGATCACGTATTACGTCGATCTGATGAACAACTACGGGCCACCGGGGGCCACGTCGAACGGCCATAACGAGAACCGGGCCCTGTTCGCGGACGGTAAATGCGCAACCTGGGTCGATGCGACCTCGGCGGCGAACGCGATCAAGAACCCCGCAAACTCGAATGTCTCCGACGTGACCGACTTCTTCCAGGCGCCCAAGCAGGTGACCTCGAACGGCACGGGCTGGTTCTGGTCCTGGGCACTTGCCATCCCGGCCAGCTCGCAGAAGGTCGACGTTGCGAAGGACTTCCTGAAATGGGCAACCTCGAAGGAGTACTTCCAGATGGTCGGCGAGACCGAGGGCTGGGTCGCGGTGCCGAGCGGCACCCGTCAGTCGATCCACGAAGATCCGCGGCTTCTTGAGGCGGCCCCCTTCGCCGAAACCATCAAGAACGCGATCTTCTCGGTCGACCCGGCGAACCCGACGAAGGATCCCGTGCCCTATACCGGCGTCCAGTTCGTCGCGATCCCCGAGTTCCAGGGCATCGGCAACTATGTCGGCCAGCAGATCTCGGC
>JASJAR010000041.1 GCA_030066905.1 Paracoccaceae bacterium | reverse complement strand
TTACGCCAAGCACCGGGTCGCCATCGACCAACCCCGCATGGGAGGCCTCGAAGAGCGCCACCGTTTCCGCCAGCGTCTCCCGCAATTCCTCGCCCGCGCCGCCCGTGGCGAGGCTGCAGAACTCCTTCGACATCCGCTGCGACAGCATCCGCTGCCGCCCGGCGACGTTGATCGCAATCGCGACATCTGGCGCGACCTCGGCGCTTCCATGGGCGATCACAAGCGCCGATACCGCCTTGTTGGATTGCTCAAGGAGCCGAACATTCGTCGCCCGCACCGTCTCGGCCGCCGCCGCGTCGTCCTCGGCAAGGGCGGCCTTCACGGCGGGCCCGAAATCCGCCCACAGCTCCTCGGCCAGCCGCAATTGCACCTCGGCCCTCGAATTCCTCTCGGGCAGAAGACCCATGTCGGGATCGCCGTCGATGAGCGCCGCGAGCGACCGGTCGTAAAGCTCGTGGGCGGCAAGCGCCATCTCCCGATGCCGTTCGGGCTCGATGCCAAGCCGGTAGAAGCACACCGCCTTGGCCATCCGCTGGGTCAGCATCCGCTGACGGCCCGAAACGTTGATCTTGCGGGCACCGTCCTCGGCGGCCGAGATCCCGTCCGCCCCCGCCGGTGCCGGCGCGAGCGGCCCGAGCGCAGCGACCGCCGCGAGACTGATTATCAACCGAAGCATCGAACATCCTCTCCCAAAGGCGGCAAGACGGCCACGCTCATAGCGCCAGGGTGCTAATCGTGGGTAAACGCGGGGGCGTGCAGCGCCGAGGTCATGCCGCACGGGGCATCGTCACCGAAGGCGGCGGGCGACCATCGCCGGCCTCAAGCAGCCGCTGGCGGCAGGCCGATAGAATGTGGTGCGGGTGAGAGGACTCGAACCTCCACGCCTTGCGGCGCCAGAACCTAAATCTGGTGCGTCTACCAGTTCCGCCACACCCGCATGTCCCGGTGCGGTTTAGGCCGAAACCGGCTGTCTGCCAAGTGTATGGCAAAGCGTCTGCAAAACGTATGGCACGTCGTCTGGCAGGGCCTCAGAGCCCGAGGGCGCGGAACACCTTGGGAAGCTCCTCGGGCAGGTCCTCGGCGATGAGCCCGGGCCCGAACGAGCGGGCGCATTCGACATGGAGCCAGGCGGCGGTCTCGGCGGCGGGCATCGGCGCCAAGCCGCGGGCGAGAAGGCCGGTGATGAAACCGGTGAGCACGTCGCCGGCTCCGGCGGTGGCGAGCCAGGGGGCGGCGCGGTCGTAATGGGCCGAGTTGATGGAACAGCGCCCCGTCTGGTCGGCGATGACCGTGTCGGGGCCTTTGAAGAGCACCGTGCACCCGGCGCGGGCGGCGGCCTCGCGGGTGGCGTCGACCTTGGAGTAAGCGGGGCCGGCGGTCGCGGGGGCGGCGAGCTTTTCGGCGATCTCGGGAAAGAGCCGGGCGAACTCGCCGGCATGGGGGGTGAGGGCGCAGTTTTCGTGGAGGGCTTCGAACAGCACCTCGGGATTGCGCTCGAACCGGGTCAGCGCATCGGCGTCGAGGACGACGGCGCGGCGGGGCGCATTGTCCGCTCGGGGCCCCGGTTCGGAGGCCGGGGTGGGTGTTTCTCGACCCGCCCCGGACCTGATCCGGGGCCCTGCGCGGCCGGGCCGCGACGCCTCCAGAGCGGCCAGAACCAGATGCTGGGTATCGGGCCCGAGACCGAGCCCGGGGCCGAGCCCCACGGCGTTGATCCGGTCGTCTTCGAGAAGCTCCCTCAGCCCCGCCACCCCGTCGAGGGGTTTGAGCATGATCGCATCGAGCCGGGCGGCGTTCTCCCATTGGGCCTGCGCCGGACAGGCGAGCGTGACAAGCCCCGCGCCGATGCGCAGCGCTCCTCGGGCTGCCAGCCGTGCCGCCCCACCGCGACCGGGGCCGCCGGCGAGAAGAAGGGCATGGCCGTGGGTGTATTTGTGGGCACTTTCCTTCCCGAGGTCGGGCGTTCCCAACGGCTCGTCGGTCCGTACGGTCAGAAGGCCCATTCGAAGTGGTCTTGCAGGAAGACCTGCGGCTGCGTGCAACCATGCCTTTGCGTTGGCGCCGTTATCCAGCGGATATCCCAACGGCGCAATGCGTAGTTTTCCCGCGTACTGGGGACCGTCTCCCAAGAATTGACCGACCTTTCTGCGATGGAAGGTAACCGTAAGGTCGGCCGCCAAGGCGTCTTCTAAGTCAAACACTGTTTGGTCGTAGTCTGGCGACGCATTGTCGTCGCCTGCGGTGATTGTGCGACCACTGTTCGAGCAGATTCCCGAGGGGACATCGATTGCAACGACCCGTGCTTCGATATCGCTGCCGAAGCGGCACGTCTGCACATCGCGGAAGACCCGGCGAAGGAGTTGGTTCGCTGGCCGCGACATTCCGGTGCCCAATAGGCCGTCAACTACGATTGCTGGCGCGATGTTCATGAATTGTGCCGGGAAGTCGTCGAGTTCCCGGCAATTCCCAATCTCCCCCCACCGCTCATAATTCACCCGCGCATCGGTTGGCAGCTTCTCGGCCTCCCCGTAAAGGAAAACCTCCACCTCCCAGCCCCGCTCACGCAACAGCCGCGCGACCACAAACCCGTCGCCCCCGTTGTTCCCCGGCCCGCAGAGCACCACCGCCCGCTGCGCCGTCTTCCCAAACTCCGGCCATTCCTCGATGATCGCCTCGACGACCCCCTGCCCGGCCCGCTCCATGAGCTCGAGCCCTGTCACCTCGCCGGAGGCAATCGCCGCCTCTTCGATAGCCCGCATCTGGGCGGCGGTGAGTAGCTCGGTCATCGGCAGGCTCCTCGCCCGGCTGCGGGGCGCATCGCAGGACCCGTCCCCGCCCCTTCATTTTCCCGAAAATACTCCCGCCGGAGGCGCCCGCAATCGGCAAATCGAGCCGCGTTTCAGTTTAGCCCGGAACGCAAGCAACTTGCACAAATATCAGGCAGAATGCTGAAAACCATCCCCGCACGAACGCCCCCCGCCCCAACCCTCGATTGTGGCCCAGCCCAATCGCTGGTCTCCAAGGCGCGGTCCGGCACGGGGAGGCCATTCATGAAAAAAATTGAAGCCATCATCAAGCCGTTCAAGCTCGATGAGGTGAAAGAGGCGCTCCAGGACATTGGTGTCCAGGGCCTGAGCGTTCTCGAAGTCAAAGGGTTCGGCCGCCAGAAGGGCCATACCGAACTCTATCGCGGCGCCGAATATGTCGTCGATTTTCTGCCCAAGGTGAAAATCGAGGTTGTCCTGGGCGACGACCAGGTGGAGGCGGCCGTCGACGCCATCTCCGCGGCGGCCAAGACCGACAAGATCGGCGACGGCAAGATCTTCGTCTCCTCGGTCGACCGGGCGGTGCGCATCCGCACCGGCGAGACCGGCGAAGACGCTCTCTAGACCAAGAACTCCGAAACGAAGGCGAGGAAGACCCACAAAATGAGTAAAGCAGACGTTCTGAAGACCCTGACGGACGAGGAGGTCGAATACGTCGACATCCGCTTCACGGACCCAAGGGGCAAGCTCCAGCACGTGACCGTGATGTCCGATCAGGTGGATGAGGACTTCCTCGACGAAGGCTTCATGTTCGACGGCTCCTCGATTGCCGGCTGGAAGTCGATCGACCAGTCCGACATGAAGCTGATGCCGGACACCGAGAGCGCCTATATGGATCCGTTCTACGCCGAAAAGACGCTGGCGGTGCATTGCACGGTGCTCGAACCCGACACCAACGAGCCCTATAACCGCGACCCGCGCGGTACCGCGCTTCTGGCAGAGGCCTACCTCAAATCCACCGGCATCGGCGACACGGCCTATTTCGGCCCCGAAGCGGAGTTCTTTCTCTTCGACGACGTCCGCTTCTCGGTGGAGATGAACAAGGTTTCCTACGAGGTCGACGCCATCGACGCCTCCTGGAACACCGACACCGAATACGAGATGGGCAATATGGGCCACCGGCCCGGCGTGAAGGGCGGCTACTTCCCCGTCCCGCCCATCGATGACGGCCAGGACATCCGCTCGGAAATGCTCTCGACGATGAAGCGGATGGGCATGACGGTCGACAAGCACCACCACGAGGTGGCGAGCTGTCAGCATGAGCTGGGGCTGATCTTCGCCCCGCTCACCCAGCAGGGCGACGAGCTTCAGAAATACAAATACGTCATCCACAACGTCGCGCACGCCTACGGAAAGTCGGCGACCTTCATGCCGAAGCCCATCGCGGGCGACAACGGCACCGGCATGCATGTCAACCAGTCGATCTGGAAGGACGGCAAGCCTCTCTTTGCCGGCGACAAATACGCCGATCTCTCGCAAGAAGCGCTGTGGTATATCGGCGGGCTTTTGAAGCATGCAAAGGCGCTCAACGCCTTCACCAACCCGTCCACGAACTCCTACAAGCGCCTGATCCCGGGCTTCGAGGCTCCGGTGCTCCGCGCCTATTCGGCGCGGAACCGCTCGGGCTGCGTGCGGATTCCATGGGCCGAAAGCCCCAAGGCCAAGCGCGTGGAGGCCCGGTTCCCGGACCCTTCGGCCAACCCCTATCTCTGCTTTGCCGCGCTTCTCATGGCCGGTCTCGACGGGATCAAGAACAAGATCGACCCCGGCGATGCGATGGACAAGGACCTTTACGACCTTCCGCCCGAGGAGCTCGAAGGCATCCCGACGGTCTGCGCGTCCTTGCGCGAGGCGATGGACGAGCTCGAAGCCGATATGGACTTCCTTCTGGCCGGCGACGTCTTCACCAAGGACCAGATCGAAGGCTACATGGAGCTCAAGTGGGAAGAGATCTACGCCTACGAGCACACGCCGCACCCGATGGAGTTCAAGCTCTATTACGGGGTGTAAGCCCGCAGACGGGACAGCGAAGATCCAAAAAAAGGGCGCCCATGCGGCGCCCTTTTTCGTCGCCCGGCACCGCGGACCGTCTTCCCGGACCGGCAAATCGCCTTGAATTCCCGGCAAAAGCCTTATCATTTACCTCAGATAACAAAGGGGAGGCTTCCATGAAGCATACAGTTCTTGCCGCCGCCGCCGCGGTGTCGATGGCGTTCGGCGGGGCCGCGCAGGCCCAGGACGGCGCCAACTACATTCTTGCCACCGCATCGACGGGCGGCACCTACTACCCGGTCGGCGTCGCCCTTGCCACGCTCACCAAGGTGAAGCTCGAACCGCGCCAGAAGATCGGGATGAACGCGATTTCCTCGGCGGGCTCGGGCGAGAACGTCCGGCTTCTGCGCGAGGGCGAGGCGCAGTTTGGTATTCTTCAGGGGCTTTTCGGCTATTACGCCGCCACCGGCACCGGGCCCGTCGAGGCAGACGGGCCGCAGGAGCACCTCCGCTCGGTGACGCTGCTTTGGCCGAATGTCGAGCACTTCATCCTGTCGACCAAGCATGTCGAGACCGGCACGTTCTCGGATTTCCTGAAAATCCAGGGTATGAACGCCGCTCTGGGGCGCCAGAACTCCGGCACGATCGGGTCGAACGCGGCGATCCTCGCCAATTTCGACGTCGACCTCTTTGAGGATTTCACCCTTGTCGAGGGCGGTTACGGCCCGTCGGCCGAAGCGCTTCAGAACGGTCAGGCCGAGGGCATCTCGACGCCCGCGGGCGACCCGGTGGGGGCGGTGAGCCAGCTGATGGCGAGTGCGGGCGATGACGTGAAGATCCTCGAATTCACCGACGAGGAACTCATGCAGGCCGATGGCGACCGGGGCCTGTGGTTCCGCTACGTGATCGATGCGGGCACCTATCCGGGCCAGGAAGAAGACATCAACACCATCGCCCAGCCCAACTTCCTCGCGACCCATGCCGACATCCCCGAAGAGCATGTCTACCAGATCACCAAGACGATCTACGAGAACCTGCCCTTCCTCAACGCGATCCACCCCGCGACGACGGCGATGAGCCTCGAAGTGGCGATCAACGGCCTGCCGGTTCCGCTGCATCCCGGTGCGGCGCGCTACTACCGCGAACAGGGGATCGAAATCCCCGAGCGCCTAATCGCGAATTGAGCTAGTAAGGCTCCCGGGGAACGACCCGGGGGCCTTTTTCATGACCGACAAAGACGACGACACCGACGCGCCGGGCCAGATCGGCGGTTCCGGTCTGCGCAGCTTCGATGGCGCCGCCGGGGCCGCCGTCACGTTCTTCGCCTTCCTCGTCTCCGCCCTCCATCTTCTCACAGCGATCTGGCCGTTTCTGTCGGATTTCGACCGCAACGTCGTCCATTTCGGCGGCTTTGCGATCCTTGCCGCCCTGCTCTACCCGATGACCCAGGGCGCCGGGGCCCGGTCGACATCCGCCGTCATCGTGGATTTCGCGGTCGGCTGCGTCGCGGCCTTCGCGGCCGCTTGGTTCGTCTTCAACGAGCGCCGGCTCTACGGCGAGACCCAGCCCTTCGAGCTGCTCGACTGGATCGCGGCCATCGTGCTCGTCGTGATGGCGGCCGAATACACGCGCCGGGTGGCGGGCTGGGTGATCCCGATCCTGATCGTTTTGTCGCTGACCTATGTGGCCATGTGGGGGCCCTGGGTCTCGGGCATCTTCAGTTTTCCCGGGTTTTCCTGGGAGAGCACGCTCTGGCGGACGATCTACAACGACGAGGGATTGTTCGGGAACATCGCCCGCATCTCCTCGACCACGGTCTTTCTTTTCGTGATCTTCGGGGCCTTTCTGGTCCGCTCCGGCGCGGGGGAATTCGTGATCGCGCTCGCGCGTGCCGTTGCGGGACGTGTCGCGGGGGGCCCGGGGCTCGTCGCGGTGATTTCCTCCGCCCTCACCGGCACGATCTCGGGCTCGGCGGTGGCCAACACCGCCTCCACGGGGGTCATCACCATCCCGCTGATGAAAAAGGCCGGCTACAAGCCCCATTTCGCCGGCGGCGTCGAGGCCGCGGCCTCGACGGGCGGACAGCTCATGCCGCCGATCATGGGGGCGGGCGCCTTCGTGATGGCAAGCCTCACGGCGATCCCCTACGAGACCATCGTCGTCGTCGCGATCCTGCCGGCGATGCTTTACTTCGCCTCCGTCGCCTTTTTCGTCCGCATCGAGGCGCGGCGGCTCAACCTCGCGCCCCTCGAGGCCGATGGCGAGACCCTCGGCTCGGCGCTGAAGAAGGGCGGCGCGCCCTTCATCATTCCCATCGGCCTCCTGATCGGGATGCTGGTTGAGGGCTTCACCCCGAACTACGCCGCCGTCTTCGCCATCGGCGCGGTGATCGTATCCTCCTGGGCTTCGGCCAACCCCATGGGCCCCCGCGCGATCTTCGAGGCGATGGCCAATGGCGCCAAGGCCATGGTGATGACGGCGATCCTCCTCGTTGCGGTTGGGATCGTGGTGAACGTCATCGCCACCGCCGGGGTCGGCAACACCTTCAGCCTGATGATCGCCGACTGGTCGGGCGGCAACATCCTCTTTGCCATCGTGATGATCGCGCTCGCCTCGCTGATCCTCGGCATGGGGCTGCCGGTGACGGCGGCCTATATCGTGCTCGCGACGCTGTCGGCCCCGGCACTTGCCGGGATGATGGCCGACCGCATCGTCGTCGATCTCGTCGCCGCCGGCGCCCTCGACCCGGCCGCTAAGGCCATTCTGATGATCGGCGCCCCCGAGGCGCTGCCGCTTCTCGAAAGCCCGATGCCCATGGCCGAGGCGCAGGCGCTCGTTTCGGGCCTGCCGATCGAGATCGCCCCGCTCCTGCGCGCCGAGGTCGTCCCCCCCGAAGCCGCCGTCATCGGCCTGCTTTCGGCCCATATGATCATCTTCTGGCTCAGTCAGGATTCGAACGTCACCCCGCCGGTGGCCCTCGCCTCCTTCGCCGCCGCCGCCATCGCCAAGTCGCGCCCTATGGCCACGGGCATCGCGTCATGGAAGCTCGCCAAGGGCCTCTACATCGTCCCCTTGCTTTTTGCCTACACGCCGATCCTCTCCGGCGACTGGGCGGCCGCGATCACGATCTCGGCCTTCGCCTTCGTCGGCATCTACGGGCTCGCAGCCGCGCTCCAGGGGTGTCTTGAACACCCCATCGGCTACCCCCTGCGGGTGCTCCTTCTGGCGGCCGGCATCGCCTGCATCTGGCCCGCCGGTCTCGGCGTCCAGGCTGTGGCAGCCGGTGTCATACTCGCGCTGTTGGTGTGGAACATGACAGCCGGACGACGTACGGCTCCGGCTGAAGCGACCTAGGCGAAACAATCGGGCGGCCACGCCCCTAATGTTGCAGAGAAAGGGTGAATTTTCGGCGGAATTTGGCCGCCGCCGACGCCGCCACATTTGCGCCATTTTTCCGGCACAGGGAAATCGGGTTGTTAACCAGTAATGGCGCGCGTGATGGCACCGCAGACCCATATCCCGATTTCGCGCAGCATCGCGTTTCCGGACCTCGAGCCGGCTGCGCTGCGCCGGAAGACCGCGTCGCGGGTCATCAGCCGGTCGCTGGAGTTCGGCCACAAGATCGAGCTCACCCATGACAGCGTCCACGACGAGGAAATCTCGCCCACCCGGCGCGAAGAGGCGCGCAACGAGATCGCCAGGCTCACGGTCTACGTGCTGAACGCGATCCTGATGTTCATCTCCTTCCCGCTGGGCATGGCCGTGCTGCTCTTCAACATCCTCGGCGGCGAGAACCTGCGCACGACGGCCCATGCCATCGCGCTCGCGGGCATGGCGACGGCGCTGTCGATGACCGAACTGGGACAGACGATTTTCAGCGCACTTTGACCGTTCCGGTCTGAAAACGTCACGCTACCCCCGGCAGGATGTCGCAAACCGCTCGGACCGAAGCCGGCCGCAGGGCCGAAGCTCCGGGCATGAACCGGCATTTCAGGGACCGCCGCAAGATCGACCCGACCCGTGGGGCCACGCTCGGGGACGGGTCGCCCAACGACGCCGACCGCGTCGAGATCGGCCCGACCGCGCTGGCCTTCGCCGAATGGGCCGCGGCCGGGCTCGCCCTGCCCGATCTTGCCGGGATGCGCCGGTTCCGCTGGGCGCGGCTCACCGATCATGTGGCCGCGCGGGGGCTTGGGGGGCTGTTGATGTACGACCCCCTCAACATCCGCTATGCCACCGACACCACCAACATGCAGCTCTGGAACGCCCACAACCCATTCCGCGCCGCGCTTCTTTGTCCCGATGGGTATCTGGTGGTCTGGGACTACCCCACCGCACCGTTTCTCTGCGCCCACAACGCGCTGGTGCGCGAGGTCCGCAAAGGGGCCGATCACTTCTACTTCGACCGGGGCGACAAGGTGGCCGACGCGGCGCGGGCCTTCGCGGGGGAGGTCCGCGACCTCGTGGCCGAGCATGGCGGCGGGGTGATGCGGCTGGCCGCCGACAAGCCGCCCGTTCACACCGGATGGGCGCTGGAGGCGGTCGGGTTCGACCTCGTCGAGGGCGAGGAGGTCACCGAGAAGGCCCGGGCGGTGAAGGGCGCCGACGAGATCGCGGCGATGCGCTGCGCGGTCCATGCCTGCGAGGCCGCGGTCGCGGCGATGGAGGCGGCCTGCGCGCCGGGGCTGACCGAGAACGACGTCTGGGCGGTGCTCCATGCCGAAAACATCCGCCGGGGCGGCGAATGGATCGAGACCCGGCTTCTGGCCTCGGGGCCGCGTACGAACCCCTGGTTTCAGGAATGCGGGCCGAGGGTGGTCCAGCCCGGCGAGATCGTCTCATTCGATACCGATCTCATCGGCTGCTACGGCATCTGTGTGGACATCTCGCGCTCCTGGTGGGTGGGCCCCGGCCGGCCAAGGGCGGACATGGTCGAGGCGATGCAGGTCGGCGTGGAGCACATCCGCCGGAACACCGAGCTTCTGGCCCCCGGCATCACGATCCCCGAAATCGTCGCCCGCGCCCACCGGCTGCCGGGAAAGTACCGCGCGCGGAGGTATTCGTGCATGATGCACGGCGTCGGGCTTTGCGACGAGTGGCCGCTCGTGGCCTATCCCGAGACCGAGGTCGGGGGCGCTTTCGACTACGCGCTGGAGCCCGGCATGGTGCTCTGCGTCGAAGCGCTGATCGGCGAAGAGGGCGGCGATTTCTGCATCAAGCTCGAAGACCAGGTGCTGATCACCGAGGACGGCCACGAGGTGCTGTCGCGCTACCCCTATGACGCGGCCCTGATGGGAACGGCCTGACCGGCGCTGGCGCGCCGGTGCCTCCGGCGGGAGTATTTTTGGGAAAATGAAGCGGGTTTAACCGCCGGTTAACCCCGAACCGGCGAGCCTCGGCGCGCGGTACAGGCTGGAGAGCCGATGACCGCGGAAGGTGAAGGCGGCCCCGTGCCGACCTGACCGCGGAGGGGCGCTTTGCGAGCGAAGCGCCCCTTCGTCCTTCATTTTCCCGAAAATACTCCGGGGTGAGGCCCCGCGAGGGGCCGAGGGGCAGCGCCCCTTGCCGCGATATGACAGGTCCTCACCTTGCCGTGACGGGGGTTGCCCGGCGCCGGCGCCGGGCGCAGGTTGCCGAAGCTGCCATGGAGAAAGCCCGATGAGCATGGAACGGATCACATTCGACGGCCACGGCGGCGCGGCGCTGGCCGCCCGGCTCGACCTGCCGGACGGCCCGGTGCTCGCCACCGCGCTCTTTGCCCATTGCTTCACCTGCTCAAAGGACATCCCCGCTGCCCGGCGGATCGCGGGACGGCTCGCGGCGATGGGGATCGCGGTCCTGAGGTTCGACTTCACCGGGCTCGGTCATTCCGGCGGCGAATTCGCCAATACGACGTTTTCGTCCAATGTCGAGGACCTGCGCCTCGCCGCGGCCCATCTGGACGCCCGCGGCATGGCCCCCTCGCTGATGATCGGCCATTCGCTGGGCGGGGCGGCGGTGCTGAAGGCCGCGCCCGAGATCGCCGGCGTCAAGGCCGTCGTCACCCTCGGCGCACCGTTCGATCCGGGCCATGTCACCCACAACTTTGCCGGGGCGCTCGATGCGATCGACCGGGACGGTGCGGCCGAGGTGCAGCTCGGCGGGCGCCCCTTCACAATCGGGAAGGCCTTCGTCGAGGACGTCTCGGCCGCCAGCCTCGCCCCGGGGCTTGCGGCCATGAGGAAGGCGCTTCTGGTCATGCACGCGCCCAAGGACGCCGTGGTGGGGATCGAGAACGCCACCGAGATCTTCCTGGCCGCCAAACACCCTAAGAGCTTCGTGACCCTCGATTCGGCCGATCACCTCATCAGCCGGGGCGAGGATGCCGAATATGCCGCCGAGGTGATCGCCGCCTGGGCCGCGCGCTACCTCGACCTTCAGCCCCCCGCCCCGCCCCCCGGGGCGCCCGAGGGCGTCGTGCGGGTCTCGGAGGCCGACGGGCAAGGGTTTCTGCAAGACATCATGGCGGGCCCGAAACACCATGTGCTGGCCGACGAACCCCTGTCCTATGGCGGCACCGACCGGGGCATGAGCCCCTATGGCCTTTTGTCCTCGGCGCTTGGGGCCTGCACCTCGATGACGGTGCGGATGTATGCCCGCCGCAAGGGCTGGCCGCTTCGGCACATCAGCGTCGATGTCACCCATGACAAGGTCCATGCCCAGGATGCCGAAACCGCGACCGAGCTGCGCATCGATAAGTTCCACCGGGTGATCCGCCTCGAGGGCACCCTCGACGAGGCCCAGACGGCACGGCTCCTGGAAATCGCGGACAAGTGCCCGGTGCACAAGACGCTGGAAGCCGGCGCCGAGGTCACGACCGAACTGGCGGGCTAGATTAGGATGGCTTCCGGTTAAACCTGCTTTTGGGCGCTTGGCCTGGAGCGGACGTTTGGGTCAGCGCCAAAGCAACCGAACGACCACCCGTCCCGGGCTTGACCCGGGACCTCGATAGGCCTGGCACTCCGGTGGATCGAGGCCCCGGGTCAAGCCCGGGGCGTGTTTCGCCAAGGCTGCCGGAGCAAGACCCGGACGTCCGCTTGAGGCCAACAGCACCGCCTGCCCCCGGACCTGATCCGGGGGCCTGCCCTCCACCCGCGGCGATCGGGCCGGTCTGGCCTCGGTCGCGAGCCTTTGGGCCTCAGCGGGCGGTGAGCTTCCAGAGCGTCGGCACGAGAACGGCCGCCAGGGCCAGTTTCAGGGCGTCGCCGAGAAGGAAATTAGTCATCCCCCATTGCAGCACGAACTCCCAGCCGCGCTCGGCGGCGAAGAGCCAGGCCATCCAGGGCAGCCCGAAAGCGTAGATCGCCAGGTTGCCGAGCAAGAGCGCACCGACCATGCCGGGCACGCTCCGGGACCAGCCCCGTTCGGCCAGCCAGCCGACGAGCAGGGCCGCGACGAGGAAGCCGACGAGATAGCCCCCCGTGGGCCCGGCCATATAGGCGAGCCCCGCCCCCTCGCCGGTGAAGACCGACAGCCCCGCCGCGCCGAGGGCGAGATAGGCCAGAAGCGTCAGCCCGCCGAGACGGAGACCGGCCACCGCGCCGACGGTGAGAACCGCAAAGGTCTGCATCGTGATCGGCACCGGCCACATCGGCACGCGGATCTTCGCGGCCAGCGCAATGGCGGCGACGCCCAAGGCCACGATCAGCACCGCGCGCAGCGTCTCCGAGCCGATCTTCGGCAGAAACCGTGAGGCTAAAACATCCGCTGGCATGGCCCGTCACTCCTTCGTCGCCTGTCGGCACGGTTGTGGCACCCGCCCGGGGCGAGAGCAAGGGTTCAGAGCCCAAGGGGGCCTGCGGGCCGGTAGGTGGTGGTCATTTCGTAGCGTTTGCGCGGCCCCTCGACGCGCCAATGGGCCGACCAGACCGGCCAGGCGGTGAAATCGTAGACCACCCGGTAGCGGTCGGGCGGGCAGAGATGGGTGGTTTCGGGGCGCATCGCACCGAAGGCGATGCGGTGAAACGGGCGCCCGTCGGCGAAGAAGATCGCCACCGCGTCCCCCGCCGACCGCCAGAAGTAACGGCGGGTCGCGCGGAGCGGCTCCGCCGCGCCGAGCCGGAGGGTGCCGTCTTCGTCGTAGGTGAACAGGCCCGGACCGGAGGGGGCGACGGTCGCGACCCCCTCAAGCGCCCCCCGAAGGCCGTCGGCATGGGCGATGTGGCGCGCCATCGCCCAACGCCCGGCGAACCCCGCAAGGCTCGCCGGCGATGTTCCCGTCGCCGGCCGGGGCCCGGCATCCGATGAGGTCAAAGCGCCTGCGCTCCTTGTTGATCCGCCGAGGTGACAGTATGAGCGGGGCCCGAGCGACGAAAGGCCCAACTCCGATGATCCCCCGCTATTCCCGCCCCGAGATGGTCGCGATCTGGTCGCCCGAGACGAAGTTCCGCATCTGGTACGAGATCGAGGCCCATGCCTCAGACGCCCAGGCCGCGCTCGGAGTGATACCTGCGGAGAACGCCGAGGCCGTCTGGGCGGCGCAGGACGCCACCTTCGACGTCGCGCGGATCGACGAGATCGAGGCGGTCACCAAACATGACGTGATCGCGTTCCTGACCCATCTCGCGGAGATCGTCGGCAGCGAGGCGGCCCGCTTCGTCCATCAGGGGATGACGTCTTCGGATGTGCTCGACACGACGTTCAACATCCAGCTCACAAGAGCCGCCGACATTCTGATCGCCGATGTCGAGGGGCTTCTGGCCGCCCTGAAGGCCCGCGCCTTCGAGCACAAGGACACGGTGCGGATCGGCCGCTCCCACGGCATCCATGCCGAGCCGACCACCATGGGGCTCACCTTCGCGCGGTTTTATGCCGAGATGGACCGCAACCTGCGGCGGCTGCGCACCGCGCGGGCGGAAGTGGCCACGGGGGCGATTTCGGGGGCGGTGGGAACGTTCGCGAACATCGACCCGGCCGTCGAGGCCCATGTCTGCGACGCCCTGGGGCTCGTCCCCGAACCGATCTCGACCCAGGTCATCCCCCGCGACCGGCATGCGGCGTTCTTCGCCGCCCTCGCCGTCGTCGCCGCCTCGGTGGAGAACATCGCGGTGGAAATCCGCCACATGCAGCGCACCGAGGTGCTGGAGGCGGAGGAATTCTTCTCCAAGGGCCAGAAGGGCTCCTCGGCGATGCCCCACAAGCGCAACCCGGTGCTGACCGAGAACCTGACGGGGCTTGCGCGGCTGGTGCGCTCGGCGGTGATCCCGGCGCTGGAGAACGTCGCCCTCTGGCACGAGCGGGATATTTCGCATTCCTCGGTGGAGCGGATGATCGGCCCCGACGCCACCGTCACCCTCGACTTCGCGCTGGCGCGGCTGACCGGGGTGATCGAAAAGCTCGTGGTTTACCCTGACAACATGATGAGCAATCTCGACCGCTACCGGGGCCTTGTGCATTCCCAGCGGGTGCTTCTGGCGCTGACCCAGGCAGGGGTCAGCCGGGAGCACGCCTATGCGATGGTGCAGCGCAACGCGATGAAGGTCTGGGAGGCGGGGGCCGATTTCATGGCCGAACTCAAGGCCGACCCGGAGGTGGCGGCGGCGCTCACGGCCGAGGAGATCGAGGAGAAGTTCGACCTTGGGTACCATACGAGACATGTCGATACGATCTTTGCGCGGGTTTTCGGCAATACCGCCTGACATTCCCGCTTTGACGAAACCGCGCCGGATGCTAGCTATGGTTGAGAGCCAACAGGAAAGGACCCCTCGATGAAAACCCTTCTGACGGCCCTTGCCCTTACCGTCCTGCCGGGCCTTGCGTTCGCCATGGGTTGTGCGGGCTACGACCACACCACAACGGCGCAGATGAGCTGCGCGGATGGCACGGTTTACGATGCCGACACGCGGGCCTGCGTGCCGGTCGCGTCGAGCTAGGCCGAACCCCTCGTGCAAACATTGGGCGGCGGGCGCGCCGCCCTTTTTTCGTGGGAGTTGACCGTGAAAGCCCCTTCCCTTGCCGCCTTTCTTCTGACCGCCGTCCCGGCCCTCGCGGTGGGGCCGGGCGAGGACGCGCCGCCGACCCCTACGGAGACGACGACGGTCTGCGAGGAGGGCCGGATCTGGGATGCCGAGGCGGGCGCCTGCGTTCTGCCGCAGGAGGCGGCGCTGGACAGTCCCGCGCTCTTCGGGGCCGCACGCGAACTGGCTTATGCCGGCCGCTACGCGGACGCCCTCGCCGCGCTCGGGGCCATCGGCGACCAGACTGCGAGCGGGGTTCTGACCTATCGCGGTTTCGTTGCCCGCCAGACGGGGAACTGGCCGGAGGCGGCGGAGTATTACGCTGCCGCACTTGCCGCCGACCCCGGCAATTTCGGGGCGCGGTCCTATCTCGGCCAGGGTCTTCTGGCGATGGGCGACCGCGCCGGGGCCCGGGCGCAATTGTCGGAAATCCGCGCGCGTGGCGGGCGCAACACCTGGGCGGAGACGGCCCTGCGTCTGGCGCTCGCCGCCGGCGAGGGGCCGGCCTATTAGGTCGCCATTCGCGTCGCATTAACCGCTCTCTGGCAGGGTGGCGGCAACCGAACGCCTTTGAGCCGATGCCCAACGACCTGTCGCTTCCCTCCCTCGCCGATCTTCCCGATCTCGCGCCGCCCTCGCGGGGGGCGCCGGCCGCGGGGCCCGTGCAGCGCCTGACCAAGCCGCAGAAGGCGGCCGTGATCGTGCGTTTCCTGCTGGCCGAGGGGGTCAAGGTGTCCCTCAAGCGCCTGCCGGACGAGGTGCAACTGGCGCTGACCCAGGAAATGACGGGGCTGCGCCATATCAACCATGCAACGCTGGAGGCCGTGGTCGAGGAATTTCTCGGCGAGATCGATGCCATCGGCCTCCAGTTCCCCGACGGGCTCGAAGGGGCGCTCGGCATCATGGGCGACAGCCTGACGCCCACGGCGGCGGCGAAACTCAGAAACCAGGCGGGGGTCGATTTCGACGGCGACCCCTGGGAGGTGCTCCAGGGCGTCGACGAGGAGCGGCTGCTGCCGATCCTCGAACGCGAAAGCGTCGAGGTGGCCGCCGTCATCCTCTCCAAGCTCAAGGTTTCGACGGCGGCGGCGCTGCTCGGCCGGCTGCCCGGGCCGCTCGCGCGCCGCATCGCCTATTCGGTCAGCCAGATCGGCGCTATAGCTCCGCCGACCGTCCGGCGGATCGGCGTCTCGCTGGCCGACGAGCTTGACGCCCGGCCGGTGCAGGCGTTCGACGACGCGCCCGTGGCGCGGGTGGGCGCGATCCTCAACTACTCCACGGCCGGGACCCGCGACGACGTTCTGGCGGGGCTCGAAGAGACCGACAAGGCCTTCGCGGAAGAGGTGAAAAAAGCCATCTTCACCTTCGCCAACATCCCCGGCCGGGTGGCGGCGCGGGACATCCCCCGCGTGCTGCGCGAGGTCGATCAGGGTGTGCTGGTGGTGGCCGTGGCCGCCGCCGCCGGCAAGGACGCCGCGGCGGCGGAGTTCATCCTCGCCAACATCTCCCAGCGGATGGCCGACAACATCAAGACCGAGGCGGCCGAAAAGGCGGATGTCTCCGCCGCCGACGGCGAAGCGGCGATGTCGGCGGTCGTTTCGGTGATCCGCGACCTCGAAGCGGCGGGCGAAATTTTCTTGACCGTCGAGGACGAATAGCGCTTCGGTAGCCGGGGGGCCCGGGAACGAGGAACCTCATTGCCCGAACTCGACGATGTCGACGCATCCCTGACCGACCGGCTGGCCGAGCGGGTCGTCCTGAAGGCGCTCGCGGCCACCGACGACAAGGACCTTGCCCAGCGGCGCCGAATCCTCGGCGCGGTGATGCGCTGGCTTGCCGCGCCGCTCTTCGGCTGGCCGGGAATGGTGCGGCGCAACCTCGCCCTCGTCCGGCCCGATCTGCCCCGGCGGGTCCGGTGGCGCCTCGCCCGGGCGGCGGGCACCAATGCCGGCCTGAGCCTCGCCGAGCTCTTTTCGCCCGACGCCTTCCGCAAGGCGCTTCTGCATACGCCGGTGGCCGGACCGGGTGTCGAGGCGCTGAAGGACGCACGGCTCGACGGCCGCGGCGTCGCGCTTATTACCGCCGAGATCGGCAATCCCGACGCGCTCGTCCTGGCGCTGGCCGGCCGGGGGCTCGCGGCCGCGGCCCTGGCGGCCGACGCCCCCCGGGGGGCCCTGGCATGCCGCATCGAAACCGCGCGCAGGACGCTGGGGGGGCTGCGGTTTCCCGACACCGAGGCCGGCCGGGCGGCGCTGGAAGCCCATCTCGGAGCGGGCGGCCTTGCGGTGTTGCAGGGCGACCGGCTGACCGATACCGGGGCGCCGGTGCTGCTCTTCGGGGCCCGGGTCCGGACCCCGGTCTTCGCCGCCAGTGCGGCGCTGCGCCAGCATGCCGAACTGATCCCGGCCTTCGCGCTGAGGCGCCGGGACGGGCGGTTCGGCGTCTGGCTCGCCGCCCCGGTCGTCCACGGGCGACCCGGCGAGATGATGCAGGCCTATCAGGGCGCGGTCGAGGAGGCGGCCTCGGAATTCATGGAGCAGTTTTTCTGGGCCGAGGCGCGCTGGCGCCCCGAGCGGTACCGGCCCCTCGCCGCGCCGGGCGCGCGGGTCTGACGGGGGTCTTAAGGGGGGCGGGTCGCTTCGACGGAATGTGCGACCGTGAAACCCGGCGCCGGAGAGGAGCTTCCCCCGAGCGATGAACCGGGCCACGGATCGGGCGGGCGGGCGGTCCGCCATGTCCGCGTCGCGGGCTCGCCCCGCAAGCTCGGGTTGCCCCGGGTCTCCACGGGATCGGGGGCCGGTGGGTCAAGCCCGGGGCCGGATCCTCCCGGCATCGCCGCAGCGCCCCTCGGCATCGACGCCGCCCGTCGCTCCGCTGTGATGCGTTGCTCGCGGCCGGAGCCACAAAGGTGGACCGAGCCCTGCGCCGGGGCCTACCGGAGCCGCGCCGCGCCGAGCACCGGGCCCTGTTCGGGAGCCTGGACGATGGCCACCACCGGGCGGTCTTCGGGCAGGCGCATCGCGGCGCGGTAGACGCCCGTTCCGTTCCAGGTGCCGATCGTGCGCCAGGCATCGACGATGTTGTGATAGGTCAGCGTCCGCCCCGCATTCTCGCCCCGGCGGATCTCGCGCGTCGCGCGCGGGATATAGGTGACGATCTGCACCACCATGTCGCGCGGCACCCGCGCCTCGGCCCGGGCGACGAGTTCGACCCTGTCGCCCGAGCGTTCGAGAAGGACCGATACCGGCGCACGGACCTCGCTGTGGGCCTCCAGCGCGTCCATCAGATCCATCGGCTTGGTGCCGACGATATGGGTCTCGCCCTGCACGACCATCTGCGGGGTGTAGATCATCTTTTTGCCCTTGGCCCGGGCATAGGCGCGCTGACGGGTCGTATGGGCTGGGTCGGCGAAATCGTCTTCCCAGCCGATATAGTCCCAATAATCGACATGGAGGGCGAGGCCGATGATGTTGTCGCGCTCGGCGAGCTGGCCCATCAGCGCATCCGCCGGCGGGCAGGAGGAGCAGCCCTGGGACGTATAGAGCTCGACGACCACCACCTGGTCCGCACGGGCAAGGCCCGCGGCCGCGAGCAGCAGGGTGACGGCAAAGAGGGTCCGCGTCAGCATCGTCAGGCTCCGGTTTCTACCCTCTCGCAGGTAGAGATTTCGCCCAGCCTTGGCTAATCAAGGTTTTGCGAGAGGGCGTTACAGACATGCCTTTCACGCGGGCCCTCGACGTTCGGTGCACAATGGTATACATTTTGCCGCACCCCCTTGCGGCATGTGCGGCTGGGGCAGTATTGCAGCCGTGACACCCGCCAAAAGCGCCAGCCCAAGGAGTGCCTCCATGCCCATCACCGTCGGACAGGATTCTGCAAAGACCCGGACCACGCTTTCCGCCGGTGGAAAGACGGTCGCCTATTACTCGATCCCGGCGGCGGAGGCCGCTGGCCTGGGGTCGTTCGGAAACCTGCCCGCGGCCCTCAAGGTGGTCCTGGAAAACATGCTCCGGTTCGAGGACGGCAAGACCGTGAGCGTCGATGATATCAAGGCGTTTTCCGACTGGGCCGCACAGGGCGGCAAGAACCCCCGCGAGATCGCCTACCGGCCCGCGCGGGTCCTGATGCAGGATTTCACCGGAGTGCCGGCGGTCGTCGACCTCGCCGCGATGCGCGACGGAATCGTCTCGCTCGGCGGCGACCCCGAGAAGATCAACCCCTTGAACCCCGTCGATCTGGTGATCGACCATTCGGTGATGATCGACGAGTTCGGCAACCCCCGCGCGTTCCAGATGAACGTGGACCGCGAATACGAGCGCAACATGGAGCGCTATACCTTTCTCAAATGGGGTCAATCGGCCTTCGACAATTTCCGCGTCGTGCCCCCCGGGACGGGCATCTGCCACCAGGTCAACCTCGAATACCTCGCCAAAACCGTCTGGACCGATACCGATCAGGCGGGCGAGGAGGTCGCCTACCCCGACACGCTCGTCGGCACCGACAGCCACACGACGATGGTCAACGGCGCGGCCGTCCTCGGCTGGGGCGTTGGCGGGATCGAGGCGGAAGCGGCGATGCTCGGCCAGCCGATTTCGATGCTGATCCCCGAAGTCATCGGGTTCAAGCTCACCGGGGCGATGCCCGAGGGGACGACCGCGACGGACCTCGTTCTGAAAGTCGTCCAGATGCTCCGCGAGAAGGGCGTGGTGGGCAAGTTCGTCGAATTCTACGGCGACGGGCTCGACAATGTGCCGCTGGCGGACCGGGCCACGATCGGGAACATGGCCCCCGAGTATGGGGCGACCTGCGGGTTCTTCCCGGTCGATGGCGAGACGATCCGGTATCTCACGCAAACCGGCCGGGACGAGGAGACCATCGCGCTCGTCGAGGCTTACGCCAAGGCACAGGGCATGTGGCGCGAGCCGGGCTACGAGCCCGTTTACACCGACACGTTGGTGCTCGACATGTCGACCGTCGTGCCGGCGATCTCGGGCCCGAAACGGCCCCAGGACCATGTGCCGCTCACCGACGCGGCGGCCTCCTTCATGAACGTCGTGCGCGACTACCGCGACGCCAACGATGGCGACCCGCGTGAGACGGCCGCCGTGGAGGGCGAAGACTACCGGCTGCAAGACGGCTCGGTGGTGATCGCCTCGATCACGTCGTGTACCAACACCTCGAACCCTTACGTGATGATCGGCGCGGGGCTCGTGGCGCGGAAGGCCCGGGAACTGGGCCTTGACCGGAAGCCCTGGGTGAAGACCTCGCTGGCACCGGGCTCGCAAGTGGTCTCCGCTTATCTCGAAGCCGCCGGGCTGCAAGACGACCTCGACGCGATCGGGTTCAACCTTGTGGGCTATGGCTGCACCACCTGCATCGGCAATTCGGGACCGCTTCAGCCCGAGATCTCGAAGGCGATCAACGAGCATGACCTCATCGGCGTCTCGGTGCTCTCGGGCAACCGCAACTTCGAGGGGCGGATCAGCCCCGACGTGCGCGCGAACTACCTCGCCTCGCCGCCGCTCGTCGTCGTCTATGCACTTGCCGGCGACATGAACATCGACATCACCAAAGACCCAATCGCGACGGGGAAGGACGGCAAACCGGTCTATCTTTCCGACCTCTGGCCCTCCCAGCAGGAGATCGCGGAGCTGGTCGAGAAGACGGTGACCCGCGCCGCCTTCCAGTCGAAATACGCCGATGTCTTCAAGGGCGACGAGAAATGGCGCGGGGTCGAGACCACCGACAGCCTGACCTACGACTGGCCGGGGGCGTCAACTTACGTCCAGAACCCCCCGTATTTCCAGGATATGTCGCCCGAACCGGGGGTGATTACGGATGTGAAGGACGCGCGGGTCCTCGCCCTTCTGGGCGATATGGTCACCACCGACCACATCTCGCCGGCGGGCTCCTTCAAGGAGACCACCCCGGCGGGGCAGTATCTCGTCGACCGGCAGGTCACGCCCCGGGAGTTCAACTCCTACGGCTCGCGGCGCGGCAACCACCAGGTGATGATGCGCGGGACGTTTGCCAATATCCGCATCCGCAACGAGATGCTCGCCAATGAGAACGGGGGGGTCGAAGGCGGCTACACGAAGGGGCCGGACGGGACCCAGATGTCGATCTACGATGCCGCGATGGCCTATAAGGCGGCGGGCACGCCGCTGGTGATCTTCGCCGGCGAGCAATACGGCGCGGGGTCGAGCCGGGACTGGGCGGCGAAGGGCACGGCCTTGCTCGGCGTGAAGGCCGTGATTGCCGAAAGCTTCGAGCGCATCCACCGGTCGAACCTTGTCGGGATGGGGGTGATCCCCTTCGAGTTCACTGACGGCGCGACGCGGAAGAGCCTGGGGCTCACCGGGGCCGAGACCGTGTCGATCACCGGGCTCGAAGGCGACCTCAAGCCCGGCGCCCTCGTGCCCTGCACGATCGCCTATCCCGACGGCCGCACCGAAGAGATCGAGCTCAAATGCCGAATCGATACCGCCGTCGAGAAGGAATATGTCGAGAACGGCGGGGTCCTGCATTACGTACTGAGAAACCTTGCCAAGGCCGCCTGAGGTCTGAGGAGAGCCCCGGCGATGCCCGGGGTTTTTCCTTTCCCGCGAGGGCATTGCCTGCGTTTCCGAATCGGTGACGATTGTCGCGCTCTGAAGGGATTGTTGAGCCCAGCCCACAGTCGGCGTGCGCACCGATTTGTTTCCTCGCCAAGCCCGCACCCGTTCGGCATTGCTTAAGGTGCTGGTGCCATGGGGGCTGTTATGAGTATCGACCTGCCATCCGCTGTGTTGCGGAGACTTTTGCGTATCCTGCCGGAGGGGTTGCCGCCCTTCGAAACGGCGATCTTCATCGCCTGCTGCACACTGCCGTTTCTCGGGTAGCGGGCGCGGGGGGGGGTGGCCCCGTCCCGGGCCTGACCCGGGACCTCGACCCGCCGGTCGCTCCGGTGGATCGGGGCCCCGGGTCAAGCCCGGGGCGTGGGGACTTAGTTCCGAGCCGTAGCCTCTGTCGCCGCCGCTTCGATGGCCGGGCGAATACGGTCTTCGAGCGCGCGCCGGGTCACGGGCCCTGCAAACCGCAGGACCACCCTGCCCTCGCCGTCGATCACGTAGGTTTCCGGCACGCCGTAGACGCCCCAGTCGAGCGCAGTGCGGCCGCGTTCGTCCGTGCCGATCCCGGCATAGGGGTCGCCCAGTTCTTCGAGGAACGCGAGCGCCTTTGCGGGGTCGTCTTTGTAGTTGATCCCGTAGATCGTGAGCCCTTCGGCGGCCAGCGCTTCGAGATTGGGGTGCTCGACCCGGCAAGGCGCGCACCAGGACGCCCAGAAGTTCACGAGTTTCACCCCAGGCGCGCTCAGCATTTCGGCATCGAACCCGGGCTTGGCGGCGAGGTCGCCCAGGGTCAGCGCCGGGGCCACCTGCCCCTCCCGCGCCGAAGGCAGCGCATCGGGGTCTTCGCGAAACATCCCCGACAGCGCAAGGCCCGCAAAGACCGCGAAGACGGCGACGGGGATCAGGGCCAGGGGCTTGACCTTCATCGCGCCCCCTTCCGGGCCTCTGCGGCCTCGAGGTCGCGGGCCACGCGGCGGGCGCGCAGAACGCTCAGCGCGACGATGGCGACGAGAAGCGTCAGCGACACCCCATAGGCGAGGCTCACCTCAACGGCGTAGGCTCCGAGGTCGGGCATCATGCCATCCGCTCCCTGAGTGTGAGGGCATAGAGCCGCCGGGCGCCGATTTCGGTGCGGGTGCGGTAAAGCACAAGCGCGACGAAGAGGAGCACGAAGCCGGTGATAGAAACCACGAGCGGCACCCAGAACACGTCCGAGATGTTCTCCTCGGCATCGAGCGACAGCGACGCCCCCTGATGAAGACCCTGGTTCCAGAAGAGCACCGCATAGCGCGACAAAAGTGCAAAGACCGAGCCGACGAGGCAGAGCACACTCGTGAGGTCCGCCGCGGTGTCGGGGTCCTCGATGGCTGTCCAGAGGGCGATGTAGCCGAGATAGAACAGAAAGAGGATCAGGAACGAGGTCAGCCGCGGGTCCCAGACCCACCAGGTGCCCCACATCGGCTGGCCCCAGATCGCCCCGGTGAAAAGCGCGATGAGGGTCATCGTGATACCCACCGGGGCCGCGGCCTTGGCGGCCAGGGCCGAGACATGATGGCGGCGGATGAGCCATATGAGCGAGGCGACGAGCATCATCATCCAGGCGTTGATGGCCATGAAGGCCGAGGGGACGTGGAGATAGATGATCTTCACCGTCGAGCCCTGGCGGAAGTCGTCGGGCGTGAAGAAGAAGCCCCAGACGAGGCCCACCGCGAGCGTTGCCGCCGCGAGCCCGAAGGTCCAGGGCACGACGCGGGCCGTCCAGCCCATGAAGACACGAGGGTTGGCGAACTCCCAGAACTGCATGGGAGACATCTAGACGCGGGTCGGGCCGCGCTCAAGTCACCCTCCGCACCGGAGCTCGGTGCAGATTGACGCGGGGCGGGGGCGAACGGAGCCGTCAGCGCAGGTTGATGCGCAGTGCCGCCGCCGCGGCGAAGGGGAGGATCGCCAGCGCGCCTGCGGTGATCGCGCCCTGAAGAAGGAGCGGCGTTGTCGCGTCCTGCCCCGCGACCCCGCGCGCCACCGCCTCGGCGCCGAAGATGAGCGTCGGAACGTAAAGCGGCAGGACCAGAAGCGACAAGAGGAGCCCGCCGCGTTTGAGCCCGACGGTGAGGGCCGCACCGAAGGTGCCGATCATCGACAGCGCCGGCGTGCCGAGCGCGAGGCTGACAAGGAGCCACAAATGGCCCGGCGCGGGGAGGTTCAAAAGCACGCCAAGCACAGGTGCCGCGAGGGTGAGCGGCAGGCCCGTGGTCACCCAATGGGCAGCGGCCTTGGCCAGTGCGACGGCTTCGAGGGGGATCGGGGCGGTGGCCAGAAGATCGAGCGAGCCGTCCTCCCGGTCGAGCGCGAAGATCCGGTCGAGCGAGAGGAGCGAGGCGAGAAGCGCGCCGACCCAGAGGATGCCCGGCGCGATCCGGGAGAGAAGCTCCGGCAAGGGGCCGACACCGAAAGGCACGAGCGTGACGAGGATCAGGAAAAACGCCAGCGCCAGGCCGAAGCCGCCGCCGGCGCGGATCGCAAGCGCCAGGTCGCGGGCGAAGAGCGCTAGCATCGGGCGGCCCCGCTCACGCCCAGGCCGCGCCGAACCTGTCCGCCGGGGCGGTGGCACGGAAGCGGGCGACATCGAGCACCGGGGCGTCGAGGCCGAGATCGATATGGGTGGCGATCAGCGCCGCACCGCCGCGGGCAAGATGGGCGCGGACGACATCGGCGAAGGCGGCGGTGGCGGCGGTGTCGAGGGAGACCGTGGGCTCGTCGAGGAGCCAGACGGGGCGCCCGGTGACGAGAAGCCGCGCAAGCCCCACCCGCCGCTTCTGGCCCGCCGAGAGGCTTGCGGCCGGCCGGTCGCGCAAGGGGCCGAGATCGAACGCATCGAGGGCCGCGTCGATGGCGCGGGCTCCGAACATCGCCGCCCAGAAGGAGAGGTTTTCGGCCACGGTCAGGGTCGGCTTCAGCCCGTCGGCATGGGCGGCATAGGCCAGCGCCTCGGGGCCCGGGGCGATATGGCCGGCATCGGCCGGCTGGAGCCCCGCGAGGGTCCGCAGAAGCGTCGTCTTGCCCGACCCGTTGGGGCCGCGCAGGATCAGGGCCTCCCCCCCCGCGACCCCGAAACTCAGGCCCTCAAGAAGCGGCAGTCCGCCCCGGGAGACGGCAAGGGTCTCGACCGCGAGTGTCACCATCGGCGGAAGCCGGTCCTTCGACCGAAGGGTCGGGTCGGCCGAAGGCGCAGTGTCTTCTCGGCGAAAAGCGGCATGGGCAGCCCGTCAGACCGGCAGGAGCGCGAGGCCGACCCGGCGGCCCTCGGACAAAAGGACGTTGTAGGTGCGGCAGGCGGCCGGCGAAGCCATCGCCTCGACACCGACCCCTGCCGCCTCCAATGCCGTGCGGAAGGCGGCCGGGACCGGCGCGATTTCCGCCCCTGTGCCGACGAAGAGGACGTCGATCTCGCCGGCGGCGGCAAGGAGGTCGGCAGTATCGTCCGTCCCGCCCCAGGGGGCGACGCCCGAGGGCAGTACGCGCACCGCGCCCTCATACACCTCGCCGCCGATCCGGAAGAAGCCGGGGCCGTAGCCCTCGACCGGTCTGGCCTCTGAGAATTCAACCTCGGTCATGCGCATCTCGGCGTCCTCAATCGAGCCACGGCAGGCCGGCAACGGCCGCGACGGCAATGATGGCGTAGGCGCTCCAGCGGTAAAGCCTGGCCCGGGCGGGGTCAAACAATCGCCGCCCGATGAAGCCGCCCAGCGCGTAGAGCGGCAGGATGAGAAGACCGAGCCAGATGGCCGGCGCGGCGAGCGCCCCTTGAAGCGCGAGGACGGGGAGGACGGCGAAGCTCGACAGGGTCAAGGGCACGATGGTGTTGGCGCGCGAGCGGGCGGCGCCGTCTTGGCCTCCAAGCTGAAACAGAACGAGCGGCGGGCCGTTGAGCCCCGTTGCTCCGCCGAGAAACCCCACCGCGCCGCCGACGCCGAGCCATGCCGCGGGGCCCGGCGTGAACCGGTAGCGCCAGCCGGCCATCAGGGCCGCGAGCGTGGCGATGACGACCGCCGAGACCGCAAGGCGGATCGCTTCGGGGTCCCCGGCCCGCAGCACGGCCACGCCGAGGGGGAGAACGGCCAGGGCGGCGGCAGTCACGGTGAGGCTCGCGCGCCGGTCGCAGGCGGCCCAGGCCTGGGGCAGAACCGTGAGTGCGGAACCGAGGGCGGCGACGGCGAACATCGCCACGGCGGTTACCGGGTCGGTGACGCGCGCGCCGATGGGCATGAAAAGAAGTGCCGCGCCGAACCCGGCGAAACCGTAGATCGCCCCGGCGGCGAAGGCCGTGGCCAGAAGCCAATGGAGCCCCGGCGTCGCGAGCGCCAGGGCGAGCCCGTCAGGCATCGACGTTGGCGAATTGGTTGCCCTGGTTGGCGTCGGGCTTCGACCAGTCGCGCTTGACGCCGAGCACCAGAAGGATCGCGCTGGCGATGAAGATCGACGAATAGGTGCCCACGATCACGCCCCAGATCATCGCGAAAACGAAGCCGCGGATGACGTCGCCGCCCAAGACATAGAGCGAGATGAGGGCGAGAAGCGTGGTGACCGACGTCATCACGGTGCGCGATAGGGTCTCGTTGATCGAGAGGTTGAGCACCTCCTTGAGGGGGCGCTGCTTGTATTTCCTGAGGTTCTCGCGGACCCGGTCGAAGACGACAACGGTGTCATTGAGCGAATAGCCGACGATGGTCAGGAGCGCGGCGATGATCGCCAGATCGAAGCGGATTTGCAGCTCCGAGAAGATGCCTATAGTGAGGATCACGTCGTGGACGAGCGCGGCGACGGCGCCCAGGGCGAATTGCCATTCGAACCTGAGCCAGATGTAGACGAGCACCGCGCCGATGGCCAAGACCACCGCGATAATCGCCGTTTGAATGAGTTCGCCCGAAACCGTCGGCCCCACCGATTCGACCGAGGGGAAGGTGATGTCGGGGGCGACCCCTCGGAGCGCGTCCTGCACCGCCCGGACCACATCCGCCGAGACGCTTTCCTCGCCCTCCTGGGCCTGGATCGAGATCATCGCGACGTTCTCGTCAGGCCCGAAGGTCGGGTCGAAGACTTCCGTGATCGAGACGTCGCCGAGGTCCAGAACCGCGATAGCCTCGCGGTAGGCGGCCACGTCGATAGGCTGGGCGGATTCGGTCCGGATGGTGGTGCCGCCGCGAAAGTCGATCCCGTAGTTGAGCCCCTGGAGGAAGAAGCTCACGAAGGCCGCGACCATCAGCACGCCCGAGATGCCGAGCCAGAGCGTGGGGCGGGCGAAGAAGTTGAACGCGGTCTCTTTGGGAACGAGTTTCAGGCGCATCGGCTAGACCTCGATTGTCTTCGGGCGGCGGCGTTCGAACCACATCACGATGAGAAGGCGGGTGACGAAAATGGCCGTGAAGACCGATGTGAGAATGCCGAGGCCCAGGGTCACCGAGAAACCGCGCACCGGCCCCGAGCCCATGGTGAAGAGGATGACGGCGGTGATAAAGGTGGTGATGTTGGCGTCGATGATGGCCGAAAGCGCCTTTTCGTAGCCAAGCTCGATGGCCCGCGCTGGCCCCTTGGCGGTTTTGAGTTCCTCGCGGATGCGCTCGAAGATGAGCACGTTGGCGTCGACCGCCATGCCGATGGTCAGAACGATCCCGGCGATGCCCGGCAGCGTAAGCGTCGCGCCGATGAGCGAGAGAAGCCCGAAAAGGAGGCCGACATTGATGATGAGCGCGATATTGGCGAAGAGGCCGAAGAGGCCGTAGCTCGCCCCCATGAACAGAAGGACCGCGATGAAGGCGACGATACAGGCGATGGTGCCGGCATCGATGCTGTCTTGACCAAGCTCGGGCCCGATGGTGCGCTCTTCGAGGAAGGTCATCTCCGCCGGCAAGGCCCCTGCCCTCAGAAGCACCGCCAACTGGGTCGATTCCTCGACCGAGAATTGCCCGGTGATGATCCCCGACCCGCCCGGGATGTGGTCCTGGATCACCGGCGCCGAAATCACCTCCTCGTCGAGGACGATGGCGAAGGGGGAGCCCACGTTTTCGAGCGTGTAGTCGCCGAATTTCCGTGCCCCGGACGGGTTGAAGCGGAAGTTGACCGCGGGGCGGCCGTTCTGGTCGAAGGAGGGCTGGGCGTCGGTGAGTTCCTCGCCGGTGACGACCGCCGTTTCCTCGATGATGTAATAGGTGCCCGGCTCGTCGAGCGAGGGGTAGATGACGTTGCGCGCCCCGGGGGCGGCATCCGGGTCCGAGGTGCGGCCCACGACCGGGTTGAAGGTGAGCTTCGCGGTGGTGCCGATCAGCGCCTTAAGCTCCTCCGCCGACCCGATGCCGGGGACCTGGATGAGGATCCGGTCCTCCCCCTGGCGCTGGATCGTCGGCTCGCGGGTCCCCACCTCGTCGACCCGGCGGCGGATGATCTCCAAGCTCTGCTGGATCGTGCGGGTGTCGGTGGCGGCCCGCTCTGCGTCGGACAGCCGGACGATCACGAGATCGCCGTCGCCCGCCACCTCGATGTCGTTCTGCGCCAAGCCGGTGAGCGTCACACTCGGCGTGGCGAGGCCGCGCACCACTTCGAGCGCGCGGCCCATCCCCTCGGGCTCTGAGATGCGCACCCGAAGCTCGTCCTCGGGCCCGTCCTGGCGGCGGATCGTGCCGACGGTCTCGCGCTCGGCCCGGAGCGTGTCGCGCACCTCGGGCCAGAGCGCGTTCATCCGCTCGGCATAGACGTCCTCGACATGGACCTCGGCCAGAAGATGCGCCCCGCCCCGGAGGTCGAGGCCGAGGTTGACGAGGCTGTCGGGGAGAAAGGCGGGCCAGGCGGCGGCGGCGGCGGTGCGCTCCGAGGTGGCGCCGAGAACCTCGATCTCGGCTTCGGCGTCGTTCGACCGCTCGACCGTGCCGTAAAAGAAGTTGGGCATCGCCAGGGCGAGGCCGACGGCGACCGTCAACCAGATGCCGATCCGCTTCCAGCCCTCGATCTGAAGCATGGGCGCGCCCTTTCGGCTCTAGCTCTCTGCGGGCTCGGTTTTCGACACCACCTGGGCGACGGTGTTCTTGACCACGCGGACCTTCACGTTTTGGGCAAGTTCGACCTCGATCTCGTTGTCTTCCTTGACCTTTGTGACCTTGCCGATGAGCCCGCCCTGGGTCACCACCTGGTCGCCGCGCCTGAGGCCCTCGACCATTTTCTGGTGCTCTTTGACTTTCTTCTGCTGCGGCCGGATCAGGAGAAAATACATGATCGCGAAGATGAGAATGAGCGGGATGAAGCTGGCGAAGGCTCCGCCGGCCCCACCGGCGGCTTGCGCATAGGCTGGTGTGACGAGCATGCGTGAAACGGTCCTTGAAGTTGCCCCGGGAGGTGCCCCCGGCAAAGTTGGCGCACCCTATAGGGAGGCATTTAGGGGTGCAAGGAAGGTTGCGCCAGTGCGTGTCTGGCGCAGCCCCCTGACAGAGCGTCGAAATCGGGGCATATAGCGCCCCGGCCCCGGGGCGAGTCGCGCCGGAGGAGAAGATGGAGAAAGACGATGCACGACATCCGCTGGATCCGGGATAACCCGGACGCCTTCGACCAATCCCTCGGCCGCAGGGGTGTCGGTGGCGTGTCGTCGGAGGTCTTGGCCATCGATGCCGCGCGCCGGGAGGCCATCGCGGCGGCCGAGGCCGCCCTTGCCGAACGAAATGCCGCCTCGAAAGAGGTGGGGGCTGCCAAGGCCAGGGGCGACGAGGCCGAATTCGAGCGGCTGCGCGCGCTGGTGGCCGAGAAAAAAGACGAGATCGCCCGGCTTGAAGAGACGGCCAAGGCGGAGGATGCCCGCCTCACCGATCTTCTGATGGGTCTGCCGAACCTGCCGCTTGCGGAGGTGCCCGACGGTGCGGACGAGGAGGACAATGTCGAGATCCGCCGCCGGGGCGAGCCGAAGACCTTCGACTTCGCCCCGAAGGAGCATTTCGAGATCGACGGCGTCAAGCCGGGGCTCGACTTCGAGGTGGCGGCGAAGCTCTCGGGCTCCCGCTTTGCGCTCATGTCGGGTGCGGTCGCGCGGGTCCACCGGGCGCTGGCGCAGTTCATGCTCGACCTTCACACGACCGAGCACGATCTCATTGAGACGAACACCCCCGTGCTCGTGCGCGACGAGATGATGCTCGGGACCGGTCAGCTTCCGAAATTCGGCGAGGACAGCTACCGGACGACCAATGGCTGGTGGCTCATTCCAACCTCCGAGGTGACGCTGACGAATATCGTCAACGGGCTCATCGTCGAGGACAGCTACCTGCCCCGCCGCTACACCGCCCATTCTCTATGTTTCCGCTCCGAGGCGGGGTCTGCGGGCAAGGACACTGCCGGAATGCTCCGCCAGCACCAGTTCGAGAAGGTGGAGATGGTGACGGTCTGCAAGCCCGAAGACGCGCTCGCCGAGCATGAGCGGATGACCCGCTGCGCCGAAACCGTGCTCGAACGCCTCGGCCTGCCCTACCGGACGGTCGTGCTCTGCACCGGGGACATGGGCTTCGGGGCCGAAAAGACCCACGACATCGAGGTCTGGCTGCCGGGGCAAGGCACCTACCGCGAGATTTCCTCGGTCTCCACCTGCGGCACGTTCCAGGCCCGGCGGATGAACGCCCGCTACCGGCCCGAGGGCGGCGGCAAACCGGAGTTTGTCGCAACGCTCAACGGCTCGGGCCTCGCCGTGGGCCGCTGCCTCATCGCGGTCATGGAGAACGGCCAGACCGAGGCGGGCGAGGTGGTTTTGCCGCAAGCCCTCGGCCCCTGGCTCGGCGGGAAGAGCCGGATCGATGCGGATGGAGCGCTTGTCTGACATCCCGCCGACCCCTGAGCGGGACGACGGCCCGCGGATGAAGGCGATTCTCCTGCTCTGCGCGACATTGGCCTTCGTCGTCGGCGCCTATGTGGTGCCCTTTGCAGGGTTTGCGCCCGAGCAGTTCCCCGTCCCCCAGATCGATCCGCCGGTGCAGCCGGCCGGCTATGCCTTCGCGATCTGGGGGGTGATCTTCCTCTGGCTTCTCGCCTCGGCCGGCTATGGGCTTATCCGGCGCGCCGAGAACCCCGGCTGGGACGCGCTGCGCTGGCCGCTGATGGTGAGTTTCATCGTTGGCGCCAGTTGGAATACGGTCGCGAACCAGAGCCCGGTGATGGCGACGATCCTCATCTGGGTGATGCTCGCCGCCGCCCTCTGGGGGCTCCTCAAGGCGCCGCGCGCGGACCGGCCCTGGCTCGCCTGGCCGCTGGGGCTCTATGCCGGCTGGCTCACGGCGGCCGCATCGGTATCGCTGGGGCTCCTGGCGGCGGGACACGGGGTAGCAAGCGCGGTGCCGGCGGCCTGGGGGGCGATCCTCGTCGCTGGCGTTCTGGCGGCCTTGGTGCTCCGGGCGACGGGAAACCTCGCCTACGGGGCCGGCCTGCTCTGGGCGCTGGCGGCGGTGATCGTCAGAAATGCCGGTGAGACCTGGTCGGTGGCGGTTGCGGCGGGGATTGCCATGGCCGCACTCCTCGCGGTGGCCGCGACGCGCCGGGGCCGGTTGCGGGAGTGAGCGCCCGACCTGAACCACCGGAGGACGAGTTTGGCCTGGAGCTGGCGTTGGCGCTGCGCCCCGACCCCGAGTAACCCGCGTCCCGGGCTTGACCCGGGACCTCGACAGGCTTGGCACTCCGGTGGATCGGGGCCCCGGATCACGTCCGGGGCGTGTTTCGCCAAGAGCTGCCGGAGCAAGACCCGAACGTACGCTCAAGGCCAGAACCACCCCTCGGCTCAAACGAAGCTCCCGCCCGCCTCACCCCGGCGGCGGCTTGCCCAGATGCTTCCGGAGCCGTGACGGCGTCGATTTCTTCTTGTTCTTATACGGGTTCTTCTCCGACTGGCTGCGGAACGTGAGCCGGATCGGCGTGCCGGGCATGTCGAAGTCCTCGCGGAGCCCGTTGATGAGATAGCGCGCGTAACTCTCTGGAATCTTTTCGGGATATGACGCCATGACCACGAACCCCGGCGGCCGGGTCTTGGCCTGGGTCGCATATCTGAGCTTGATCCGCCTGCCCCCCGGCGCCGGCGGCGGGTGGGCCGCGACCATCGCGGCAAGCCAGCGGTTGAGCTCTGCGGTCGTCACCCGGCGGTTCCAGACCTCATGGGCCTTCAGCACCGCCGCTTTGAGCCGGTCGAGCCCCCGGCCCGTCCTGGCCGAGACCGTCACCAGCGGCGCGCCGCGAAGCTGCGGCAGAAGCCGCTCGAACTCCGCGCGCAACTCCTTGAGCTTCGCGCCTTTGTCCTCTTCGAGGTCCCATTTGTTGACCGCGACCACCACCGCCCGGCCCTCGCGCTCGGCGAGATCGGCGATGCGGAGGTCCTGCTGTTCGAAGGGGATCGCGGCGTCGAGGAGCACCACGACGACCTCGGCGAACTTTACCGCGCGCAAACCGTCGGAGACCGAGAGCTTTTCGAGCTTTTCCTGGACTTTCGCCCGCTTTCTCATGCCGGCGGTGTCGAAGATGCGCACGGCTCTTCCGTCCCAATCGAGATCGAGGGCGATGGCGTCGCGGGTGATGCCGGCCTCGGGGCCGGTGAGCAGACGCTCGTCGCCCAGAAGCCGGTTGATGAGCGTCGACTTTCCCGCGTTCGGGCGCCCGACGACGGCGACCTGGAGCGGGCGGGTGAGGTCGGGGCCATCCGCGCCGTCCTCCACCGAGAGCCCGATATCGGGCGCCTCTTCGGCGGTTTCGGCGGCGGCCTCGACGCGCGGGGTCAGGGCGCGAAGGAGGTCGTCGAGCCCCTCGCCGTGCTCGGCAGAAAGGCCCATCGGCTCGCCGAGCCCCAGTTCCCAGGCCTCGATCAGCCCCGCCTCCCCGGCCCGGCCCTCGGCCTTGTTGGCGGCCAGAAACACGGTTTTGCCGGAGCGGCGCAGGATGTCGGCGAAGACCCGGTCGGCGGGCAGCACCCCGGCACGGGCGTCGATCAGAAAAAGGCAGGCATCGGCCATGGCCACGGCGCGTTCGGTGAGCTTTCGCATCCGGCCGGCCAGACTGTCGTCGGTGGCCTCTTCGAGCCCCGCGGTGTCGATCACAGTGAACCGCAGCGGCCCGAGGCGCGCGTCGCCTTCACGGAGGTCGCGGGTGACCCCGGGCTGGTCGTCGACGAGCGCCAGGCGCCGCCCGACCAGGCGGTTGAAGAGGGTCGACTTGCCCACATTCGGGCGGCCGACGATGGCGAGGCTGAAGGTCATCTGGGGCAGCGGTCCCGGGTTGCGGCGAAAGCGCCTGTCTAGCCGGGTTCGCGCCTCAACGGAAGGCGTGAAGGCGGCCGTTTTCGGTGACGAGATATAGGGTGCCGCCCACCACGATCGGGTCTGCCGCCGCGCCCGAGGGCAGGTCGAGCGACCCCGCAAGCGCGCCCGTGGCCGGATCGAAGAACCGCAACTCGCGGTCGTCGGAGGCAACGACGAGGCGGCCGCCGGCGAGAATCGGCCCGTAATGGGCGAAGAGCGCCGAAAACCGGCGCGGCCGGCTGGTGCGGTAGAGCGGCAAGGGCTGGGACCAGACGAGGTCCCCGGTATCGCGGTCGATGCGGATGAGCGCGTTGCGGTCGGTGATTTGGAAAACGTCGCTCGGGGTCACCACGGGGGCCGACATCGCCCCCTCGTCGAGCGTCCAGAGCGGCGCGCCGGTGGCGCGGTCGAAGGCGGCGGTGCGCCCGTCATGGGTCCCGGCGACGACCACCGCGCCCGAGAGCACCGGGTCGCCGGTGACATCGGCGATGGCCGAGGCCACGGTTTCGAGCCGGCGCCCGGCGATGAAGCCGCGCCAGCGGAGCGCGCCGGTGGCGGCATCCACCCCCGAGAGCGCGCCGTTGGGAAAGGCGAAGACGGCCAGCCCGTCCGCCCCGACGGCGGGGGACGGGCCGCCGAGAATGCCCGCCTCGGTGGCGATGCCGGTGACCGACCAGCGCACCCGGCCGTTCCGGGCGTCGAGCGCCCAGCCGATCCCGTTGCGGGTAATGGCGTAGACCAGCCCGTTCGCCACCGTCGGCGCGCCGGAGGCGACGGAGCGGAAATCGTGGCTCCAAACCGGGGCGCCGGTGGCCGCGTCGAGCGCGACGAGCGTGCCGAACCCCGTCGTGGCGTAGACCCGGCCGCCGGCGACCGCGAGCCCGCCGCCCGACGCGCTGTCGGCCCGGTCGCCCGGCGGGGTGAGGTCGCGCGACCAGAGCGTGTCGCCCGCAGTGGACACCGCGGTGACCCTCGACCGGCTGTCCATCGCAAAGATCCGCGCCCCGTCCGAGACCGGTTGCGCGGCGATGCGGAACCGCCGCGCGTCGCCCGCCCCGATATCGACGCTCCAGACCCGCTGGAGGCTGCCCGACAGCGCGGCATGGCCGGGGTTGTGGTCCGGCGTTCCGGCCTGATGGGTCCAGGCGCGGGTGACGGTCACGGGACCGAGCGTCACCGGACCGGCCGGCGACCGCGCCGCCTCTTCCAGCCCGAGGGTCGAACGGACATCCTCCCGCTCGCCGGGGAGGATCAGTTCGCGCTCGGCACAGGCCGCAAGTGCCGTCAGGCACCCGACCAGCATGAGCTTGCGAAACCCTCCGCGTAACACTCTCAAACGCCCCCTCGCCGACCCCTGCGGCCTCAGGCCGCTTCGGGGTCTCCCCCGAGCGCCACAATCAACTGCACCGCCCGCTGACGCAAGCCCTCTCCGGTGGCGTCGTCCTCGACGATCTGGGTCAGCAGATCGAGGGCCGCCGCCGTCTCGCCGCGGGAAATCTCGGCCAGGGCGATCTGCTCGAGCGCCAGAAGCCGGTAGGGCGCGCCCGGCAGGGCCAGCGGTTCGAGCCGGGCGATGAGTTCCGCCGCCGGCATCTCGCCCGAGGCGGCCATCGCCGCCTTCAGCGCGGCGACGTCGCGCCAGAGCGGCGGCAGGGAGGCATCTTCGGAGATCGCCCAGAGGTCGTCGCCAGCCTCAGGGTCGCTGCCCGCCGCAAGCAGCGCCACCAGGGCCCGGGACCTCGGGTTGTCGCCGGGGTCGAGTGCAGCCAGCGCCGCACCCCGCGCCTCGGGGGTCGGCGCGCCCAACGCCTCGATCAGCGCATCGCCCAGTGCCTCGGCCTCGGCCCGCGCCTCGGCCTTGAAATATTCGTTGATCGCGGCCCCGCCGACCAGGACGGCCACCACGACGGCGCCGATCCAGCCATATCGGCGAAAGAGCGCGTAAAGACGGTCGCGCCGGACCTCCTCGGTCACCTCGTCGATGAAGCTGTCATTGTTGGACAAAACCGCGCCTCCGGCCCTGAAAATCGCCTTTTCCTACAGCAGCCGTCCGGCAAATGCCAAGGGGCGCGGGCCGGAAACGGTTGAAACTTGCGCCAGACCCCTGTTGGGAGTAATCTGAACTAATCGGTTCAGACCCCCTGCCGCGCCAGGGCGGACCGGGAGGCAGGCCCCTATTCCGGTGTCCGCCCACAGGAGTTTGAGAGACAACATATGCGGTTCTTCTCTATTGTTACGGCGCTGGCCGTCGTCGCAGTGCTTTACTTTGCGGTTCTGGACCGGGACCGGCTGCTTGAATTCGCCGCCGGTGGCGGCGGAGAAGCCGACGTCGCGGCAGGGGCGCCGGCCGACGACAGCGCCGAGCCCCTGCCGGAGGCCGATGACGCCGGGCGCGTCTCGGTCGTGGCGTTGAGGTCGGAACCCGGGGAGATCGACCGCGCCGTGGTGCTGCGAGGGCGCACGGAAGCCGCACGGCAGGTCGAAGTGCGCGCCGAGACGACGGGCAAGGTCGTGTCCGACCCGATCCGGAAGGGGGCCTTCGTCGAAGCGGGCCAGCTTCTCTGCCGGATCGATGCCGCGAACCGCGAGATCAGCCTCGAAGAAGCCCGAGCCAGGCTCGCCGAGGCGCGCGCCGGTCTGCCCACCGCCGAAGCGCGGGTCGCCGAGGCCGAGGCCCGTCTGGTCGAAGCCGAGATCAACGACCGCGCCGCCTCGGAGCTTTCCGAAGGCGGGTTCGCCTCGGAAACCCGGGTTGCCGGCACCCGCGCCTCGGTGGAGGCGGCCAGGGCGACGCTGCAATCGTCCCGCTCGGGGCTCGACACGGCCACTGCCACCATCCGCTCGGCCGAAGCGACGGTCGCGGCAGCCGAGCTCGAACTGGAGCGGATCGAGATCCGCGCCCCCTTCGCGGGGCTGATGGAGACCGACAGCGCCGAGCTCGGCGCGCTTCTGCAATCGGGCGATCTCTGCGCGACGGTCATCCAGCTCCAGCCGATCAAGCTCCTCGGTTTCGTGCCGGAAACCGAGGTCGACCGGGTGCGTGTCGGGGCCATGGCCGGCGCCCGGCTCGCCTCTGGGCGCGAGGTCACGGGCGAGGTGACGTTCCTGTCGCGCTCGGCCGACCCCAGCACGCGGACCTTCCGGGTCGAGGTCGAGGTCGACAATACCGATCTCTCGATCCGCGACGGCCAGACCGCAGAGATCGTCGTCGGCGGCGAGGGCACCGCGGCCCATTTCATCCCGCAATCGGCGCTGACGCTCAACGACGAGGGGCGTCTGGGGGTGCGCATCGTGCGCGACGCCCGTGCCGAGTTCGCGCCGGTCTCGGTCCTGCGCGACACAAGGGAGGGCATCTGGGTCGGCGGATTGCAGGACGTCGTCGACGTCATCGTCGTCGGCCAGGAATTCGTCACCGACGGGGTGCCCGTCGATGTCACTCTGCGGGAGACCGGACAATGACAGGCATCGTCGATTGGGCCGCGTCGCGGGCGCGGATGGTCGTCGCCTTCATCGTGCTGTCGATCCTCGCCGGCGCGATCTCCTATGTGGCCCTCCCCAAGGAGGGCGAGCCCGACATCGAAATCCCCGCGATCATCATCTCGCTGCCCTTCCCCGGAATCTCCGCCGAGGACAGCGAGAGCCTGCTCGTCAAGCCGATGGAGACCGAGCTTGCCGATCTCGACGGGCTCGATTCGATGTCCGCCACGGCGGCCGAAGGCTACGCCAATATCGTCCTCGAATTCGACTACGGCTGGGACAAGACCCAGGTGCTCGCCGATGTGCGCGACGCGATGAGCCAGGCGGAGGCGAATTTCCCCGACGGGTTCGAGCAATACACGATCACCGAGTTCAATTTTTCGGAATTCCCGATCATCATCGTCAACCTCACCGGCGCGCTGCCCGAGCGGACGCTTCTGCGTGTCGCAAAGGACCTACAGGACCGGCTCGAAGCGCTCGAACCGGTGCTCGAAGCGGGGCTTGCCGGGCACCGCGACGAGATGCTCGAAGTGGTGATCGACCCCCTGCGGCTCGAAGCCTACAACGTCACGGCCGCCGAACTGATCGCGGTCGTGCAGAACAACAACCAGCTTGTCGCCGCCGGAGAGATCGAAAGCGAGGCCGGCGCGTTCTCGGTAAAGATCCCCTCGTCGTTCGACGAAGAACAGGATGTCTACACCCTGCCGGTGAAGGTCGATGGCGACCGGGTCGTCACCCTTGGCGACCTTGCCGATATCCGCCTCACCTTCGAGGACCGGGCCGGGACGGCGCGGTTCAACGGCGAGACGACGGTGGCGCTCCAGGTCGTCAAGCGCAAGGGTTTCAACGTCATCGACACGGCCGAGCTCATTCGCAGCGAGGTTGCGGCAGCGTCGGCAGCCTGGCCGGGGGAGTTGCGTGCGGCCATCGATGTGGGCACGTCGAACGACCAGTCGCGACAGGTCGCCTCGATGGTCAGCCAACTCGAAGGATCGGTGCTGACGGCGATTGCGCTGGTGATGATCGTCGTCCTCGCCGCGCTCGGCACCCGCTCAGCACTTCTGGTGGGCTTCGCGATCCCCACCTCGTTCATGCTGTGCTTTGCCTTTCTCGCCGTGATGGGCGTGGCGGTGTCGAACATCGTGATGTTCGGGCTCATTCTCGCGGTGGGCATGCTCGTCGACGGCGCCATCGTCGTCGTCGAATATGCCGACAAGCGGATCCGCGAAGGTTCGGGGCCGATGCGGGCCTATGTCGAGGCCGCCAAGCGGATGTTCTGGCCGATCGTGTCCTCCACCGCGACGACGCTCTGCGCTTTCCTGCCGATGCTGTTCTGGCCCGGAACCCCGGGTGAGTTCATGGGCATGCTGCCGGTGACGCTGATCTTCGTTCTGTCGGCCTCGCTGATCGTCGCGCTGATCTACCTTCCCGTCATGGGCGGGGTTGCGGGGCGAATGTCGCGCGTGTTCGAGCGCGGTTCGGAGGCGCTGAAGCGGGCCGCCCCCTGGTGGCTCCGCGCGCTCCTCGTTCCGGTGGCGCTCTGGCTGCTCTTCGTCTCGGCGATGCAGACGCTCAACCCCGGCTACATCCTCGGCGAGGCGGCACCGGACGGGGTGGCCGGCATGATCCCCGGCGCGATCATGTTCGTTCTCGCCGCGATCTTTGCCTCCGTCGCCCTCGGGGCGGCAAAACTGGAAGGCCGCCAGCGGAAGATCCGCGCCGGCCATCAGCGCACGCCGTTCGGCCATTTCATCAAGTTCATCGCCGGCAACCCGGTGATGCCCGTGATCTCCATCGCCGCCATCGGCTTTTTCGTCTTCTCGGTATTCATGTACTTCGGCGCCAACAACAACGGTGTGGAGTTCTTCGTCGAGAGCGAGCCCGAGCAGGCCATCGTCTATGTGCGCGCCCGGGGCAACATGTCGCTCAACGAGAAGGACGACATCGTGCGGCAGGTCGAGGACGTGATCCTCGCCACCGAGGGGATCGACAATGCCTTCGCCTTCGCCGGCGCCGGGGGATTGAACGCCAATACCGGCGGCGCCTCCTCGCCGCTCGACACGATCGGGCAGATCCAGATCGAGATGATCCAGTGGGAAGACCGCGCCGCCTATGCCGCCGCGCGCGACGGAGTCACCTTCGAAGAGCTCGACGGCGACGTCGTCATCGCCAGGCTTCAGGCAGAGCTCGACCGGCTTCCGGGGATCGAGACCGAGGTCCTGAACCTCGCCCAGGGGCCGGCGTCGGGGAAACCGGTGCATCTGCGGATTTCCGGCGAGAACTGGGAGGACCTGCTGGCGGCGACCGCAACCGCCCGGCAGCGGTTCGAGGAGACGCCTGCGCTTGTGGACATCGAGGATTCCCGCCCCCTCCCCGGCATCGACTGGCAGATCGATGTCGATGTCGAGGCCGCGGGACGCTACGGCGCCGATGTGGCCACGGTGGGCGGCATGGTCCAGCTCGTCACGCGCGGCATCCTCCTCGACACGATGCGGGTCGATACCTCGGACGAGGAGATCGACATTCGCGTGCGTCTGCCTGAGAGCGACCGGGTCCTGTCGACCCTCGACAGCCTTAAGGTGCGCACGCCCGACGGGCTGGTGCCGCTGTCGAACTTCATCTCCCGCGAGCCCGTGGCCAAGCTCGGGCAGATCAACCGGGTCGACCAGAAGCGCCATTTCGACGTGAAGGCCGATGTGGCGCCGGGCCTGCGGAAAATCGTCGACGGCGGTGACGAAACCGTCGGCATGGCCGCGCCGGACCCGGCGGCGCCGGAGGGCTCGGAGGCGTTCGTCTACGACAGCGACCTCGCGACGTCGGACATCGATGCCGGCCTCGCGGACGGCACCTACCGGCTCGTGCCGGTGAACCCCAACGAGCGCATTGCAGAACTCACGAAATGGCTCGACACCGACCCCTTCGCCGCCGGGCTCGACTGGGAGTGGACCGGCGACCAGGAGGACCAGGAGGAATCCGGCGCCTTCCTGATGCAGGCCTTCGCCGGCGCTCTGGGGCTGATGTTCATCATCCTTCTGGCCCAGTTCAACTCGTTCTATAACGCGTTTCTGGTGCTGACGGCGGTGGTCATGTCGGTCACCGGCTGTCTCATCGGGATGCTGGTGATGGGCCAACCCTTCTCGATCATCATGACCGGGACGGGGATTGTCGCACTGGCCGGGATCGTGGTGAACAACAACATCGTCCTGATCGACACCTATCAGGAATATTCCCAATACATGCCGCGGACCGAAGCCATCGTGCGCACCGCCGAGGCCCGCATCCGACCGGTGCTCTTGACCACGATCACCACCATGGCCGGCCTTGCGCCGATGATGTTCGGTGTCTCGCTCGATTTCATCGGCGGCGGCTATTCCATCGACAGCCCCACCGCCTTGTGGTGGAAACAGCTCGCCACGGCGGTTGTTTTCGGGCTCGGCATCGCGACCGTGCTGACCCTCGTCTTCACGCCGTCGATGCTGGCGCTCCGGGTCTGGCTCGAAACCGGCGCCTACCGCTCGCTGGCAAGCCTCTCGGCGCTGAGCCGCGGGGCGGGGAGCCGGACCGCGCGCGACCTCGCGCTTCGGCGCGCAGCCCGGAAGCTGAAGGACCCCGAGATCGTCTGGGACACCGGGCCCGACCGCCGCCCCTCGACCGAGGAGCCCGCCGCACCGGACCTGCCGCTGAGGGCCGCGGAGTAAACCGTCAGGCCGCCCGCCGCCCCGTCGCGAGAAGCGGCAGGGCGATGGCGAGCGCCACTGCGCCGCAGGCGGCGATGGCGGCCACCATCGGCAGGGCCGTGCCGTCGAAGAAGGGGGCGGTCGCGGTGATGGCGACCCCGCCGGCAAGCATCTGGAGCGTGCCGCCGAGGGACGAGGCGAGCCCCGCGATTTCGCCATGGGGGTCGAGCGCCATGACCATGGTCGACGGCACCACGAGCCCGAGGGCGGCATTGGCGCAAAAGAGCAGCGCGACGATCACCGGCAGCGGCGCGAGGCCGGCGAGCGTGAATGCCAGAAGCGCGATCGTGAAGGCGGCGAAGCCGAACGTGCCGCGCAGCACGACCGTTTCCATCCCCCAGCGCGCGCCTAAGGGGCCGGCGAACTGCGAGGCGGCGAAAAAGCCCAGGGCATTGATCGCGAAGGCCAGGGAGAACTGGGTCGGGGTGAGCCCGAAGGCGGACTGATAGACAAAGGGTGCGGTGGCGATGAAGACGAGAAAGCTCGCGAACCCGAGCCCGCCCACCGCGGTGAGGCCGAGAAAGACCGGGCTCGTCATCAGCACTTTCGTTCCCGCCCAGAGCACGCCGAGCCGGATCGGCACCCGGTCCTGTCGGGCCAGTGTCTCGGGCTGGGCGACCACAGTCAGCACAAGGCTGAGGACCGTCGCCAGCGCCAGAACCCAGAAGATCGCCCGCCAGCTTGCCACCGCGATGACGCCCGATCCCAACAGCGGTGCCAGCATCGGCGAGACCGAGATCACCAGCATCACCATCGCCATCAGCCGGGTGGCCTCGGGCCCGGTATACATATCCCGGATGATCGCGCGGGGGACGACCATCACCGCCGCCCCGCCGAGCCCCTGAAGCACGCGGAACGCAATGAGGGTCTCGACGTCCGGGGCCAGCGCACAGCCGATGGTGGCGGCCCCGAAGATCGAAAGCCCCAGATAGATCGGCGGTTTGCGCCCATAGCGGTCGGCCATCGGTCCGTAGAAAAGCTGGGCGAGGCCGAATGCGATGAAATAGGCCGTCATCGTCGCCTGGGTGCCGGCCACGGTCGTGCCGAGATCGCGCTCGATGGTCGGCAGCGCCGGCAGATACATGTCGATGGCGATGGGCGAGACGGCGGCCAGAAGGCCGAGGACGACCGCGGTCCGGACGAAGGGCGAGAGCATTGGGGTTCTCCGAAGAGGGCCCGGGGCGAAATGGCGCCGGACGCACGGTTCGAGTAGCACCTAAGGGCGGCGCGTGACAATGGCCGCGTCACCCGCATCGGCTGCCGCGCCCCGGGGTGGGAGGAGGCTTCCGAGGCGTCCATTGTGTGGGTCGATACCGGCGCGAAAGGGCGTTCGTTTGTCCGCTCCGGCCAAGTTCCCCCGGCGTCCCGGGCATGACCCGGGACCCCGATTGGCTTGGTACTCCGTGGATCGAGGCCCCGGATCAAGTCCGGGGCGTGGGTTGCCGTTTGGTTTTGAGGAGACGTTCGTTGTTCCGCGCCAGTCAAATCCCCCCACGTCCCGGGCCTGACCCGGGACCCCGATGGGCCTGGCTCTCCGGTGGGTCGAGGCCCCGGATCAGGTCCGGGGCGTGGGTTGCTGTTTCGTCTTGAGGAGACGTTCGTTTATCCGCGCCGGTCAAACTCCCCCCCCCGCGTCTCGGGCCTGACCCGGGACCCCGGCAGGCCTGGCGCTCCGGTGGGTCGGGGCCCCGGATCGGGTCCGGGGCGTGGGTTGCCGTTTGGTCCTCAGGAGACGTTCGTTTGCCCGCGGCGGCCAAACTCCCCCGCGTCCCGGGCTTGACCCGGGACCCCGACAGGCCTGGCGCTCCGGTGGGTCGGGGCCCCGGATCGGGTCCGGGGCGGGAGGCATCGAACGAACGGCCTCACGCCGCCGCGTCTTCCTCCGAGGCCTGGCGGTACCAGAGCTGCGCATAGCGCCCGGCCTTCGCGAGAAGCGCCTCGTGGGTGCCCTCTTCCACGATCTCGCCGTTCTCCAGCACCACGATCCGGTCTGCATCGGCGATGGTCGAAAGCCGGTGGGCGATGGTTATGACCGTCCGCCCCTCGCCCATTGCCTTGAGTTCCGACTGGATGCCCATCTCGGTCTCGGTGTCGAGCGCCGAGGTGGCCTCGTCCAGAAGCAGGATCGGCGGGTTTTTCAGCAAGGTCCGGGCGATGCCCACCCGCTGTTTCTCCCCGCCCGAGAGCTTCAGCCCACGCTCGCCGACGGTGGTTTCGTACCCGTCGGGAAGCCCTTGAATGAAATCGTCGATCTTTGCGGCCTTTGCCGCCGCGACGATCTCGTCGAAGCTCGCCTCGGGCCGGCCGTAGGCGATGTTGTAGCGGATCGTGTCGTTGAAGAGCACGGTGTCCTGGGGGACGACGCCGATCTGGGCGTGGAGGCTGTCTTGCGTCACGTCGCGCACATCCTGGCCGTCGATCCTGAGGCTCCCCGAAGCCAGATCGTAGAACCGAAAGAGCAGCCGCCCGATGGTGGACTTGCCCGACCCCGAGGGGCCGACGATGGCGACGGTCTGGCCCGCCGGCACGGCGATCGACACGCCCTTGAGGATGGGACGGGCGTCTTCGTAACCGAAGACCATCTCGTCGAACACCACCTCGCCTCCGTCTACCTTCAAATCCGGCGCGCCGGGCTTGTCGGTCACCTCCCGGGGCTGTTCGAGAAGATCGAACATCTCGCCCATGTCGATGAGGCTCTGTCGGATCTCGCGGTAGACCGTGCCGAGGAAGTTCAGGGGCATCGTGATCTGGATCATGTAGGCGTTGACCATCACGAAATCGCCCACCGTCAGCGCGCCGTTCTGGACGCCGACGGCGGCCATGACCATGACGATCACGAGCCCGGTGGTGATAAGGAAGGACTGGCCGAAGTTCAGAAACGCCAGGGAATAGGAGGTCTTGAGCGCGGCCTTCTCATAGCCCTGCATCGCGCTGTCATACCGCGCGGCCTCCCGGGTCTCGGCGCCGAAATACTTCACCGTCTCGAAGTTCAGAAGGCTGTCGATGGCTTTCTGGTTGGCGTCGGTGTCCTGGTCGTTCATCTCCTTGCGGATGCGCACCCGCCATTCGGTGACCTTGAAGGTGAACCAGATGTAGAGCCCGATGGTGACGGTGACGACGGCGAGATACCAGATGTCGAAGACCACCGCGAGCACCACCCCGATCATCAGAAGTTCGAGGATCAGGGGGCCGATGGAGAAGAGAAGGAACCGCAAAAGGAACTCCACGCCCTTCACGCCGCGTTCGATAATGCGGGAGAGGCCCCCGGTCTTGCGGGTGATGTGGTAGCGCAAGCTCAGGCGGTGGATATGGGTAAAGGTCTCCAAGGCGAGTTGCCTCAGCGCCCGCTGGCCGACGGCGGCGAAAAGCGCGTCGCGGAGCTGCTGAAAGCCCACATTCATCAGCCGGGCCATACCGTAGGCGATGGTGACGCCGATGGCCCCCATCGCCAGCATCCAGACCGGATCGAGCGTTTCCCCCGACAGGCTGTCGACGGCGGCCTTGTAGAAAAACGGCGTGGCCACGGCGATGAGCTTCGAGACGAAAAGCGCGGCCATGGCCAGCACCACCCGGGCGCGAAGCCCGGTCTCGCCTTCGGGCCAGAGATAGGGGGCGACCTTTCGGATCGTCCGCCATCCGCTTGCCCGGGCCTCTTTCTCGAAATCGGCGTGGGTCATGGTCTCAAAATCCACCCGCTCGGGGCAGAGGCGACACGTAGGACGCCCGGCGCGGCTTTGCCAGCCCTCTCTATTCCGGCAGCTCGAAAATCTGCCCCGGATAGATCAGGTCGGGGTCGCGAATCTGGCCTTTGTTGGCCTCGAAGACCTTCACATAGAGGATGCCTTCGCCGTAGCGGCGGGTGGCGATGCCCCAGAGGTGGTCGCCGGGCTGGACGGTGACGATATCGTCGAGGACATCCGCTTCGAGCCCGTCGGCGATGGTGCGCACGGCATCCACCGGCTCGCGCAGAAACGGGGTTTCCGCGCGGGAGGTGACGTTGCCCTCAGCATCGAGCGCATCGACCCTCAGCGTATAGACCCCGGTATCGACGTCCGGCAGATCGGTCCGCCAATTGCCGCCCGCGTCGATCTCGGTGGTCAGGATCGGCCGGTTGTCGATATAGACCCGCACGAACCCCCCGCCCTCCGCGCGGCCCGCGAGGGTGACCTCTCCCTCGACGTCATAGGTGATCGCGTCGATGGCCACGCGGTCGAGGACATCGGGGCCCTCGGACTGGATGACGCGCACCGAACCGGCCTCGGACAACAGAAGCGTCGGCGAAGGCGGCGCGGCGGGCGCGGTTTCGGCGGCCGGGGGCGACGCGGCGGCAGCCTCGGGCACTGCGGCTGTTTCGGCCGCCGCGCGGTCCCCAGCGTCCGAAGTGGCGGCCTCCGCCGCCGTCCCGGGTCCCTCGTCTGCGGGCTCGGAGACGGCGACCTCTCCGGTCGCAGACGGCTCGGCCTCGGCCACCGGGGCGGGCATGGGTGCCACGATGATCTCCTGCTCGGAGCTGACCCGGCCACCCTCGCCTTCGGCTTCCAGCGAGACGACCCGCGCCGCGTCGGAGGCATCCATCGAAAAGAGCAAAACGAAGTTCCCCGCCGCATCGGCGGCGGCCTCGCCCATCACCTCGCCGTCGACGAGAACGCTGACCGAAGCGCCGGGCGCGGCGACGCCTGCGACAAGCGATTCCCCGTCCGGTGCAACGCGCACGACGTCGAATGCGGGAACCGGCGTCGCCGGCGCCTGGGGCGGAACCGGCGTCTCTGCCGGCACCTCGGGCGCGGCCGCCGTCTCCGGCGTCGCGGGGTCCTCGTCCGGCGCCGTTGCAGCCTCCTCGGTCGCGACCGGTGCCGGACCCTCCTGCCCGGGTGCCGCCGCCACAGGCTCGGGGGCGTCCGCCTCCGGTTGAGCCGCAATCTCCGGCGACACCGGGTCCGGCGGCGCGCCTTCGAAGAACGGGCGGGCGAGCCAGAGCCCGCCGCCGATCAGCAGCACGGCCACGGCCGCCCAGCCATAGCGCCCCGCCGAGACTCCGCCCGTGTCCGCCATTCGCCTATCCCCTTGACAACGCTATCCCCGGAGCGCTTGAGCGACTTTATCAACAGCGCTAAGAGGGGTCAAAACCTTCCCATCGGTGGCCCCATGACCCGATCCTCACTGTCGGTCTGCGTCTTTTGCGGCGCGCGCAGCGGCGACGACCCGGCTTACGCCGAGGCGGCGCGGGCCCTTGGCGCGGCGATTGCGGAGAACGGCTGGGAGCTCGTCTACGGCGCGGGAGATGTCGGGCTGATGGGTGCGGTCGCGGATGCGGCGGTGGCCGGCGGGGCGCGGAGCCTCGGGGTGATCCCGACCCATCTTCTGCCCCGGGAAAAGGGGCGGCACGATCTGTCGTCCTACGTCGTGACCGAGAACATGCACGAACGCAAGAAGGTGATGTTCATGAACTCGGACGTCGTCGCGGTGCTGCCGGGCGGCGCGGGGTCGCTCGACGAATTCTTCGAGGTGCTGACCTGGGCCCAGCTCGGGCTCCACGAAAAACCGATCTACCTTGTCGATATCGCCGGCTACTGGCAGCCGCTTCTGGCGCTCGTCGATCATGTGATCGCGCGGGGCTTTGCCGATGGGAGCCTGCGCGGGTTCGTCTCGCCGGTGCCCGATGTGGCCGCCCTCGTCGCAGACCTCCGGAACCGGGCCTGACATCAACACGGGGCGGGGTCGAAACCGATGACCGGTTCCGGCCTCGGGCGGACGTTCGATTGTCCGCCCCGATCCAGAGATGCCCGCGTCCCGGGCTTGACCCGGGACCTCGATAGGCTTGGCACTACGGTGGATCGGGGCCCCGGATCGCGTCCGGGGCGTGTTTCGCTGGGGCTTTGGAGCGCGCGCCGAAAGACCCCTCAAGACAAAGACCTAGGCTTCGGTTCAACACCTGCCATCCGCCTCCCCAACGCCTTCTGCCGCCGGCCCGGGCGTTTCCGGGGGCGGTCTGGGGCTGCCTTTATGGCGGGAGAACAATGGTCGGGTCCCATGAAGCAGTGGATCCACTGTCACCGGTACCGCCCCGGACCGGATTTCACCCGAGACCGGGACGGCCCGAGGGCCGTCTGGCGATGCGCATCGCGGGGGAAGGTATCGCCCGAAATGGTTGACGGAGGCTTGGGGCACCGTACGGTGGACGGCGCGGCCTTAACCCGCCGCGCCGAGCGCCTCGGACACGATTTTTTCGATCCGGTCGATCGGATGGCCCGTCAGCACCTTGTCGATCTCGGCCACCACCGCCTCGGCCACTGCGGGAGCGAGCTTGTGGCGCAGCTCGCCCAAGACCGGGGCCGAGGCCACGAGCACGAGGCGCCGGTAGGCCCCCCGCCGGTGCTGCGCCTCCAGAAGTGCTGCGAGATCGTCTGCGAAGCGAAGTTTTTCGAGGGTATGCCAGTCGGTTTCCTCAAGTGCCGACCGCTGGCCCGGGCCGGTGTCGCTCCTGCGCCCCGGCGGCGCGGCGCCCTGCTCCCGCGTCGGCGGATTGTCCCGGACGACATCGCGCCGCAAGACGAGGTTGGGGTCTTCGGCATCGGTGACGTTTTCCAAAAACAGCGCCTTTTGCCCGTCGGCGACGACAACCCAGGTGCCCGTGCTCAGTTTCACCATTGCGCGCCCCTTTCCTTGCGACGGGTCGAGCATGGCTCAAGGTCGACGGGCGGCTCTTGACCGTCGTCAAAAGGAAAGGGCCCCCGCCGCGGCGAAGGCCCCTTTCTCTGCCCCAAGCACAGGACGTTTCGCGCCAGGATTACATCCGGCTGGCGACATTCTCCCAGTTGACGAGGTTGTCGAGGAAGTTCGTCAGATAGGCCGGACGCTTGTTGCGGAAGTCGATGTAGTAGCTGTGCTCCCAGACGTCGCAGCCCAAAAGCGCGGTCTGGCCGAAGCAGAGTGGGTTCACGCCGTTTTCGGTCTTGGTGACCTTGAGGCTGCCGTCTTTGTCTTTCACAAGCCAGGCCCAGCCCGAGCCGAACTGCCCCGCCCCCGCGGCGGAGAACTGCGACTTGAACTCGTCGACCGAGCCGAAGCTTTCGGTGATCGCGGCTTCGAGCTCTCCGGGCATCCCGGCATCGCCCGGCCCCATCATCTCCCAGAACTGGTTATGGTTCCAAAGCTGGGAGATGTTGTTGAAGATGCCGTTCTGCGCGACGGCCTCGGCGTCGTAGGACCCGACAATGATCTCTTCGAGGGATTTGCCCTCCCATTCGGTCCCCGCGATCAGCTTGTTGCCGTTGTCCACATAGGCCTTGTGGTGAAGGTCGTGGTGGTATTCCAGCGTCTCCTTCGACATGCCTTTGGCGGCGAGCGCGTCATGGGCGTAAGGAAGATCGGGAAGGTCGAAAGCCATTGGGGGCCCCTCTTTCATGCAGTGGCGGTTCGGGGGGTTACCTGAAGCTGGGGCCGCCTCAGGTCAAGGGTCTCCCCGACCGCAAAGCGCCCTCAGGCGGTCGACCGGCAGGGGCCGCGCGAGGAAAAGAAGTTCGAATATCCCATTGGCTTGACCCGCAGGCGCACGCTGCTGCGCGCTTTGTCGATGGTCGCGGTGTAACGCAGCCGGGCATATTGCGCCCGGCGATCGAGCGCGTTCTCAACCGTCCAGGCAAAGGCGATGATACGGTCGGATTCGTTGAGGATCACCGCGTCGACGGGCCCCTCCCGAAAGTTCTGCGCGACAGCATCGACAACACTGGCGCCGCCATCGTCGGAAACGGTGATCTGGAATTCGGTGGCGAAGTTCCCGTTGCGGGCCTGGCAATTGTAGACCGTGGCGAGAGCGGGGGACGCGCCGACGAACGCGAGCGCGGCGGCGAGGATAAATTTCATATGAGATGTCCTTTACGCGGTCCTCCCCTCATCCGCGACAAGACCGCGAGAAATTTGCCAAACCGTGAACCGGACCGGCCTGTCGCGTCGCTCGCAAACTCTGGCCGACATGCCCCCTATCGGCGGCGCCGAGCCGAGACCTAGAGCGTCAGAAATGGCTTAAGGAGCCCCCGGCGGCGGCATGGCCCAGCAACCCGAATACATAGGCCGCGACCGACCGGAAGACGAGGACCTCGACCGCACTGCCATCGCGCATCCAGAGGGCGGCGGGGACCTGGGCGAGCCGCGTGCGCCGGAAGGCACCGACGGGGAAGGCCTCGGGATGAAGATCGGCCGGGGTCAGCCGGGCCAGTGCTTCGCGGAGGGCCGAACCTTCGCCCTCGACGAGAAAGACCGAGCGGGCATCGGACACATCGGCCAGAAGATGGTGGGTCCCCGCGAGCGCCTTTTCGAGCCGGGCCGCCGCCGTGGCCTGGTCCGTGCGGGGGCCCATCAGGAGGATCTCGTCGGGCGCCATCCATAGGATACCGTTCTCGCCCGCACCATTGGCCGAATTGGGGCCGGGAAGGTCGACCCCCGTAAGACCGGTCGCCGCCTTCACAATCTTTTTCGACGCCAGATCCCCTTTCAGCGAGAACATCGCCCGCGGCGGTAACTCGGTGACCTTCACCGCTCCGTCGAAAACCGCCCCGCCGAGGGCCGACACCGGCTCGCTCATGCCCCTGCCTCCTTCAGAAATACCGGCTCGACGATCCGCGCCTTCGTCTCGGTCCCATCGACGCCGGGGAAGGTCAGCACCTCGCCCATCCGGTCGGGCCCGTGGCGGACGAGACCCATGGCGATGCCGCGCTTGAGGCTCGGCGAGTAGTAGGTCGAGGTGACCCGCCCTTGGGTCTCGCGCTGCCCGTTGGCGTTCTTGCTGTCGTCGACCGCATAGGCCCCTTCGGGCAGGACCGACCCGTCGAGGGTTTCGAGGCCGACGAGCTTCCAGCGGTTGGGGTCGGTCATGAAGAGCCGGTCCTGGGCGCGTTTGCCGAGGTAATCGTCCTTCTTCTTCGAGATCGCCCAGGAGAGCCCGAGGTCTTGCGGAATCACGGTGCCGTCGGTTTCGTCACCGATCATGATAAAGCCCTTCTCGGCGCGCATCACATGGAGCGCTTCTGTGCCGTAGGGCATGACGCCGAGGCTCTCGCCGGCGTCGAGGCAGGCCTCCCAAAGGGCGGCACCGTGGCCGGCATCGACGGCGATCTCGTAGGAGAGTTCTCCTGAAAAACTAATGCGATAGATGCGGGCCTTAAAGCCGCCGATCTCGCCGTCGGCCCAGGACATGAAGGGCAACGCCTCTTCGGAAAGGTCCATACCGCCGAGGGCTTCGAGAAGGTCGCGGGCCTTAGGGCCCACCACACCGATCTGCGCCCAGGCTTCGGTGATGTTGAGGGTGTGGACCTGCCAGTCCCACCACTCGGTCTGGAGCCATTCCTCCATATGGGCATGGATCCGGTCCGCCCCGCCGGTGGTGGTGTGGCAGAGGAAGGTGTCCTCGTCGATCCGCGCGACGACGCCGTCGTCGATGAGGAACCCGTTCTCGGAGCACATCAGCCCATAGCGGCAGCGCCCGGGCTTCAGCGACGACATCATGCCGGTGTAGAGCATGTCGAGGAACCGCGCTGCGTCGGGGCCCTTGACGAGGATCTTGCCCAGGGTCGAGGCGTCGAGGAGGCCGACATTTTGGCGCGTGTTGACGATCTCGCGGTTCACTGCCTCCTCGACGCTCTCGCCCGAGCGCGGGAAGGCGTAAGGGCGCCGCCAGTGGCCGACGGGTTCCCAATGGGCCCCCATCCGTTCGTGATGCTCGTGCATCGGCGTGCGGCGGATGGGCTGGAAGAGATCGCCCCTTGCCTCGCCGGCGATGGCCCCCATGGTGAGCGGTGTGTAAGGTGGGCGGAAGGTGGTGGTGCCGACCGCGGGGATCGGCTCGCCGCGCGCATCGGCCAAAACCGCGAGCCCGTTGATATTGCTGAGTTTCCCCTGGTCCGTGGCCATCCCGAGGGTGGTGTAGCGCTTGGTGTGTTCGACGCTTTCGTAGCCCTCCCGCTGGGCAAGCTCGACGTCCGACACCTTCACGTCGTTCTGATAATCGAGCCACATCTTGGCGCGTTTCTCCGGGTCTGCGCCTCGGGGCATGACCCAGACCGGGGCGATGGGCGTCTCTTCATCGGGCTCCGCTTTGGGCCCGGCCCCGCGTTTCGGTTTATGCCCGGTCTCGGTCGCGGCCCAAAGCCCGGCCGCCCAGCCGGTCTCCAGCGCCTCGGCCGCGCCGAGCTCGCCGGCGGCGGCCCCGACACAGCGGACCATCGCTTTGCCGTCGGCGCCGAGGGGCGGTTTGTCGGGGTCGGGGACGAACATCGCGTCGGTCTCGTCCCAGTGGAGCTTGCCGCCCGCGTGGGACCAAAGATGCACCGCCGGCGACCAGCCCCCCGCCATCGCGATGCAGTCGCAAGCCAGCTCGTCGAGCACCGCGCCTGAGCCGTCGATGGCAGCCACCGCCGCCTTCTCGACACGGCCCTTGCCGGACACTCCGGCGAGACCCTTGCCCGGCGCGACCTTGAGGCCGAGTTCGCGGGCGGCTTCCGCGACCGGCCCCGGATCGGAGCGGGCATCGAGGATGAGCGGCACCTCAAGCCCTTGATCTTTCAGGGCAAACGCCGTTCGGTAGCCGTCATCGTTATTGGTCACGACCACAGTGCGCCGCCCTGGAGCGACGCCGTACCCGGTCAAATAATCGCGCACCGCGGCAGCCAGCATCACACCGGGAAGGTCGTTGCCGGCAAAGCTCAGCGGGCGCTCGATGGCCCCGGTCGCGGCAACGATGCGCCCCGCGCGCACCTTCCAGAGCCGCTGGCGGGGGCCTGGGCCCAGCGGATCGTGGTCGGTGAGCCGCTCGACGGCGAGGCAGTAGCCGTGGTCGTAGACGCCCGAATGGGTGGTGCGGAGTTTGACGGTCACGTTTTCAAGGTTCGTTAACGCTGCGACCGTTTCGGCGACCCAGGTCTCGGCGGGTTGGCCGTCGATATCGGGAGCATCGTCAAGCCGCCCGCCCCAATGGGCCGATTGCTCGACGAGGAGCACCCGCGCTCCGGCCTTTCCGGCGGCGAGCGCGGCGGCGAGACCGGAAATTCCTCCTCCCGAAACAAGGACATCTACGGTGACGTTGACGTGCTCATAGGTATCGCCGTCGCGGTGGCGCGGGGCCTGCCCGAGCCCGGCGGACTGGCGGATGAAGGGCTCGAAGACATGCTTCCAGAAGGGCCGCGGGTGGATGAAGGTCTTGTAGTAGAAGCCGGCCGGCAGGAAGCGGGCGAACCGGTCGTTAAGGACGCCGATGTCGCGTTCGAGGCTCGGCCAGTGGTTCTGGCTGCGGGCTTCGAGCCCATCGAAAAGCTCGGTCGTCGTGGCCCGGGCGTTGGGCTCGAAACGCTTGTCTTTTCCGAGGTTTACCAGGGCGTTGGGTTCCTCGGGGCCCGCCGTCACGATCCCACGGGGGCGGTGGTACTTGAAGCTCCGGCCGACCAGCATCTGGCCGTTGGCAAGAAGCGCCGAGGCGAGGGTATCGCCTTGAAACCCTTCCATTTTCCGCCCGTTGAAGGTGAAGCGGAGGGGTTTTGTGCGGTCGATGAGCCGGCCGCCGTCGATGCGCCTGGCACTCATGGTCCGGTCTCCAGCGTCCAGCCGGGGCGGCGGGCGACGATCTCGTCGAGAATTTCTTTTGGCGGTTCAAGGGTTTGGGCGGGGTACGTCCCGAAGACCTCGTTCGTTACCGTGCAGCGCGCGGCGTGGAACCACTTGCCGCAGCCGTTGGCATGGCGCCAGCGCTCGAAATGGACGCCTTTGGGGTTTTTCCGTTGAAAAAGATAGGCTTCGAAGTCTTCGTCCGAGCTTTCGACCCCGGCGCGGGTGAGATGGGCCTCGCCGCCGGGGGCAAGCTCGGTCTCGTCGGCGGCCACACCACAATAGGGGCAGGTGAGGATCAGCATGGGCCGCTCCGGGACCGGTCTGCAAACTGTATGGCAGAGTGTCGGCTTTGCGTATGGCAACCTGTCTGGCGCCTGCACGGGTGGCGAAGCCGGAGCGAGGCAACCGGGCCGGGGTGCGGCGCGGCGGCGGCGTTACCAGTTGGGGTAGACGACCGTCTCGGGCTGGGGCGGCGTCTGGCCGAAGCCGTAGCCCTGGTAGATGACCGCGATGAGGAGCCCGGCCATGAGCGTGCCGACAGCACCTGCAAGAAACCCGCCGAACCGGGCGCGGTTGCGGTGGAAGTAGTCGGCGTCGGGCAGGCGGCGGAGGATGGCGTCCATGTCTCTCTCGTCGGTTCGGTCTGGTCGAGAGATATGGTGTGCAGCGAGCGGGTCAAGGCGGGGGATGGCGCGGATTTGAGCGACGCCGTGGGGTTGGCGGAACGCCGCTCCGGGGTTGGCCCGGGGTGCAGGCTGGCCGGTGCGCTCGGCCGCGCGAGGTCCCGGGTCAAGCCCGGGACGGGGTTAATTTTTGGGGACCGCCCGTTCGACCGAACGAACTCAACGGTGCCGCGGAGCGCAAAGGGCAGCGCCCGGCCAGCGGGGTTCGGCGCTGCAAGCGCCCACGTCGCACCGAAGGTGCGCTCCTTTGGAGCGGCGGGGGCGGGTCGGGCGTTGCCCGGTGGTGCCCACCGGGCGGGGCGGGAATTGCTGGAGTTTTGACCGATCATACTACGTATTCGCGTTGGTGAAGTAACTCACCAAATCCCCAGATTAGTGTTCCACCGAACAGCAGCACAAATAGGACTGCCAGATACAACCAATGGGCTAGAGCCGCTGCTCGAATGTGCTCTTCACTGCGTGCAAATCGCGACAGAACGCCTGAAGTCCTCTCCAATACCGGGGCCGCCAAAATCCCTCCTGCCACCATCATACACCCCAGAAGTGGAAGCCACTCGTCGTCTAGAAGTTGCGCGATCTGAGCAGCCAAGCCGATCCCGCTGACGATCATCACGCACCAAAAGAAGCCCCAAAGATCGTTTCGATGTCGACCCGGTTTCATCAATGCGCCACCCCCGCCGCGACGCTCTCGTCGATGAACCGCCCCTCCCGGAACCGGTCGAGCCCGAACTCCGCCGCGAGGGCCCCCGGCGCGCCCTTCGCGACCATCTCCGCCGTCGCCCAGCCCGAGCCGGGGATCGCCTTGAAGCCGCCCGTGCCCCAGCCGCAATTGATGAAGACGTTTTCCATCGGCGTCTTCGAGATGATCGGGCTCCGGTCGCCCGTCATGTCGACGATGCCGCCCCACATCCTGAGCATCTTCAGCCGCGAGATCATCGGGAAGGTTTCTATCAGCGCCCGGACCGTCTCCTCGATATGGTGGAAAGACCCGCGCTGGGTGTAGTTGTTGTAGCCGTCCGCGCCGCCGCCGATGACCATCTCGCCCTTGTCGGACTGGCTCATGTAGCCGTGGACGGTGTTGGCCATCACCACGACGTCCATGCACGGTTTGATCGGTTCGGAGACGAGCGCCTGGAGCGCCAAGCTTTCGATGGGCAGGCGAAACCCGGCCATCTCGGCGAGCACGCCCGAGTGCCCCGCGACGACGATGGCGAGCTTGTCGCAGTCGATCTCGCCTTTCGTCGTCGTCACGCCCTTCACCTTGCCGTTCGCCGACCGGATGCCGGTGACCTCGCATTGCTGGATGACGTCCATCCCCATCTCCGCGCAGCCCCGGGCATAACCCCAGGCGACAGCGTCGTGGCGGGCGGTGCCGCCGCGGGCCTGCCAGAGGGCGCCGAGGACGGGGTAGCGGGGGCCGCGGGTTTCGATGATCGGGCAAAGCTCCTTGACCCGTTCGGGGGTGATGAACTCGGTCTGCACCTCCTGGAGGGCGTTGGCATGGGCGGTGCGGCGGTAGCCCCGGACCTCGTGCTCGGTCTGGGCGAGCATCATCACGCCCCGGGGGGAGAACATGATGTTGTAATTGAGCTCCTGGGAAAGGGTCTCGTAGAGGCTCCGCGATTTTTCGTAGATCGCCGCCGAAGGGTCCTGAAGGTAGTTCGAGCGGATGATGGTGGTGTTGCGGCCCGTATTGCCGCCGCCGAGCCAGCCCTTTTCGAGGATGGCGACGTTTCTGACCCCATGGTTCCGGCCGAGGTAATAGGCCGTCGCAAGCCCGTGGCCGCCCGCGCCGATGACGATCGCGTCGTAACGGGGCTTCGCGGTCGCCTCGCCCCAGGCGCGCGGCCAGCCCTGGTGACCGCGCAGCGCCTGGCGAACGATCTGAAAAGCGGAGTAGCGCATGGAGGCTCCGGCCGGGTTGCTCGGCCCTTCATGGGAAATCGCCGGGGCCGGCACAAGGTGCTAAGCGGCGCGCACGGGCCGAAAGCGACATCGCGCCCCGGGGGGGTTTCGCGGCACGGCGCGCGAGGCTAGATGAACCCCGACGGAGGTATGTTGGTGACATTCTGGCTGATTTCGGGCGCGCTCGGTGCGCTGGTGGCGCTGACGCTGGCGCTGGCCTTCCGGCGCGGCGGACGCGCGGGGCTCGAAGCGGCCGAAAGCGACCTTCTGGTCTACCGCGAACAGCTTTCCGAGATCGACCGCGACGTTGCCCGTGGCGTGCTGTCGGAGGCCGAGGCCGAGGCCGTGCGTCTCGAGGTCAAGCGCCGGCTGCTCGCGGCCGACCGCAAGGCGGGCAGCGAGGCGGCGATCTCCGGCGGGCCGGCCCGCCTGCCGGCGGCGGTGACCGCGCTGGCCGTCCTCGGCGGTGCGGTGGCGCTTTACTGGACCATCGGCGCGCCGGGCTACCCCGATCTGCCGCTCGAGCGCCGGATCGCCGAGGTCGAGGCCGCGCGCGACGCGCGGCCGGGTCAGGCCCAGGCGGAGGCGGCCCTGAGGCAACCGGATCTCTCGGCGGTCGAGCCGGAGTTCCTGCGGCTGATGGACGAGCTCCGCACGGCCCTCGAAACCCGCCCCGACGACCTCCAGGGCCACCGGCTTCTGGCAGCCAACGAGGCCCGTCTCGGCCGGTTTGCCGCGGCCCGCGCCGCCCAGGAACGGGTGCTCGCGATCCTCGGCGAGAACGCGACCGCCGACGACTGGGCCGATCTCGTCGACACGATGGTCCTCGCCGCGGGCGGCTATGTCTCGCCGGAAGCCGAGCGCGCCATCGGCGAGGCCCTGGCGCGCGACCCCGAAAACGGGCCGGCGCGCTACTACCTCGGGCTCGGCGAGGCGCAGGTCGGCCGGGCGGACCGGGCGTTCCGGGTCTGGTCGGGGCTCTTGGCCGACAGCCTGCCGGGGGACCCCTGGCTGCCGGTGGTGCGGGCCGAGATCGAGGGGCTCGCAGCCCTCGCGGGCGTGCCGTTCTCGCTGGAGACCGCCCCCGGGCCCGATGCCGGGGACCTGGCCGCCGCCGCGGAACTGTCGGCCGAGGAGCGTGCCGCGATGGTAGAGGGCATGGTCGAGGGGCTCGCCGCACGGCTCGCCAGCGAAGGCGGCCCGCCGGAGGATTGGGCCCGGCTGATCGCCGCGCTCAACGTGCTCGGCCAGCGCGCGCGCGCCGAAGCCATTGCAGCGGAAGCCAGAACCGTGTTTTCTGCCGATATCGAGGCGGTGGGCATGATCGAACGCGCCCTTGGACGGGCGGGAGGCGAGCCGTGATCTATCAGAATTTCGAGGCGTTTGCCCGGGAGCTCGTTCCCGGCCGACCGATCATCGGCCTCGATCTCGGAACAAAGACCATCGGGGTGGCGATCTCGGACGTCGAACTGAAGATCGCCACGCCCTATTACACGATCCGACGGAAGGACCAGAAAAAGGACCTCGGCCGGATATGGCAGATCGCCACCGAGCGCAATGTCTGCGGGGTGGTGCTTGGCATGCCGATCAACATGGACGGCTCGGACGGGCCGCGCACCCAGGCCACCCGGGCCTTTGCGCGCACGCTCGAGATGTACATGCCGAGGCCACTGACGTTCTGGGACGAGCGGCTGTCGACGGTGGCGGCGGAACGGGCGCTCATCGAGGCCGATACCAGCCGGAAAAAACGCGAGCTTGTCATCGACAAGGTGGCCGCGGCGGTGATCCTCCAGGGCGCGCTCGACCGGATCGCATTTCTCGGCGGCGGTGTCGCCGCGACCGACGCCCCCGCCGCCGCGCCCGGCGAGACGGAGGCTCCGGCCGTGGAGCCGGCGCCGGAGCCGCCCGCGCCCGCGGCGGCCGAACAGGCGGGCCGCGCCCGCCCCGGTCGTGCCCTGCCCCGCGCCAAGGCCGAGGGCACCGCCGACAGCGCCGACACCGGCGCGCCGAAACGCGATGCCGATGCCGTGCGGCGCCGGCGGATGATGACGCGGCGGCTGGGCTCGGATGACTGACGAGGTCTGGAAACGCGAGGAGATCGCCTCGCCCTGCGTCAAGGTCTGCATGATCCACCGGGACGCCAAGATCTGCGTCGGCTGCAACCGGACAGCCGACGAGATCGCGCGCTGGGCCGCGATGGGACCCGAGGCCCGTGCAGCGGTGCTGGCGGAATTGCCCGGCCGGTCGGCCCAACTCACTGTGCGGCGGGGGGGCCGCCGTCGGGCGTAGGCCCGGGCCTCAGCGGTCGGATCGGTGAGAAGCGATGGGTCGTGCCCCTTCCAAGACCGGGCCCGGGGCCTGCCCCCTGGAAACCGGTCGCCGCGGGTTTCCGGCGGGTCGACGTCCCTGCCCTTCGCGGCCTGACCGGTAACGATCCCGGCGCCTTGCCGCGCGGCCGCCGCTCTGGCCAAGGCGCGCAACGCCGAGCATCGGCACGACCGGTCCCGTGGACGGGCCTCCCCGCAAGACCCCTCACGGCGCGGCCAGCCACCGTCCCGGCGTCGTCGGCGGCCTGAGATAGGCGATGGCGCGCCCGGCGGGATCGGCCAGAGCCCCTGCGGCCCAGGGCGCGATCCCATGGAGGGCGGCGCGGTGCAGGAGCACCGCTTCGCCGCGCGCAAGGGGCACCGGGACCCGGGCGCAGCTCTCGAACACCGCGCGGCGCGCGGCGGCATAGACCTCCGTGAGATCGACATCGCCCCGGGACCCGGGCGGCACGCCCTCGAAGGCGGCTCCGATGGCTCCGAGCAGCACCTTCTCGCTGCCCTCCCAGACCACCAGAGGGCTGGCACCGGGATCGGCCTCGGTCAGCGCGATGCCGAGGATGAAGGCATGGGGTTCGCGCAGGTGGCGACGGCGCCGCGGTCCCTCGGGCAGGAGCCCGTCGAGATGGGCGCCGTCGCGCTTCAGCCGGAACCGGTGCTGGGCGGCGTCCTCCTCCGCGCCGATTCGGGGATAGCCCGGGCGCAGGCAGGAGAGCTGGAGCCGGTGCCAGGGGGCGTTCGCCACCGCCCGCGCGGCGTCGATGGCAGCGCCCCGGGGCGACGGTCCGCCGGGCATTCGGCCGGCCGTGTCGTTCGGCAGGGCATCGACGCCGACAAACCAGGTGCCGCCGGCCCGCCACCACCGCGCAAGGTCGGGGGCCTCGAGCGCGGCACGGGCCCGGACCTCGGCGGCATCGACCCAAGGGGCGAGCGCGGCATCGGCCGGAAAACGGCGGAAGGTCACCTCAGGCGGCGCGGGCCGTGACCGCATCGAGCGCGGCGTCGAGCACCTCGAGCCCCGCCCCCTCGCGATGCGCCCGCTCCGACAGCACCCGCCGCCAGGCCCGGGCGCCGGGCTGGCCCGCGAAGAGCCCGAGCATGTGGCGGGTAACGCCGTGGAGCCGGCCGCCGGCCTCGAGGTGCCGCGCGATATGGGGCCGCATCGCCAGCGCCACCTCGGCCCGCGAGCGCGGCAAGGCATCCGCACCGAAGATGCGCCTGTCGGCCTCGGCGAGAACACCGTAGGGGTCGTGATAGGCCGCGCGCCCGATCATCACCCCGTCGAGCCCCGCGGCGAGAAACGCCTCTGCCTCGTCGAGCGAGGCGATCCCGCCATTGACCGAGATGTGGAGCCCCGGAAACCGCGCTTTCATGGCATGGACGAGCCCGTAATCGAGCGGCGGGATCTCCCTGTTTTCCTTCGGCGAGAGCCCCTCAAGCCAGGCCTTGCGGGCATGGATCGCGATCCGGGTGACGCCGGCATCGGCGATGCGGGCGATGAAATCGGGAAGAACGGTGGCGGGGTCCTGGTCGTCGACACCGATGCGGCACTTCACGGTGACCGGCAGGGCCTGGGCGGCGATCATCGCCGAAACGCAGCGCGCGACGAGGTCGGGGGTCTCCATCAGCACCGCCCCGAAGCACCCCGACCGGACCCGGTCGGAGGGGCAGCCGACATTGAGGTTGACCTCGTCGTATCCGGCCTCGGCGACCATGGCCGCCGCCTCGGCGAGTTCGCCCGGGTCGGCGCCGCCAAGCTGGCAGGCGACGGGGTGTTCGTCGGGGGAGAAGTCGAGGAGGTGCCGCGCCCCGCCACGCACGAGAGCCGGCGCGGTGACCATTTCGGTGTAGAGAAGGGTGTGGCGGGTGAGGAGGCGATGGAAGGCCCGGCAGTGGCGGTCGGTCCAGTCCATCATCGGAGCACAGGATAATCTAACATATTGATTTATTTGCATTTTTTGTGTATCTTCAAACTGTTGGCGGCGGATGCTGCTACGCTGGAATACGCCGCGATATCCCCGAATTTGCCCCTCTACGACGACTCATTGCACATACAGCGCACACGAAAATGGCCACCATCACCAAGCTTCCCTCCGGTGCCTACCGGGTCCAGATCAGACGAAAGGGCCGCTACGCGAGCGAGACGTTCCTTCGCCGCGACGACGCCCATCGCTGGGCCCGCCAGGCGGAGACCCGGGTCGATCAGGGGCTGGCGCCGAACAAGTCGTCCGTTTCCCGCCTTCAGACCTTTGGCGACCTCATCGACCTTCATATAGCCGATATGTGCGAGGTAGGGAAACCGCCGCGTCGCAGCAAGGCCGCGACGCTCACGACGCTCAAGCGCGATCTCGGGAAGGAGAAGATCGGCCACCTCGACCGGCAGAAGCTGATCGACTATGGCAAGATGCGCGCAGAGCAAGGTGCGGGTCCGGTGACGCTCGGGATCGACATCGGCGTGATCAAGATGATCATCACCCATGCTGCGGCTGTACATGGCCTCGACATCTCTCCGGAGCCCGTCGATCTGGCGCGTGTCGCGCTGAAGCGGCTGGGGCTCATTGGCAAGGGCACGGAGAGGGATCGGCGTCCCAGTACGGACGAGTTGAACCGCCTGTTCCGCTGCTTCGATGACAACGAACGCCTGACAACACCGATGACGCGGATCGTGAAGTTCGCGGTGGCCACGGCCATGCGGCTAGACGAGATCTGCCGGGTCGAATGGAGCGATCTCGATGTCGACCGCCGCATGCTCCTGATCCGCGACCGCAAGGACCCACGCAACAAGACCGGCAACGACCAGCGAATCCCCCTTTTCGCCGCCACCGGGTTCGATGCCTGGGCTCTGGTCACGGAACAGGCCAAACATCTGGGCCACACCAACGGGCGAATCTTTCCCTATAACTCTAGGTCGGTCGGGACAGCCTTCCGGCGCGCCTGCGTGGAGGTCAGTGTCAAAGACCTTCATTTCCATGATTTGCGCCACGAAGGCACAAGCCGCCTCTTCGAGGCAGGCTTCGCCATCGAACAGGTCGCCCTCGTCACCGGTCACAAAGACTGGAAGATGCTGCGCCGCTACACGCATATCAGGCCCGAAGCCCTGCATCGGCTGGCCGCCTCGCGCGCGCCATTCTCGTCCGGGACCCTCGCGGCCGAGTGATCCGAGAGTCAGAGGGACGCCGTCCCGGCCCGTGACGGGTTTCGAGGTCGAGAGAGAGGCTGTGGTCCGCTCGCGGGAAAACTTCCAGAAACACTTAATTGTTGAGAAATTCAATTCGATCCGACATCGTGATCAAGTCTAATTGTTAGGAGATAGAAATATGAAGAAGATGTTTCAAACAATAGCGATTTGCGCGGCTGTTACAGCTTTTTCATCACAACCAACTTTGGCTCAGAGTGGCCCTGATGTTTTGTTTCCAAATCAAGACACAGTTTTTGACCAGTCTGGAAAACTGCGTGTCGACCAGGCAGTCATTTACAAAGAAGCATCGGACTACGTCCTTGAGTTCCGCGCCTCCTCAATGGACGCAAACTGTGACTTCAGCGGCAGCAACGCCGCATGGCTCAACCTGCAAGTTGTCGCTGACGGAGGACGACCTCTTGGACCGATGCGACAGATCGTGATTGCAAGCGTAACCGCTAAAGGAGGCCACCACGCTCATCGTGTCACTTTGAATGACAAGATCTCTTCTGGCCTAATGTCGCGTGCAACTGCATTCAATATGTCGATGCCGGGCAGAGCCAAGTGCTGAAATCAGTCAGGTGCGGGTGCGACCCGGGCTTAGGTACCGCTGTAGCGTCTGTCCATGGTACTCTTTCGGTCTTGGAGAATTGAATCCAAGATGTGCGGGCGGCGGGTGGACGTGACGAAGGAGACGACGACGCTCTACGCCTCGGACCGCGACGTGTTCCTGTTCCTCGTCGATGACCTCAATCCGATCGAGGCGGGGCTGCTGCCCGACGGCTCGCCCGACCTTTATTTCCGTGGGTTCTACTGCTGGAATTCCGAGGTGGGCGCCAAGACGCTCGGCATCGCAAGTTTCTACCTGCGCGCCGTCTGCCAGAACCGCAACCTCTGGGGCGTCGAGGACTTCCAGGAGATCACGATCCGGCACTCGAAATACGCCGCCTCCCGCTTCGCCCACGAG
>JASJAR010000040.1 GCA_030066905.1 Paracoccaceae bacterium | reverse complement strand
AGCCAGATCGCCCAGCCGACGACGCCCACGATCAAAAGCCCGTTGAGCGCGGTCAGCATCACGTTCATCGCCGTGTAGATGCGCATCTCGACCTGGAACGTCCGCCGCGTGCCCTCGATGGCGTCCTTGGCGTAGGCCAGTTCCCGGTCGTGGTGGGCGAACATCTTCACCGAATGGATGTTGGTATAGGCGTCGACGACCCGGCCGGTGACCTCGCTCCGGGCATCCGACGCCGCCTTCGAGGCCGGCCCCACCCGCGTGACGGTCCAGCGCACGAGGAACCCGTAGAGAACCGTCCAGCCCGCGAGCGGGAAGAGCAGCCGCGGGTCGGCCTCCATCAAAAGGATCGCCGCTCCGATAAGGTAGGCCACCGAAAAGGCGATGGCGTCGAAGACCTGAAACACCGCCTCGCCGGCCGCCGGCGGGGTTTGCATGATCCGGTTGGCGATCCGGCCCGCGAAATCGTTCTCGAACCAGCCCACCGACTGCCTGAGCACATGGCGATGCGCCCGCCAGCGGATGAGCGTGCCGAAATTCGGCAGAACTCCGTTGTTCAGAAGCGCCACCGACACCCCGTGGATCACCGGCAGGAGAACGAGAATGAACAATGCGACGGCGAGCAGCTCGACCCCGTGTTCGGCCCAGAACACGGCCGGATCGGCGTCGATCATCAGATCGACGATCCGCCCGAGATAGGCGATGAACGCCACCTCGATGGCTGCGACCAGCACCGCCATCGCGGCCGTCGCGGCAAAGACCTTGCGGAAGGGGCGGGCATAGGCGTTCAGAAACGGCCACAGCCGGGTCGGGGGCGTGTCGGTCTCGGCGTAGTCGACGTAAGGGTCGACCATCTTCTCGAAGAAACGAAACATGTCGGGAAGCCTTGGAACGGGAGGTTGGGCAGGACAGCGGGTGGCGAAAGGCCCGCCTCGAACAGGATCGGGCCGGCGTCAGCCGAGTGGAATGATCCTGATCTGCATGCCATGCCCTCCGTCTTAGGCTGACATCCCCTTAGCCGATCCGCCCCGGCCTGTCACCCCTTGGCGAGAAGCGCCTCGCGCGGCAGCGCGAAGTCGCTTTCGATCCAGGCGGCCTCAAGCCGCTTCAGCGCAGCCCCGAGGGCCGGGCCGTCGAGGGCGGGCATAAGGTCCTCGGCCTTGACGGGAAAGCTCTGCCCCGCCCCCCGTTCGACCGCCGCAAGGTCGTCCGCGCTTGGCACGCCCCCAAGGCTCGCTGCGCGCACGAGAAGCGCGTCGCGCCCCGCCTTGGCACCCAGCCGATAGCCCATCTCCCCGGGCCCCATCGCGACAGCCCCCCTCAGATCTGCCAAGGCCCCCGCCTCTTTCCGTGACAGGCGAAGCCCATCGGCAAGCCCCTCGCCGCCGAGCACAGCCAGGCGCCGGATCGGTTCGGGATCCGCACCGATTTCGGCTTCGAGATGGATGAGCGGCGCGAGGGATTTGTCGTCGCTCCCCGGCAAGACCCGCGCCAGAACCCCCGCGGTTCCCATCGCCGCCACCTCCGGCGCCGGGTCGTCGGCCGACAAAAGCCGCAGCACCTCGCGCCCCACCCGTTCGCGAGACAGAGCGTCGAGCCCCGCAGCATGGGAGGCGATCGCGGCCATCGTGTCGGTATCGAACCCCGCCCCGCTGTCTGCATAGAAGGCATGAAACCGGAAGTAGCGCAGGATGCGCAGGTAATCCTCCTCGATTCGTGCCGCCGCATTGCCCACGAACCGCACCCGTTTCGCCGCGAGGTCCGGAAGCCCGCCCACCGGGTCGACGACCACCCCGTCGCGGCCTGCATAAAGCGCATTGATCGTGAAATCCCGCCGCGCGGCGTCGTCTTCGAGCCGGGTCGAGAACCCTACCACGGCGCGGCGGCCGTCGGTTTCGAGATCCCGCCGGAAGGTGGTGATCTCGTGGGCCAAGCCCTCGGCGACCACGGTCACCGTTCCGTGCTCGACCCCGGTGGGCACCGCCTTCAGCCCCGCGGCCTCGGCGGCCTTCGTCACTGCCTCGGGGGGGGCGTCGGTGGCGAGATCGATATCGGTCACGGCGAGCCCCATCGCGGCATTCCGCACCACTCCACCCACGAAGTAAAGCCGGTGCCCCGCCCCTTCGACAGCATCGAAAACCCGGGTGGTCCGCGGGTCGGTCAGCCAGTCCCCTGTCAGTCGCATCGCGCCAGCCGGTCGGCGAGCCCGCGCAGCATCCGCGCCGTCGCCCCCCAGATGTAATAGGGACCCCAGGGCACGGCGTAATAGCGCCGGGTCACGCCGCGCCAGCGCCGACCCTCGATCCGAAACCGGCCCGGGTCGGTCACATGGGCCAGCGGTACGAAGAACGCCTCCTCGACCTCTCCGGCCTCCGGAACCGCGTCGAACGGAGCGTCCCTAACTGCGAGCACCGGCGTGACCTCGAAACCGGTCACGGTCTGGTGCGGGGCCAGCGTTCCAAGCACCTCGACGGAAGAGGGCGCGAGGCCCACCTCTTCATGGGCCTCCCGCAAGGCCGCGTCCACCAGACCGGCGTCGCCCTCATCGACCTTGCCGCCGGGAAAGGCGACCTGGCCCGGATGATGCTTCAGCGCCGAGGAACGCTTGGTGAGCAACACCGTTTCGTCCCGCGCCATCACCGTCACAAGCACCGCTGCCGGCCGCAGGACAGCGCCGCTGGGCGGCCCCATACCGGGGTTGAGATCGAAATCCGACGAGCCGTCGCTTTGCGCTGCCAGCGCTCGCAGAAGACGGTCGCGGATCTCACCGGTTGCCACTGGCCTCGAACCCAAGCGTTTCCGGCTGGAACTCGTAATGCGCCCCGCAGAACTGGCAATCGGCCGTGACCTTGCCCTCATCCGTCGTCATGTGCGCGATGTCCTTCGCCGAGTAGATCGACAGCGACTGGCGTACCTTGTCCGGCGAACAGGTGCAGCCGAATTCCACCGGCTGGGCATCGAAGACACGGGGGGCCTCTTCGTGAAAGAGGCGCACCAGAAGGTCGGTCGGCTGAATGCCGGGTCCCACGAGTTCGAGATCGTCGACCGTATCGAGCAGCACGTTGGCCCGGGCCCAATTCTCCTCGTCTTCGCCGGACAGCATGTCGGTCGGCGCCAGGAGCCCGCCCTCGCCCGACCCGCCGCCAACCACATGGGGTGACGCCTTCGGCATGTGTTGAAGCATCACTCCGCCCCCACGCCAGCCCTCGCTCTGATTCGACAGGGTCGACCGGCCATAGGACAGCGCGAACCGCGTCGGAAGCTGCTCCGATTGCGCGAAATAGGTCTCCGCGCAGGCGGCCAGCGAGCCTCCGGCGATCGGCGTGATCCCCTGATAGGGCGTCGTCCCCTGCCCCTGATCGATCAGGATTGCGAAGTAGCCCTTGCCGATCTGAGGAAAGCCCGCCCCGGTCGGGTCCAGCCGCGTCTCGTCAAAGCTGGCGAAGGCCCGCATCCGCGCCGGCTCGCCCTCGGCGGCCGGCGCAAAATAATCGGTCGCGATGAGCCGTGCGGGCCCGTCGCCGCGGACCTGCACCGAAAGCTTCCACCTGAGCTTGACCGTCTGTCCGATCAGCGCGGTCAGAAGCATCACCTCGGAGACGAGCGCCTCAATCGCCGGCGGGTAGTCATGCTGCGCCAGCACCCGCTCGAGCACGCCGTCAAGCCGCGCGACGCGGCCGCGAACGTCGGCGGAGTCGAGTTGGAACGGCAGGACGGTGTCGTCCCAGGCGATACGAGAGCTTAGCGTCATGGGGTTTCCTTGCGCGCCGCGCGTTGGCATACCGCGACCATATAAGCGCGGCAAGGCGAGGACCAACCCCCGATGATCCCCCGCTATGGCAAGCCTCCCATGCGCCTGAGGTATCGCTTGCGGCCCGGAATCTATGCGATCCTGCCGCGCGCCGGGAGGCTCCTGCTAACCCATCAAGCCGACCCCGAGCCCGAGGTGCAATTGCCCGGCGGCGGTATCGACCCCGGCGAACAGCCGCTCCCCGCCCTCGCCCGCGAGGTGCTCGAGGAAACGGGCTGGGTCATCGCCCGCCCCCGGCGCTTCGGCAGCTATCGGCGCTTCGCCTACATGCCCGAGTACGACCTCTGGGCCGAGAAGCTCTGCCATGTCTATGTCGCCCATCCCGTGCGACGCCGGGGGGCGCCCACCGAAAACGGGCACAGCGCGGTCTGGGCGGACATTGACGTCGCTGCGGGGCTTCTGGCCTCCGAAGGGGATCGCCGGATGCTGGCGGCCGCCCTCGGTCAGCGCCCGGGCCGGTACTCCACCATGATCCCCGACACGTCGTCGTCCATCTTCGTGCCGCCGGCGAACCGGTAGACATCCCACATCAGCGCCTCGAAGAACTCGACCCCGCGCAGGGCGCGGCTTTGCGACACGAGTTCGGCGAGACCCTCGGGTTCGAGAAACCCGCCCGCAGCCCCCGGGCATTCCGACAGCCCGTCGGAGAGGATCAGCAGGCGCTCCCCCGGCGCCAGCTCGATCTCGAACGTGTCGAAGGACGGCCCCGGCAGCAGACCGAGCGGCATCCCCCCGTCGCCGGCAAACCGGACCGACCCGTCCACGGCCATCACCAGGGCCGCCGGGTGCCCGGCCTGGCTCAATGTCACCCGCCCGGACCGGAGGTCGCAATCGGCCATCATCGCGGTGAGGTAGTGCTCGGTGTCCATCTCATCGATCAGATGGTCGTTCAGCCGATTGCATATCGCATCCGGCCGGCGCAGCGTCACCGACCCGTCGGTTTGGCTTTCAAGCGCGAGGTTGCGGTCCGGCGACGGACCCGAGAGGAGCCCCGCGATCCGCGCCGTCATCAGCGCTGAGGCAATGCCGTGGCCAGACACATCGATGGCATAGAGGCCGACACGGTCGTCCGAGACCGGCAGCGCCCCCACAAGATCGCCTCCCACCTGACCGGCGGGGCGAAAGAGGAGCGTTACATCTGCGTCCGGGAACCGGAACTTTCGCTGCGGGACCAGCGACTGCTGGAGCGCGCGTGCCTCGTCGAGATCGCGGTCGAGCGCGGCGTACAGGGTCTGAAGCTCGTCGATGACGCTGGTCAGCAACCGGTTGTTGTGCGCCAGGTCGCGCTGCATGCGGACGATCCGCTCACCGGCATGGATGCGCGCCCTCAATTCACCGGAATCCACCGGCTTGGACAGAAAATCATCCGCCCCGGTCTCGAACGCCTCCCGTACGTCCGCCTTGTCGGTCTTCGCTGTGAGGAGGATGAAGTACCCGTAATGGTCGCGCTCGAGAGCGCGGAACGCGCGGCAAAGCGCAATGCCGTCCATCCCCGGCATCATCCAGTCGCTCACGACGAGGTCGATGGGCTGGCTATCGGCAATTTCGAGCGCCTGCGACCCCGTTTCGGCCTCGATCACGTCGAACCCCATGCGTTCGAGCATCTTGCGCAGCATCGCCCGCTGGGCCGCGCTGTCATCGACAAGCAGGATCAGGCGGATGCCCTCGACCGCCTCATCGGCCGCGTCCGCGACCGCCGCTGGGTGAAAGTCTCGCTCGCTCACGTTCTTACAGACGCCCCATGACCCTCGCCGCGCCTTCTGGCCGAGAAATGCTTAATGCATCATGAAGGGGGACGGCTTTCGCTACTCTTTGTCTCGCGGTCAGGTCTTTTTAAGCCTCTGGGGCGAAAGTAGCGGCCAGTGACGGGTCAGGAGCTGGCGGATGATCGACTGGGATCGTGTGATCGAACTTCGCGAAGAGGTTGGGGCGGAGGACTTCCTCGAAGTCGCCGAACTCTTTCTCTCCGAGGTCGCGGAGGTGCTTGAGCGGCTGTCAGGCGGCGTCAACGTCGCCACCTTGGAAAACGACATGCACTTTCTCAAAGGCGCCGCACTGAATCTCGGGTTCCGCGATTTTTCGGAGCTCTGCCGGCAAGGCGAGATGCGCGCGGCGGCGTCCGACTTCGGTTCGGTCGACATCCCGGCGGTGATGGCCTGTTTCAGCGCCTCGAAAGACAGTTTCGTCGCCGGCCTCGCCCAGCGCATGGCAAGCTGAGCCGCACTTGCTGCTGCGATGAAAACCGCCTAAAGCGCCCTCCGCAGACGTCCGGAGGGTTGGGTCATGTCGACGCCGAAGAAAGTGGTTCTCGCCTATTCCGGCGGGCTCGACACCTCGATCATCCTCAAATGGTTGCAGGTGGAATACGGCTGCGAGGTCGTCACATTCACCGCCGATCTCGGCCAGGGCGAGGAGTTGGAGCCGGCCCGGTCCAAGGCGGAGATGCTGGGGGTCAAAGACATCTACATCGACGACCTGCGCGAGGAATTCGTGCGCGACTTCGTTTTCCCGATGTTCCGCGCCAACGCCGTTTACGAAGGCCTCTACCTTCTCGGCACCTCCATCGCCCGGCCGCTCATCACCAAGCGCTGCGTGGAGATCGCACACGAGACCGGCGCCGACGCCATCGCCCATGGCTCGACCGGCAAGGGCAACGACCAGGTGCGCTACGAGCTTTCCGCCGCCGCCCTCGACCCCGACCTCAAGGTGATCGCCCCTTGGCGGGAATGGGACCTCGCTTCGCGCACCCAGCTCATCGCATTCGCGGAGGCCCACCAGATTCCAATTGCGAAAGACAAGCGCGGCGAAGCGCCGTTCTCGGTCGATGCGAACCTTCTGCACACCTCCTCGGAAGGCAAGGCGCTCGAAGACCCCGCCGCCGAGGCGCCCGATTACGTCTACCAGCGCACCGTCCACCCGGAGGACGCGCCGAATACGCCGGAATACATCGAGGTCGGGTTCGCGCGGGGCGACGCGGTTTCTCTGAACGGCGAAGCCCTGTCACCGGCCGCGCTCCTGACCACGCTCAACGAGATCGGCGGCCGCCACGGCGTTGGCCGCCTCGACCTCGTCGAGGGCCGTTTCGTCGGCATGAAATCCCGCGGTATCTACGAAACCCCCGGCGGTACCATCCTCCTCGAAGCCCATCGCGGCATCGAGCAGATTACCCTCGACCGCGGCGCGGCCCATCTCAAGGACGAGCTGATGCCGCGCTACGCCGAGCTTATCTACAACGGCTTCTGGTTCAGCCCCGAGCGCGAGATGCTGCAAGCGGCCATCGACAAAAGCCAGGAGCAGGTCACCGGCACCGTGCGCCTCAAGCTCTACAAGGGATCGGTCCGCACGGTCGGCCGCTGGTCGGACCATTCGCTCTATTCCGAAGCCCATGTGACCTTCGAAGACGACGCCGGCGCTTACGACCAGAAGGATGCGGCGGGCTTCATCAAGCTCAACGCGCTGCGGCTGAGGCTTCTGGCGGCGCGAGACCGGCGGGTGAAATAGCGCTCACGCGCCTGGGTGGAGCCGCAGGTCCGCAAGCGCTTCGTAGTCCCGCATCATAGATGCGGCCAAACGCTCCGCTTCCCCCGACAGGGTGGGGAGGTGGCGCTCCGGCCCCGAAAACCCCGTCGAGCTGTGCACCGCGCCATACCAATGCGCCGCCCAAGGTCCGTCTTCAGGGCGCCCGCCGGCGTTCCAGGTGAGCATTGACGCATCCCACCCAAGCCCAATCCGATCGCACAGCGCTTCGAGCATCCCGCCGGGATCGGCGCGGATATCGGCGCTGTCGAGGATCGGCGGGGACTGCCCGGAACCTCGCAGGTAATCGTGGATCTGGCGTAAACGCGCCGCGCCGAGGTCGGCGGAGTTCGGGTTCTCCCGCTTGGCGATGTAACTCGCCACGACCCGGGCGGGATGGCGGATGAGAATGACGTTGGTCAGGCCCAGCGCCCAGTCGAGCGGGAAGCCCGGGAGCATGTGATGGGCCATATGTTTCTGATAGATATGAAGTTTTCCGGATGGATCATGGTTCAAACAGGCCTGTGCGACCTTGTCCGGGTCGGTCTGCCGGGCCGCGAGGGTTTCGTTCCGCATCGGGTGGATGATGCCCGTCGCCGCGAGGTAGGCGGCGTAGAACGGCTCGTCCCAAACCGCGCAATCCGAGCGCGCTCCGAAGGCGTACATCATTGCCGTCGAGAGGTTGCGAGGGCCGGACCAGCAGGCGATCTTCATTGTCTGCAAACCGTATGGCAAGCGTATGGCAGGCGTATGGCAACAGCGCCGACATCTCCTAGTCAAGAACTGACATCGCGCCGCACCAGTTCGCCGTAAAGCTCCCTGATCCGCGCCGTGACCGGACCGAGGCCACCGTCGCCGATCACCCGCCCGTCGATCACGCCGACCGGCGTTTGCGCCCCGAAGGTGCCCGTCAGGAACGCCTCGTCGGCCCCGTAGGTCTCCACCAGCGAGAAATTCCGTTCGAACACCGGAATACCTGCCTCCCGGCAAAGCGCGATCACGTGTCCGCGCGTGATGCCGTTCATGCAGTAGTCGCCCGTCGAGGTCCAAACCTCGCCCTTCCGGACAATGAAGAAGTTGCAGGCATTGGTGGTGTTCACGAAGCCATGTATGTCGAGCATCAGCGCCTCGTCGGCCCCCGCCTTTTCGGCGGCGATGCAGGCGAGAATGCAGTTGAGTTTCGAATGCGAGTTGAGCTTCGGGTCCTGGCTCATCGGCAGGCCCCGAATGTGCGGCACCGTCGCCAGCCGAACCGGCGCGCCGACGCGCGGCACCGAATGTTCGGCGATGATCACCATCGTCGGCCCCGACCGGCTGAGCGCGGGGTGCTGGAACGGCCGGGCCTTGACCCCACGGGTCACCATTAGCCGGGCATGGGCGTCATCGGTCATGTCATTGGCCGCGCGCACCGCCTCGAGCGCGGCAACGACCCCGACACGGTCCATCCCGATGGCGAGGTCGATGGCCTTTGCCGCCTCGAAGAGCCGGTCGAGATGCGCATCGAGAAACGCCCAGCGCCCGCCATGGAGCCGCAGCCCCTCCCAGACGCCGTCTCCGAGCATGAAGCCCGAGTCGAAAACCGACACCTTGGCCTCGCTACGGGGCACGATCCGGCCGTCGACATAGATGCCGATCTCGGCATTCCTGGCGTCGTCCTCGGCTGCGTGGGTGATGGCCATCCCGCCTCCGTTTCAGTGTTTCACCTGTTCGTGACCTCAAGGAGCCGTGAATTGCAAGGCGAAGGGCCGATGGACAGGGTGCATCCGAATTCGACGGAGAGGGCCGATGACCGGTACGTTCACCAATCTGAAAACGCTGATGCTGGGCATCACCATTGCAATGGGGCTCGCGGTGCAATGCGGGCAGGCCAAGGCCCAGGGCACCGACGCGGCGGTTTTCGCCGGCGGCTGTTTTTGGTGCGTCGAGGCCGACTTCGAGCGGGTCCGGGGTGTGGGCGACGCGATCTCGGGTTTCACCGGAGGCACGACCGCCAACCCGGTCTACCGCCGCTCCGGCGACCATATCGAAGCGGTGCGCATTCCCTTCGACCCAAATGCGGTGAGCTACGCCACGCTCGTGAACCTCTTCTTCCGCTCCATCGACGTCTTCGACGATGGCGGCCAGTTCTGCGACCGGGGCCGGGAATACACCACGGCCATCTTCGTTGCGACGCCCGAACAGCGCCGGATCGCGGAGGCCGAGAAGGCACGTGCGGAGCGAAAGCTCGGCCGCGACATCGTCACGCCGATCCTCGATGCGGGACGGTTCTACCCCGTCGATGAGTATCATCAGGATTACTACAGGCAGACCGCTGTCGTGCTCACCCGTCGGGGCCCGAAAACGAAGGCGGAAGCCTACAAGTTCTACCGGACCGCCTGCGGGCGCGATGCAAGGGTGCGCGAGATATGGGGCAGCGACGCCGCCTTCGCGGCGAAAAGCTGACGGCTACCAGTATTCTGGCCGCGCGAAGGCAGGGACGGGGCGCGACGGACCTTTGAACGGTGTCAGCGGCGCGGTGGTCAGGCTCTGGGCCATCCAACCGCCCGCCCATTTGAGTTTGTAGGGCGCCGGCACCGTGTCGGTGCCGACCGCCTCGAAACCGACCTTGGGATAATAGGCCGGATCGCCGTAGGTCACCGCAACATCCGCGCCACGCTGGGCGATCTCGGTAAGACCCCACCCAATGAGGGCCTGGCCTATCCCTTGGCGCTGATGGGCCGGCGCGACGGCGACGGGCCCCAGAATAAAAACGCAGCGCGGATCGTCGGGAAAAAAGAGCCGCGAAAAGACGATGTTGGCCATGGGCGTGTCGTCGGCCGCCGCCGAGCAGGACACGACATGTTCCGCCGGCGTGGTCGCGAGGAGATTCGCCGTCAACTCCCCGATCACCTCGCCTTCTTCGGAGCCTTCGGACGCTGCGAAGGTGCTGCGCTGGAGGGCGACAACCTCGCCGGCTGGCCAATCGGTCGAAAACCGCAAGTCCAACGCTCACTCCATTGCGCTGGCCGCCAGCACCGCCATGTTGAGAATGTCGCTCGTCGTCGAGACCGACGAACAAATCTGAATGGGCTTGTCGACGCCGGTGAGGATCGGCCCGATCACCGTCGCCCCGGCCATCTCCTGAAGGAGCTTCACCGAAATCGACGCCGAATGCCGGGCCGGGACGACGAGCACATTCGCGGGCCCTGAAAGGCGCGAGAACGGATAGGCCGCCATCGCCTCCATGTTGAGCGCCACATCGACCGTCATGTCACCCTCGTATTCGAAATCGACCCCTATCTCGTCGAGCACCCGCGGGGCCCCGTGCATCTTCTCGGCCCGCTCCGAGCGCGGATAGCCGAAGGTCGAGAACGACACGAAGGCCACGCGCGGCTCAAGCCCCAGCATCCGCGCGACCTTCGCGCCTTGGGTCGCGATGAGTGCCAGATCGTCCTCGTCGGGCCATTCATGGACCAGCGTATCGGCGATGAGCACGACCCGGCCCTTCAGCAGCACCGCCGTCACCGCCACGGCCCCATCCTCAGCGCGGGCATCGAAGACGTGGTTTATGAGCCCCAGCACATGGGCCGATTTCCGCGTCGCCCCGGTGACCATCGCATCGCCGTGACCATGGGCGAGCATCAGCGCGGAGAAGACATGCCGGTCGCGCGCGGCAAGCCGGTGGACGTCCTGCGCGTCATGCCCCTGGCGCTGAAGCCGCTCGTAGAGAAACGCCTTGTAAGTCTCGAAATGGGGGGTGTTCGCGGCATTGACGACCTCGACCTCGCCGTAAGCGTCCCCCAGCCCCTCGGCATCGAGTTTCGCGCGCACATCGTCCTCGCGACCGATGACCACCGCATCGCCCATCCCGCCGCGCACGTAAGCCACGGCTGCCCGCAGCACCCGGCTGTCGTCGCCTTCGGCAAAGATCATCCGCGCCTGTTTCGCCCGGGCCCGGGTGTTGATCGACCGCAGGATGTTCGCCGTCGGGTCCATCCGCGCTTTCAGCGCCTGTTCATAGGCCTCGAAATCGATAATCGGGCGGCGGGCGGCCCCGGTCTCGATCCCCGCCTTCGCCACCGCCGTCGGGACCCGGTGAATGAGCCGTGGGTCGAACGGGGTCGGGATGATGTAATCCCGCCCGAAGGTGAGCTTGCGGCCGTAGGCCATCGCCACCTCGTCGGGCACGTCCTCGCGGGCAAGCTTTGCCAGCGCATGGGCGCAGGCGATCTTCATCTCGTCGTTGATCGCGCGGGCATGGATGTCGAGCGCCCCCCGGAAGAGGTAGGGAAAGCCCAGAACGTTGTTGACCTGGTTGGGGTAATCCGACCGCCCCGTGGCCACGATCGCATCCTCGCGCACCGCATGAGCCTCTTCGGGGGTGATCTCGGGGTCGGGGTTCGCCATGGCGAAGATAACGGGGTTTTCCGCCATATTAGAGACCATTTCCGGTGTCACCGCGCCTTTGACGGAGACGCCGAGGAACACATCCGCCCCCTTCATCGCCTCGTCGAGCGAGCGCAGATCGGTCGTCACCGCATGGGCCGACTTCCACTGGTTCATCCCCTCGGTGCGACCCTGGTAGATGACGCCTTTGGTGTCGCAGACGATACAATTGTCGTGGCGCGCGCCCATGGACTTCAGAAGCTCGATACAGGCGATCCCCGCTGCCCCGGCCCCATTGAGGACGATTTTCACGTCCTCGATCTTCTTTTTCGAGATGTGAAGCGCGTTGATGAGCCCCGCGGCACAGATCACCGCCGTTCCATGCTGGTCGTCATGGAAGACGGGGATGTCCATCTCCTCCTTCAGACGGCTCTCGATCATGAAACATTCGGGCGCCTTGATGTCTTCGAGGTTGATCCCCCCGAAGGTCGGCCCCATGAGCTTCACCGCCTGGCAGAAGGCGTCGACATCCTCGGTGTCGAGCTCGATATCGATGGAGTTCACATCGGCGAAGCGCTTGAAGAGCACCGATTTGCCCTCCATCACCGGCTTCGAGCCCAGCGCCCCGAGATTGCCGAGGCCGAGCACGGCCGTGCCGTTCGAGATCACCGCGACGAGGTTGCCCTTGTTGGTGTAATCGTAAGCCGTCTCGGGGTTCGCCGCGATCTCCTCGCAAGGCACCGCGACACCGGGGGAATAGGCGAGGCTCAGATCCCGCTGGGTGGTCATCGGCACCGTCGCGTTGATCTCGAATTTCCCCGGGCTCGGGTGCATGTGAAACGCCAGCGCGTCCTCGCGCGTGAGTTTGCGGTCCGGCATCGGTTCCTCCCCGGGGTCTGCGGCGGCCCACCGCTTAGCCGCCCCCTTGCGGGGCTTCAACGCGGTTCTTTTCCGGCGCGGGGGGCTTTCGAAGATAGGGCGTTCGGCGTAAGGTAGACCACCACATCTGGGGGTGTGCCGATGAACATGGCCAAATCGACCGTCACGCCGATGATGGCGCAATACCTTGAGATCAAAGCCGCGCATCCAGACGATCTTCTGTTCTACCGGATGGGCGATTTCTACGAACTGTTCTTCGACGATGCGGTCAAGGCGTCCGAGGCGCTCGACATCGCCCTCACCAAACGCGGCAAGCATCTGGGCGAAGACATCGCGATGTGCGGCGTGCCGGTCCATGCCGCCGAAGCCTACCTCCTCACACTCATCCGCAAGGGCTTCCGCGTGGCCGTCTGCGAACAGACCGAGGACCCGGCGGAGGCGAAGAAACGCGGATCGAAAGCGGTGGTGCGCCGGGAGGTCGTGCGGGTGGTCACGCCGGGCACGCTCACCGAGGAAAGCCTCCTCGCGCCGCGCCAGCACAACTACCTCTGCGCGCTTTCGGAAGTGCGCGGCACGTTCGCATTGGCCTGGAGCGACATCTCCACCGGCGAGCTTCGGGTGACCGAAACGACCGAAGCCGGCGTTGCCGCGGAACTCGCCCGGCTCGCCCCCCGCGAAGTGCTCTTGCCCGAAAGGCTCTTCTCGACCTGGACGGAGACCATCGCTGAAGCCGGCGCGGCCCCCACCCCGCTTTTCGGCAATTCTTTTGAGTCGACCGCGGCCGAACGGCGGCTCTGCGAGACCTTTGGCGTCTCCTCTCTCGACGGGTTCGGCAGCTTCAGCCGCCCCGAATGCGCCGCCCTCGGGGCGCTGGTCGATTATATCGTATTGACGCAAAAAGGTGCCGTTCCCCGCCTCCAGCCCCCCAAGCGTGAAGCCCAGGGCGCGTCCATGGCCATCGACGCGGCCACGCGGCGCAACCTCGAACTCACCCAGAAGCTTTCCGGCGGCCGCGAGGGCTCGCTCATCGCCACCATCGACCGCACAGTCACCGCCGCCGGGGCGCGGCTCCTTGAGCGCCGCATCGCCAGCCCGTCCCGCGACACGGGCGAGATCACGGGCCGCCTCGACGGGGTGGAAGCGATGCTCGCCCGCCGGGACGAGGCCGCGGCCATCCGCGTAGCCCTCCGCAACGTGCCCGACGTCGAACGTGCCCTTTCCCGCCTCGCGCTCGACCGGGGCGGCCCGCGCGACCTCGCCGCGATCCGCAACGCCCTCGGCGCGGCTTCGGAGATCGCCGAGGCCACCGGCACCGGCTGGCCCGAACGCATCTCCGACGCGCTTGCCGCCCTCGGGGGCCAGGAAGCTCTCCGCGAACGGCTCGAATGCGCCCTTGTGGACGAACCGGGCCACCTCGCCCGCGACGGCGGCTTCATCGCCGAAGGCGTCGATGAAGACCTCGACGCGGCGCGCCGGCTCCGCGACGAAAGCCGAGGCGTCATTGCGGGTCTTCAAAGATCATACGTCGAGGCGACGGGGATCGCTTCGCTCAAGATCAAGCACAACAACGTGCTGGGCTATTTCATCGAGGTCACCGCCACACACGGCGATAGAATGCTCTCGCCACCCCTCAACGAGACCTTTTCCCACCGCCAGACCACCGCCAATGCCCTGCGCTTCACAACCACCGAGCTTGCCGAACTGGAAACGAAAATCCTCTCGGCCGCCGACCGGGCGCTTGCAATCGAACTTCGTCTCTATTCCAGCCTGAAAGCGGAGATCCTCGATGCCGGCGCGTCGCTTCAGGCCGTCGCCGCCGCGTTGGCCGAGCTTGACGTTGCCGCCGCCCTTTCCCATCTCGCCGAGGCTCGCAATTGGTGCCGCCCGAGCGTCGACGACGGCCGCGCCTTCGAGATCGAAGCCGGCCGTCACCCGGTTGTCGAAGCCGCCCTCGACCACCTTGGCGAGCGTTTCATCGCCAACGATTGCGCGCTGTCGGATGGGTCAGACGGCGCCGACATCTGGCTCGTCACCGGACCCAACATGGCGGGGAAATCCACCTTCCTCCGGCAGAACGCCCTGATCGCGGTTCTCGCGCAAGCTGGGTCCTACGTGCCCGCGGCCTCGGCCCATATTGGCCTCATCACCCAGCTTTTCAGCCGTGTCGGAGCCGCCGACGACCTCGCTCGGGGCCGCTCGACCTTCATGGTCGAAATGGTCGAAACGGCCGCGATCCTCAATCAGGCAGACGAAAACGCCCTCGTCATCCTCGACGAAATTGGTCGGGGCACCGCCACCTATGATGGGCTCTCCATCGCCTGGGCCACACTTGAGCATCTTCACGAGGTCAACCGCACAAGGGCGCTTTTCGCGACCCATTACCACGAACTCGGCGCGCTTACCGAGCGGCTGGGTGGCCTAACGGCGGCCCATGTGGCGGTCAAGGAATGGGAGGACGAGGTGATCTTTCTCCACGAGGTGCGTCAGGGCGCGGCGGATCGCTCCTATGGGGTACAGGTGGCGCGGCTGGCGGGGCTCCCATCGGCAGTCATCGCTCGCGCCCGCGATCTCCTTTCCTCGCTCGAAACCGGCCCCAAAGCGGCAACGGGTTTCGCGGAGGACCTGCCGCTCTTCTCCGCCGCGCCGACCCCGCCGCCGGCGAAACCCTCAGCCGCCGACACGCTGCTGGCGCAGATAAACCCCGACGATCTCAGCCCCCGCGAGGCGCTGGACCTGATCTATCGGCTGAAATCGGAGGAGACCCCGCCGCGGACGTGATCCGGGACCTCGATGGGCAGTTCCCTGTAGCAAGAGGCCCCGGGTCAAGCCTGGGGCGGGGTTCCTCAGCCTTCCGCCGGCGTCGAACTCACTCCGACCTGAGCCGGGCGCAACAGCCGGTCGTGGAGGATGAACCCATCGGCCATCACCTGGATGACGTCGCCTGCCTTCGTACCCGGAACGGGCGCTTCGAACATCGCCTGGTGAAGCTGTGGGTCGAACTTGTCGCCGATTTCAGGCGAAACAGGCTCGATTCCATGCTTCTTAAAGATGTTCACAAGCTCCTTCATCGTCAGCTCCACGCCCTCGATCAACGCGCCCGCGACTTCCTTCTGCTCGTCGGCCACGGTTTCGAGCGCGCGTTTCATGTTGTCGAACACAGGCAACAGATCGCGCGACAGCTTCGCCCCGCCGTATTGCTCCGCCTCGCGCCGGTCACGCTCGCCCCGCTTGCGGGCGTTCTCGGCATCCGCCAGCGCCCGCATGAACCGGTCGCGCATCTCGTCGCGCTCGTTGGTCAGCCGCTCGATGACATCTCCGAGGTCTTCCTCGACATCGACCTCGTCCACCGGTTCGGGGGCCGGGTCCGGTGCAGCTTCCGCCACCGGGTCGTGCATCGTGATATCGTCGTCGTCTTGCTTTTTCGCCTCAGTCATTCTTTGCCATCCATCAGCCGCGGTCAGACAGAATGCGCCCCACGAGTTGCGCCGTGTAGTCGACGATGGGCACGATCCGTCCGTAATTGAGGCGGGTGGGGCCGATCACGCCCACCGCGCCGATGATCTTGCGATCCGAGTTCATATAAGGTGACACCACCAGAGAGGAACCGGAAAGTGAGAACAACTTGTTCTCCGAGCCAATAAATATCCGCACGCCCTCGCCTTCCTGGGTGAGATCGAGGAATTCGGCAATGTCGCGCTTGCGTTCGAGGTCGTCAAAGAGCGTCCGAATGCGCTCCAGATCCGCACTTTCGGCGCCTTCGGAGAGGAGATTCGACCGCCCCCGCACGATCAGCCGTTCATGGGGTTGGCCCTCGTTTTCCCAGATTGCCTGACCGGTTTCGACGAGATCGCGCGCCAGGGTGTCGAGTTCTCGCTTCCGGATCGCGATCTCGCGGGAGATGACATCGGAAAGCTCCGACAGCGTGTGGCCCTCGGCGATGGCATTGAGGAAGTTCGCGGCTTCGCGCATGGAGGCCGGCGTTTGTCCCAACGGCGGGTGAAAGACCCGGTTCTCGACATGGCCATCGGCGAACACCAGAACGACGAGGGCGCGGTCGGGGGCAAGGGACACGAACTCGATATGCTTGATCGGGGCTTCGTATTTCGGGGCCAGTACGAGGCTCGCGCCTTGGGTTGCGCCCGACAGGGCCGACCCAACCCGGTCGAGCAACGTGCCGACATCGCCTTCGTTGGTGCCGAGGGTCTTGTCGATGCGCTCGCGGTCGGTGTCTTCGACGTCGCCGACCTCGAGAAGGCCGTCGACAAACATCCTCAGGCCTGCCTGGGTCGGCACCCGGCCGGCGGAGACATGGGGGCTGCCGAGGAGCCCCATCAGTTCGAGATCCTGCATCACGTTGCGAATTGTCGCCGCCGAGACGCGTTCGGACATGGTGCGCGTCAGGGTGCGCGAGCCGACCGGTCCGCCGGAGTCGAGATAGGCCTGGACGACCCGCCGGAAAACCTCGCGGCTCCGCTCGTTCAGTTCCGTGAGGCTGGGCGTTCCCTCGTTCATGGCAAACCGCAGATAAGTGCCCGACGTGGCCCGCGTCAATCGGGGTTGCCTCCCGGGGCCGGGCCCCGCTATGGGGCGGGCAGATCCGAGGAGAACCTCCATGCGGCCATCCGGCAGAGCGACGAACGAAATGCGCCCGGTCTCCATTGAGACGGGCGTGACGCGGCATGCCGAAGGATCTTGCGTGATCCGCTGCGGCGATACGCATGTGCTCTGCACCGCGAGCGTCGAGGAAAAGGTGCCGCCCTGGATGAAGAATTCCGGCCTCGGCTGGGTAACGGCTGAGTACGGTATGCTCCCGCGCGCGACCCACACGCGGATGCGGCGCGAGGCAAAGAACGGTCAGTCCGGGAGAACTCAGGAAATCCAAAGGCTTATCGGGCGTGCCCTGCGCGCCGGGGTGGACCGTGTGGCGATGGGCGAACGAATGATCACCATCGATTGCGACGTGATCCAGGCCGACGGGGGCACCCGCTGTGCGGCGATCACCGGCGGCTGGGTGGCGCTGAGGCTGGCGGTGGACCGGCTGATGAAGGCTGGCGACATTCTCTCCGACCCGATCACCGACCATGTCGCCGCTGTCTCCTGCGGGGTCTATGCCGGCCAGACGATCCTCGACCTCGACTACCCAGAGGACAGCGAGGCCGGGGTCGACGGTAATTTCGTGATGACGGGCGGCGCCCGCCTTGTCGAGGTGCAGATGTCGGCCGAAGGCTCGACCTTTTCGCGCGACGAGCTTGCCGCACTCATGGATCTAGCGGCAGCAGGCACCGCCGACCTCGTGGCCGCCCAGAAGGGAGCGACGGGCCGGTGAGACGGTTTGACGGCGACACGCTTCTCGTCGCGACCCACAACGCGGGAAAGCTCGAGGAAATCGCCGCGCTGATGGAGCCGCTCGGTATCTCGGTGACATCGGCCAGGTCGCACGGACTGCCCGAACCCGAAGAGACCGGCACAACCTTTGTTGAGAATGCGCGGATCAAGGCCCATGCCGCCGCCGGAGCCACCGGCCTGCCGGCGCTGGCCGACGATTCGGGGATTGAGATCGACGCCCTTGGCGGGGCCCCCGGCGTCTACACCGCCGATTGGGCCGAAACGCCCGAGGGCCGCGACTTTGCTCTGGCGATGACCCGCACCTGGGAGGCCATTCAGGCAAGTGGTGCCGAGCCGCCCTTTCCGGCGCGGTTCCGGGCAACCCTTGTCCTCGCCTGGCCCGACGGCCATGACGAGGTTTTCGAAGGACGGGCGGAAGGTCAGATCGTATGGCCGATGCGCGGCGACCAAGGTCACGGCTACGATCCGATCTTCCAGCCGGAGGGGTTCGACATCACCTTCGGAGAGATGGATCGCTGGGAGAAAAATCGCCGCTCCCACCGCGCCGACGCCTTCGGAAAGCTCGTGGCCGCCCTTGGCCGCTGAACCCTGGCAGGCGGCCGGCTTCGGCCTTTACGTCCACTGGCCGTTCTGCCAGTCGAAATGCCCCTACTGCGACTTCAATTCCCATGTCGCCGCCGCCGTGGACGAGACTGCCTGGCGTCAGGCACTGGTCTCCGAGGTGTACCGTGTCGGCGCCGAACTCGGCAGGAGGCCGCTGACGAGCATCTTTTTCGGCGGCGGCACGCCGAGCCTCATGGACGCGGCTACAGTTGGCGCGATCGTCGATGCCGCGACGGAGGCGTTTTCTCCCTCGAATGCCTTGGAAACAACCTTGGAAGCCAATCCGAGCTCGGTCGAAACCGGCCGCTTCCTGGGTTACCGTACTGCCGGGGTGAACCGGGTGTCCCTCGGCGTCCAGGCCCTCGACGACACCGCCCTCCGCGCCCTCGGCCGACTTCATACCGCCGCCGAGGCCCGAGCCGCCCTCGACATCGCGATGGCAAACTTCGACCGGGTGAGCTTCGACCTCATCTATGCCCGCCAGCACCAGTCCCTTTCCGCTTGGGAGGCTGAGCTCGCAGAGGCGCTGGCGGTCGGCACCGACCACCTCTCGCTCTATCAGCTCACCATCGAACCCGGAACGGCATTCGGCGAGCGTTTCGCGCGCGGCCGCCTTCGGGGCCTTGCCTCTGACGACCTCGGGGCAGAGATGTTCGAAGTGACACAAGCCATGACGGAGGCGGCGGGCCGGCCGGCCTACGAGACGTCGAACCATGCGCGTTCGGGCGCGGAATGTATGCACAATCTGATTTACTGGCGGAGCGGCGATTATGCGGGCATCGGCCCGGGTGCCCATGGGCGGATTACCGTCGGAGGCCAGCGTGTCGCCACCGAAGCCGCCCGCGCGCCCGGCGCATGGCTCGATGCGGTCCGAACACGGGGCAGCGGTGAAGTGCTGCGCGAGGGAATCCCGGCAACCGAACAGTTAGAGGAACGGCTGATGATGGGCCTGCGGCTCGTCGAGGGCATCGGGCTCGACCAACTCGAGGGTCTCGACCAAGACCGGGTCTCGCAGCTCCGGGCAGACGGCTGGATTGAACCCGACAAAGACCGCTTGCGGGTCACGCCCGCCGGTCGTCCGCTTCTCAATGCGGTCTTACGTGAGCTTCTTACCTGACGGTACATGGTTTCGAGAGGGGGCGAGCAACGATCGAGGTTCGTGCATTCTATTGAAAAGAGGCGGTTTTCCCGCGATCCGTCCGGGCTGGTCCGGGGTCACCGCCTGGCTTGGCGCTCCACCGGCTTTGGGCTCCGGATCATGTCCGGGGCGGGTTTCGGTGCCTACCGGCTGTCCCGGCCACAGCCCTTTGGGTGACGCCTCAACGCACCGCCGAGAGCTTTGCACAAAGGTCGTCGAGCTCCTCAAGCGACCGATACCTGATCGCCACGACGCCGCTTCCGCCTTTGTCGTCAACCGATACCTTGAGGCCCAACGCCGCCGAAAGATCGGCTTCGAGCGCCCGGGTATCGGCATCCTTCTCGGCAATCGGCGCCCGGTCGAGATTGGGTTTGACCGCCCCCGCCTTGGCCAGCCGCTCCGTTTCCCGAACGCTGAGGCCCTTTGAGATAACCTGACGGGCCAGCCCAGAAGGGTCCGCGGAAGTGATCAGCGCGCGGGCATGACCTGCGGTCAGGCTGCCGTCTTGAAGATGCGAGATCACGTCTTCGGGCAGCGTCAGCAGACGCATGGCGTTTGCGATGTGGCTGCGGCTCTTACCCAGCGCTTCGGCCATCTGTTCCTGGGTATGACCGAAACGGTCGATGAGTTGCCGGTATCCCTGCGCCTCCTCGACCGGGTTGAGGTCCGACCGCTGGATGTTCTCGATGATCGCCACCTCGAGCACCTCGGTATCGGTGAAGGCGCGCAGAACGACGGGGACTTCGTGGAGCTTCGCCTTCTGTGCCGCACGCCAACGCCGCTCGCCGGCAACGATCTCGAACTCTCCGTCCTTCGCCGGATGGGCGCGCACGATCAGCGGCTGGATGATGCCGCGCGCAGCAATGCTCTCGGCGAGCTCGGCCAGCGAAGGGCCGTCGAAATGCCGCCTCGGCTGGTCGGGGTTCGGATGCAGCCGCTCGATGGCGACCATGCGGTCTGCCGGACGCGGCCGGTCCGCCGCCGGAGCGTCGGCATCCGCGCTTGTCGTGCCCACATCGGCCATCAGGGCCGAAAGCCCCCGGCCCAGACCTCTCCGCTCCGCCCTTGCCTCTGCCATTTCTACCTCATCTAGCGGTCATCTAAACGCGATATACCATTTCTTGTGCCAATGCGCGATAGGCTATGCTGCCTTTCGACATCGGGTCGTATTCAACCACGGGCATCGCAAAGGACGGGGCTTCGCTCACCCGAACATTTCGCGGCACCTTGGTCCTGAACACCAATTCGCCAAGCGTCTCGCGGGCGTCTTTCTCCACCATCAGGCTGAGGCGGTTCCGGCCGTCGAACATCGTCAGGACAACCCCTTCGATCCGGAGATCGGGATTGGCGGTGGCGCGCACCTGGCGAACCGTGAGCATCAACTGCGATAGGCCTTCCAGCGCGAAGAATTCGCTCTGGAGAGGGACCAGCACTGAGTCGGCGGCGACCATCGCATTGATCGTCAGCATCGAAAGCGATGGCGGGCAATCGATGAGGATGTAATCAAGGCTGAACCGGTCCAAGGCCGGCGAACGCAAGGCGCTGCGCAGCATGAAGCTCCGCCGCTCATTCTCGACCATCTCGATGTCTGCCGAGCTGAGGTCGGTCGTGGCCGGAGCGAGCAGCAACCCCTCCACCGCCGTCGGACGTACCACCTTCTCGACCGGTGCGTCGTCGAGAAGAAGGTCGTAGGTGGTCAGCCCTCGATCCTTGGGGCCGACGCCGAGGCCGGTCGAGGCATTTCCCTGCGGATCGATATCGACGAGAAGCACGTTCAGCCCCTCTTCAGCCAGCGCCGCGCCTAGGTTGATGGCTGTCGTCGTCTTCCCCACCCCACCCTTTTGATTTGCAATCGCGACGATTCTCGCGGGTTTGCGCGTTTGCGGGTCAGGCACGTTTGAGATCTCCAATCTTCAGGATCGCCGCGTCGCGATCCGTCTCGCTTGGTACCTTGTCGCAGGCGAACGACCAGCGATCAAGCGCCTCCCGGATCTCCGTATCGACATTCTTGCCCTTCGGAAACAGGCCCAGACCACCGGGGGCCAGATGCGGTGCGGCGAGGGTCAGAAGAACTGGGAGCGGCGCGAGTGCCCGGGCGGAAACCACATCAGCCTTGAGCGGGATCGCGCTCTCGATGCGCTCATTGACCACCTTTGCGTCCACCCCGACTTCCCGGAGGACAGCGCGCAGGAAGGCCGCTTTCCGGGCATCACTTTCGACGAGCGTCACGCGCCCTGCCTGAGGCAGGTCTTCAGCCATGATCGCAATTACGACCCCTGGAAGACCGCCGCCACTCCCAAGATCCGCCCAATGGCGCCAGCCGGTGGGGGCGAGGCGCAGAAGCTGGGCGCTGTCGAGGATGTGCCTGCGCCATCCATCGGCGAGGGACGCCCGGGAGACGAGGTTGATCCGCTCCGTCCAGCGCGCCAGAAGCTCGAGATAGGCGCGAAGCCGGGTTTCTGTTTCACGTGAAACATCCACGCTCAGGCAAGCTTTCGGCGCGCCCGCCGAAGCCGCGCGAGAAGCAAAGTGAGTGCCGCCGGCGTCATTCCCTCGACCCGCGCCGCCTGGCCGAGGGTTTCCGGACGGGCCCGTTCCAGCTTGTCGCGAAGTTCGTTCGACAAACCCTTTAGCCCCGCATAATCGAAATGGTCCGGTATCGCTTCAGCCTCATCCCGGGCAATTGCCGCAGCGTCGCGCTCCTGACGCTCGAGGTAGCGGGCATAAAGCGCATCGCGAGAGATTTGCTCCCGGACATCCGGTGCATGAACGTCCAACCCCGGCGCGATGGATGCCAACATGGCGTAATCGATCTGCGGAAAGCTCAACAGATCGAAACCGCTTCGCCGCCCGCCGTCCGCAGCAACGTCGATCCCCGCAGCCCTCAGTTCACGTGGTGTCAGGGTCAGCGCCTCGAGATTGGCCCGTGCAGCGGCGAGGTCCCGCGCCTTTGCTTCGAATGCCCGGCACCGGTCTTCGCCGACAATGCCCAGGGCCACTCCGAAAGGTGTAAGGCGTTGGTCAGCATTATCTGCCCTCAACGAAAGGCGAAACTCCGCGCGCGATGTAAACATCCGGTAAGGTTCGGTTACGCCCCGCGTGACAAGATCATCGATCATCACACCGATATAGGATGAGCGTCGGTCGAATGTCGCAGGCTCCTTACCGAGCGCCGCCCGGGCGGCGTTGAGCCCCGCGACGAGCCCCTGCGCCGCAGCCTCCTCGTACCCGGTCGTGCCATTGATCTGGCCCGCGAAATAGAGGCCCGGCACCTCGCGAAGCTCCAAAGTGCGCCGCAATGCACGTGGGTCAACGAAATCGTACTCGATGGCATAGCCTGGCTGTTCGATACGGGCTGCCGCCAACCCTCGGATCGAGCGGACGTAATCTTCCTGCACATCTGCCGGCAGCGATGTGGAGATCCCGTTGGGGTAAACCGTATCGGTCCCGAGCCCTTCCGGCTCCAAGAAAATCTGGTGCGAGGATTTGTCCGCAAACCGAACGATCTTATCCTCGATCGATGGGCAATAGCGCGGACCCACACCGTCGATATGCCCGCCATACATCGCCGAGCGCCCAAGATTGCCTCGGATGATGTCATGCGTCCGCTCGTTGGTATGGGTAATCCCGCAAGCGACCTGACGCAGCGTCGGGGCCTTGCTCAGGAAGGAGAAAAGCGTCGGGTCGGCGTCGCCCGGCTGCATCTCAACCGCCGACCAGTCAATGGTCTTCCCGTCGATACGCGGTGGCGTTCCCGTCTTCAAACGCCCCAATGCAAGGCCGAAACTGTCGATCCTTTCGGCAAGTCGCACCGAAGGCTTGTCACCGACCCGCCCGCCGGGGCGGGATACGTCACCGATATGAATCACACCGCGCAGAAAGGTTCCCGTGGTCAGAACCGTCGCAGCAGCGCGAATCTCGCTTCCGTCCCCGAGCGACAGCCCGACAACGCGCGCGCCATCCATCAGAAAATCGGTCGCTTCTCCCTCGATCACGGAAAGACCGGGCCGCTCGACGAGCGCGTTTTGCACAGCCAGCATGTAGGCGGCGCGGTCCGCCTGCGCCCTTGGCCCCTGCACGGCCGGACCTTTCCGGCGGTTCAGGAGGCGAAACTGAATGCCCGCAGCGTCCGCCGCTCGGCCCATGACACCATCGAGCGCGTCAATCTCCCGCACGAGATGCCCTTTGCCGAGCCCCCCGATGGCAGGGTTGCAGGACATCACCCCAATCGTCTCCCGCCGCAGGGTGACAAGCGCGACGGAGGCGCCGGCCCGCGCCGCCGCATGGGCCGCATCCGTCCCCGCATGGCCTCCGCCGACAACAATGACATCGAAATCCCGTTTCACGTGAAACACCCTATTTGCCGATGCAAAAGCTCGAGAAGATCTCGTGGAGCAAATCTTCTACGCCCACCTGACCCAAGAGCCCTTCCAGTGCACGCGCAGCCGCACGCAGCTCTTCTGCGGCAAGTTCGGCGCTGTGCGGACCTTCCTCTACATGAACTTCCGCCCGGTCCAAAGCCTCAAGCGCATCCCGCGCCGCGATACGGTGGCGCTCCCGGTCGAAAATTCCTGCCGATTGGGTACGGCCCTGAAGGCGGTGGCCCAGCTCGGCAACAAGTGCATCGACGCCCGCACCGGTGAGACCCGACACACCCTCGCTCAAGGACGTCGCAGTGTCGGATTTCGCCGTCAGGACGATATCGTCTTCAAGGGCCTCGGCCGGACGCCCGTCGCCGGGACCGAGGAGGACCACGCGGATGTCCGCCGTTGCCGCCCGGGAGCGCGCGCGATCAACCCCGATTGTTTCTATGGGATCGTCGGTTTCCCGCAAACCCGCCGTATCGAGCAGCGTCACCGGCAGTCCGGCGATCTCCATGCGCACCTCGATGACGTCGCGCGTGGTCCCCGCGACATCGGAGGTGATTGCTGCGTCGCGTCCGGCTAGCCTGTTCAGAAGCGTCGACTTCCCGACATTCGGAGCGCCGACAATGGCGACCTCGAAACCCTGTCGCAGTCGCTCTGCCGCTGGCGACCCGGCCAGTTCTTCTGTCAACGACGTCTTCGTTCGCCCGAGGAGGCTTGAGACCTCGCCGAACACATCCTCGGGGATGTCTTCATCGGCAAAATCGATCGTTGCCTCGACGAGCGCCGCGGCCCGGACGAGGTCGGCCCGCCAGTCGCCGATCTTCTTTGACACCTGGCCGCCAAGCGCGGCAAGAGCACGTCGATGTTGCACCTCGGTCTCGGCGTCGATGAGGTCGGCCAACCCCTCGACCCCGACGAGATCGAGCCTTTCGTTCTGAAGAGCCCGCCGGGTGAATTCGCCCGCCTCGGCCGGCCGAAGGCCGGGCTCCGCGCCGAGGGCCGCCAGGGCCTTCCGCTGGACGGCGATGCTGCCATGGAGATGCCATTCGGCAACCGGCTCGCCGGTAAAGCTCTGGCCCGCATCGAAGACCACCACGAGCGCTTCGTCGAGGAGCCCGCCGCAGGGCAGGTGCAACCGCCGCAGGCGCAGTTCCCGGGGCGGCGGGAGGGTGCCCGCATAACCCTCTGTGATCTCATGGGCGGCGGGCCCCGATAGCCTCAGGACCGCGACCCCGGCCTTACCGGGAGCCGTGGACATCGCAAAGACGGTATCCATTTCCTATTAATTTACAACGGGTTAGGTGTTCATCGAATCGAAGAAGTCGGAATTCGTCTTGGTCTGCTTGAGCTTGCCGAGCAGAAACTCGATGGCATCGGTCGTCCCCATCGGGTTGAGGATGCGCCGGAGCACGAAGGTCTTGGCGAGATCGGCCTTGTCGACCAGAAGGTCCTCTTTCCGCGTTCCCGATTTGAGAATGTCCATTGCCGGGTAAACCCGCTTGTCGGCGACCTTCCTGTCGAGAACGATTTCGGAGTTGCCTGTGCCCTTGAACTCTTCGAAAATCACCTCATCCATTCGCGACCCCGTATCGATCAGCGCCGTCGCGATGATGGTGAGCGAGCCGCCTTCTTCGATATTCCGCGCCGCCCCGAAGAACCGCTTCGGGCGCTGAAGCGCGTTGGCATCGACACCGCCAGTGAGCACCTTCCCGGACGAGGGAACGACCGTGTTGAAGGCGCGGCCAAGGCGGGTAATCGAATCGAGGAGGATCACGACATCGCGCTTGTGCTCGACGAGGCGCTTGGCCTTTTCGATAACCATATCGGAGACCGCAACGTGCCGCGTGGCCGGTTCGTCGAACGTCGAGGAGACCACCTCACCCTTCACCGAGCGTTGCATGTCCGTGACCTCCTCGGGCCGCTCGTCGATGAGAAGCACGATGAGATAACACTCGGGATGGTTGGTCTCGATGGAATGGGCGATGTTCTGGAGGATCACCGTCTTGCCCGTGCGCGGCGGAGCGACGATGAGGCAACGCTGACCCTTGCCGATGGGCGCCACGAGGTCGATCACCCGGGCCGATTTGTCCTTGATCGTCGGGTCCTCGATCTCCATCTTCAGCCGCTCGTCGGGATAGAGCGGGGTGAGGTTGTCGAAACTGACCTTGTGGCGGGCGCGCTCGGGTTCCTCGAAGTTGATCGCCTCGACCTTGGTGAGCGCGAAATAGCGTTCGTTATCCGCCGGTCCGCGGATCACCCCTTCGACCGTATCGCCGGTGCGCAGCGAATACTGGCGGATCATGTCCGGCGAGACATAGATATCGTCCGGGCCGGGAAGGTAATTCGCCTCGGGGGAACGCAGGAAACCGAACCCGTCCTGGAGAACTTCCAGGACGCCGTCGCCGCCGATCACCCAGTCTTCCTCGGCGCGTTCCTTGAGGATCGAGAACATCATCTCGCCCTTGCGCATGGTCGAGGCGTTCTCGATCTCAAGTTCTTCGGCCAGGGAGAGAAGGTCTTTGGGGCTTTGCGACTTCAGGTCGCCGAGGTTCAGGCGGTCTACGCTCATGGAGGTCTCCGCACCCCGAAAGGGGATGCTGTATATGTCTTCAAAGGGAAACGTCCGGTCGGACGACCGGCGCGGGCGACATAGGGGGCTTTGGCCTGTCTGTCAATTCCCGGACGCTTGCGCCGGGTCAGATGGGGCGAACGATGACCGAGATGACGATGACGATCATCAGAAGCGTGGGGACCTCGTTCATCAGCCGGAACGTCCGCCCGTTGCGGGTATTGGCGCCGACGGCGAATTCCTTGCGCCGTGACGCGAGCCACATGTGAAACCATGTCATGGCCAAAATCGCGGCGAGTTTTGTCCAAGGCCAGACCGCGCCCCAGTCGACAACGCCGGGGGTCGCGGCGAGGAGGAGGCCGAACGCCCAGGTCGCTATCATCGCCGGGTTCATGATGACCCGGAGCAGCTTCATCTCCATCGTCTGGAAAAGCCTGTCGGTTTCGTTGCCAGACCCTACGCGTTCAGTATGGTAGACATATAGTCGGGGAAGGTAGAACAGCCCCGCCATCCACGCGATCACCGAGATCACATGCAGGCTCTTTGTCCAGGGGTACAATGTGGCAAGGAGGTCGGACATGGTCCTCCCTTATCTTAACATATCTTTAAGAGAAAGATTTGGAGTCTGTTGGGGCTGGGGATGATGGGGATACCTCCTTTACCCTCAGAACGACCCACCGATGGATAACGGCGGGAAAACGGGATGGACAAGCGACGGGAAAACCGTGACCGCAAACATCCTATATTTTTCATATAGTTATAAACCTAGTACTATTAATATCTCTGTGGAGAAGAAAAGCGGTTCTGTTTGGAACTGCCCGGTACGATCTGCTGTGGGAAAGTCGATCCACGGTGGACAGCTCTCGCGCAACTTCCTAGACGGAGGGATGTCTCAAGGGTGCAGCGGCGAGGGGGGCCGATGTCCACGTTTTGGCCCGCCGCGGTCCCGCGATTATCCCCAGGGTTTTACCGATGACTCTCGTTTTGGCATCGGGCTCCGACAGCCGCCGGGCGATGCTGGCAGCGGCAGGTGTCGCCTTCGAGGTTGAGCGGCCGAGGGTGGATGAGGCTGCGTTGCGGGACGCCATGATCGCCGACGGCGCTTCTCCGCGCGACATTGCCGACGCGCTTGCGGAGGCGAAGGCCAAGAAGGTGGCCGGGCGGCGGCCCGACGCCATCGTCATCGGGTGCGACCAGGTGCTTGAGCATAAGGGCGCATTGCTATCGAAACCGTCATCAAGGGAAGCAGCGGCGGACCAGCTCCGGACGCTTTCGGGCGGCGGGCATACACTAATGTCTGCGGCGGTGGCCTATGAAGACGCCGAACCCGTCTGGCGCCATGTGGGGCTTGTTCGGCTCAGAATGCGCGCGCTGTCGGACGGCTACATCGAAGAATATCTCGACCGGAACTGGCCCGATGTCGCCAGCTCGGTGGGAAGCTACAAACTCGAAGCGGAGGGTGCGCGGCTCTTTACCCAGGTACAGGGGGATTACTTCACGGTCCTCGGCCTGCCGCTTCTCGACCTCTTATCCTGGCTTATTCTCAAAGGGGAGGTGCGGGCGTGAGCGAAAACCGGATTCCGCTGGCTGCCGTTGTGGGATCGCCGGTGGCGCATTCGAGATCCCCCGTCCTGCACCGGTACTGGCTCAGGAAATACGGTATACGAGGTTTCTACATCCCAATGGACATCGCCGCAGACGACCTTGCGGAGGTGTTCAAATCACTGCCGAAACAGGGCTTTGTCGGTGTAAACGTGACGATCCCCCACAAGGAGCGGGTTCTGGAGCTGGCGGACCTCGTGACCGACCGCGCTGCATTGATGGGTGCGGCGAACACGATCATCTTTCGCAGGGACGGCAAGGTTCACGCGGATAACACAGACGGTTACGGGTTCATCGAAAATCTCCGGCAGGGCGCTCCGGACTGGAATCCAAAAGCCGGACCGGCGGCGGTTATCGGTGCAGGTGGCGCAGCACGGGCGGTGATCGCGTCGCTCCTCGATTGCGGTGTGTCGGAGGTTCGCCTTGCAAATCGTACGCGCGGGCGGGCCGACGCGCTCCGGACCGAGTTCGGCTCGCGGGTCACGGTTTTCGACTGGGTGGCCGCTGGGAACGCGATCGACGGTGCTGCGACGGTAGTCAATGCAAGCTCGCTGGGGATGACGGGAAAGCCGCCATTTCGGGTTCCGCTCGATGGGCTCTCTCCGAAGGCTGTGGTGACCGACCTTGTCTATGTGCCGCTGAAGACGCCGCTTCTCGAAACCGCCGAACGGATCGGCTGCACGACGGTGGACGGTTTGGGGATGCTTCTCCATCAGGCGGTTCCCGCGTTCGAGCGTTGGTTCGGAATTCGCCCCGAGGTCGACGAAGGTGTGCGGGCTGCGGTGCTCGGACCATGACGAGACCGTTCGTACTGGGCCTCACCGGTTCCATTGGAATGGGAAAATCGACGACTGCCGATATGTTCCGTGAGGAGGGCGTGCCGGTCTGGGATGCCGACGAGGCGGTCGCGCGGCTTTATGCGAAAGGGGGAGCGGCGGTCCCGCCCATTGGTGCGATGCGACGCGAAGCGGTTGTCGATGGCGCGGTGAGCCGGGAGGCGTTGAAAAGCTGGATCGCCGAGGAGGATGGCGCATTGTCGCAGATTGAAGCGGTGGTCCACCCCCTTGTCGGAGAGGACCGGGCGCGTTTCGTCGCGGAGGCAACGGCGCCGATCGTGCTTGTAGACATCCCGCTGCTGTTCGAAATCGGCGCAGAGAGGGAAGTCGATGCGGTTGTCGTGGTGACCGCCCCGCCGGATGTCCAGCGGGCGCGGGTTCTCGAACGCGAAGCGATGACGGAGGCAATGCTCGAGCGCATTCTGGCGCGCCAAGTCCCCGATGCCGAGAAACGCGAAAAAGCCGATTTCATCGTCGAAACGCTGACCATGGACGGTGCCCGGCAAGCTGTGCGAGACATCCTCGAGGCAGTGGAGAGGCAGGCGGATGCGCGAGATCGTTCTTGATACCGAGACCACGGGGCTCGACCCGGCCGCTGGGGACAGGATCGTCGAGATCGGAGCGGTGGAACTCAGCGGTCACGTACCGACAGGCCGGCAGTTCCACGAATACATCAACCCCGAACGGGCGATGTCGGAAGAGGCTTTCGCCGTCCACGGTCTCGGCGACGACTTTCTGCGCGACAAGCCGGTTTTCGCCGCCGTGGGGCCTGCTTTTCTGGAGTTCATCGGCGAGGCGAAACTCGTCATCCACAATGCCGCGTTCGATATGAAATTTCTCAATGCTGAGCTCAAATGGGCTGGATTAGAGACGATTCCCTACGACCGGGCGGTGGACACGCTTGAGATCGCCCGCAAGAAGTTTCCCGGCTCGCCGGCGTCGCTCGATGCGCTCTGCCGTCGCTTCGCGATCGACAACTCCGCCCGGACGCTCCATGGCGCGTTGCTCGACAGCGAGATCCTCGCGGAAGTCTATCTTGAACTCATCGGCGGGCGTCAGCCTGATTTCGGACTGGCGCCGGTTGAGCGGCGGGGGCGCGGTGGAGAACCGACCGATACCGCCGGGCCCAAGCTGCGGCCGGCTCCCCTGCCGCCGCGCATTTCGGAAAGCGAGGCGGAGGCCCATCGGGCATTCGTCGAGGCCATGGGCGAGGACGCCTTGTGGAAGCGGCTTTCGGTGTGAGACTTGACGTCTTGTGAACAGGCTTCCGGCGCGGGCCACGCTTCCAGACCCGAGGTGGGGCCCGGTTCGACCCTAGTTCACCGCAGGCGGCGGGGTTTCCCCGTCTGTCTTGGCCGCTTCGGCGCGTTGGGCGAGGGTCTGACGATAGAGGCTGACGAAATCGATGTTGTCGATGTTGAGCGGCGGGAAGCCGCCGTCCCGCGACACGTCGGAAATGATCCGCCGGATGAACGGAAAGAGCATCCGCGGGCATTCAATCAGGAGGAACGGGTGGAGCTGCTCCTGGGGGACGTTTTCGATGAGGAAGATGCCGCCGTATTCGAGCTCAAGTAGAAACAGCGGCTGTTCGCTGCCCTTGTTCTTCGAGGTGACGTTGAACTTCGCGATCACGTCATACTGGTTCTCGACCGAGCGTTTGCGCGCGTCGAGCGACACCTGAACCTGGACGTCGGGCTGAACCTGACCGTCGACGGGCTTCTGGGCGAGAATGTTCTCGAACGAGAGGTCCCGAATATACTGCCCGAGAACCTGCATCTTGATCTGCGGCGCTGTCTTTGCGGCGTCCTGTTCGGCCATGAAATACCCTTCCGGAATGATTTGGCCGGTCTCTAACAGAGCGCTTTCGGACCCTCAATCCCGGGTCCAGCCCGATGGCCCCTGCCGCGGCGAAGGCGACACCTCTTCATAAGTGCCGTCGATGGTCTGGCCGCTGCTGCCCGGATGCGCGCGGCGCTCGCCATAGGTCACGGTCTCAACCCTCACCCGCGCCCTCACGTAGCGGTAGACGGCCGAACGGACCGGCGGGAACAGGAGGGCGAAACCGACCGCATCGGTGAAAAACCCCGGCGTGAGCAGCAATGCGCCGGAAAACAGCACCATCGCGCCGTGGGCAAGGGGTTCGGTCGGGTCCGACAGCCTGTCGAAAGAGCCGCGCACTTCGTTGAGGACCTGAAGCCCCTGAGATCGCACCAGCGCCGTCCCGGCAACGGCTGTGAGAACCACAATGGCGAGGGTCGGCCAGAGGCCGATCCACCCGCCGATCTGGATGAAAAGCGCGATCTCGATCAACGGAACGGCGAGAAACAGCAAGAAGAGCCACATATTCCACCCGATGTCGCAGGGGGCTGGCATAGACTTGGGCCCTGCGTCACCCTACATATAGGTCCTGTTCGACGATTGCTATCGCGCCAAGCGGAACGAGGCCATGAGCTCAGCCATTATTCAACTTCTCGTCCTTGCGGGGATTGCAGTGTTTCTCATCCTCCGGCTGCGGAGCGTCCTCGGCACCCGCGACGGGTTCGAGAAGCCGCCTGTGACCGGGGCCGCTCCCGCCGAGCGGCGCGTAAACCGGCCGGAATTCGACGTGATCGAGGGCGGGCCGGACCGCGACATCACCGATTACGTCGATGACGGAACGGGGGCAGCGAAAGCGCTAGCGGCGATGAAGATGGCGGACCGGGATTTCAGCGTGCGCGAGTTTCTCGACGGTGCGCGCGGCGCCTATGAGATGATCCTCATGGCCTTCGAGGCGGGGGATATCGACGAAGTGCGCGGTTTTCTGGCTGACGAGGTGTCCGAGAGCTTCGACGAGGTGATTGCCGCCCGCGCCGAACAGGGCCTCACGATCGACGCGAATTTCGTCGGAGTGCGTGACGTGACGTTGCAGGATGCGACCTTCGATCGCGACAGCGGGAGTGCTGAGATTACCGTGAAGTTCGTGGGCGAACTGACATCGGTGGTGAAGAACGCCGAAGGCGATGTCGTCGAAGGCAGCCCGACGGAGATCAAGCGCCAAAAGGATGTCTGGACCTTTGGCCGGCTCATGGGGTCGGACGACCCCAACTGGCAGCTCGTCGCCACCGGGGAATGATCCGTGCGGCGGCTCTGGCCGCAGCTTTCGCGGCGATGACGGCAGGCGGGGCGGCGGCCGAGGCGCAGTATTCCTTTCTCGAATGGGACGACCTCGACGGCTGGTCGGCGGACAGCCACGACGTGGCACTGTCGGTCTTTTCGGAAACCTGTGGCGACCTTGAAGGGCCCCATTGGCCTGCCATCTGCGCGGTGGCGAAGTCCGACCCTCCCGCGCGGGAGTTCTTCGAGCGGCTCTTTCTGCCGGTGATGATCGAAGACGGCGAGGCGCCGCTCTTCACCGGGTACTTCGAGCCCGAACTGGCCGGGTCGTTGGTGCGAACGACGACCTTCAGGTACCCGCTTTATCGGCGCCCCCCGGAGCTTCCCAGCCAGCCCTGGCTGACCCGGCGCGAAATCGAGACGACGGGCATACTCGACGGGCGGGACCTCGAAATCGCATGGCTTTCGGACCCGGTCGACAAATTCTTCCTGCAGGTTCAAGGGTCCGGCCGTATCCGCCTTCCGGACGGCCGCGGCATCCGCGTCGGGTTCGGCGGCAAGAACGGGCACCCCTACCGCTCGATCGGCAATGAAATGGTGCGGCGCGGTTACCTCCCCGAGCATCAGGTCTCGGCGCCGATGATACGGCGCTGGGTCGCCGACAACCCCGTGGCGGGCGCCGAACTCCTGCATCACAACCCGTCCTACGTGTTCTTTCGCGAGGTCACCCGGGTGCCCCCCAACCGGGGCCCGCTCGGGGCGATGAACCGGTCGATCACGGCTGGACGGTCGGTGGCGATAGACCCCGAGTTCGTGCCCCTCGGCGCGCCCGTCTGGCTCGAAAAGGGGGGCGAAGAACCGCTTCGGCGCCTGATGGTGGCACAGGACACCGGGTCTGCGGTGAAGGGCGCGCAACGGGCCGACATCTTCTTCGGCACCGGCGACGAGGCCGGCGAGGTGGCCGGCCGGGTGCGCGACAGCGGCCGTTTGGTGGTGCTTCTGCCGGTGGATACCGCGCTGGATCTGGCGGCTCAGTGAAGAAACGACGCCCCCGCGAGGTCCGGTCAGACGAACGGCAGCTCTGGGAGGCCTATGCCTCGGGGGTCCGGTCGAACCTTCCGCAGCGCGGCCCGACCGACCCGGAAATCCGGCAGGCCCAACCGATGCCGCCGGTGCGTCCGACACCACAGCCCCTACCCGCCTTCCGCATCGGGCAGAACGCGAAGCCCGGCCCGGAAAGTGTCGCGATCGCCGCCCCGCCCGCGCCCTGGGATGGTGCGGCGCGGCTCGACCGAAAGGCGCTGGGCAAGCTCAAGAAAGGCCGGACGGGGCCCGACGGGCGGATCGACCTGCACGGGATGACCGTGGATGAGGCCCATGGCGCGCTCATCACTTTCGTTCTGTCGTGCCAGGCGCGCGGTGACCGGTTGTTGCTGGTGATTACCGGCAAGGGCCGCGACCAGGCACCGGCTCCCGCCGAGCGGGGAATTCTTCGCCGGCAGGTGCCCCATTGGCTGGCCCTGCCGCCGTTGAACGGGGCGGTGCTCGATGTCACACCGGCCCATCGGCGACATGGCGGCGACGGGGCGTTTTACGTCTATCTACGCCGTCTGCGCTGAGAGACGCCGGGCGCGGGCGACGCCGACACCCACAAGCCCAGCCGAGACCAGGAAATAGGCGGCGATCCACAGCATCTGGTCAGCAAAGGGCAGGCCCCCGTCGATGAGCACACCCGTCAGCACCGGACCTATGGCGGTGCCGAACACCATGATTGCCGTAGCGAGCGACTTGATCGCACCGAGATGCCGGGTGCCGTAGGCTTCTGCCCAGAACGCCGCCGGTACCGCGGAGTTGGCCCCCTGCGATGCGCCCATCAGCGCCATGGCAAGTGCCGTCAGCCAAATCGGTTCGGCGTTCGACAGGATTGCAAACCCCGCCGCCATCGGCACGAGCACGAAAGGCATCAGCCGCATGGCACCCAGCCGGTCGATCAGCCAGCCCGACAGGATGAGGGCTGCGATGGCCGAGGCGGTGAAGAGCGGGAAGAGCGCGACGAGGGCTCCGTGGCTCCAGCCCTTCACCTCCGCCAGATGAACCTGGTGGAAGAAGAACGCCGTTGAGAAGGCCGACGGCGCAAGGATCGAGGGCAGCACGAACCAGAAGAGGCCATGCCCGAAGAGATCGCGCCTCGTCCAGTGCCGGCCGGCGAGGCCTGCTGAGTTCATATCTTCGGCAAGGCTTTGCGGTGTGCGTTCGAGGCGCAGAAGGCGCAGCAGGAGCGGGACGGTGGCGAGGGACAACACCGCGGCGCCAACCCAGAGCAACCGCCAGTCGACGAGCGCCATGAGACCGACCGCCGTGAGCGGCAGAAACGCCTCGCCGGCCGCGACACCGAGCGACGCGATGGAGATCGCGCGCCCGCGCAGGGCGACATACCAGCGGGCCATGGCGACGATGGCGATATGAAAGGCCATCCCCTGCCCCGCCAGCCGGAGCAGAAACACGGCCAGAACGAGCATTGCGACACTTTGTGCGGCCGCCATTGTCAGCGCGGCGGCGGCGAGGAGGATCGCCACCCAAAGCCCGAGCGCCCGGGCACGAAACCGGTCGGTGAGGACGCCCGCCCAGATCATGACCCCGGCCGAGGCGAAGGTGGCAGCCGAATAGACCGCCCCCCAGCCGCCGTGACTAAGGCCGAACTCCGCGCGAATCTCCCCGGCGAAGACCGAAATGAAGAAGGTCTGGCCGAAAGACGACAGGAAGGTCAGCAGCGCGCCGGCCGACAGAAAAGGCGCGTTGTCGCGAAGAAAGCCGGCGAGCGTCATGGGGCTCTCATGGACCGAAGGCCGGCGCCGTGAAAGACTTATCTCGGAGCGGGGATCAGGATTTCGGTGGCGTTTTGCACCGTGAGCACCGTGCCGGGAATGAGCCCTGCCCGCCCGGCCTGGTCTGCATCGAAGGCGCGCTCGACATCGCCTAGGCGGCGCATGAGCGCGAGCAGCGCGGGCGAGGAGGCGGCGGTGAAATGCCCCGCTCCGGTGGAAAATTCCGAGATATCGAGGAGCGTGACGTCAAGCTCGGCCAGTGCTTCGGCATCGGCGATGTTGCCGAGCCGGTTGGGCTGACGGTTCACCCGGGCCGAGAGCCGCAGCACCCGGTCGCGTTCGGAAACGAAGATCGCGAATGGGTCTGGCAGGTCGCCGATCCGGCGGGCCTGGGCCTGGAACACTTCAATGTCGATGTCGGGTGAGATCAGGACCACCCCGTCAAGCTCCCGGCTCGGCCAGGACGGGCTGGCGATGGCGATCTGGCGCAGGGTCTCCATCACCAGAAGCCCACCCATCGAATGGGCCACGACGAGTACCCGCTCCGCACCGGACCGCGACACGGTTCGCAACAGCTCCTCAAGCCCGTCGCGGGAGAACAGAACGCTGTCGCGGTCGTAGCCATAGCCCACCGGGTTGGCCGAGCTTGGCCAGGAGAAATGCACCGCCACGCCGGGGAGCTCGAGATCGTGGCTCAATTGCGCGATGCGCAAGACCCCATCGGAGAAAGTGTTGTTGAAGCCGTGGACGTAGACGACGACCTCCCGTTCGCCCCGCGGGCGGGACCTCAGTGCCCGGGCGAGATCGCGGCGAAAGGCGTCGCCGCCGGCATAGGTCACAGCCTCGGTCGCGACGAATTGCGTCGTGGGGTCGATGGGCGGTGCCGGCGCGGTGACCGTCCCCGAGCCGCGATCGGGCGGGACCGAGACGCGGCGCTTGAGATAGCGCGTGTTGGGTGTGCGGTAGAGCGACGGGTCGGTCCCCACCAGAAGCCTGCGCGTGGTGGCAATGAAGACATCGACCTCCTCGCCGATACCGGCGGCCTCGGGTTGAACCAGAAGGTCACCGCGCGGGGCACAGGCGGCGAGGCCCGCGAGGGTAAAAAGGAGGATGGCGAGGCGCATCGGGCTATCCGCGGTGGCGATCTGTTACTGATAGGGATGTCAGCAGCAGGGACAAGACCCTCAGAGGACGTAGCGGCTCATATCTGCCGATTTCGCGAGGTCCCCAAGGTGTTTGTCCACAAAACCGGCATCGATGGTGACCGTCTGACCGCCCTGGTCCGGCGCGTCGAAGGAAAGGTCCTCAAAGACCCGCTCCATGACCGTGTAGAGCCGTCGGGCGCCGATGTTCTCCACCGACTGGTTCACCCCCGCCGCGATCTTCGCCAGAGCGGCGATGCCGTCCTCGGTGAAGGTGACGGCGACATCTTCGGTGGCCATCAGGGCGGTGTATTGGCGCGTGAGCGCATTGTCTGTCTCGGTGAGGATGCGCACGAAATCCTCCTCTGTGAGGGCCCTCAATTCGACCCGGATCGGCAGGCGGCCCTGAAGTTCCGGGAGCAGGTCGGAGGGCTTGGCGATGTGGAACGCGCCCGAGGCGATGAAGAGGATGTGGTCGGTTTTGACGGGCCCGTGCTTCGTCGACACGGTCGTGCCCTCGATGAGCGGTAGAAGATCGCGTTGCACACCCTCGCGGGAGACATCCGCGCCTCTCGCGTCAGACCGGGCCGTCACCTTGTCGATCTCGTCGAGGAAGACGATGCCGTTTTCCTGGACCGCGATCAGCGCCTCCTTGGTCACCGTCTCGTCGTCGAGAAGCTTGTCGGCCTCTTCGCCGAGGAGAACTTCGTAGCTGTCGGCCACGCTCATCCGCTTTCTGACCGTGCGGCCCTGGAAGGCCTTCCCGAAGAGATCTCCAAGGTTCATCCCCGGCATGCCGCCCTGACCGCCGGGCAGCTCGAAGGCGGGGAACGGGGAGGAGGTGTCGGCGACCTCGAGCTCGATCATCGTGTCGTCGAGCTCGCCCGCGCGGAGTTTCTTGCGGAACATTTCCTTCGTCTGCTCTCGCGCCCCCTCGCCCGCGATGGCCGTGAGAACGCGCTCCTCGGCGTTTTCCTCGGCCCGCGCCTTGACGTCGGCGCGCATCAGCTCGCGGGTCTGGGTGATTGCCGCCTCGACGAGGTCGCGAACGATCTGCTCGACGTCCCGGCCGACATAGCCGACCTCGGTGAACTTCGTGGCCTCGACCTTCAGAAACGGGGCCCGCGCGAGCTTTGCCAGCCGCCGGGAGATCTCGGTCTTGCCGACGCCGGTGGGCCCAATCATCAGGATGTTCTTTGGATAGACCTCGTCGCGAAGATCGTCCGAAAGCTGCTTGCGCCGCCAGCGGTTGCGCAGCGCTACGGCGACGGCGCGCTTGGCGTCCTTCTGGCCGATGATGAAGCGGTCGAGTTCGGAGACGATTTCGCGGGGGGTGAGGTCGGTCATTTGGCGAGCTTTTCCACCGTCAGGTTTCCGTTGGTGTAGACGCAGATGTCCGCCGCGATGGCCATCGCCTTCCGGGCGATGGATTCGGCGTCCTCGGGCCCCTCGATCAGCGCCCGGGCCGCAGCGAGCGCGTAGTTGCCGCCCGAGCCGATGGCGGTGACGTCGTGTTCGGGTTCGAGGACGTCCCCTGCCCCGGTGACGACGTAGAGCTCGGCCCCGTCGGTGACGATGAGGAAGGCCTCGAGCTTCTGGAGGTACTTGTCGGTCCGCCAGTCCTTGGCGAGTTCCACGCAGGCGCGCTGTAGCTGGCCGGGCGTTGCCTCGAGCTTGGCCTCGAGTCGCTCGAGAAGCGTGAAGGCATCCGCGGTGGAGCCAGCAAACCCGGCCACGATGTCGAGACCGCCGGGGCTCAGGCGGCGGACTTTCCTGGCGGTTCCCTTGATGACCGTCTGTCCGAGGCTCACCTGTCCGTCGCCGGCGATGACGACCTCGCCGCCCTTTCGGACCCCGATGATCGTCGTGCCGTGCCAGCCGGGAAAGTCTTCAGCCATCGCGCCCTCCATACTGGCGGCCTATATGGCGACAGGCCCGGTGCTGCACAAGCCGACACGAAAAAGGCGCCTAAGCGGCGCCCCTGTCCTGTCGGCTGCGATACCGATCAGATCGCTTCTTTGATCCAGCTCTCCAGGGCTGCCTTCGGGGCGGCACCGGTCTTGTTCGAGACGACCTCGCCGTCCTTGAAGAGAAAGAGCGCCGGGATGCCGCGCACGCCGAGCGCGGCGGCGGCCGCCTGGTCGTCGTCGACATTGACCTTGGCGATCTTCACCTGGCCGGCATACTGCTCGGAAAGCTCCTCGAGCGCGGGGCCGATCTGCTTGCAGGGGCCGCACCACGGCGCCCAGAAATCCACGACCACCGGGATGTCGGAGTTCTTCACTTCTGCGTCGAACGTGGCGTCGGTGACGGCGACGGTGCCCATGGCGGCCTCCTTCGGGGGAAAACGAACAGGAGCCGAAGTTAGGAAGCCCGCCCGGCGACGTCAAGATGTGGCGGAGAGGGACAGGGCCGCCCTCACGATCTCGTGCGGAAGGGGCATCAGCACACCTGTCGTCGTCCAGAGGATGGCGGTCTCGATATCCCGGTCCTGGTAAATGTCCCGCAAGGCGCGGTCATAGGCCGCCATCTGCCGCAGGATGCCCTCGGGAACGTCGTTCGGTCGTTCCGGCGTGACGCGGTTCGATTTGAAATCGATGGCGCGAACACGGCTGTCGGTGACGATCAGCCGGTCGATCGTGCCGGTGAGCTGGCGGTCGCCGATCCGTGTGGAAAACCCGACTTCGGCGAGGCTGTCGGGTCCGAACACCTCCGCCAGGTGCTCCATGTCGAGAAGCCTTGTGGCCTCGGCCAGGAGGCTGGCCCGGGCCGCGTCACCGATCTTGGGAAGGAGTGCGGCGGTGGCGGCTCCTCGCAGCTCCGATGGCAGGCCCGGGAGATGCTCGAGGAGGAGGTGAAGCCCGGTGCCGTAGGCCAGCGGGTCGCCGTCGCGACCCTCGGCCTCGACTTCGCCGGGCAGCGACTTCGCGCCGCCGAGGCCCGACGGCACAAGAGGCTGCCGGGTTTCGGGCGGTGCCCGGTCGGGTGTGTCGAGCCAGGCGGGGTCTTCGGTTGCGGTCTCCGGCATATCTTCCGGAGCGACAACCGGTCCGGACCACCGGCCGCTCTCGAGACGCAGGAATTCGGTTCCGTCCGGGAGGCTCGCCGGGCCGGCATGGGCGGCTACGAGACCGTCGGCCACGGCCTCGTACCACGTCGCGCCCTTTTGCGGCGGCTCCCCTGCCCCGGCGACGACCAGCCAGTTCTCGGCTCGCGTCATCGCCACGTAGAGAAGCCGGCGTCGTTCCTCGGCCTCGGCTCGGGCCTGGGCGAGGGCCGCATCCGCAAGAACGCGCGGCCGCTCGGCGGCGGGAACCGACCAGAACGGAATCCCGCCTCCGGCTCGCAGGACCGGCGGTAGCGGCGGGGTGCGGTCGCGGAGCGTGTCGGGAAGAATCACGATCGGGCTTTCGAGACCCTTCGCGCCATGCACCGTCATTACGCGGATACCGGCTTCCGCCCCGGCGGCCTGCCGCTTGATTTCGGTCGATTGCCGGGCCTGCCAGGCGAGAAACCCGGTCAGGCTGGGCGGCTCCTGTTGTTCGTAGCGCATCGCTTCGCCCAGAAGCGCGTCGATGCCTTCCTCGGCTTCGCGACCGAGACGGGCGACGAGCCGCGCCCGGCCCCCATGGCGCGTGAGCAGCCGCTCGATGATCTCGAAGGGGCGCTGGAAATCGGACTGGCGGCGCAGGTCGCCCAAGATGTCGAGCGTTGCGCTGCGCTCCTGAGCCTGCGCGCGGAGCGCTTCCCACAGGTAGGCGCCGCCGCGCGGTTGGGCGAGGCGGTAGAGGTCCTTCTCGCTCCAGCCGAAAAGCGGAGACCGCAGAGCGGCGGCGAGGGAGAGGTCGTCCTCGGGAAGGACAAGGAAGGCAAGGACCGCCATGATGTCGCGCGCGGCAAGCTCGGACTGAATGCGCATCCGGTCGGCTCCGGCAACGGTCAGCCCCTCGGTCTTGCAGGCACGAATGATCTGGTGAAAGAGCGCGTTTCGGCCCTGCACGAGGATCAGCACATCGCTTTCGGTGACGGGCCGAAAGGCGCCGTTTCTGGCCGGAATGGTCTCTGTTCTGACCCAGCGCGCGATCTCGGCGGCAATGCGGCGGGCGAGGCGGGCCTGCGGGTGGCTTTCCTGCACGCGGTCGACGGGATCGTACCAGGGCGGGTCCTCGTCCTTGGCGCCCGGGGTTTCGATGGGCCAGAGGTCGACCCGTCCGGGAAGGTCCGACCGGAACGCGATATGGTCGAGCGCGGCCTCGAGCCCCCCGGCGCGGGCGCCGGTGAAGGTCCTGTCGACCGCTTGCAGGATCGCCGGCGCGCTGCGGAAGGAGTAGACGAGCTTGCGGGTCGCCAGCCCCTTTCCTCCCCGCAGTCGCTCGGCGAAATGGGCGCGCATCTCTTCCATCGCTGCCGGGTCGGCGCCCTGGAACGAATAGATCGACTGCTTGAGGTCGCCGACGACGAAAAGCGTGCGCATGACATCGTCGCGGGCCCCCTTTCCGGCCGTCATCTCCGCCGAGAGCTTGCGGATGACCTCCCATTGGGTCGGCGAGGTATCCTGCGCCTCGTCGACCAGAATGTGGTCGATATTGCCGTCGATCCGGTAAAGCACCCAGTCCGCGACGCAGGGATCGGAGAGCAGGCGGTTGGCCGAAGCGATGAGATCGGAGAAATCGAGCACGCCGCGGGCGGCCTTGGCATCGGCATAGGCCGGAAGAAAGGCTTGCGCGAACCGGCGCAAGGCGTCAGCCTTTTCAAGCGCGGCGAGGGCGAGGCGGGGCTCGCGCAGGTTCTCTGCGCGGGCCATCATAGTATCGAGGGCCTCCGCTGCCGGCCCCATGGCGGCGCGGGCGGCTTTCGTCGGGAACTTACCGGCCTTGGCCGAAAACGGCGCTTTCGACGACGCGCCGGTCAGAAACAGCTCCTCGAGAATCGCGTGATCGCCTGCCCTCGGCACAGCCGGATCGACAGGCGCCAGCTTGGCAAGGGCCTTGATGTCGCTCGCCGAACCCTTCGCCAGTGCCGCTTTCAGATGGCCGATCATGGTGGCGCCGTTTCCGCCGAGCAGGTCGTCCCAGAGGTTCTGGGGGGTGATGCGCGGTGAAATGCCAATACAATCCGCGAGCGTCTGTCGGCTGAGCCCGGCCCCGAAATGGGACGCCGCATCGGCCACCGAGGCCGTAAGCTCGGACAGATCGTCGGTGGAGAGATAAGCGGCAATCGCTTCGATCTCCCCAGCGCCGGACTGGGCCAGGTCGTCCACAACTGCCTGGCGCAGGTCGGCTGCTTCGGCATCGTCGAGTTCGCGGAACCCCGGTGAAACTCCGGCCTCGAGCGGGAACCGGCGCAGGAGCATTGCACAGAATGCGTGGATCGTCTGGATCTTGATGCCGCCGGGCGTTTCGATGGCCCGGGCAAAGAGCGTCCGCGCTGTGGCAAGGTCCGGCGAGCCGATGACACCGGTCTCCCCCAGCGCCATGCGCAGGTCGCGGTCGTCCATCATCGCCCAGTCGCCCAGGCGCCGGAAGAGCCGGTTCTGCATCTCGGCCGCCGCTGCTTTGGTGTAGGTCAGACACAGGACGCCCTCGGGGTCGACGCCGTCGAGGAGAAGCCGGGTGACCCGGTCGGTCAGTACCTTGGTCTTGCCCGATCCCGCATTGGCGGTAAGCCATGTCGAAACGGCGGGGTTGGCCGCGTCGACCTGGGCAAGGCTCGCGTCGTCGCGACTCATGCCATGTCCTCGGGAACGGGGGGCATCGTGTCGTCCCATTCGCCGTAGCGGGCGAGGTGATCGTAATCGCCCTCGTAGCGGACGGTCTCCATCGCGCGCCGGGCGGCGAAGCCCTGCTCGGAGGAAAGGTAGGCGGCGATGAGACGGCGGAACTCGGCAAGAACAGTCTCTGTTTCGAACCCCGGTTCGCCGGAGCCGTCGAGAGCGTAGCGGCGGACGTCGGCACTGGCGCCCAGACCGATATGCCCGATTTCGGCGGCGGTGGCGGCACCGAGGACTTCAAAGGCGCCCGCTTCCACCATCACCGCCTCGAGAAGGAGTTGTCGGTCGAAGAACCGAATTTCCTTCGCTGTGGGCAGGCGTCCCGATTTGTAGTCGTAGATCGCCAGTCCGTCGCCGCGCCGGTCGATCCGGTCGGCCTTCCCGACGAGGGTGAAGGATGGCTGGTCGAGCGTCATCATCCCTGCGGTCTCGAAGGCAGCCGGGCGCCCGACCGATTGCCGGTCGTACTCGCCAGCAAGAAGTCCATCGGCGATGCGGTCGAGCCGGGCGAGCCACAATGTCCGGGTGACCGGCCAGGGGACTTCGGCGGCCAATGCCTCCTTTGCGATGGCGAGAAACTCGGCCCGGTCGGGTGTCGGATCGCCGGTGACACCCGCCTTTACGAAGCGCTCGACGATCTTGTGGAGGACGTCGCCCCGGAGCCGGGCATCGGCGGTGTGGACGGGGGCTGGCAGGGCGCGGAGGCCGAGGATGCGCCGGGCATAGATCGCGTAAGGGTCGCGGATGAGTTTCTGAATTTCGGTCACGGTGAGCGTGCGCGGCCGATGGTCCTCGGGAGGGCGCGGCGCGGGGCGGGCGGCCGGGGGTTCGGTGCGCGCGCGCCGGTCGAGCCCTTCCGCAAGACGGACCCACCGTCTGCCTCTGGCGCGCATTTCCTTCAGCGTCTCGGGGCCTCCGGTCGCGTCGAGGCCGCCGACGAGGCCGATCAGGCGATTGAGCCAGCGGGAGGGGACAGTTTCGCCTTCGTCATCGCGTAGGGTCCGACTGATCCAGACCTCCGGCGCATGAAAGCCCATCTCGAAATCGTGCGCCGAAAGCCCCGTGCGCCGTTCAGGCGACAGAAGACCGGCCTGCCTCCGCAACGCCCTGTTGAGCCAGGGGTCTGGCTCTGGGGCGGGGGGCCAGACACCGTCGTTGAGACCTGCGAGGATCACTAGGTCCGCCTCCAGCGCCCGGACCTCGATAGTACCCCGGATCATCACATCGGCATGGGGCAGGACCGGATCGCGGACCTCGTCCTGCAGCACGCCGTCGAGAATTCGCGCGGCCTCCCGGGGCGTGACGGGGCCGGCATTGGGGGCCGCGTCGGTCAGTGCGTCCAGCGCCTGACGGGCGGCCTCACCCGGTGGTCCGGCCCAGAGTTCTTCGCTGGGGCGGCGGCCGGGGCCGGCGGCGAAGGCCTCGGTCCGGCGGACCAGAGCCGACAGCCATTCAACGAGGGTTTCAGGTCGTGCGGCGAGGGGGGCGAGGAGTGGCGCCAGCCACTGCGTCCAGGCGATGCGCCCGGGGTCCTGGCCGGCCCAGATGTGGAGCGTTTCAGCGCCGGTGAGGGGCGCGCCGCGGCGGCGGAGCCAGAGTTCCAGTTCGCGGGTGTGCAGAAGATGCGGCCCCCGGTCGCCTCCGGTCGCCACCAATGGGTGCTTCAGCAGGGCGAGGAGAACGCCGGCGTCCGGAACCTCCGTCAGGCACGGCGCGACCTGACGAAGCAAGCGGCCCGGCGCCGAGAGCGCCAATGGCCGGCCGGCGCTGTCGTCGGGTTCGATCCCCCACCGCGTCAGCGCGGCGGCGATCCGCCGGGTCAGTACCCTGTCGGGCGTTACGAGAGCGACGCGCAGCCCCCGGTCCACGGCATCGCGCATCCCCAGCGCGATGGCCACGGCCTCGACGCGCGGACCGGGTGCCTCAACGAGGCTGACCTTCGCCAGCGCTCCGGAGAGCCCGGGCAGGGCCGCACCTTCCGACCGCCACTGATCGGTCACCGGCGGTGGCCGCAGGGCCAGCGACAGGACGCGCCCGCGGTCGGGATCAGACTGGACGCCGGCCCAGGCCTCGACATCGTCCGGCCGAAGCGCGAGCGCCTCGAAAAGGGCCCTGAACCGGTATTGCGGGTGGCCCTCGCCGAGGCTGTCCCAGATCGGGGCCGGCAAGGTGGTGTCGAAGCCCGGAAGAACGACATGGCCGAGATGGCTGCGCGCCACGGCCTCCATCAGAATCCGGGTCGTGCCGCGCGAACCGGTCGATCCCGCGACAACGACGGGATTGCCGGGCGGAGCCTCCTGCCAGCGGTTCGTGACGGCCTCGACCACCGCCCGCTGCTGCGCTTCGGCCTCAAGCGCGCCACCCCTCAGATCGAGATAGCGCGACACCAGATCGATGAAGCCGAGGCTGCGCGTCCAGTGGGCGGAATGATCGGCAAGATCGAGGTCGCGCAACCGCTCGACCGAGACCCCTTCGCCGGCCATCTCGCCGAGAACCCGCAGGAGCGAGCCGGCGATGTCGAAAGCAGCGTCGACCGGTGCGATCGTCGGGTCGTTCGACAGCAACTCCCGGGTCAAATGGCTGAGTTCGAGCCGCAGCCGCAGGGCATCGACCGGCGGCGGCACTGTCAGCGCGGCGGGCTCAAGACCGAGATCGGCTATGGTCCTGATCCGCGGCAGAAGGCAAGGCGCGCGCGCGGCCAACGCCTCCGCGATGGCGCCGGCCATGCGCCGGGTGTTGGCGTAGATCGTGATCCGGGCGATCTCGGCGGGCTTCAGCGCCCCGAACCGGGCATGAAAGCCCTCGGCAAAAGCGGCGGGGTAGGGCGCCCCGAGTGGGACGGCGAAAAGACGGGCGTCAGTCATCGGGGGATCCCGGAAGCAGGGCCTCCGCGCGATCTAGGGCTGCCGGCGTCCCCACATCGCACCAGTCCCCGTCATACACCACGCCATGGAGACGCCCTTCGGCGGCCAGACGGTTCCAGTAGAGATTGATGGAAAAGGCCGTCTCCTCGATGTCTTCGAGGCCGCGCATGTCAACGATCTGGGCGCCGGTATAGATCATCGGGCCAGGACGCGTCAGCGCGCCGCCCGGGCCAAGCACGAAGTCGCCGCCGCCGTTTCGCATATGCGCGGCCTTGGGGGGGACGAGGAGAAGGAGGGCTCCGGTGTCAATGTTGCGCCACGCCTCGCGGAGTGCGAGCAGAGGATTGGGGCCGAGAAACACGGCATCGGGATTGAGCGTATAGGCGACGTCCGCCCCGAGCATGGGATGCGCCTGCCGCAGCCCGCCGCCGGTTTCGAGGATGTCGGGCGCCTCGTGGGACACCGCGATGCCATGGGGTGCGACCGCACCGGCCACCTGGTCGGCATGGTAGTGGGCGTTGACGACGATACGCCCGATACCGGCGCCGTGGGCGGTGGCGATGGCCCGGTCGAGCAGGGTCGCACCCCCGAGCTCCAGCAGCGGTTTCGGCCGCTCGGCCGTCAGCCCGCCCATCCGGGTGCCGAACCCGGCGGCGAAGATCATCAGGGCGTCGGGGTCGGTTGGCATGTGCTGCGGAAACGCGCAAGGTAGGCCTCCGTCGGCGCCGGGAGGCCCTGGCGTACGAGTGGGGCGAGGGGCGCAAGATGTGGCGCGGCGAGCGCCTCTTCGATATAGCCCCAGACACGGGGCACATGGTCGAGATATCTCGGTTTGCCGTCCTGTAACGCGAGGCGGGTGAAGATGCCGAGGATCCGGAGATTTCGTTGCAGAAGGAGTGTGGCCGTATCGGCCGAGATGTCGGCGAAGGTCCGTCCGAGACGGTCGGCGACCCTTTTGAGAAGGTTTGATCTCAGCCCGATGTCGAGGTCCCGGCGGGCGTCCCAGAGCAGGGACACTATGTCGTAGAGCGGAGAGGCGAGGCGGGCGTCCTGAAAGTCAATGAGGCCGACCGCGGCCGGGCCGGCGCGGTCGGGAAGCCAGAAGAGATTCTCTGCGTGAAAGTCGCGCAGCATGAGCACGGGGGGCCCGGCGACCTTTTCGAGCGCCTCCTCAAGAGCTTCGGCAAAACCGCGTTGCCGCCCAGGGTCGGCCCTCCCATAGGCGGTGAAGGCGAGGCTCGCCTGATCGGCCATTTCGCCCGCTGAAAAGACGGTGATGCCGGACGGCGGGGCGGCTCTCTGAAGGACGAACAGACAGTCGATTGCCGCGCGATAGAGCCTCGGTTCGAGGGCCGGTTCAGCGGCGATTGCGGCGGGATAGAGACGATCGCCGAAGTCTTCCAGCAGCATCAGCCCGGCCTCGGCGTTGTCTGCCAGGACATTGGGCGCCGAAAGCCCCAGCCCGCGGAGATGGGCCGCGAGATCGGCGAAGCGGCGGATATCGGCCGCACTGCCCTCGGGCGCGATCATCAGGACCGCCCGGGCCTCGCCAAGGGTCAGCCGCTCATAGAGCCGACGCGAGGCGTCGCCCGCAAGCGGCGTTCGTGTCGCGCCGCCCCACCCGGCTGCGGCAAGAAACGCGTCAGGCATGGGCTGCGGCTCTGGAGAAAACCGGATCGACAATCGCGCTCCAGCGACCTTCGGGTGCCGATAGTGTCAGGCGCCGGGCTTCGGGCTCGTCGACAGGGTCGAACCGCAGCCACAAGGCAGGGGGGACCGGGCCGAGCCGGTCGGGCCATTCGATGAGCGAGATATCGGCCTCGAATGCCTCCGAAAGACCGAGCTCAGCGACCTCGGCGGGATCGCTCAGGCGGTAGAGATCGGCATGCCAGATGTCGCAAGCGGGGCCCCGATAGGTCTGCACGAGCGTATAGGTGGGGGACGGAATGTCGGTCTCGCCGGTAAGTGCGGCGATCAGGCTCCGGGCAAAATGGGTCTTGCCGGCACCGAGCGGCCCTTCGAGGCAGATGATGTCGCCAGGCACCAGAAACGGTGCCAACCGCTCGGCGAGAGCGGCGGTCGCCTCGGGACTCGACAGGTAAATCGGGGCCAGCGCGGTCGCGGTCATCGGCGCGAGTGTGCCCGCCCCCGATGGCGCCCGCAAGGCGGGATCAGGCGCGGCGGCGGAACCTCACGTCACCGGCAAGCGTGGCGCTCGGACTGAACCGGACCATCGTCGCGCCGCCGGGAAGCGGGCTGAACTGGCAGGACACGCCCCGCCCGTCGAGGAGCATAGCCTCCGTTGTCCAGGGGGCCCTGCCGGCCGCGTTGCGAAGATAGGTCTCGACATCGACCCAGAGGGCGGTGGGTGCCGTGCGTGCCGCCCAGATCTGGAGGATGTCGGCGAGCGTGGCGTGGTCGAGCCGGGCCATGGGGTCCTCGCCCCAGAGCTCGGCATAGGCGCGATTCGAAAGGGCCAGAACGCCTGCGGCGGAGAACACCGCAACCCCGTCTTCCAGCGTGTCGATCACCGCCTGGCTGACCTCGAGCTCGGACCGGAAGCGGCGGGTGAGCCTGATCTCGGCGCTGATGTCCTCGAATATGAAGGCGATGGCCCCGTCGGGATGCGGCCGGCCCGTGACCCGGAGTGTCTCCCCGCTCGGCAAAGCCCAGGTTTCGGCGAAGAACCCGTCTGCGGCGTCTGATTCGAGCTCTGTCATCCGCTTGCGCCATTCGGTGTAGTTGCGCGGTTCGGGGACCCGACCGAGATCCCGCATCCGGTCCAACACGCCGAACAACGTGGGGTGGGCCGCAAGAAAGCCCGGCGGCAGGCCGGTGAGATCGCCGAGGGCGGGGTTGAACATGACGAGCCGCCGGGAGCGGTCGAAGATCGCGAGGCCCGCGTCGAGGTCGGCGAAGGTCTTGGTCAGCGTCTGCATGAAGCCGCGCAGCTGGCGTTCGGTGCCGACCAGCCGGTCGACATTGACGGCGGCGCACACGAGTTCGTCGCCGTCGTCCCGAACATGGACGTCGTACCAGCTTTCCTGATCCTGTTTCCCAGCTGCGGCCCGGAGCGGGGATTTCTTGCGCGCCGCCTCGGAGACGGCCTCGGCATCGAAGATCGGGGCTATCGGCCAGCGTTCCGCCGCGTCGGGTCCGCGGAGGCGGCGCAATTCTTCAAGGTAGACACGGTTGAACCAGGTGATCTCGCCGCCCTCGCGCTTCTGGCGCCAGACCGGTGCAGGGGCGAGATCGGTATTGGCCCTGAGGATCTCGAGCTCGCGTTCGAGGGCGGCGAGGTTGTGCGCATCGATCCGGGCGGGCGCCGCGGCGATGTCCTCGTCAACAATGGTCAGGCGGCGCAGCCCATCGCGCCATTCCGCGGTGAGCTGGGTGGCGGTGTCCTGCGAGGTGAAGACCTGGACGCCTTCGGCGGCGAGGCTGTCGACCCGTCCGGCAAGATCGGGAAATTCGGGGGTCAGTAGGGACAAAAGCCGCGTCCAGTCGGTGCCGCCCGTGGGGGCCGCGGCGATCAGCCGTTCGCCGGCCCGGGTCGCGTCGACGAGTTCGGCCTGATCGAAGAGAAAGACGATGCCGTCGTTCGCCGACGGCCGATGGGTCGCCCGGCGCCCCAACCGGCCCTGCGGGCCGAATCGGGCGGCGGCGGCTAGCGCGAGCAGGGCGGCAGCGACCGAAGACGCCGCCAACAACGTAGCCAGAACCGTGCTGGACAATACCATTGACTCAATCCCCCAGGTGCCGAAACGGCCTGGTAGAGTTTTGTCAGTCAAGGTTAACAAGTGGTTAAGCCTGCGGCACCTTCCTGTCAGACCTCGATTGCCGCGTTCTGCCCGAGCGGGCGCCGGTCGGGTCGGGCAGTCGCTTCCGCCTCCGGGTTTGGCCAAATGCACTCGACGACCGCTCCGGCCGGCTGACCTGGCCGAGCCAGCGCCTCGAAGGGTTCGCGGGCGTTGGCGAAGGTGAGGTCGGCGCCAGACCGTTCCAGAAGCGTCTTGGCAATGAAGAGACCGAGCCCCATGCCCGCATAGCCGGGCCGGGCCGCGATCTCCCCCGCATCCCGCCGCGCTGTCACGAACGGGTCGCCGATCCGCCCCAGGACATGGGCGGGAAACCCCGGCCCGTCATCCGTGATGCGCACGATAACGGCCGTCGGCGACCATCCGATCTCGATCCAGACCGTGCTTTGCGCGAAGTCGACGGCATTCTGAACGAGGTTGCGCAACCCGTGGATCACCTCCGGCCGCCGGGCCACCACCGGCTGGTCAGGCGACGCACCGGGGTTCGGCGCCACATCGTACTGGATGGTCTTGCCCCGGTCGGCATGGGGTTCGGCCGCCTCCGTCACGACCGCCGAGATCGGCGCCTGTTTCAGGTGCTGGTCTTCCTTGCCGGCCTGGCCCATGGAAGCAAGGATATCCCGGCACCGCGCGGCCTGGTCGCGGATCAGTTCGGCGTCGCTTCGGAGCTCGGGCTGGTCGGCGAGCTCGTCCATCAGTTCCGCACTCACCAGCATGATCGTGGCCAGCGGGGTGCCGAGCTCATGGGCGGCGGCGGCAACGACCCCGCCGAGGTCGGTAAGCTTCTGCTCGCGCGCAAGCGCCATCTGCGTGGCTGCGAGGGCCTCGGACATCGCATGTACCTCCGCCGAGACGCGCTGGGCGTAGCCGGCAAGGAACACCACGCCGATCAGGATCGCCACCCAGAAGCCGAAAGCGAAGAGCTCCGGGAGAACCAGCACATCGCCGGCTTCCGACCGGAGCGGCAGGTTCCACAGTGCCACGATGGAGATCAGGGTTATTGCCGTCAGACCCAGGATGATGGTCGTGCGCGCCGAAAGGGTCGTCGCGGAGATCGTCACCGGGGCGAGGATGAGCAGCGCGAAGGGGTTTTGCAGACCGCCGGTCAGGAACAAAAGAAAGCAGAGCTGGGTGATGTCGAAGAACAGCATCGAGGCCGCCTCGCCTTCGGAGAGCCGCTTGTTCTCGGGGTAGACGAAAACGGCAACGAGGTTGGCCACGATCGCGGCACCGATGGCAAGGAACGCCAGGCCGAGCTCGATCTGAAGCCCGAAACTGCGCGTCGCCACAGTGATGGCGATGAGCTGCCCCGCAATCGCGATCCAGCGCAGAACGATGAGTGTGCGCAAGCGGACCCAGTTCGACCGGCTGGGGGGCGCGATAAGATGCATCGATGATGTCGGGCTGACCATGCTCTCGCGGAAATGTGTCAAGGTGACCACTTGTAAAGCACGGCCGGCCCGTCGATCAATCGCACTCGTTTCTCAGCGGAGGTTCGACCCATGACGCCGAAGTTTGCTTTCATCGCGGCCGGCGCCGTTATCGCGGGGTTGCTCGGCGGCACCTACTACTGGACCCAGCAACGTACGCTCGAGGCCTGCCTGCCCGGCGGCACCGTGGCCGGCGACATCGGCGGCCCCTTTACCCTCGTCTCCGAGACCGGTGAAACGGTCACCGACGCTGACGTTATCACCGGCCCGACGCTCGTTTACTTCGGCTATACGTTTTGCCCTGATGTCTGCCCGCTAGACACCGCGCGGAATGCCGAGGCTGTCGAGCTCCTTGCGGAGAAGGGCCACGAGGTGAAGCCGGTTTTCATCACCGTCGATCCGAAGCGGGACACGCCCGAGGAGCTGACCTTCTTCACCGATGCGCTCCACCCCGAGATGCTGGGTCTCACCGGGTCCGAGGCGCAGGTGCGGGCGGCGATGCGGGCCTACCGCGCCTACGGGCAGGCGCAGGACGGGGACGACGCGTATTACCTCGTCGATCACAGTACGTTCAGCTATCTCATGTTTCCCGAGATCGGATTTGCGGATTTCTATCGCCGCGACCTTACACCGGAGGACCTCGCCGAGCGGATTGCCTGCGTGATCGACACCGTCTGAGCGGATTTGACCGGTGGGGGCTCGCGCCCTACCGTTCGCGCAACGAAAAAAGATGCGCGAACAAGACGATGAATGAACGGCAGCTGAACGATATCGGACCGGACAATTCCTTACTCCTCGTCGATGACGACGAACCGTTCGTAAAACGGCTCGCCCGGGCGATGGAAAAGCGCGGGTTTGCCGTGGAAACGGCCGAGACCGTCGCGGCAGGCCGCGCGATGGCCGAGGTCCGCCCGCCCGCTTACGCGGTGATCGACCTCAGGCTGGAAGACGGCAACGGGCTCGATGTGGTCGAGACGATCCGCGAACGGCGCCCGGACAGCCGTGTCGTCGTGCTGACCGGCTACGGGGCCATCGCGACGGCGGTCGCGGCGGTTAAGATCGGCGCGACCGACTACCTGTCGAAGCCAGCGGACGCCAATGACGTTACGGCCGCGCTGCTGGCCTCCGACGACGAGATGCCGCCGCCGCCGGAAAACCCGATGTCGGCCGACCGGGTCCGCTGGGAACATATCCAGCGGGTCTACGAGCTTTGCGACCGCAACGTCTCGGAAACTGCGCGGCGGCTCAACATGCACCGGCGCACGCTGCAACGGATCCTCGCCAAACGCTCGCCGCGTTAGGTTTCGGCCTCCGACAACAGCCAACGGGTAAACTTGCGTAACGCGGGGCTTTCGGCCCCCGGCCGCGTGGCGATGTGATAACCAGAACTTTCCGCACGGGCCTTGAACAGAATCTCCAGCGTGCCGGCGGCAACCTCGCGCTCCGCGATTGTAGTTGGCGCGATGGTGATTCCGTGACCCTGTCGCACCGCCTGGATCACGAGCGAGATCGTTCCGAGTACGGTGAGGCGCTCTTTGGAGATGTCGATGCCGTATTCGCCGAGCCAGCGTTCCGCTTCGGGCCAGAGGAACTCCAGCATCCAATGGGCGCCCTTGAGTTCGGTTAGATCGCCTGTGGTTACCGCCTGATAGTGCCCCGGAGCGGCGACGATCGCGTATTGCGAGGACACCAGCGGCACGCTTTCGACCCCCGGCCAGTCGCCGTTGCCGTAGCGGATCGCCACATCGAATCCGTCGCGCAACAGGTCGACCACGTCGCAGGACGGCGCGAGCTCTACAGGGATGTCGGGATGCGCGGCCCAGAACGCGCCGAGCCGGGGCATCAGCCAGGCCTCCGCAAAGGACGGGGTCAGCGATACGCGCAACGGGCGCTGGGCCGTGCTTGTCAGCATCGCCGAGACGGCGCCGACGATCTGCCCGAACCCCTCGGTAAGCGCTTCGGCCAGTGCCTTGCCCTCATCGGTGGGGATAAGCCGCAGACCGTCGCGGGTGAGCAGTTCGGCGCCGAGCCTGCCTTCGAGGCCACGGACATGCTGGGAGATCGCGGCATGGGTCACGTTCAGCTCGCGGCCCGCCGCGCTGAACGAGCCGGTGCGGACAGCGGCTTCGAACGCCCGGAGGCTTGAGAGGGGCGGGATGTCTCGCCAGTCCATAATGTAAGTCTGACTTACAGAATTGAAATATTCAAGACTCGGCTCGCCGGGCGCGTCGGTTTATCCCGGATGGAGGAAAACCAGCCCCAAGGAGGCAGAGCGATGCTGAAGACACTCAAGCGCTTTTTCGAAACGCCGTGCGCCTACGATCATTGGGACGCGCCCGAGATCTGGCGCGATGTCCCCCAGATCGGGTTCGAAAGGCCTCGTGCCAGACGGAAGCCTCGGCCGGGTTGTTTCTCGCGGTCGCTTTAGGCTCCCTAACCGATCGCCGCGAGAAGCTCCGCGTGCCGCCTCGTGAAGGCGGCACGCACCTCGGCCGGCGGACGGGGCGCGATGGAAACGCCCTGGGTCACGTCCGGGTCGGGTACGCCGAAGAACCTGTTCGCCTCGGCCACCGAAAACCCTGCGATCTGCGTGGCCTCCAACCAGGCCGAGACCCTGTCGGCCTGTTTGATCTTCTTCTTGACCGGGGCCGGTATCGCCGCGGGAAGCCCGAAACGGAGATTTATGGCGGCGGCAAGTCGTTCGTCGAGCCGCCCGTAGTCGGGACCCACGGCGTTCTTCACCGGCGAGATCATGTCGCCGATCACGTATTCCGGCGCGTCGTGCAGGAGCCCGGCCAGACGCCATTTCGGCTCTATTCCAGCAGAAATTCGCCCTAGAAGCGTCTCGACGAGAAGCGAATGCTCGGCGACGGAGTAGGGATAGTCGCCTTCAGTCTGCCCATTCCACCGGGCCACGAACGCAAGGCCGTGGGCGATGTCCTCGATCTCGATGTCAACCGGCGTCGGGTCGAGCAGGTCGAGCCGGCGACCCGACAGCATACGTTGCCAGGCGCGTTTGGGTTTTGCCATGTCTCCCCCGTCTGCTGGTCGCGCGAGCGTTAGGGCCAAGCGTATCGCCATGCAAACCCTTTGCCGCCCAGGCCGCGGGGGTCATGGCCGGGCTGCGGCCTCACGCCTCGACCCTCCGGCACGAAAAGGGCGCAACTCAGCCCCGAAATCGGGCGAGTTGCACAAATATCGTTCAAAGACCGAGCGCCCGAGGAGTTCCTTTGTAGGTGCGTCTCGCGCGAAACAGGGTTTCAACCCCCACGAGCTATAGTGAGTGGAACAAAAAAAGACCGGGAGGATCAGACAGGCAGCGGCGACGGGTCATGCGGCCCGCGGAAAGGAGAAACCGATGCGAGCCATTTTCAAAGGCCTTTGTTTGATCGCGGTAATGAGTGTTCCAGCAGCAGCCCAGGCACAGACGTCCTGCGCCAGTCGCGACACGCTGGTAGAGCGGCTTGCCTCCGGATATGGCGAGAGCTTTCAGGGCGGCGGCATGCAAACCGACCAGCGGGTGTTCGAGGTCTGGTTCTCGGAGGAGAAGGGGACCTGGACGATTCTTCTGACCCGGGCGGACGGCACGTCCTGCGTGATGGCCCATGGAACGAACTGGCGCGAAGCGCTGCCGTCGGACAAGGTCCCGGCCGGCATTCCGGGCTAGCCCGCGCCTTCGTGGGTGGGCCGCATCCGTCGGCCGGCAGGGCGCGCCCTTGCGTCGGGCAGCCCAACCCGACGTAATCGATGGCCGGTCTGCGTCATCAATGATGTCCCTTTGAGGGCATCTGTTTCGCCTTTCTAGCCAATCGACGGCCGAAACCCCGGCACTTCAAATCAATCGGAAAGTCGCATTGCTGCCCTTCTGACCGCCTGTTATGTGCGCCGGCGACACCCCTCGACCCGCGGAGACATCGATGAAGGATTTCGTCGTCAAAGATATTGCCCTGGCCGGGTTCGGCCGCAAGGAACTCGACATCGCCGAGACCGAGATGCCGGGTTTGATGGCGACGCGCGAGGAGTACGGCCCCGCGCAGCCGCTGAAGGGCGCGCGGATTGTCGGCTCGCTTCACATGACGATCCAGACAGCGGTTCTGATCGAGACGCTCACCGCTCTCGGGGCCGATGTGCGCTGGGCGTCCTGCAACATATTCTCTACCCAGGATCACGCGGCGGCGGCCATCGCCGACGCGGGAACGCCGGTGTTTGCTGTCAAAGGCCAGACTCTGGAAGAGCACTGGGATTATCTCGACCGGTCGTTCCAATTCCCCGACGGGCCGAACATGATCCTCGACGATGGCGGCGATGCGACGCTCTACGTCCTGCTCGGAGCCCGCGCCGAAGCGGGGGAGGACATCCTGCCTGTGCCCGGCTCGGAGGAGGAAGAGGTCATCAAGGCGCAGATCAAGAAGCGCATGGCCGAGAGCCCCGGTTGGTTCACCAAGGTCCGCGACCAGATCCGGGGCGTGTCCGAGGAGACCACGACCGGCGTCAACCGCCTCTACCAGATGGTCCGCGACGGCCAGCTTCCCTTCCCTGCAATCAACGTGAACGATTCGGTCACCAAGTCGAAGTTCGACAACAAGTACGGCTGCAAGGAGAGCCTCGTCGACGGCATCCGCCGGGCGACCGACGTGATGATGGCCGGAAAGGTCGCCGTCGTTTGCGGCTACGGCGACGTGGGCAAGGGCTCGGCCGCCTCGCTCGCTGGGGCCGGAGCACGAGTCATCGTTACCGAAACCGACCCGATCTGCGCGCTCCAGGCGGCGATGGACGGTTTCCAGGTGGCGACGCTGGAGGATGTCGTCGACACGGCGGACATCTTCATTACCGCGACCGGCAATAAGGACGTCATCCGCATCGAGCACATGCGGGCGATGAAGAACATGGCCATCGTCGGCAATATCGGCCACTTCGACAACGAGATTCAGGTCGCCAACCTCAAGAACCACAAATGGACCAGCATTAAGGACCAGGTGGACATGATCGAGATGCCCTCGGGCAACAAGATCATCCTGCTCTCGGAGGGGCGCTTGCTGAATCTCGGCAATGCCACAGGGCACCCGAGCTTCGTGATGTCGGCCAGTTTCACCAACCAGGTGCTCGCCCAGATCGAGCTTTGGACGAAGGGCGGCGAGTACGAAAACAAGGTATACGTCCTGCCGAAACATCTCGACGAGAAGGTCGCCCGGCTTCATCTGGAAAAGATCGGCGCGAAGCTGACCGAGCTCGACTCCGATCAGGCGGCTTATATCGGCGTTGCGCCCGAAGGCCCGTTCAAATCCGAGCACTACAGGTATTGATCGACGCCGGCGGGGGCGCCATCGCCCCCGAGTTCGTCGTCCACTAGCCCGAGAAAGGGCCGAAGCCGGCGCGGCGAAATCCGCCCAAACCAGTCGGGACAAACAACAATATTGTCACCTGGCCCGGAATGGCACACCATGGCGATACCGCCGACGGGGCGGCAGGATTGAGACAGGCAAGGGGGTATCCCGATGGGTAAACGGGACGAACTGATCGAGAAATATGCGGACGATCTGCGCACGAAATGCGGCGTCGAGCCCGACATGGACCTTCTGACCAAGGTCACCATCGGCTGCGGCCCGTCGATCTACGACGCCGACGCCTCCACCGTGGCCGCGAGCCAGGAGGGTGAGCTTGAGACGGTCAAGGACAATTTCCTCGTCAAGAAGCTGGGCCTGTCCGACGGTCCGGAACTGATGGATGCGATCAATTCGGTGATCGACACCTATGGCAGGTCCGAACGCAACAAGTACCGGGCGGTGGTCTACTACCTTCTGACGAAGCATTTCGGGAAGGAAGCCGTCTACGGCTGACCGGGATCGTTCGACTTTTAGCCACTGTGAAGTGGACAGCAGGTGACCGGATGCCTAGTTTTGAGGCACTGACCAGGAGGGTCGGGGCTGAAATCCAGGTTGACTGAGGCGCGGTGAGAGGCGCTTGCGGGTGACACGGGGGTCCTGACGGCGGTCGGGGCCCCCGAAGCGTTGAGACCGTCGGTGCGTCCGGATGAAAGGATTTCCCGGGCCTTCGTTTTGAGCCTATCCTGCCATCAAGGATGGAGGGCTCGTGGGACGGTTCGTGCTCATTGCAATCCCGGTGTTTCTGATCGGCTTCGGCTCCGGCGCGGCGTTCTGGTATCTCGCCTCGCCATTGTTCTTCCACGACGTGGTGAGCGAAACGTTTTCGGACGCCACACTGGAGCCGACACGGTCCGGGGCGTTCCGGGATGCCGACCGTGTGCACCAGGGCCAGGGCATGGCGACGCTCTTTGAGGACGGGGCCGGGCGGGCGGTGCTCCGGTTCACCGATTTCGAGGTGACGAACGGGCCCGATCTCGAGGTCTGGCTCGTCGGTGCGGCCGACCCGCAATCCTCTGCCGATGTGACCAACTCGACCTGGCTGTCGCTCGGCCGGCTCAAGGGCAATATCGGGGACCAAAACTACGACATTCCGGCTGGCACCGACCTTTCGCAATACGGATCGGTCGTGATCTGGTGCGAGCAGTTCGGGGTTCTGTTCTCGCCGGCCACGCTGAATTAGACGGCGCCGCCGGGGACGGCGGGTAGACGCTCAGAAGATCCCGCCCCGGGTTCGATCCGGGGGGCCGGTCCGACGGATCACGTCTGTCATCAAGCCCCGCCAAAGGCCAGGCGAGCCGTTACGGCTTGACCCCGCCAAGCTCGCAGATCGCCCGCCATTCGGCCTCGGTCACCGGCTGGACCGAAAGTCTTGTGTTGTTCACCAGCACCATATCCGCCAACCGAGGGTCCGCCTTGGCCATTTCCAGCGTTACCGGCGTTCCGACATCCGTCACGGCCTTAATGTCCACGCAATCCCACCGCTCGTCGTCGGTCGTGCTGTCGGGGTGGCTCTCGGCGATCACCTCCACAATGCCGACGACAGCTTTCTCAGTCTGCGAATGATAGAAGAAGCCCCGGTCGCCGAGCTTCATCTCGCGCATGTTGTTGCGCGCCTGGTAGTTCCGTACCCCGTCCCATTCCTCGCCGGCCTCGCCCCTGGCTTTCTGTTGGTCCCAGGACCAGGTGGAGGGTTCGGACTTGAAGAGCCAGTACCGCATCAGCCGATCACCTTTTTCCATTCGTTGAGCTCCACCGACTGAAAGAGCCCGGCGAGCGCATAGGGGTCGTTGGCCGCCCAGACCTCGGCCTCGGCCATGTCGGCCACGCCGAGGACGATCAGTGAGCCGCACATCTCGCCGTTTTCATCCAGCAACGGCCCGGCCATGGCGACCTTACCCGACGCTGCGCCGTAGGCGAGATGCGCCTCGCGATTTTCCTTTCTGACGTCAAGCGCGCCCGGTTTGTCCCGGGCGATGAGGGCGACGTGCATGGGTTATTCCTCCTTGAGTGGACGGGCGAGAAGCGTGTCGATGGCGTCTGCGACCGCGAGATCTCCGGTGGTGATGCGCGCGACCGTGGCGATGATCGGGGCGTCGATCCTGTCCCGCGCGGCGATGCCGGCCATGGCGGCCGCCGTGGCGATGCCTTCGGTTGTCGCGGAGGGCAGGGGCGCGCCGCTGCCGATGGCGAGGCCGGCTGCGAAGTTGCGGGACTTTTCGGATGTTGCGGTCAGCACGAGATCGCCGAGGCCGGACAGGCCCATCAGCGTCGGGGGGTCGGCGCCAAAATGCGTGGCGATACGGGCAATCTCCGCCATGCCGCGGGCAATGAGTGCGGCACGGGCACTGTCGCCCAGGCCCGCGCCGATCGCGATGCCTGCCGCGAGGGCGACAACGTTCTTCAGAGCACCGCCGAGTTCCGCACCGATCGTATCGGTCGACCGGTAGAGTCTGAGCGACGGTGTCGAGAGCCGGTCTTGCAGGGACTTTCCGAGCGTATCGTCGGAGCAGGCGAGGGTGAGGGCGGTTGGCAGGCCACTGGCGATGTCGGCTGAAAAGCTCGGACCGGTGAGAACCGCAGGAGCAGCCTCCGGCCGAAGCCGGGCGATCACTGCCGAAGGCCCCTCGCCGGTTCGCAAGTCGATGCCCTTCATACAGGCCACAAGGGTGGGGGCGGTGGCGGCACGGGGCTCGGCGAGGAAGTCTACCAGAGCCTGCATCGGCACACAGATGAGCTGAACGTCGGCTGCCGCCGCGCCGAGATCGCCTGTTACAGACAGGCTGTCGGGCAGGTCGAACCCGGGGAGGCGCGGGCCGGATTGTCGCGTCTTCTCCATCGTCCCGGCGCCCTCGCGGGCCCAAAGGGTCACCCGCCGGCCGCTGCGGGAGAGGGTGATTGCCAGTGCCGTGCCGAATGCACCGGCGCCGAGAACGGCAACGCGGCTCACGCCTTGGCTCCTTTCTTTCCCGACCCAAGGAGCGGGGCCTGCCCGGTATCGAGCGGCCAGCGTGGCCGGGCTGCGAGCGTCATATCGCTGAGGTGGCCGGCATGCAGGAGCTCGATGCCGGCCCATGCGATCATCGCGCCGTTGTCGGTGCATAACGCCAGCGGCGGGGCGACGAACCGAGCGCCGGCCGCCTCCGCCACGCTCCGAAGGGCCGACCGGATCGTCTCGTTGGCTGCCACGCCGCCTGCCACGGCAAGCACCGGTTGGCGGGGGGCTTCGGCAATATAAGCCTCCAACGCCCGCCGGGACTTTTCCGCCAGTACATCCGTGACTGCGCTTTGGAACGACGCCGCCAAGTCCGCCCTGTCGGCCTCGGTAAGACCGCCTTGCGCGGCGGTCAGCCTCTCGATCTCGCGGATCGCGGCCGTCTTGAGGCCGGAAAACGAGAGGTCGCACCCCTCCCGGTCGAGCAAGGGGCGGGGGAGGCTGAACCGGTTGGGGTCGCCTTGACCGGCTTCCCGCTCGATGGCCGGACCGCCTGGCTGGCTGAGGCCGAGAACGCGGGCGGTCTTGTCGAACGCCTCGCCCGGTGCGTCATCGATGGTTCCGCCGAGCCGTTGGAAGGCATCGGGCCCGCGGACGATGAGGAACTGGCAATGACCGCCGGAGACCAGGAGCATCAGGTAGGGATAGGCAAGATCGTCTGTGAGACGCGGCGTGAGCGCGTGCCCCGCCAGATGATTGACCCCCACGAGTGGCCTGCCCGAACCCGCCGCAAGGCCCTTGGCGAGCATTACGCCGGAGAGAACGCCGCCAATCAGACCCGGGCCGGCGGTGACCGCAATCGCGTCGATGTCCGGAAGACCGAGCCCGGCCTCGTCGAGGGCGGCCTCGACCGCGTGATCGAGCTTTTCGGCATGGGCGCGGGCCGCGATCTCGGGCACCACACCGCCGAATGCGGCATGGAGGCGCTCCTGCGACATCACCACGTTCGACAATATCCGGTCGCCCAAGGCCGCCTCCTGGACGATTGCGGCTGCGGTGTCGTCGCAGCTCGTCTCGATTCCAAGGACTGTCAGCGGTTTCATCACGGCGCGCTTTCTGCGGGTGTTGCGCGGGGTCGGCGGGGCAGGTAGCACCCGGCGACATGGCAGACAAGGCAAGCCCGCCGCATATCCTGATGACGCGGCCGCGCGCGGCTTCGGAGCGGTTTCTGGCTGAGCTTGCCCGTCGCGGCGTGGCGATGGGCGAGGCGGCGATATCGCCTGCCATCTCGATTGAGCATGTCGGCCGGCCGGTGGACATCGAGGGACATGGGGGGGTCATCGTGACCTCCGCACATGCCCTCGTCGGGGTGACCGGACGGCGGGGTGTCAGCGCCTGGTGCGTCGGCGACGCGACGGCAAGAGCGGCAGAGCGCGCCGGCTTCGACGCCGTCACCGCCGGTGGTACCGTCGACGATCTGGTGCGTGTCATCACGGGCGCCCGGCCCCGCTCGCCGCTTCTCTACCTGCGCGGGCAGCATGTGACGGGCGATGTCGCCGGGCAGCTCGCGGGCTTCGGGATCGAGGTCGACGAGCGCGTGGTCTACGACCAGCCCGAAAGCAGCCCCAATGCGGATGCCGCGCGTTTGGTATCCGGAACGGCATCGGTCGTTCTGCCGCTCTTCTCGCCGCGCTCGGCGGCCATCGTCGCGGACTGGACCGAGCAGGCGGTCGCGCCGCTTCATGCGGTCGCCATGAGCGAAGCCGTTGCCGCGGCCTGGGGGCGGACGGCGCGCATTGCCCCGCGCCCAACTCTGACGTCGATGGTCGACACGACCGCCGAGCTAATCGCCGGATTACGGAACGGTTGACCTTGCCGGTCGGGGGGAGTTTGCTGAACGACGGGCGTCAACCGCCCGGAATGGGATTCTTTTTTCGCGGTACGGCCGGTGAAGTCAGCCGACAAGGAGCGCAATGTGACCGATTTGGCCGACATCAGGGGACCGGCACGGGAGACGCGAAATGCGGGGCCGGTCGTCGTCGGGGACGCACCGGTATCGGTTGAACCTGCCCCCGAGCCCGCCTCTGTCGCCAAACTGGCACCTGAGCCGGCCGCGCCGCCGCCAGCACCGGCCTCCGCCCCCGATTCGTCATCCGGCGGCGGGTTCTTTCCGCTTTTTCTTGGCGGCGTGGCTGCCGCTCTAATAGGGTTTGCCCTGGCGACCTTTGCGGTGCCGGACGGCTGGCCCAGGCCCGAAGAGCCCGACCCCGAGATCCGGTCCCGGCTGTCGGCGCTCGAAGAGAATTTTGGCACGGTCGCGGGGCGTCTCGACATGCTCGAGCAATCGGTGGCCGAGGCCGCTGTCGCGCCGCAGCCCGACACCGGGCTTGAGGCTGCTGTCGAGACCCTCGGCGGCGAACTCGAGACTTTGCGCTCCGAGGTGGCCGAGCTTTCCGGCAACATTTCGGACGCCGGCGGACCGGCGCCCGAGATGCCTGACTTCACCGGCGCGTTCAACGATCAGATGGCGGCTTTTCAGGCCGAGGTCGATCGAGTGACCCGGGCAGCCGAGGAAGAAGCGGCGGCGGCCCGGGCCGAGGCGGAGGCCGTGCGCGCCGCAGCGGCACAGGCCGAGCGCCAGGCCGAACTGCGGGCGACGGCGGCCGAGATCGAAATTGCCCTCGACACCGGCGCGCCCTTCGCCGACGCGCTTGCCGGTCTTGACGGCGTCGAGGTGCCGGCCGGGCTGTCGGACGTGGCCGAGGATGGCATCGCACCTCTGAGCCAGCTTCAGCGGAGTTTTCCCGAGGCCGCCAGGTCAGCCTTGCAAGCGGCGGCTCGCGGACCCGCCGAAGGGGCCGGTGCGGTCGAACGGGTCGCGGCCTTTCTGCTCAATCAGACAAACGCACGGTCGCTCCAGCCGCGCGAAGGCGACGATGCGGACGCAATCCTGTCGCGCGCCGAAGCAGCGCTCGGGACGGGCGACCTAGGAGCGGCCCTGGGCGAACTCAGGGCACTCGACGACGGGCCCGCGGCAGCACTGGGCGCCTGGCTTGAGCGGGCAGAGGTCCGGCAGGCCGCGCTGGACGCCCTCGAGACGCTCTCGGGCAGCATAGACGCGATGTAAGGACGGAACGATGCTTTGGTCTTTGATAAAAATCGTTCTCTTCATAGGCATCGTCGCAGCGCTGGCCTTCGGCGCCGGGTTGCTTCTCGAAAGCGAAGGCGGAGTGAGGGTGTCGGTCGCGGCAACCGAATTCACGCTCGGGCCCCTCGAATCCGTCATCGCAGCCCTCGTTCTTCTTGCAGGACTCTGGGTGCTTTTGAAGCTCATCAGCCTCGCCATTGCGATCCTGCGGTTCATGAGCGGCGACGAGACGGCGCTCTCGCGCTGGTGGGGCCGCAACCAGGAGCGGCGGGGCTTCGACGCGCTGTCCGACGGGATGATGGCGCTCGCCTCGGGCGAAGGCCGCCTTGCCATGACGAAAGCCGCGCGCGCCGAACGCTACCTCAAGCGGCCGGAACTCACCAATCTCCTGACTGCCCAGGCCGCGGAGATGGTGGGCGACCGCAAAAAGGCCGAGGAGACCTACAAGAAGCTTCTCGCCGATGACCGCACCCGCTTCGTCGGCGTGCGCGGTGTTCTGAAGCAGAAGCTCGCCGACGGCGATACGGATACCGCCCTGAAGCTCGCCGAGAAGGCCTTCGCGCTGAAACCGCGCCACGAAGAAACCCAGGACGTGCTCCTGAAGCTTCAGGCGGGCAATCAGGATTGGAAGGGCGCGCGCAAGACGCTTGGCGCGAAGCTCCGCCACGGCGCGTTGCCGCGCGACGTGCACCGCCGCCGCGATGCGGTACTTGCCTTGTCGGAGGCGCGCGATCTCATCGACAAGGACGCCTCGATCGGGCGGCGGGAAGCCACGATCGAAGCCAACAAGCTCTCACCTGATCTGGTGCCCGCGGCGGTCATGGCCGCCGACCAGTATATCGCCGACAAAAAGCCGCGCTATGCCGCGCGGGTTCTGAAGAAGGCCTGGGCGGCCTCGCCGCATCCTAACCTTGCCGCCGCCTTCGCGCGGATCGACCCCGACGAAACGCCCGAGGCGCGGATCAAGCGGTTTGGCGAGATCACGCGCATCAAGCCGAACGACCCCGAGACCCGGATGCTCGTGGCAGAGTTGAACATCGCCGCCGGACGCTTTGATGCAGCACGGGCCGCGCTTGGAGACCTCGCGGAAACCGACCCGACTGCGCGGAGCCTCACGATTATGGCCGCGGTCGAGCGCGGATCGGGGGCTGAGGATGCGGTCGTGAAGGGCTATCTCGCCCGTGCGCTCACCGCCACCCGCGGGCCGCAATGGGTCTGCGGCAACTGCCATACCGTCCATGCCGCCTGGGACCCCGTCTGCGACAATTGCGGCGCGTTCGACAGCCTGGCATGGACCCGCCCGTCCCGGGAGAATCTCTCAATGCCCGCGGGCGAGGAAATGCTGCCGCTCATCGTCGGCCAGCCCGAGCCGGAACCGGAGGTCGAAGACGCCGAGACTATCGAGGCTGAGGCTGCCCCTACCGGAGAGCCGGCCAACACACCGGACGAGCCTTCGGACGACAAGACCGGTACCACCGGCCGCTAGCGCAACTCCGCCGCGCCAACCGGTTGCCGCCGCCCGGTTGACCTTTCAACCAACGCCCAATAACAGGGCGCGGTGGCCGCTGTAGCTCAGCTGGTAGAGCACGTCATTCGTAATGATGGGGTCGGGGGTTCGAGTCCCTTCAGCGGCACCAATAAAATCAACGGGTTACGTTGGTTTTGCGTATTCCTCGAAAACCAGTATGCAAGGATGATGCAAGGTTCTGCATCGTACCACGCAAAAAATGGCCGCCCCGATTTGGGACGGCCGTTTTGGTTTTCTTGAGCCACTATCTCCAGAGTCTAGGAGACGTCCACCAGCGACCCTCCATGAAGATGTAGGTGCGCCCACAGTGCTTGAAGCGCACATAGCTGTGGCTATCGAGGCCCTGGCTAATGATGCGTAGCCGTTCGCGGACAGAGGGGCTCATGATACACCTCCCAATTCTGCAAGGTGCATCAAGCTTTGATACCCTTCTTTGTGCCGATGCCTCAGATCCTCGACAAGTTCTTGCCAGTCCTCACTTTCAGCCAAAACGGGCAACGCGGTTTGTGGAACAGAGTACCCATTGAACAGGAGTGAGTGGTCTGCGCTGCCGCTCAGCGTGAACAGATCTTGTCTGTTCGAGATGGCAACTTTAAGTGATGTGATCCCCGGAAACGCCCCCGATCTTGGGTAGAGTTTTTCGCATCGAATCCCTGGCTGGGAGAGGAGCGGAAACGCATGAAAGCATCGAAGTTCACGGACGCGCAGAAGGCGTTCATCATCAAGCA
>JASJAR010000016.1 GCA_030066905.1 Paracoccaceae bacterium | reverse complement strand
GGGCGAACGCGCCTTCCTTGATGCCGAAACGGGCACTCCCGTCGACCGGGAAGCGCCCTGCCTCCTTGCCAACGCCCTTTGCCGCCGGCCCGGGGTTTCCCGGGGGCGGTCTGGGGCTGCCGTTCTGGCGGGGTATGGAGCGGTCGGGTCCCATGAAGCAGTGGATCCACTGTCACCGGTACCGCCCCGGGCCGGATGTCACCCGAGACCGAAGCGGCCCGAGGGCCGTCTGGCGATGCGCATCGCGGGGTGAGGTATCGCCCCAAAAGGTTTACGGAGGCTTGGACCTCCGTGCGGTGGGGGGCGGATCGCCGGCGAGCGCCGCAGAGGATCAAACCGCGCCCGGCGTGGGTGGGCGTTGAGCCTTCAAACGCCCCCGTCCCGGGCTCGACCCGGGACCCCGATCACTGACGCGCTCCGTTGGATCGGGCCCGGGGGCGGGTGTCGCCGTGGCGCACCGGCGCCGGGGCGGAATGCTCCCGGCCGACCGGAACCGAACCCCGGGTTCCGGCCGCACCTCGCCCCGCGCCTAGCTCAGCCGGCGCGGCCGGACGGTCCCGCCCGTCCGGTCGATGTGCTCCGCCGATTTCAGCCCTTCGAGAAAGTTCCAGAGCCGCGCCGTCGCCGCCTCGACCCCCTGAAGCTCCGCTTCCGGCCCCCCGGCATGGCGCAGGCTGCGGACGTGGCGCAGCATCGCCGAGAGGATGCTGCGCATCTCCGGGGCATGATCTTCCGCGAAGCGCTCGGCCCCCCCGTCCCCGGCCGTCGTACCGCCCCGCGGCTCGTCGCCGAGGGCGCGGCCGATGGCCCGCGCCAGCCCGTCCGCCGTCATGTAATCCTTGAGCAGAAAGTCCCTGCATCCGGCCTTCATCGCATCGATGGCGACCTGAATCTGGCCCTCCCCGGCAACCATGATCGCCCGTCCGTTGCGCTGGTCGGGGTTGCGGTTGAGCATTTCGAGGGCAATCATCCCGTCGCCCTCGCCGAGCCGGTAGTCGACCAGAAAGAGGTCATAGGGCTCTCCCTCAAGGGCGACGGCGAAATCCTGCAAACTGCCCGCCTCGTCCAAAACGATGTCGAGCCCGGCATCGCGGCACAATCGCCCGATCCGCCGGCGATCGACCCGGCTGTCGTCGAGGACCAGGGCGCGCACCGGGCCCGGGCCGGCATGGGACCCGACGGTCCGATCGATGTGCTGAACGGTTTCCATGGCAAATCTCCTTCGCCGCACATTCCGAAAGCAGTCTGGCGCAAACGTTAAAATACCCGGCCAAATACCTAAGATTGAGACAATTCTTTGGCTTCGACGAAGGCCGCCGGAGGCAGAAGGCGGATTTGGGAAAGGTACCGGTCAACGAAATCGAGGATGTCGTGCACCGATGCCATCGTCGTCCCCTTCACGAGATAGCCCGCCGCGCCGCACCGGTAGGCCCGGCAGATGTCGTCCGGCGCATCCGAGGACGACAGCATGAATACAGGCACCCCCGCGAGCGCGGGGCGTTCGGCGATCTTTTCGAGGGTTTCGAAGCCGTCGATCTCCGGCATGTTGATGTCGAGAAGCACCATGAGACCGCGCGAGCCACCTTCGGCCACCGCATGGTCCAGCCATTCGAGCGCCTCGCGCCCGTTCCTTGCGAACTGCACCTCCCGGGCGATGCCCTTCGCCCGTGCCGCACGTTCGATCGACAGCCTGACGACGCTGTCGTCGTCGACCACAAGAATTGCCGCTCCTGCCAATGGCTGACCCTCCGTTCGCGCAGTCCTCGATAACCGCAGACTGCTTTACTCGAAGTTAAGTCGTTCCTGCCTTTTTACCGGCCGGAGCGAAGGAGTGACCATGCGAGTGACAGGCAGCACGGCCCGGACGGGCGACAGCGAACTCGACGATATCATCTACCGGATCAGCCACGATCTGCGGGCGTCGGTCCGCGCGGTCATGGACCTTCCCGAATGGCTCGAGGAGGACTTGCGGGCCCAAGGCGTCGTCCCATCGGCGGATGCGGCGGAAACCATGGCGCTGCTCACCGACCACGCCCGCAAGCTCGACGCGATGATCGCGGGGCTTCTGGCCTATTCGCGGGTCGGCCGTTTGCAGGACCGGGTGCGCCTGCTCCCGGCGGAGGTCTTTCAGGGCGTGCTGGCGGAGGTCGCCCCCGGGCCGGAGGTGAAGTTCTACTGCCAGTTCGCGGCCCAGCCGATCTGGATGGGTGCCGCCGATGCCGCAAAGGTGTTCCAGGTCCTTCTGAGCAACGCCCTGACCCATGCGCGGTCGCCCGACCGCGACCTCGAAGTCGAGGTGGTCTCCTGCAAGAGCGGCGAGACTTGGGAGCTGCTTTTTGCCGACAACGGGCCCGGGATCGCGCCGGAGGCGGCAGACCGCGTGTTCCGGCCGATGGTCCGGCAGGCCCCCGGCCTCGACGCCGGCGAAGGCGGGGCGGGGATGGGGCTGGCCATTCTGCGCAAGATCGCCGCGGCCTATGGCGGAACGGTCGACCTCGAGCATCGCCGCAGGCGCGGCGGCACGCTGTTCCGGCTGCGCCTGCCGGTGCTCGCCAGACGACGTCAGCTCAGCGCGCCGTAGATGAGGCGGAGCGCGATGACGGCGAGAAGGGCGAGAATCACCCGGTCGAAGACCGTCTTGCCAACCCGCTCGGCGACATAGGCGCCCATCGGCATGCCCGCGAAGACAACGAGGGTCACCGCGAGCCCGAGCGCCAGCCGGTCGAGGCTCAGAAACCCGTACCACCAAAGCGCGGCGATCTGCGGCACCGCCATCGCGAGGAACGCCGCGGAAATGACGGCGATGAATTCCGCGCGCGGCAACCCCAGCGCGTTGAGAAAGGTCACCGTGACGGGGGCAGATATGCCCGTCGCCCCCTGGAGCAGGCCGCCGAGGGTCCCCGCCGGCCCCGCCAGCCGCCGCCCGGCCGCCCGCGACAGCACCCATTCGGGGCTGAGCAGACGAAACGCGATATAGACGAGCACGACGAGGGCGAGGGCCAGAAGCAGGGCCGAGGGCGGCGCGGTGGCGAGCACGATTGTGCCCGCCAGGGTGCCGAGGCCGCATCCGGCGGCGAACGGCCCCGACAGCCGGGCGTCCTCATGGCGGGCGCGGTACTGCCAGGCCTGGGCGAAGTTGGTGGCGAGATTGACCACCGCCATCACCGAGATCGCCACCGGCAGGTCCACGAACAGCACCATCACCGGAACCGCGACCACGGGCACGCCGGCCCCGGTCGCCCCCTTCAGTATCCCGCCCAGAAACAGCGCCACGAGGATGGGCGCGAGCGCGTCGACCCCAAGGCTCACGGCGCTCTACTCGGCCGCGGGCGCATAGGGCACGGTGAAAGTCTCGCCCTCGGCCCAGTCGCCGAACACCCTGGCGTCGGGCACCGCGTCCGGCCCGGCCTGGAACACGCCGGCCCCGAACCGCCCCAGAAGCCGCGACAGCCGTTCCATGCGCGGCGAGGTCAGCGTTTCGAAAAACGCGGCATAGTCCGGGTCGGCGCGTAGCTCGGCGATCCGGGCGCGGTGGCGGCGGATGCCTTCGCCATGGGCAGCCGCGACGCCGGGCAGGGCCAGAAGTCGCGCCTTTTCGGCTTCGAAAGCGGGCAGCATGGCCGGGTTCACGGCGCCGGTCTCGGCGTTGTTGTTCATCCGGAACCAGTAGTTGAGCCCCTGATCGCGGGCAACATGGTTCGCCCGGCCGCGCTCGCGCTTGACCAGAAAGCTCTCTGCCGAGCGCACCGCGTAATGGTTGAGCTGGACGATGTCGTAGCCATAGGTCGACTGGGTGGAGCGCCAGCCGTTGCGGTAGATCGACATGGGCATCGGCCGGCCGGAGCCGTTGACCCAGCGGATATGACCGGCAAGCTGGGGATGAAGCCCCTTCGGCCGGTGCACGCCGAGCTTGCGGTAGATCCCGAGATTGCGGAACAGCGTCTTGAAGCCCCAGGCCTGGTGCGGCTTGCGGCAGAGTTCCGGCGCGCAGCGGGTGAATTGCTCGAACACCGGGCGCGCGTCGAAGCGGTGAATGTCGCCGTTGCCGAAGAGCCGCCACGTCATCGAGATCATGTTGGCGCCGGGTATCGCGGCGAAGAGGTCGTCGAACCGCCCTGCCCCGACCTTGACGTTGATGTATTCGTCGACATCGGCGAACACCGTCCAGTCCGCTGTCCGCACCACGGGGTCGCGGTCGGCGGCCGCGAGCACCGAATGCTGCGGCGTCCGGCCGGTGGCGCGGTAATTGTCGTTGTTGCGGTGGTCGACGATGCCGGAAGCGTCGAGGGCGCGGAGCAACTCCTCGGTCCCGTCGGTGCAGTCGTTGGAGTAGATCAGGAACCGGTCGGCCCCCATCGCCCGGTGCCAGGCGAGCCAGTCGAGGATGAAGGGGCCTTCGTTCTTCACCGTCGTCACAAGGGTGATCGACCCTTCGGCGCCCGGCGCCTTCAGCGACAGGACCGGCATCCGCTCGAACGGCGCGCCGAACCGGTCGCCGAGGGCGGCGAGCTGATCGGCCTCTTCTACCAGCCCCGATTTCGGGGCCAGCGCGGCGGCGCGGTGCCCGGGGTGGCGAAGGCCCATGCAGCGCCAGAATGGCACCACGTCGCTGCGGTCGGCAACGGCGCCGGTCACCCGCAACAACCGCCATGTCGTCTTGCGGCCGATCGTTCCGGGGGCGACGCACCAGCGCCAGCGGATGGCGTTGCTGTCAAACAGCCGGCAGACGTGATCGGCAAAACGGGCGACACCCCCCGCCGGCACCCGCCAGGGATAGCTGTGCCGGCCTGCCAGCGGAACGACACCGCCGGCCGCCGCCACGGCCCGGTCGAACACCGCCACACCCTGCGGCGGCGCGAGAAGGTCCGACAGGTCGATGTTCATGACCGCCCGAGCGCGCGACAAAAAACGGTGGCGCAGGAGTTCATAGAGCGTGATTTCGCCCAACGGCCCGCGCCAGCGGTCCTCGGGGGGCGGTTCCATCCGGTCCCGCCCCGGAGCGTCGGGGGCGAAGAAGAGATCGGACTCCGGCCCCAGCCCGGCCCGACCGAGGCCGAGGCCCGGGCGGAGTACCGTGACGTCTGGGCCCGCCTCGCCGGCGATCAGCTCTGCCAGCGCCTCGGCAAAGCCTTCGGCCTCGGCGCGGTCGACGATCAGCGCGGCGTCCATGCCGTGATGGTCCCGGTGCCAGCGCAACCAATCGGCGGCCGCTTCGGGGGCTTCGGCACCACGGCAGGCAAGCCCGACGTTGCGCGCCGCGAACATCTCCGGCTCCGGCTCGCGGATGCCGGCCCGCAGCCGCCCTTCCGACCAGACGACCTCGACAGGGCCTGGCCCCGCCTCGACATCGAGCGTCGCTGCGCCGAGCATCACCTGCCGCTCGAGCACCGCGCGGCCCTCGACCGCAAGGTCCGCCGCCGGAACGTCGGAACTGGCGAAGAAAAGTCGCACCCGGTCGCCGAGATCGAGCGCATCGAGGAGGCACACCTCCCCGTGCATCTCCGCCCCGAGCGTCCTCGTCTGAAGTCGCGCCATGCCTTTCGCCTGCCTTGCCTCGGGCGCGATCATAACCGCTTGGGCATTGCCAATCCATCATCTGGGCGGCAGGCGATCCGGCGTTCCGACTTGTCCCTGTTCTTTTGTGCAACGCCGGAGCCGCATCCGGCCGATGCCGCGCCGCCGGACGACGCCACAACCTCCCCCAAAGTCTCCATTGTCGGACGGTTTGTTGCCCATCTCTGCCGAAAGACGAAGGTGGCCGCCAGCGCTCTGCCTCGTCGCGGCGCCGCACCCGACACCGAAGGGCTGGCGCGGGCGGGCGCGGCGTTCCTCCGCCGCGAGGTTGCCGCAGCTTCAAGCCCGCGAGGCCCTGCGCACTCTCCCTTGGGCCGGTGCGACGTGGAATCACCTGCTCGGCTCTCTGGGTTGAGCGGCAACATGAAGACCGCGCGCGGCACAATCGGCGCCGCGAGGGTTCAGCTCAGCGGCGCCTCCGCGGGCTCGATCCGCGCTTGTCGCCTGCTGAAGGCAAGCGTTTTTCCTATTGACGACGAGGAGGTCGGACCCGCAGCTCCCGACGGGCGAAGACCGGCTCCGACCCGCCGCCGCACCCTGCCCTGAGCGGCCAACCGAATGGAATGGGCATGTCGGCATATTATTTGTGCACCGGGCGGATGGAATGTCAGGCGTCAGTTCAAACATTATCGACGGCGCCGCGATGGATGCCTGAATTAATAGCCGTCATCCATCCGTCATATTTCCGTTACAATCGATTTGAGGTGGCGAGTTCGAATTAACGGCGATTGGTCAAATCGATTTCGAGGAAGTCACAGAATGAAAAATGAAAATCGGCGATCCCGAAAGAAATTTCAGAGGTAGTAGCCAGGCAAGCGGCAAGGAAAGCTCGCCGTCCCGCTGCGATCTTCAAGTGCGCTCGGCCTCTGTGCCGCCAACAACCTGAGCGAGAATTTGCCAATCCCTTGAGGTCACTCTTCCACGCGGAATTACCCCGCAAAAAATGCTCGAAATTGCAGCAGATCGCCGCTCTGCATTGCGATCCGACAGAATTCTGCGACCCCAACAACATCCTCAGGTTGACCTAACGACCGGAGCCCCGGAAAAAGGAGGCATAAGAAAAAGCCAAAAAAAGGGAATCGAGCAATGTCAAACAGGCAATCGGAAAATCCGCGGGAAAACCGATCGGTGGGACGACGCTGGCAAATTGCCGACTGTCGGATGTTTGCCGAATACTATCCATCTTCCCGACACAATTCGTTGTTTTGCTTCAGCTCGTACAGGGCAGACACGCTGCAATCCTGAGTCGTTACGAGTTCCCATCGAAGTCACCAATCGACAGCTTCCTGGCGTTGCTGGATGTCGGCTGCCTCAATGGGAACGTTGACGGTGCACGGGCGGCGGCGGGCTGTCGGAGAACTCCTTCCCGCGGTGGCGAAGTCACTTCGGCTTGCGAAGAGGCAAGGTGATGTCAAAGACAACAGTCAGGCAGAAGCACAGACTGGGATTCGAGGAACTTGCCCGGTTCTGGTCGCGCCTGGAGTATGTCGAGAAGACCATCGACGGTCTTTCGGACCGTGCGCCCCGCTACATCGAAGAACCGCTCAACCGCATTCGTGCGAAGATCTATGCCTTCGAACCCTCCGTGAGCGTTATCGGCCAGATCAAGTCGGGCAAGAGCACGCTCTTGAACTCCATGGTGGGCGAGACCAACCTGTTGCCCTCCGATGTGAACCCCTGGACATCGGTCATCACGGCGATGCATCTCAACAGCCGCACGCGGCCGGCTGGGATGCGCGCGGTCTTTCGGTTCTTCGACCGCCATGAATGGGACCGGCTCGTCGCCACCGGCGGCCGCCTCGGCGAGCTCTCCGCCCGGGCGGGGTTCGACCGGGAGGTGGACGAGGTCAAACAGCAAGTCCTCGAGATGCGCCAGACCACCGAGGCGCGGCTCGGCAGCGAATTCGAGACGCTACTTGGCACGAGCCGGGCCTATGAGGAGCTCGATCAGGACGTCATCAACCGCTACATCTGCTACGGCGATCCATCCGAGCTCGAGGCGGACAGCGACGAAGGCGTCTACGCCGACCTGACCAAGGCGGCCGATCTCTACCTCGATGTCGACGGTCTTCCGAGCGGCCTTTGTCTGCGCGATACGCCCGGCGTCAACGACACGTTCATGATGCGCGAGCAGATCACGCTGAACGCGATCAGCGACAGCCGCGTCTGCATCGTGGTGCTCTCGGCCCATCAGGCGCTGTCGACGATGGATGTCGCGCTCCTGCGGATCATCTGCGCCGTCGAGGCGCGCGAGGTGCTGATCTTCGTCAACCGCATCGACGAGCTGGCCGAGCCCGCGCGCGAGACCGAACGGATCGAGGCCTCGATCCGCTCAACGCTGAAGAGACTGGGGTTTACCGACGAGATCGAGATCCTCTTCGGCAGCGGCTACTGGGCCAATTTCGCGCTGTCGGGCGCTTCGGCGATGCCTCGGCGCAGCCGCCAGGCGCTGGCGGCACTCAGCCCCGAGACCGACCTGTCTGACATCGATGCCATGCGTGCGGCCGCCTACGAGGCATCGGGGGTTCACGCGCTGCTTCTCGCAGTGACCCGCCGGGTCGTCGAAGGCCCCGGAACGGCGTTTCTTCGGGATGTGTCGACCGAGGTCGAAACCGTCCTGAAAATGCGGGAATCGGTCGACGAGGCCGCCACGCTCTACACCGACCACGGCGCGACGCCGGGGATCTCGACCTCGGAGCTGGCAAGGAAAATCGACGCCGCGCGCGACCATGCCCTGGCCGCGTTCGACGCCGCTGCAAGCGACCTCAGGGCGCAGTTGCGCGAACGGCTCGAACAGGCCCAGGCCACATTCGTCAGCTCCGCCACCGAAGCCCTCGGCGCCCATATCGGGTCTTTCGGAGAACAGGGAGCCTGGACCCACGACCCGACGGGGCTGCGGATGATGATGAAGTCGGCCTATTTCTCCTCCTGCGTCAAGCTGCGGCGGATCGGCGAAACCGGGCTGGAAGACGTTTGCGAGGGCATCGAACATATCCTCCGGGACGAACTGGGCGTGTTCCGCCAGTCGGCCACGATCAAGTTCCCAGAACAGGTTCAGCACAGCGCACCCACGGTGCTGGCCCGCACGATCGCCCTCGACCTCAGCGGCAACTGGTGGCGGCGCTGGCTCGAGAAAGGAGGCGTGGCCCGGCTGATCCCCGGTCGGGCCGAGCGGATCGAGAAAAGGTACCGCTCGATGATCGAAGCCGAGACCGACCCGCTGATCGAGGACCTCCTCGACAGTTGTTTCGACCCCGCGACCGCCAAGACCCGCGAGATCATCGCGACCTTCGCGACCGATCAGGCGAGATACGGCGAGGCGTTGCTCGACCGGATCAAACGGCCGGACCATGCCGTCAGCGACCCGCTCGATGCGATGGACGCGGCCAATGCGAGGCGGTCGGCATGAACAGTCTTCGCCCCCCCCATCTCGACGACGCCCCTTGCGGCGCGCGCAAGCCGCGGGTGCTGATGTGCGGTGAGTTCAGCGCCGGCAAGACGTTCCTCATCAATGGGCTCCTTGGTGCGACGGTGTTGCCGTCGAGCGTTACAGCGACTGCCCTGCCTCCGGTGTGGCTGACCTACGGGACCTCCGGGCTGGCCCGGATCGGCCTTGACGGCACGATGAGCCCGGTCACCAGCCCCGACCATGTCGATCTGGAGAACACCCGCTACTGCCTGTTGCATCATCGCGCTCCGATCCTCGAAAGCATGGATCTGATCGACACGCCGGGCACCTCGGACCCCAGTATCGACAGGCCAGACTGGACGGAGATGCTGGATGCAGTCGACGTTGTCGTGTGGTGCACCAACGCAACGCAGGCCTGGCGCCAGAGCGAGAAGGCGGTCTGGGACGACATGCCCGACCGGCTGCGCGACAACGCCGTCCTCGTCGTCACCCATGCCGATCTGTTGCGGGGCGGCGGCAGCGCCCAGCGTGTGCTCGGCCGCGTGGAACGCGAGGCCGGCCGGTACTTCGACCGGATTCTCCTGGCCTCGCTCCTGGCGCCTGAAGACATCGAGGAAGTTGCCTCCCATCTGATCGGGCTTTGCGAGGAGTTGACCGCCGAGGCGGCCGAGCCGCAGCCCGCTCCGGGCGGTGCCCGTCGGGACGCGCAAGGAGACGGCATCGCACCGGAGTCTCCGAATGTCGCCGCGTTTCGACCGCCCGACCGGGAGCAGGGCGCGGCCGCTCCTGCCGGCGCGACAACCGCCCGTGCGGTTTGGGACCGGCTCTCAAGCGAGATCGACCTGGGCGACCCGGCGGCGATCCTCGGAGCTGTGGATCGGCTCATCGCCACGCTGGATGCACCGGCGCGGCAGCCAAAAGACAGTGGGGCAAGTCAGATCGTGGACTGGAAGGAGCCCGCAGAATGATCGCACCGAAGCAGCGCGAGCGGCTCGACCACCTAGGCGTCATGTTCGACGAACTCGACGCGGTCGTCGGCCGGGAAATGCGGCCGGAATTCCGGGACCTGCGCGCCCGCCTCGACGGCTGGGCAGCGCGGGTCGCCGTGATCGGCCAGGTGAAGGCGGGAAAGTCGACCTTCCTCAACGCCTTCCTCTACAACCACGACTTCCTGCCGTCGGATGTGAACCCGTGGACCTCGGTTGTCACCAACATCCGGATCAACATGCCGGACGATCCGGTCTCGGGGGCGTCGTTCGAGTTCTTCGGCGCGAGCGATTGGAAAGAGATCATCGACGGCGATGCCAAGATCCGCACCCTTACCGAGCGGCTCCTGCCGGGGTTCGACACCGAACTCCTCCGCCGCCAAAGCGTCGAGATGCAGCGCCGCGCCGAGGCCCGGCTGGGCAAGCAATATGGCGACCTTCTGGGGACAACCCATGACTACGACTACGTCTCCCCCGATCTTTTGAGAAGCTATGTCTGCGCCGGACCGGACGCGACCGAAGAGCAGCAAGGCTCAGACACGACCGGCCGGTATGCGGCCCTCACGAAGGTCGCCAATGTCTACAGCCGAATGCCCGAGTTCCAGGTGCCGACAATCATCACCGACACGCCCGGCGTGAACGACCCGTTCCTGGTGCGCGACGAGTTCACCTGCCGGAGCCTCGACAAGTCCGACGTGTTCATCGTCGTGTTGTCCGCGCACCAGCCGCTGACCGATGTCGATATCGCGCTGATCCGGATTCTGGCGAAACAGGACAACAAGGATTGTCTGATCTTCGTCAACCGCATCGACGAACTCGACGATTACGACGTGGACGTCCCGCGCGTCTTGCAGGACGTGACCTCCCGGCTGCGCCGCGCGATCCCGGAAATCGACTTCACGATCGTCGCCGGCTCGGGTTATCTGGCCGACCTCTGCCTGCGCGGCGACGATGAGGCCGAAGCCGAACGCGCCGCGCTCGATGACGCACGGCTCGCCCGCTATATCCGCTCTCACCACGGCCGCGTGCCCAAAGACCGGTTCGAACGCCTGCGTCTGGCCTCCGGGGTCGATCAGGTGAAGGCGGCCTTGTCGCGGGTCATCGACGCCGGCGTCGGGAACCAGCAGCTTACCCAGATCAAAGCGGACCTGCGCGCCGAATTGCACGGCGCCCTCTTCGTGACCCGCCGCGAGCGCGACACGCTGCAAAAGCAGGTGTCGAACATCAACCGCGAGGTCGCCGAGATGGCGATCGAGGACCTGCAAACCGAAGTCGATACGATGAAGCGCGCGCAGAAGAAGCTGGAGGAAAGCATCGACAGCGCGTCCCAGAGGATGGACAAGGTCCTGTCGAAATCCTGGTCGCGCCTCGAAAGCCAGCTCGTCGCGACCATCGACAAATTCGTCGATGAGCAAAAACCGGTCCTGGAGGACCGCATCTTCTCAGACAACCTGCGCGGCACGTCGAAGCCGATGGAGATCGAACTCGGCCCCTTGCAGCGTGCCATCGAACGCGAGGTCGAAGCCGCCTGGGAGAAGTCGCGGGCGGGCTCGGATGTGGTCCTCAATGTCTGTATCAGCGCCTGTCGCCACGCGCTCGAACATCACTTCGACGACCGCGCCGACAACATCGCGCTGGACGACCTGCCCCACGACGCTTTCGCCTCCACGCTGACGCTTGCCAAGCGCAACCTCCAGGTCGACATGATCGCCAACCGCGGCATGGCGTTCTGGCGTCGCCCGCGCGTCGATCTCGGCAAGACGCTGGAGGCCTTCCGGACAATCGCCGCTGCGGAACTGCGTCCCGCGATGGAAAAAATCCTCGCGGCGTTCAACGAGGCCCAAGTCGAGCGGGCCTCGGCCGGCAGCGAACGGATCCAGGTCATGCTGCGGATGGTCGAGACCTCGCTCAGCGGGCAGATCAGCCAGAACAAGCGGACCATAGCCGACCTCGAGTTGGTTGCGCGGGACCCCGAAGTGCGCCGGGGCATGGCGTTGCGGCTGCAAAGCCAGATGGAGGTGCTCGAACGCCGTCAGCTGGAGCTTTCCGCCGTTGAGGGTCGGCTGGCGCGGTCGACGCCAGCGAAGGCGGCATGAGCCACGACACGATGCCACTCGACCAGCGATCAGGCCCCAGCGGAATCGCAGACGTCGCGCCGACGGACGTCGTTCGTGTCGCTGTCTGCGGGGAGGCTTCGGCGGGAAAGTCCACGGTTCTGAATGCCCTGATCGGGGCGTGCACGCTGCCCGACAACCTTGGCGCCGACACAAGGGCGAACATCCGGGTGGGCTGGCGGGCCGAACCGGGCATCGACCTCGGCTATCCCGACGGGCGGAAGGAAACCCTGCCCTGGCCAAGCGCGCCGGACGCCCTGCGCGGCGCCTCGGACATTCAGATCTGGAGCGATCGGCCCCATCTGCGCGGGCTTGAACTTCTCGAAATCCCCATGACCACCGCCGAGGCGCTTCAGGAGGCGGAGATCGAGGCCGTCAAATCCTGCGATGCGCTGATCTGGGTGACGATCGCCTCCCAGGCCTGGCGGCTGACCGAAAAGAAGATCCTCGACAAGCTGGTCGACGCGCGCCCCGAGCGCTGCGTGATCGCGATCTCGAGAGGCGACAAGCTGCGCACCAAGGCCGACCGCGCCAAGCTCATCGCGCGCGTGCGGCGCGAGACGGCGACCTATTTCGAAGACGCCGTTTTCGTCCACGGCGCACGCCGGCTCCTCGAGGGGGCGCCGAAGTCGTCGGCCGGTTGGGCCCGCACGGGAGGGCCGGAACTCCTCGGCAAGATCGCCCCGGCCTTGGCGCCTGACGCTGCCGAGGCCGAAGTCGAGGTCAAGACCGCTGCGAAGACCTCCAAGGATGAAGAAGCCGCCGCCGCGGTCGAGTTCAACCACCAAAGCGCGCCGTCCTCCTATTTCGGTCCGGCGAATTTCGTCTGGCTGGAACGCGGACGTCTCGGCGGTGCGCCACGCCCGGGCCTCAGTCAGACGCTCGACCATGACCTCGAGGCGCTCAAGCGCATCGGCATCACCGCCGTCATCACGCTGACCAAGGAATGGAAGCCCCCCGCCGGCGTCTTCGGCAAGCACGGGCTCGAAAACCTCTTCGTGCCGATCCCCGATATGGAGCCGCCATCGGTCGAACAGGCCGCACAAACCTGCGAGATCGTCGGTAAGCTCCTCAAAGACGGCGGTTCGGCGGTCTTTCACTGCCACGCCGGACATGGACGCACCGGGACGATGCTCGCGGCAATGCTCATCTGGGACAAGCCCGATTCAGACGCAGCCATCGGCAAGGTGAAGTCGGCGAACAAGAACTGGATCCAAACGGAAGCGCAAGTGCAGTTCCTGCACGATTTCGCCCGCTTCCGAAAAGAGAAGTTGGCGTCAGCGCCGACTGCGAGCGGTCAGGAGGGGGACGACCCTGCAAAGACCGAAACAAGCCGGACGCAAGAACGGCAGGCCGCCAATTCAGGCCATAACCAAAAGGAAGAGAAGACCTCTCTTCCATCCAAAGCCAAAGAAGGAAGTAAGATGTCACTCGACAAGGCAATTCAAGGCGCCATGGGCAACATCCCAGAATGCCTCGCGTCAGGGTATGTGGACATGGAAAGCGGGATGCTGCTTGGCATTCATACCGTCGACTCCCACCCCCAGGAAGTTCTCGACATGCTGGCCGCAGCGACCGCCGATCTGTTCCAGGGCCCTTCGATCACGCAGATCGAGCAAGCGTTCAAGACCGCGCGCGGCTCGAAGGACGACAAGCATTACTTCCACGAGATGCTCGTCTTCTCCGAAAACCTGCTCCACGTCTTCATGCGCAGCAAGGCCTATCCGGACCATGTGATCGCCTTTGTGTGCCGCAAGAGCGCCAACCCCGGGATGGCGCTGACGAAGGCACGGATGAGCCTGGAAACGATCACGAAATCGTTCTGACGCAACGCGTGGCGGCCGCTGTCGGGGAGCCTCGGCGCAGGCCGCCATGCGCATCAACGACAAAGCATATGCTTTGGGAAAGGGACGTCGCCATGCGCTCTGCCCTCCGCCAATGGATGCCGGCCGCGGACGAAGGACCTCTTCGGACATCGGTTGGCACCCGGCGCTGGCCGGCGGAAGCTACCTGATGTATCAGGCCGTCCTTCATATCGAGGGTCTCAGTCTGTGGGCGCGGAGCAAACCGGTGCTCGAAGACGTCGACTTCGCCTTGCCGCCGGTCGGTCTGACCGCGCTTCTTGGCCCGGTGGGGACCGGCAAGTCGACCCTCCTGAAGTGGCTTTGCGCGAAGGCCGACCCGGCCATCTACACCGCCGAAGTCCGGCGGGCACAGTATTTCTACGCGCCGCTCACCGCGCGCAATCGACCGCTGCTCTATGCCCAGCAGCAGGGCCAGAGCTTCGAGCAGATGATGCAGTCTTTCTCGGTGCAGCTCGGCAGCAACCCACCGCTGTTTTGCCTCGACGAACCCACGGCCAACCTCACCCCGTCCGAAAGCCAGCGGGTCATGGAGCGTCTGGCGGTGATCGCACAGTCGCGCTCGGTGCTGTTGATTTCGCACAACCAGGCGCTGATCCGCCCCTATGCCGATCAGGTGATGCTCCTTGCCGGCGGCCGATTGCAGGAAATCGCCGCGACCGAGCAATTCTTCCAATCCCCCCGAACCGAGGCCGGTCGGCAATTCGTCGGCTCGGGATGGGTGCTGGCACCGGGGCTGGGAACGCCGGCGCACCACCTCAGTCCCGAATTGCGGGCAGAGCGGGTCGAGGTTGGCATCGAAACCATCGGCGCTGACGGGCGGCTCTTGTCGCTTTGCGGCGGCAAGGCATTCGTCTACAACCTGCCCGAGGACGGCACCGCTCCGCCGTCCGACGCCGATGCCCTGAGGGAGGCCGGTATCGACACATTGGTGGTCCCCGAAACGCAGGAGAGCGTCGTCGCCGGGTCGCTTGGCCAATTCGGCATTGAGCTGGCCGGTCTCGACACGGCCCCGGCCTCCCCGGGCTTCGCCGCCGTCCGAGCGCGCTGCCAGAGCGTGCAGGCGAGACGCGACACCGGGAACCGACTGGCCTTCGTCCGCTTGGGCGATGCGCCGACTGCAACCCGGGCGGTCACCCTCCAACTCGTCTATATGGGGGTGCCCGCCTGCACCGCCGGCGAGATCGCGGCAGAGCTTCTCGGAGGGCCGGGCCTCGCTCCGGCCACCGAGCAGGAGCTGTGGGATTTCGAACTGATGCTCGACGTAGAAAGCGACGATATCGCCGCGGCGCCGGAGCCTTCCCTGGACGCGCCCCTGCCCGATCTGCCGCCAGCCTCGGTTCGCCAGCCCCGGAAGCGGACCACGCGCCCGGCCCTGCGCACGGAGACACTGTGATGCCGCGGCCGCCCGCCTCGCCTGTGCCGCGGCGTCAGGCCGCGACATCCGACCGACCCCGCTCCTCGGCCAGAATGGCCCGGCGCCCGAACAAAACAAGGACCCCTCGATGACGAACGATACCAACGGAAAATGCCCCTTCGGCTTCGGCTCGGAGACACCCCAGACGGACGCCGCGACAATCGAGCCATCCTATGCCTCGCGCCATGCGGCGATGCCCTCGGCGATGAGCCGGGACCAACTCCCGGAACTTGTGAAGGACCCAGTCGAACCTGGCGCGGACGGTCTTCGGACCGGTCGCTGTCTTTGCGGGAATGTAAGCTTTCAGATCAAGAGCCCCGTCGGCAAGGTGTTCGCCAACCACGACGTCCTTTCGCGGCGGCGGTCCGGGGGGGTGGCGATGACGATCATGGTCCGTGCCGCGACGACGGCGTTTCACGGTTGGGGCCGGCTGGTCTCCTACCCTTTGTCGGAACACGAGGTGTCTTGCTTCTGCCGGACCTGCGGCACGCCGGTTCTGGTGCGCTACCTGCAACCCGAAGCGATGCAAGGCATGATATCGCTCTCGGCCGGTACGCTCGACGACAGCGACGGTCTGCAACTGGCCGCTGACATCTGCAGTGACGAAAAGCCGGACTACTACGCCTTCGAAGGCGAACGCCGGGGGCTGCCGTCGGAGGAAGTTCGCGCGATGTTTGCCCGTCCGGACGCCTAAACGGGTTCGGCGATGACCGGACGGGGCCCCCATCGGCAACGTTGACAGATCGATTGACGGACCTGCTGTCGCGGTCTTACCCCGTCGCCAGCCCCTCCGCGTCAAAAGGCCGGAAAAGCCGGCTTCGGCGGTTCTGAGGTGGAGAGCTTTACCGTGGGCACAGGACGCCGCTCGTCTCCTAACGCAGCACGATGTTTCCGCCGCTCGACGAGTTGATCGCGATATCCTCGTGCGCGCCGTAGACGGTGATGCTGCCACCGCTCGACGCATCGGCATCGATACGTTTGTCCGAATGCACCGACATGCTCGCACCGCTGCTGGCCGTTGCGTCCACATTGGCGCAGGCGATCTCACCGAGGTCGAGGTTCGAGCCGCTGGAGGCCACCGCTTCGAGTGAGACGCAGTTTCCGGTATCGGCCGAGATCTGCGAACCACTCGACACGGCCGCCGAGATTGTCGTTCCCGACAGAGCGTCGACCTCAATGCGCGCGCCACTTGAAGCGGCGAGTTCGAGAAGCTCGCCTTCCATATCGTCGATTTCTACCCGCGCCCCGGACGATGCATCTGCATGGATCAGTTCGGGCAGCCCGACCCGCAGCGTAATGCGCCAGCCTCGCGTGCGACGGAGGGAGAGAGGCTCCTGATCCATGCGAATGCGGAGGGTGCCGTGCCTGACATCGACATCCAGACGGTCGAGCTGCACTCCGTCGTCGCTCTCCGCCACAACAGAAAAGTCCTATCCGACATCGACGAAAACGCGGACCCCGGATGCCACCGAAACGCCGTCAAACCCGGCAAGATCGAAGGTTCGGGTTTCCGCGAAGGCCGATATGGGAACCAGCAGAAGTGCCATCGCCAGGGAAAACAGCCGACCCTTCGGCGTGTCGTGAAGCAGATGATCGCGGTTGCGGCGTCTTCGAACAGCGTTAGGAATTGGTACCATATTGTGCTCTCCTTGTTTGCTTCTGGCATTTTTCGCTGTGAGATCAGAGCGTTTCGGGCAGGTTCACGGGAAGCGAAGCTATCCGCTTGCGGCCGTCGAAAGCGCGTTCAGCACGACGACCCCGGCCAGGATCAGGCCAATTCCCAGATAGGCGTAGCCATCAAGCGCCTGGCCGAAGACAACCGCCCCCATCAGCGTAACGCCCGCGATGCCTCCGCCGGCCCAGACGGAATACGCGACCCCGAGCGGCATGGTCCGCACGACGAGCGACATGACGTAGAAGGCGACGGCAAAGCAGATCAGGGTCAGACCTGCGAAGCCGAGCTTCGTGAACCCCTCTGACAGCTTCAGAGAGGCGCTGGCAAGGATTTCGATGGCAACTCCAAGGCCAAGTAGCAACCAGTGCATGGTATATTTCCTGTTCTAGAGAAGCGGTTCGGTCCGTCCAGATGGCAGGACAGGTCTATCCTTGGAAATGGCGGAACACCTTCGGATCGACGCTGGCGGCCGCCAGAAGCCCGCCCCACAGCGCGCCGGGGATGCCGGGGCTCGCCACGTCCTGGCCCGCGAGATAGAGGCCTTGAATAGGCGTTTTGGCGCGCAGCCCGTCGCACACCACCCGCTCCGGCGTGACGTCGAGCCCATAGAACGCCCCGTGGCGATGCCCGGTAAACGAGACGGTCGAGAGAGGCGTCGCCAGTTCCTGGTACACCAGGAGCTTGGCAAGATCGGGAAAGCGGCTCTTGAACTCGGCCATCAGCGTGGCTTCGGCGCGGGCCTTGAACTCCGCATAATCCTCGCCGCGAGCGCCGGGCGGCAGGTGCGCCCATTTCTCCACCGTGCTCCAATCCGCCCAGAACAGCGCCTGTGCAGAGTGCCTCTGGCGCGGACCGGGATCATGAGCGGTGTTCTTGAGCGAGCCGAAGGACACCGTCATTTGAGGCGGTGCAGCGTCGGGCGCGTCCGTCCAGACGACATCGGCGTCCCCGGCCGGGAAGAACCAGTGGTTCGCCTTGGTGGCGCCCGCCCCCTCGATATCGCCTTCGAACCCGAGAAACAGGTTGAAGTGGGCGATGCTTGAGGGCAGCGCGCGGATTTCGTCGAACCAGTCATCGTGGCCGCAATGCCCAGGCAGAAGGTGGTCGATGGTCTCGCGGACGCCGATGTCGGAGATCACGACATCGGCACGTATCTCCGATCCGTCGTCCGTGGAGACGCCCGCCACCCGGTCGGCGTCAAAGAGCAGCCCAGTCACGCGCACGCCCGCCCGGGCTTCACCCCCGTTTTTGGTGACGGTCGGGACGATGTGCTCCGCATAGGCCGCGGCGCCGCCGACGGGGTACCACGAGCCGCTCGGCAGATATGCCCCGGCGATCAGGGCATGCATCGCAAAGCTTGCCCTGCCGGGGCGCCCGCCGTGATCGCCCCATTGCGCCGCCAAGACGGCGGCCAGTTCGGGATTGTCGGTCAGATCGTCAATGACTTCCTTGGTGGTTCGCGCACACCATTTCGAGATCGCGTGACGGTTCCACCAATCGAGCACGTCGCCGGCGATCTCCGGCATCGCTCGGGTCGGGAAGATCTTCCACATCGCGTCGCGGCCTTCGCGCATCGCCTGAGTCCAGGCCTCGATGGCCTCGGCCTCGTCGGGGAAGCGGTCTTTCAGGTCCCGTTCCTGCGCCTCGTAGGGGCGGGTAAGCGACAGCGGCTCCGACGATCCGATATGCAGGACGTCATAGACCGATCCCAAGGCTGCGAAGTCGATCGGCGTGTCGCAGAGCCAGTCGAGGACCGCCCGCGATTGTTCGCCCGGCGCCATCCCGCTGAGGTAGTGAATGCCCACATCCCAGGTGAAGCCATTGCGGGAGAAGCTGTGGGTCAGGCCGCCGAGCGTCTGATGCTGTTCCAGCAAGAGGACCTTGTGGCCGACCTGGCTCAGGGCGGCCGCGGCGCTCATGCCGCCCATGCCCGAGCCGATCACGACGGCGTCCCAGGACCCGTTTTCAGTGTCTTGCATCATGAACCTCCGTTGGCTGACCCGGAACGATGTCCCAAACCTCCTCAATCCGCCCCGCCACGATGCGCCACACGACCACGACGTCGACCGTGACGAACCGGGTCTCAAGCGTCAGCGTGTTGCGGGATTGGACAACCACCAGTTCCGGGCCGACGGGCGTGGCTGAAACAGGCTCGATCCGGAAGGTTCCATGTGATTTCTCGGCAAGGGCGGCAAAGAAGGCACCGATGCCCCCGGCGCCGACGTGATCGCCCTCCAACTCCGGCAGGTTTGGATTGGAATAGTGCCAGACGGCATTCTCGGCGAAGAGATGCGCCGAGGCGGCCAAATCGCTGAGGTCGAGCTCCTCAAGCACCGCCATGGCGGGATGCGTTTCGGTCATGTCCGCGCGCCTTCGGGATGGGCGCTCGAAAGGATCGCGCACTCCTCCTCACCGGCGATCAGACCGGTTTGGGGTATCTGTGCCGTCCCGCCCGCGGGGTCGATGTGGAGGCGAAAGGCAGCCGCTGTCGCCATCTTGCTTGCGGCGAGGCCCGCGCGGTCGAGGTCGCGGTCGATGCGGTCGGTTTCAGTCGGGTGGAACCGGAAGTTACGCGGCAGCAGGGACCGCCCGATCGCCGGATCGATGTAACCGGCCTCCGATAAGCTCGCAGGATCGATACCGCGCTCGAAGAGTACGAAGGGGCTCCGATGCTCGGTCACGAATGCCTGCAACGGCCCCCGGCGGCGTCCGAACACGAGCCACCGGAGCCGGGGCGGCGCGCTTTCGTAACGGTGCCCGGCGTGCCGCTCGGCGCGGCCGCAACTCAGCGTGCCAACCGGCGGAACCGCCTGCGGTTCTTCGCGGATGGCTTCTGTCCTGAGGTCAGTCATCGCCCCCTCTTTGCCCAGACCCTCCGGAACAAGAGCCTCAAGCCGCCGGACCCGGCGGCGTCGTTCGAGACGCTAGCGGGCAACGAAACGACCCCAACTGACTTTTCGCAAGGACCTCTCAGCCGGTCCGCGGCAGGGATGGATCGCCGAGCGTGAGCGTCGGCCTGGCAGGGATCGGCGGGACAAGGGAATGAAGGGCGCGGTTTTCTACGACACCAAATACGGCAGCACGGCCGAATATGCCGGGTGGATTGGCGAGGCGACCGGATTGCCCGTGTCCAACGTGAGACGGGACGATGTCGATCCGGGTGCCTACGACTTTCTGATCCTCGTGACGCCGGTGATCTACTACAAGCTGCTGATGGCCGACTGGGTGCAGAAGGCTCTCCCGGCGCTCGAAGGCAAGCCCATCGTCATCGTCACGGTCTCCGGTGCGCCGCCGGGCCCGAAACTGGACGCCTGGGTCGGCGACAGCTTGCCTGCGGACTTCATTTCCAACGCAAACCACGTTGCGCTGCGCGGACGGCAGATCCCCGGCGAGCTATCGTGGTACGACAGGGCGATGCTGCTGATCGCCGCCTGGCGTAACCCCGACCCCGTGGCCAGCGAGGAAGAACGCAACGGGTTCGACTACATGGACAAAGACAGCATCGCGCCGGTCGTGGAACTGGCAGAAGAGCTCAAGGCCCGTCAGCGAGAGGCTCCGCCGCCCGCAGCAATTGTCTAGGGGGACGAGATGGCTCGAAAATACGCTTCCGTAGACGACTACCTGAGCACGCGCAGCCCGGAGGTCAGACCGTTGCTCGACGACCTGCGAAGCTTCATTCACGCGACCATGCCGGGCGCGACGGAGGATCTCGATTACGGGGTACCGGTGTTCCTCAACGCCCATGGCGTGCCCGTCCTCTACCTCTTCGGCGCGAAGCGGCATGTGAATGTCGGTTTCCTGCGAAGCGCCGATCTTGCTGACCCCGGTGGCGTGCTGCAAGGGTCGGGCAATCCGAGCAAGCACGTCCGCGTCGTTCCCGGCAGCCCTGTCGATGAGGACCTTTTGGCGGGGTTCATCCATCAGTGCAGCGGGCTCAAACCGTGAGAATTGGGGCCACGCAGACCCCGTTGCCCGGCGCGGGGAACAGGTGCGATGGCGACCGCCGGGAGCCCGTTGAACTGGCTCCCACAGGCGCTGCCCGGTGGCGGGAAGGCCTCGGCCTTGATTGGGCGGAGGGTCGCGCTATGCCTCCCGACGGCGCTTGGGCCCGGGACAGGCCATGCGGATCGCGGGCACCCGTCAGGCCGGCGCGGCGGGGATGATCTCAAACGTCAATCCGGCATGCGCGACGATCCGGTCTCTCAGCAACACGCCCATTGCCGATGCCGGGGTCCAGAAGCCACCGCCAACGGGGAGTTTGTCCTCGTCCTCAGCAAGACAAAGGGCGGCCTCGGTCAGCATCAATGTCGTCGATCGGACGCCCGGATCCCCCTGTCCGGTGACGCGGGCCTTCAGCACGCGGCCATCGGCTGTCTGCCCCACCAACACCAGTTCATAAGAGCCGGATTCCCGAACCTCTTTGCTCGGCCCTTCTCCGGATTTGGGCAGAACGCTTCGTTGAAGAAAATCGCGCGTCCGTGGAATGGCCATCGCCGTGAGGAGCATCCGGCCAAGGAGGGTCCCGCGCATGGCCGCCCACCAGCCGCCGGCCCCGCCGCGCGTCAGTTCCGTCTCCTCGTACCGGAAACCGCGGCCGTAGGGATAGCCCATGATCGCATTGCTGCGCCGCACGACCTTGGAGTTCATCGGGCCCATGAAGTACGGCTTCGTCCAGGCCTCCATGTCGGCATCCCACGTCACCTCGACCGGCATCATCCGGTCAGGGCCGTCGGGGCCGTCGCGCTCTCCTTCCGGGCAGAGCGCATAGGGGTCTCGCGACAGCCGGTCGAAATCCGGATCGGTTTCCCGCAGCTTCATCGCGTTCAGAAAGCTCGCGGCCGTGCCTCCGCTGAAGCCGCCCTTCATGCGCGTCACACGGGTGGCGATGCGTCCGCAGGGAGCGCCGGCGCGGTGCATCGCCGCCTCTTGCAGGAACTGCACGCCAAGATCGGACGGGATCGAGTCATGCCCGCAGGCATGCACGATCCGGGCGCCGGTCTGCCGGGCTGCGTCCTGATGCGTGTCGATCATCAGGCGCATCCATTGCGGTTCAGCCGTCAGATCGCAGTAATGGGTGCCGTGCTGTGCAGAGGCTGCGACCAACTCGCTGCCGTGGAGTGCAAATGGCCCGACGGTCGAGACCAACACCCTCGTTCGACCGGCTATCTGCGCCATAAACGCCGCGTCGTGACTGTCGCCTACGAGAACGGCGAGAACAGCTTCCTTTGCCGGCAACGTGGCGCGAAGAGCTTCCAGTTTCTCCGCGTTTCGGCCCCCGATGGCGAGCCTTATCGCGCTTTCGCCGCAGCGCCGGGCCAGATGGTGCGCAGCACGGCGACCGGTGGCGCCGGTGGCGCCCCAGAGGACGACGTCGAACTCGCGCTCAGTCACGATGCTGCTCCTGCTGGTACTTCACCGACCGTTCCTTCGCTGCCTGCCAAGCCTTTCGTCGACCGCAGAAGGTGTTACCGATACGGCCGCCTTCGGAGTTGATCGCGGTCAATGGGGCGTCCGGCCATGGCCAGTTGCCTGTTCCCGGGACCCACCGGCCAGGGCGCGCGCCTGTCCGTCAGGCGTTTCATCGTTATCGTCGGGCGCTTCGGTCTGGCCCACCCCGAACATGGGCCGCTGAAGGCGGTCGAACGGGAACTGGGCCGGCGGTCGATACACAGAGTTCCTGACACGCCTCGTCAATCGGTTCCAGCGGCCGTCCTCGGTCGAGATCACATCAACGGCGATGTGGATCGCCCCGCCGTTCACTCCGATGGCGTCGAGGCCGATGGCGAACGCACCGGTGCCTGCGGCCACATGGCCTGAGGCGTCGATATCTTCGGCCACGATCCCCGCTTCCACGCCGGCCCCGGCCACCGTGCGTTGCAACTCGTCATTGGTCGCCGCCGCGCTCGGATCGCCGATACCCGCGAGCGTCGCATCGCGCCGGGCGCTTGCGCTCATCATCGGCGGCTGGGGGTCCGGACCCACCCGTCGCTAGGAGAGTTCGGAGTGCTGATGATAGGGCGTTTGCTGTCGGACCACCCCAGGGAGAGCGAGCTATCGGCCTCGCCTTGGTCGCTCAAGGCGGTGTTTCCCGTCGGTGTCTTTCTGCTCATCGGCCTAACCGGGACGCCCGACGAACAGCCCCCCGACCTCGGTGACGCGGACGGGCCAGTCTTCAGCGGGGGGCGGACTGGTCCGAACCGCATCCATCTTACGATACTGCGGGCCCGGCACCGCCTTGCGAACCATCCGATGCAGGCCAAGCGTCCGGCCCGGACGACGCCCCTAGCGCTCCTTCATCGCCCGGGCGAGGTGGTCCGTCGCCGGCTTCAGAAGATAGGACAGCACCGTGCGGGCCTCGACTTCGAGATAGGCTTCGGCCGGCATGCCCGGGATCAGCCGGTCGAGCGGGATCGCGTCGGCGGCGCTCTCGGCGAGATCGATGCGGACGGCATAGTATCGCTCGCCGCTCACCTCGTCGGTGATGATGTCGGCGGCGACCTCCGTCACCACCCCGTCGACATCGGGCGTGACCCTTGCGTTGAGGGCGGGAAAGCGGATCGTGGCCCCCTGCCCGACCCAGACACGGTCAATCTCGGCGGGGTTGAGGCGCATCGACAGAACGAGACCCGAGGCGTCGGGGACAATGGCGGCGACCGTACCGCCGGCGGGGATGACGCTGCCCAAGGTCGAGACCTGAAGGTCGTGGACGACGCCGGCCATGGGCGCGCGCAGGGTCAACCGATCCTGACGGACTTCGAGGACCCTCAGCCGCTCGGCGAGGTCGGCCAGTTCCGGCCCGATCTCGCGCAACTCGCTCTGGGCGGCCTCGTCGGCCTTTATGCCGACCCCGAGACGTTCGAGCTCGTAACCGGCGATGGCGCTTTTCGCCTCGCCGATCCGGGCTTCGAGCGCCCCGACCTGGCCGGCGAGATCGACCTGTTCGCGTTGCAGCCGTGTGACGGCGGTCTGTTTGACGAGCCCCTGTTTGAAAAGCTCCTCCTGAGTGGCGAGGTCGGCCTCGGCGATCCCCAGAAGCCGCCGTGTCGCGGCAAGCTGGCGGTCGATCCCGAGGATCGAGGCCTCGGTCTGGGCGATGCGGGCCTGCCATTGGGCATCCGTCTGGGCCAGGACCGCCTGGCGGGCGGCGAAAAGCCGGCGCTCCTCGTCGAGGATGTGGGCGAGTTCGGGGTTGCTCGCGGCGCGGGCGAGAAGGTCCGGGGCGAAGGTGAGTGTGGCGTCGCGGCGAAGCTCGGCCTCAAGGCGCGTCGCCCTTGCCCGGACCTCGGAATGGGCGCGGGTGACGATTGCGATCTCGGCGGCGATGTGGGTGTCGTCGAGCCTCAGAAGCGGGGCCTCGGCGAGAAGCGCCTCGCCGTTGCGCGCAAGGATCTCGGCGACGATCCCACCCTCGGCATGCTGCACCTTCTGCTGGCGCGCCTCGATCTCGACGACGCCCGGTGCGACCACTGCGCCGCTGATCCGCGCAAGCCCCGCCCAGAGGCCGAGCCCGAGAATGCAGGTCGCAACAACGATTGTGCCCCGGCGGATATGGGCTTTGGCAGACCAGTCGCTGTGCATCCTCTACCTCCCCGCCATCTTCTCGCGCGCCCTCGGCGCTTCGGCCTTGGCGCGCATGAATTGGGCGACCACCTCCTCGCGGGGCCCGAAGGCCTGCATCCGGCCCTGGGCGAGCATCAGCACCTTTTCGCATTGGGCAAGGGCCGTTTGGCGATGGGCGATGATCACCACCGATTGACCGGCGGCCTTCGCCGTCGAGATCGCCTCGTTGAGGGCGCGCAGCCCCTTGTCGTCGAGATTGGCGTTGGGCTCGTCGAGGATGAGGACGGCTGGATTGTCGTAAAGCGCGCGGGCGAGCGCGATGCGCTGGCGCTGGCCGCCCGAGAGCCCGCCGCCGGCGTCGTGGAGCTTGGTGTTGTATCCTTCCGCAAGGGCGAGGATCATCTCATGGGCGCCGGCTGCCTCGGCGGCCGCGACCACCTTTTCGGGGGGCGCGTCCGGTTCGAACCGGGCGATGTTTTCGTGCACCGAGCCGGGCAGAAGGCTGATGTCCTGGGGCAGATAGCCGATGAGGCGACCGTAGACATCCGAGTCGTATTGGCCGATCTCGGCACCGCCGAGCCGGGGCTCGCCCTTGGCCGCCGGCCAGACGCCGGCCAGCGCGCGCGCGAGCGTCGACTTACCCGATGCACTGGGACCGATGACCGCCATCGCCTCGCCCGGTTCGAGGTCGAACCCGATCCCTTGCAGCGTCGGCGCGGTCTGGCCCGGGGGGACGACGGTGAGACCGTTCACTTCGAAGCGACCCTCGGGGCGCGGCAGGGGCATTGGCGGTGCGTCGTCTTCGGCCTTGGCGAGAAGCTCGCCGAGCCGGGTCCAGGCCCCATGGGCGCGCTGCACCGCCCCCCATTGGCCGATCGATTGCTCGACCGGAGCGAGCGCGCGACCCAAAAGGATCGTCCCGGCGATCATCATGCCGGGCGACAATTCTCCACGAAGCGCCAGCCAGGCCCCCATCGCCAGCATTGCCGATTGCAGAAGGAGCCTGAGCGCCTTCGTCGCCGAGGTGAGACGGCCGCCGATATCGGTCGAGGCCATCCGCGCACCGAGCGCCTCGGCCCGGGTGGCGGTCCAGCGCTCGGCCATCGGGGCGACCATGCCGAGCCCGCGCAGGGTCTCGATTTCCCGCCGCATCCGGTCGCCGGCGGCCTCGGCCTGGCCGAGAAGCTTGTCGGCCTCGGCTTGAGCATTGCGGGTGAGGACCTGGTTGAGGATCGCGAGGGCGATGAGTGTGGCGCCGCCGAAGAGGGCCAGTTGCCCCAGCATCGGGTGGAAGATGAAAAGGAGGACGACAAAGAGCGGCGTCCAGGGAAGATCGAAGATCGCCCCGAGCATCGGCGAGGAGAGGAAGGCCTGGACATTGGCGAGGTCGCGGAGGCCCGTGGCCGGTGCCAGCCGGGCGGCCGGGGTGCGGGCCTCCTTAAGCACCGTGTCGAAGACCCGCCGGTCGAGCCGGGCCTGGAACGCCGCCCCGATCCGCCCCAGCACCCGGCCCCGGAGGTTATCGAGCACGCCCATAACGCCATAAAGGAAGACGACGATGGAAAAGAGCACCAGAAGCGTGGCGGCCGAGCCGCTCGACAGGACCCGGTCGTAGACCTGGAGCATGAAGAGCGGACCGGTGAGCATCAGGATGTTCATCACCGCGCTGAAGAGGGCGACGCCATAAAGCTCGGGCCGGCAGGATTTCAGTACAGAACGAAGCGTCTCGGGGCGGGTTTCGGCCCGCGGGGCGGCAATATTGCGTTTGCCGGTGCGCGTGGCTTCGGGCGCGGGCGGCGTCGGCCCAGGCGCCAGCGCCTCCTTTTGCGCGCTCGCCCCGCGGGCCAGGACGTCGGTGAGCCGCGGGTCCTCCGGCGCCGGGCGCGGGGAGATCGGCGCCGGCGCGGCCTTGCGGGTCTCGGCGCCGACCATGAGCAAATCGCGCAGGCGCCGGTCGACCTTGGGCTTTGCCGGCGTGTGCGGCGCCGGGCGCGATCTGGGCGCGCCGCCCGCGGGGTCGCCGCCGGTGAAGACGGCCCTCAGACGGCCCTCCTCGGACGCATCCGGCCGCCCGCGCGTGGGACCGGCGGGCGGCGGCGCCTGGGGCGTGTCGGGCCGGGGACCCGTTTTCCAATCCATCGCGACGTCTCCTCAGACCGACCGCGGGTCGAGGAAGGCGCCGCGGCGCCCTCGCTCGGCCCGCAAAGGTCAGGCGTAGAGATTTTCGTTGGCCAGCGCCTGGATTTCGGCGTCGCTGAGGTCCCGGTCGTAGACCCGGAACTCGTCGACCGCGCCCTGGAGCCCGCCGAGATCGTCGACCTCACCGTCGGTGCGAAACGCGCCGTCGGCATTGCCCAAGGACCAGCCGATGGTGTTGAGCCCCGAACTCGCCGGCGCATCGCCGAACTTCTCGCCGTCGAGATAGGTCACCATCCGGCCGCTGTCCTGGGCGAGGACCACATGGTGCCACTTGCCCTCCTCGATGCCGTCGGTGCTGGCCCAGGTCATGCCGCCCCAGGTCGAGCCGAGGCCCACATGAAGCTCGCCGTCCTCGATGTACATCGACGTCGACTGGTCGGGATTGTTCCGGCCCGAGGAGCCGTCGAGGATGATCTGGTTTTCCGACAGATCGTCGGTCTTGAACCAGAAGGACATGGTGCGGTCCTCCGACCGGTCGCGGTCGCCCCAATGGTGGGCCACCACCAGCTCGCCGTCGCCCTCGAAGGTCGTCCCGCCGCCGCGCACGCCGCCGTCTTCGTCCCAGCGCGCGTCGCCATACATGCTGCCGTCGATTTCGTAGGGCGTCTCGGAGACCAGGGCCGGCATGAAGTGCTCGGGTGAAGACGTGCGCAACACGCCGTCGCCGTCGTCGCCATCCTCCATCAGAAGCTCAAGTTTGAGGTCTTCCGAGGAGACCGGGTCGAGATAGACCTCCGCCGTCGCGGTCGAGCGGTCGCCGGTGGCGTCTTCGACGATGTAGTCGACCTCGCCCATGCCTTTGAAATCGTCGCCGGCTTCGAAGGTGAGTGTGCCGTCCTCGTTGATGGTGACCACACCGTCTTCGGAGGTCGCCCCGACGATGGTGAGCTCGGACCCGCCGATGCCGCGGTCGTTGCTTAGGACGTCGAATGTGGCGGTGCTGTCATCGACCACACGGACGATGTCATCGGTGGCGATGACCCGGTCGGCTTCGCCCATGAAGACGTTGTCGACCGCGACCGAGCCGTCCTGGTCGAAGATCAGCGTGTAGTGATCGTAGCCGTCGCCGACATCGAAGGTGTATTCGAAGCTCTCCCAGGTATTGGTACCGTCAAAGGTGATCGTCTCGGTGACGAGTTCCTCGTACTCGGTCGAGAGATCGAGCGCGTAGTCCTGGATGTCGCCGTTCCGGCGATAGGTCTCACCCGAATAGCCCACCAGCCGCACGGTGGTCTCGCTTCCGGCGGTGAGGTTCATCACGTCGAAGCTGAGCGTCAACGCGCCGTCATGGACCGAGTCGTCCTTGAAGTGCTGGCTGAGATCGGCGTGATGGTGCTGCGTCGTCGCGCCCGAGCGCGCCGCGCCGCCATCGCCGAGGCTCTCGTCGATGCTCCATTTGTTCTGGTGGAACGCCCAGCCGGCGCCTTCGATCGTGTTCATCAGACTGTGGTTGTCATACTCGAACGCTTGCGGTTCGAACGTGCCGTTCAGGATCATGTTCTGATGCCGCTCGGCCTCGTCCTCGACCACGATGGTCTGGGTGGTGTGGGCCTCCGCTCCCGAGGCGTCGACCACGGTCAGCCCGACCTCATGCGTGCCGACATCGAAATCGTGCTCGGCCCAGCGACCCCATTGGTCGACCTCGCCGTCATTGTCGAAATCCCATCCATAGGCGAAGATTCCGTCGCCGCCATGGCGGTCGCCGCGGTCCATCTCCCAATCGTAGGAGGTCGAGGTGAACCGCAGCGTGCCTTCGTCGGTGACCTGCATATAGGTGAAGCCCACCGTCATGCCGCCTGAGTTTTCGTCCGGCGTGAGGTTGGTGATATCCTCGATTTCCGAGAAGTTCGGCTGGCCGGTATGTTTCACCTCCGTATGGAGCGAGCCGGCCACCGCGAAGGGCTCGTCGACATCCTTGAACGTGACATTCCTGATCTCGGTCGGGCGCTCCTTGGCGTCGGTATTGTTGCCCTCGCGAGTGAGTTGCTGGTTGTCGGTGGTCCCGCCCGGGCGGCCCACTTTGATGCCGGTCTCGAACCCTTCGATATAGGTGTCCTCGACCCTGAGATCGGTCCCCTGGTTGTTGTGCCCGAGCGCGTGACCGTAGGACACGTCCTTGGTGATCGAGCCGTTGTCGCCGCCTGCCGCCTTCGAGCCTTCGGCGGCGTGGAGGAAGCCGTTATCGATCTCGACAAGCGAGGAGTATTGCAGGTGGACGCCCGCATTGTGGACATTCCACGCCTCAAGATCCTGGATCACATCCGGCTGGCGATGGGTATCTTCGGTATGCCCCGGATGGAACGTGTCAGCGGTATTTGACCGCTTGTTGAACCACGTCGCCTCGGCCGTTCCGACATTGTAAACCTCGGTCCCGGTATCGCCCTTCCAGTTGGTGGCGATGTGGCTCACCGTGTCGTCGGGCCCGTAGCCCTGCTCGTAATATTGCGAGGCCAGATCGTCGGGGATGATCTCACCGGCGACGGCCACACGCGGATTGCCGTTCTCATCGACCATCGGCTGGTTGTCCGGCCCATAGAGCGGGTCGCCATTGGCATCGACCATGAGTTCGCCGCCCTCGGCCACGGTGCCGAGCTTCCTGAGCTCGATCTCGCGGGTGCCTTCGGGGTTCGTGGAATTGTCCGACCGGCGGAAATGGTTGACGCCGAAGACCGAGCTTGTCGCCTTGTTGTCGATCATCTCGACCTGCTGGGCGCCCTGCTGCCAGTACGCTTCGCCGGCAAAGCCGAAGTCGAAGTTGCGGTTGCGCGCATCGTCGTTCGTCGTGTCGAGATCGTCGGCTCCCATCCCACCCTTGTCGTGCCCGGTGGTTTTCATCACCAGGTTGTTTTCCCAGGTGCCGATCTCGGTGCCGTCCTCGGCCACGATCCCCGAACCGGTCACGTCGAAGACGACGTTGTCGGTGACGTTGAGATGGCTGTCGTGATGCACGATGCCCCAACCGGGCGAGCCCCAGACTGCGTTGCCCTCGGCCTCGGCGGGTTTGCCGGTAAGGTCATCGTCGCCGGTTTTGTGGTAGTGGAGCGCATAGCGGCCGCGCACGTTCGAGCCGTCATCATCGATCTGCTCGTTCTTGTCGGTCCGCCCGAGCCCCTCGAAGCCCGCATTGTGCACCTCGACATCGTCGTTGTGCATGAACATCACATGGCCGCGCTGCTCGATCTCGGTATCGACCCCGTCCTCGGAGCGGAAGGTGACGTTGCGGTCCATATTGGCGACATAGATGTCGGTGCGCTCCTCGTGTCCTTCGGGGCGCGCATGGTCGTAAGCGAGCGTCGTCTGCCCGTCGACCGCATCGTTCGAGCGGTTGATGAAGCGGATTTCGTCGCCGTCGATGGCGGTGATTTCAAGCACCTCGTCCTGGTACTTGGTGTTGTCCTCGTTCGAGCCGTCCTTGTCGAAGTTCGTGCCCGCCAGCACCAACCGGTCGCCGACCTGCCAGTTCTCGGGCACTTCGCGCAAGGTCAGCACGTCATCGCCCGCCATCGCGTCGTCGAGCTTCACGAACTCGGCCTTTTCCTCGCCATAGACCCGCGAGGTGCCGTGGGCGACGAGGCCTTTGGAGAACTGGCCCGGGTCCCAGTCGCGCTCTTCGATAGAGGCGGTGTCGGAGCGGAAGACGATATCGACCGAACCGGTTACGGGGTCGTCCTCGGTGCCGATCAGCAGCGTCGAGCTTGGGGCCGCGACGATGGTGTCGACGATCATCTGGGTGTCGAATTCGGGCTCGAAGTCGAGCGTACCGTCGAGGCGCACCCAGTCGAGCCGGGGAGCGTCGCCGACCTCGATGTCATAGTCGACCGACATGCCCTGCGGGATGAAGACCTTCGCCTCGTCGCCGGGCACGATGCCGTCGGCCCAGGTCGCCGGGTCGCTCCAGGCGCCGTCCTGGACGGCAATGTGCGTGGCCTCGCTGGGCTTGGCGATGTCGAGAAACTGCAAGTGCTCGGCCAATCTCGCCTCGTCTCCCGGGGCCTGGTGTGTCGTATGTTCAAGCGCCGGCATGACGTGGACGGTGTGAGTATACTCCACCGGCGGGTTCACACCGTCCGACACGCTGACCGTCAGCATCTCCATGCCGGAGAAATTGTCGTCCGCCTTGTAGTACCAGTTGCCGTCGGGCAACTCGAACACGGTCCCGTTGTCGGCGCCCGAAATCTCTACGACGTCGAGCCGGTCGCCATCGGCATCGGTCACGTTGTCGAGAAGCCCCGTCGAGGAGACCATCACACCGGGGACGTCGGAGCCTTCGCCCGTCGCGTCGAGGATAATGGGCGCGCCGCCATGGCCCATCGACATCGTGGCACCGCTCGCGACCGGAGCGGCGTTGGTCCCGCCCCCGCCCTGGTTCGAGGCCGGCAGGACATCGACCGATACCGTCGCCGTATCGGTCCCGCCATTTCCGTCGTCGACGGTGTAGGTGAAGAGCACCTCCTCTTCGACATCGCCCGCCTCGAAGACCACCTGGCCGTTCTGAAGCGCTGCTCCGCTGACAGCCGTGATCGTCAGGAGATCGCCGTCGGGGTCGGTGTCGTTGGCCAGAAGCTCGGCGGCGTCGATGGTGAGCGTCTCGCCCGCCTCGACGACGAAACCCAGATCGTCGCGCGCCATGGGCGCATTGTTCTGACTGACCGGTTCGACCACGTCGATGGTTACGGTGGCGGTATCGCTGCCGCCCTGGCCGTCCTCGACGGTGTAGGCGATTGTCGCGGTCGCCGCCGCGTCGCCGGCGGTGAAGACGATCTGGTCGCCGCGGAGCTCGGCCCCCTCCACGGCCGTAATCGTCAGCGCATCGCCGTCGGCATCGCTGTCGTTGGCCAGAAGCGACGCGGCGTCTAGGACAAGCTCGGCCCCGGTCTCGACCGTGAACCCGGTATCGTCGGCGGCCACCGGGGCGGTGTTGGGCTGGATCACCGGCTCGGTCACCTCGACCGACACGATGCCGGTGTCGCTGCCCCCCTGCCCGTCGGCAACGGTGTAGCTGAAGCTCGCCGGGCCCGCCGTGTCGCCGGCGGTGAAGACGATCTCACTGCCCCGCAGCTCGGCACCGTCCACCTCGGTGATCGTCAGCGCATCGCCGTCGGCATCGGTATCGTTGGCCAGAAGTGCGGCCGTATCGATGACGATCTCCGCACCGGTCTCCACGGCAAAGCCCTGGTCGTCGCCCGCCACGGGGGCGGTGTTGACCGTACCGGTATCGCCGGTATCGCCCCCATCGCCAGCGTCTCCGAGGTAGAATGCGGTCGCATCGTCCGCGACGGCAGCGATCTCTGCCTCCGTCAGCCGCTCGCCGGTGAGCGCGACATCTGTGATCGTGCCTTTGTTGTGATACTGAATCCTGTTGGCGGTGCCTTCGGAGCTCGCCCATTGCAGCGCACCGATGACGATGGGTTCGTCGTTGCCGTCGATCCCGCCGGTATGATCGGAACTGTCGACGAGGACGCCGTCGACGAACAACTCGAACCCGCCGGTGGTGCCGTCATCGCCGAACCGGAGGGCGATGTCGGTCTCGACACCGGCCTCGATGGGCGCGCGCAGGCTGTAGGAGGTCGAGGTGTCCTGCAACCGGACGCGGATTTCGTCGTCTTCGATCCAGACCGAGAGATGGCCGCCGCCGCCGTAGAACGACGCATCGCGGGAGAAGAGGCCCTGGCGCGCATCCACGTCGTCGGTCTCGACGGTCATCGTGAGCGTGCCGGCCGAGAGATCGAAGGCAGGGTCGTTGTCGATAACGATGACGTTCGAGGCGACCTCCTCGCCGGTCAGGGCGCCCCCCTCGGGCTGGACGAGATCGGCCCCGTCGAGATCGCCGAGGAAAAGGACGGCCTCGTCACGCAGGCCGTCGCCGGTATGCCCGGTACCGCCCGTTTCGCCGGTATCGGACCCGCCGTCGCCCGCGTCGTCGCCAACCTCATCGCCACCGTTGCCATCCGACGTGTCAGTCTCACCGCCGTAGAACGCGCCGGCATCCTCGGCAACGGCGGCGATATCGGCATCCGAAAGCCGGGTGTCGGTCAAGGCGACGTCGGTGATCGTGGCGTGGGAGACCGACGTGATGGAATCGGACGTCCCCTCGCCGCTCGTCCATTGCAGCGCGCCGATGACCACCGGCTCGTCGTTGCCCGCCATGCCGCCGGCATAGTCGGAGCCATCGACCTTCACCCCGTCGATGAAAAGCTCGAAGCCCGAAGAGACGCCGTCATCGCCGAAACGGACGGCGATATCGGTGTCGGTGCCTTCCTCGATGGGTGCGGAAAGCGTGTAGGAGTGCGACGTGTCCTGGAGCCGGGCGAAGACCCGACCATTGTCGATCCAGACCGAGAAGTGCCCGCCGGTGTTGTTGAACCGCGCGTCGCGCGAAAAAAGCCCCTGTTGGCTGGACGTGTCGGACGCGTTGACACTCATCGTCAGCGTGCCTGCCGAGAGGTCGAAATCCGCGTCGTCCTCGATCACGACCACGCCATCGTCACGCTGATCGAGCCCGTAATCGGGAGCCGCGCTTTGCAGGTCCGCGCTGCCATCGAGGGCCTGGAGGTAAAACAGCGATGAGGTGGAGCCCGCCGAAGAGGTGGTGGTCGAGGTCATGATCGTCCCTTTCGTTCCCCCTCCAGTCCAACGACGGCCAAGGGGTGCTTTGCGTCTTTTTTTGGAACTCGGTACGCAACGCGCCAGTCGCGCCATGGCGCAACCGGTCGGGCCCCGGCCGACGGGCCGGACCCTAAGCACTCGATTTCATGACTGAAAATTCGTGCCCGGTCTTGGTGATGCGGTGGCTTACGATTGCCCCGTCGGCCGATTTCTGAGTGGCAATCTGTGGCGAAAAAAAGGCGCGATTGCGTCAACTTTCCGATTTGACCGCGCAGGCAGGCGGCCCGTCGCCATAAGGCAAACAATCGCCGAAGTCCGACGGCGACTATCTTCGTACGATACCCAGATTTGGCGGCCGATCCTGGTCCAGCGGCGCGAAGCGGCCGCCCCCCTCAAGGAAGGCATGGCAAAAGCCGTCCGCAACCTCTCCCTCGGATTCTCCCGAGGGTGGCGCCTTGCGCTGCTCGCCGCGCCGGGCAGGCCCTCAGAGGTCGCCGAGGGGCATGTCGTCGGCGCCGAACCGGTGGACATGGCCCGTCATCGGCCGGATCGACAGCCGCTTTCCCAAGGCGCCGCGCATCTTGCCGGGCTGTCGGAGGATCACCGGTTCGGCCGCGCCGATCTCGAGAAACAGGAAATGATCCGAGCCGAGGTCTTCGGTATGGACCACTTCTCCTTCCCAAACCCCCTGACCGCTGTCGACCACCTCCAAATGCTCCGAGCGCACTCCGAGCGTCGCGCAATCGAAGGCGTCGGCGAAGGAGCCGGTCAGAAAGTTCATCTTCGGCGAGCCGATGAAACCGGCGACGAAGACCGAGTTTGGACGGTCGTAAAGCTCGGACGGCGTGCCGACCTGCTCGACCACCCCGTCGCGGAGCACACAGATGCGGTCGGCCAAAGTCATCGCCTCGACCTGGTCGTGGGTGACGTAGATCATCGTTACATCGCGCATCGATTGGTGGAGCTTGGCAATTTCGAGCCTCGTGGCGACGCGGAGTGCCGCGTCGAGGTTCGAAAGAGGCTCATCGAACAGAAAGACGCGCGGGTCGCGCACGATGGCCCGGCCGATGGCCACCCGCTGGCGCTGGCCGCCCGAAAGCTGTTTCGGGAGCCGCTCCAGAAGGTGGTCGATTTGCAAAAGAGCGGCCGCCTCGCGCACCCTTTTGTCCATCTCCGCCTTGGTGGCTTGGGCGATCTTCATCCCGAAGGCCATGTTGTCGAAGACACTCATGTGCGGGTAGAGCGCGTAGGATTGAAACACCATGGCGATGCCGCGCTTTGTCGGCACAAGGTCGTTCACCCGCGCGCCATCGAACAGAAGATCGCCGGAGGTGATCTCCTCGAGACCTGCGATCAGCCGCAGGAGTGTGGACTTTCCACAGCCCGACGGCCCGACGAAGACCATGAACTCGCCCTTGCGGATTTCCAGTTCGACATCGCGGATGACGCGCGCCGCGCCGTAGGCTTTGTTGATCCCCCGAAGTTCGATCTTCGCCATGCGTTCAGGACCTCCCGCGTTGGGAGGAGAACCGCGCGTGCGCCGTTGCCTGCCCTGTCCGCCTCACGTCAACGCCACGACAAGCTTGGCGAAGTGCAGGTCGCTCGGCTGCCCCCGGTGCCTGGGCCCTTCCTCCCGGACCTCGACCAAGTCGATCCCGCTCACCCGCGCGGCAAGTTCCGCCAGAAGGCTGCGGCACAGAAGCCGCGCATGAGCGGCGCCCAGACAGGTATGGATGCCGCTGCCGAAGCCGACATGGGGATTGGGCTTGCGGTCGAGCTTGAGAAGGTCGGGCGCGTCGAAGACCTGTGTGTCGCGGTTGGCTTCGGCCCAGCAAAGCGCGATGCGCTGGCCTTGGGCGACCTTTAGCCCAGCCACTTCTGCCGGGGCAGTGGCGATCCGCCCAATCAGCATCAACGGCGAGATCAGCCGCACGAATTCCTCGGTCGCAGTGAGCGCCAATTGCGGCTCGGCCTTGAGGCGGACGAAGTCGCTTGGGTTGGTGGCGAAATGCCCGAGGATACCGGTGAGAACCCGGATCACTGTGTCGCGCCCGCCGGCGAAGACCAGATGGGCAAAGCCCAAGCGTTCGTCGCCGGTGAGCGGGCGGCCGTCGATCTCGACCCGGTGGAGGAGCGAAAAGAAGCTGTCGTCGGGCGCGGTCGCCGCTGCGTCGATCTTGGCGACGATGTAATCGGTGAGTGCCCGGGCTCGGGCGAGATCGGGCTCGCCCCTGGTCTTGAAGGCATGAAGCCCCCAGGACACCCAGACATCGGCCTCCTCCAGCGGAACGCCGAGAAGCAGCGTCAGCGCCTTCGACTGGAGCGGGAGTGCCAGGTTTTCCATCGCGTCGATCGGCCCCGCGCCACGCGCCGCCGCCACCGCATCGGCGACGAGCGCGCGCACCTGCGCCTGATATTCGGGCTCCCTCGGTCGGGCAAAGACCGGCTCGACCAAGGCCCGATAGGCTCGGTGCTCAGGCGGGTCGAACTCGATGGGGCATTGGCGGAAGCTGCGGGTTTTGTCCTCGGCGGGGATTTGGATCCGCCCCAGCACGTCATTGCTGAAGGTGACGGTGTCCTGGGCGGCGCGGCGGACATCGCGGTAACCGGTCACGCAGACCACGTCTTCGCCGTCGAGATGGGCGATGCGCCCCGGCGCGGTGTCGGCCGGATCAGCCATTGGCGACCGTGACCTTCAACCCGTCGAGTGCGCTGGTGACGGCGATCTGACAGGAGAGCCGGCTCGCATGGGTCGTCGCGGGCTCGAACTCGAGCATATCAAGCTCTGCCGCGCTCGCCGGGCCGACGGCCTCCAGCCATGCGGCATCGACATAGACATGGCAGGTGCCGCAGGAGGCAACCCCGCCGCATTGACCTTCGATGCCGCGCACGCCGGCTGCGCGGGCGGCCTCCATCAGCGAGCCGCCAAAGCTCTCGAGCGTGATCTCAGACCCGTCGGCTTGTGCGAAACGAATGCGTGCCATGGGCACTTCCGGCCCCTCCTCCGCGTCGGCCCTCAGGGGCAGTCTAGCCGCCAGGTCCCGCGGCGGGCGACGTTGCACACTTTTGCCAAACCGCCAAAAAATTTCGAATCCTCACGTCAGTTCCGGGGTTTTGGCGCCCAGTGCGGACTTTCGGTAGTCGCGCGGGGAGACGCCGAATCGGTCCGAAAACGAGGCCGAAAAATGGGCCGGGGTCGAAAAGCCCACGGCATAGCCGATCTGGGAAATCGGCTTGTCGGTGTTGAGGATCAATCGTGCGGCCGCATTGAGACGGTGCTGTTTGAGATAGCTCGAAAACCCCACACCCATCTGGCTTTTGAAGAGCCGCAGGAAGTAGCTGACCGTGAGGTTACAGGCTCGCGCGGCCATGGCGGCATCGAGATCGAGCCCCGGATTGCCGTTGATGAGCGCGATGGCGGGGCGGATGCGGTCGAACGATCCCGACTTCTCGATGTCGCAGAGCAAAGTCTGCTCTTTGCCGAGTGCCAGAATGGTCATGATGAGTTCGAGCACCTTTTCTGAGGTCACCCGCTTCGACGGCTCGCCGCTGATCTCCATTAGCCAGTCGAGCAGCATGTCGAGCCGCCCCGCCGAAATCGGATCGGGGCGCACCAGAAACGGGCTTGAGGCGAGCTTGCGACGGGTGTCGGGAAACAGCGTCTCGGCCAGGAACGGCTCGAATTGCACGAACACCCAGTCGCGAACCCCCGTGCCGGTCTCGAAATCATGGGCCTGCATCGAGGGCAGGAAAATCGCCTGGCCGGCCTCAAGGGGCACCGGCACCCCGTCGAGATAGACAAAACCCTCCGTGCGGCGGAACCAGACGAGTTCGCATAGCGGATGGACATGGTTGAACCGCCGCTGCTCCGGCGCGCCGTCGGGGGCCGAAAACGCCTCGACATAGATGAAGATGCCCGGTTCGAGCTCGATGACCTGGCATTCCTGCGAAATGTCCATGCCGCACCTCCCGGAACACAGAATAGCCGAGGAACATTGCCGGCGTCAGGCAAAAACCGATCCGGTCACCCCTTCACGCCGCCCGCCGTGAGCCCCGCGACGATCTTGCGCTGGAAGACGACGACGAGAACGACGAGCGGCACCGTGACAACCACCGAGGCGGCCATGATCTGGCCCCAGGGGGTTTCGTGCTCGCTGCTGGCGGCGATCATCCCGATGGCGACGGGCACCGTGCGGGTCGACCCGCTGGTGGTGAACGTGAGCGCGAAGAGAAACTCGTTCCAGGCCGCGATGAAGGCCAAAATCCCCGTCGTGACCATCGCCGGCCACATCAGCGGCAGAAAGATCCGCGTGACGATCACCCAAGGGCTGGCTCCGTCGACGATGGCGGCCTCCTCGATCTCCACGGGCAGATCGCGCATGAACGAGGTCAGGACCCAGACCGTGAAGGGCAAGATGAAGATCGTGTAGGAGACGATCAGCGCCCAAGGCGTATTGTAGACCCCCATCGCGCGGATGATCTCGAAGAGCCCCGGCAACACCGCCATCTGGGGAAACATCGACACGCCGAGAACGCACATCAGGAGAAGCCCCCGACCGCGAAACGAGATGCGGCTGAGGGCGAAGGAGGCGGTCACACCCATCAAAAGCCCTGCCGAGACGGTCATGAAGGCCACGAAAACCGAGTTCAGGATGTTGCGCCCGAACTGGCCGTGCTCGAAGACGTCGATGTAGTTCTTCAGGCTGAAGCTCGTGGGGAAGTAGGTGATCCGAAAGAGCTCGCCGCCGGATTTGAAGCTGGTGAGCACGGCGTAGTAGAATGGAAAGACCGAGATCACCACCACCGCCGAGACCAGTAGAAGAAGGCCGATTTTGTTGATGGTGACCATGGGCTTACTCCGGTTTGTTCACAAGCCGCACCCGGAAAATCGTAAGGTAGAGGGCGGTGAAGACGACGATGATGAGAAACAACAGCGTCGCCTGGGCCGAGCCATAGGCGAACTTGTCGAACTCGAAGAGGTTCTCGCGGGCCAAGACCGACATCGTCTTGGTGTTGGGGTTGGCTGGGGTGAGGATGTATTGCAGATCGAAGCTGCGAAGCGCATCGAGCATCCGAAAGAGGACCGCGACCATGAGCGGGATGCGGATGAGCGGCAGCGTGATACGGAAGAACACCTTTACAGGATGCACCCCGTCGATCTTCGCCGCCTCGTAGATGTCGCCGGGGATCATCTGGAGCGCGGCGAGGGCCAGAAGTGCGACGAACGGCGTGTTCTTCCATGAATCGACGAGGATGACGGCCAGCATCGCGGTGTCGACATCCGACGTCCAGGCGACCTTTTCCGCCAGAAGCCCCAGTCGCAGGGCGAGATCGTTGACGATGCCAAGCTGATCGTTGAGCATCCAATCCCACATCTTGGCCGACACGATTGTGGGGATCGCCCACGGGATCAGGACCGCGGCGCGCACAAGGCCCCGCAACGGAAACCTCGCATTGAGCACCAGGGCCACCGCGACCCCCAGCACGGTCTGGATCGCCACCGAGGAGACCGCGAAAACGGCCGTGTTCCAAACCGCCGACCACCAGACCGGGTCGACCAGGAGGCCGACATAGGCCGTCCGTCCGCGCGAAAGGCTGATGGTCGAGAAATAGTTCGACAGGCCTACCCAGCGTGCGGCGTCGAGATCGGCGAGGGACGCGTCGGTGAAGGAAAACCAGGTCGAGCGCAGGAGCGGCCAGGCGACGATCAGCAGAAGCGCGACGACCATCGGCGAAAGAAAGGCCGCCGCATAGCGGCGCCGATAGGTTTGTAAGTTGGCGGTCGACCGCGCCATGGTTCGGGCCCTTGGCACCGGCGGGCCGCTCCGTGGGAGGCGGCCCGCGCGGAGCGCCTTACCAGCCGGTGCCGCGCAACTGGGTGAGCTGGATCTCCAGCCGATCGAACGCGTCCTGAGCGGTGCCGGGTTCGGCGAGGACCGAGTTCACCGCCGTCCAGAACAGCGAGGAGACCTCGTTGTAATCGGCCCTTGTCACATCCGAAGGCCGCGGGACCGCGCTTTGGAACACATCCTGCATGAAGCCGATGATCGGCTGGGCCGCGATGATCTCGTCGTCTTCGTAGAGCGCGGGCCGTGTCGGCAGGTGCGAGCCCTCCATCGCCTCGATTTTCTGGGCCTCGGCCGATTGCATGAAGAGGGCAAGCTCGATGGCCGCCTCCTGGTTCTCCGAATAGCGCGACACCGCGATGTTCCAGCCCCCCAAAGTGGCCGCAGAGGGCTCGCCTTCGGTCATCGACGGCAGGGTCGTGACCTCGAAGAGGTCTTTCACCGGGCTTTCGTCGCTACGGCTCAGGGCATAGGCGTAAGGCCAGTTCCGCATGAAGACGGCGTTACCGTTCTGCCAGACGCCGCGGGCCTCCTCGACCGAATAGTTCGGCGTGCCCGGCGGCGAGATCGTCCCCACCCAGGCTGCTGCCGTTTCGATGGCGCTGACAGCGGCGTCGTTGTTGATCGAGATTTCGCCGTCGGTCTCGACGACGCGGCCGCCGCCGGCGGAGACCACCCATTCGAGGGCGGTGCAGGTCAGCCCCTCGTAAGGCTTGCCGTCGAACACTAGCCCCCACATGTCGGCATTGCCTGCCGCCCGCTCGGCCTCTTGGATGAGGGTGGCTGTCTCTTCCAGTTCAGCCCAGGTCGTTGGCACCGGGCGGTCGTATTTCTCCAAAAGATCGGCCCGGTAGTAGAGCACCGGCGCGTCGGTGTAATAGGGCAAGGCGACGAGCTTGCCGCCCACGGTCTGGCTCGCGATGATCGAGGGGTAATGCTCGTCGATCACGTCTGCCGCAGCCTCGGAGAGGTCGATGAAATGGGTAGCAAGTTGCGGCGCCCATATGACGTCGGTGCGGTATACGTCGACATCCGAGGCCCCCGCCGAGAGCCAGAGCTTGTATTGAGCGAACTGATCGGTCGTCGATGACGGCATCGCGCGGATTTCCACGGTATGACCGGTCTGCTCCTCGAAGATATCGATGATCTTCTGGGTGACCTCGAGGCTATTGCCCGTCGCTCCCGACACCATCACGAGATCGGCGCTGTGAGCGGCGGTTGCGATGGCGAAACTGACAAGCGCGGCCGGCAAGGTGCTGGTGGCAGTGCGGATCAACGGTAAAGGTTTCATGGGGTTTCCTCCTCCTGCTGAGGCCGATCAGACCCCTCCATCGGTCCGTCATCGCGGTGGCGGCACCAGGGGGTGCGCCACAGAAGAAGATCGGCCTGCAACCCAATCGATAGCCGAAGTCTTGGGAACTGCCGCGAACCCTGTCAAAACGCGATGGTGCGATGTCGACGTCGCGATAGTTTTTGGCATGAATCGGAAAGTCCGGCGTCGCTCCGCCGCAACAGGAGCCTGTGCGGGCGATATCGGTAGGCACGGCCTCACCCTAATCGGGCGGGGTGCAGGAATGCCGCCGCCGGCCGGACTGCTCTTGGCCCGACGGCACCCACCGCGTCGATAAAGGTCACGGCTGGCGGCGTCTCTGCCCCGGTGACGGAACCCGGCCGGAGCGCGAGCCGGCGCTCCTGCTGGTCGTTGCCGGACCGACACCCCGTCGACAATGCCGCGAATACATCGGTATGGGGCCATCCGGTCTGAACCGATCCGGCCGGTCTCGGCGCGGTCCACCGGTTCGGCGAAGTACGGCAAAAACCCGCTTTGCACTCCAAAGCGGGAACCGTGAACCGCACCGGCTTTGCCTGCGGCTCCACCGCGTCAGTAGGATGGCGCATCATGCGGAAGACGACCGACGGCTATCCCTTCAGCACGCGCGCGCGAGCCCGTCGCACGGTTCTGGACACTCCCGGGGAGCACGAGAGCCGACGGGGCGTTAGGCCATGAATTTGCGGCGGTAGTCGCTGGGGGTCGTCCCGACTTGCGCGGTAAAGGTCCGGGAGAAATGAGCCTGGTCGGAGTAGCCGGCCAGAAAGCCCGTCTCGGCCAATCCCGGACCGTTCCGATTACAGAGGTAGGCCGCAGCTTTCTCCAGCCGCGCCCGCCCCACCAGATCGGAAAAGGTGACGGAGCCTTCCGTGAACCGGCGCTGCAACGTGCGGGTCGACACGCCGAGTTCCGAGGCGAGGTCCTCGACGCTCCATCGTCTGACGAGGTCCCGGCTGACCAACTCCTTGGCGGCGGAAACGAGGTCGCCCTGCACCTCGGTGCCGGATGGGACGGCACGGCTGGCCGGCTCCTCGGCGAAAAGGTGAACCGTCTGATCCCAGTCGGCAAGATCGGCGTCCCGCCACGCGCCCCGAAGCCTGAGCTTCGTGCCAACGGCGGTCTTGACCGTATAGTTCCGTTTTGCGGCGAGCTCACCGAGCACCGTGACGACGCCGAGCACCAGAAGGCTTTCGGGGTGGGAAGGTTGCGGCCCGCCGTCGGGGCCGACATGCTTGAGCGCATAGCACCCCGGAGCCGTCTCCGTGGCCAGCACGCGGTGTGTTGCGTGGCTGAAGACCTCCACACGGCGCCAGCGCTCCAGCAGATCGGCCATGTCCCGCGCTTGCCGAAGCGCCAGAACAACGGGTTCAGGCGGCATGTCCGGCACGGCGTCGGAAAGAGCGAGCACGGCTCGGGTTCCATGGGCCTGCGCGGTCTGCCCCAGAAACCCCTGCTTCGAGGCACGCGGCACCCGCGCACCGCGCGCCTGTACCGGCGGGGGCACCAGACCCTGCTTGGCGAGCCCGGCTGCTATCAGGCGCATCATGACGGCCGAAGCGAAGTTTTCCGTGTCGGTCAGGTTCGGCCTCCTACCTGGGCTCTTGCCTCAAACCCTGCGCCGTATGCGATAGACGGCGGCCGGCGGGATGTTTGCGGGAACGAGGGTTGTCCGTTCGGCCACGAGGTCAAGCCGTTCCATGATCGCGGCCGGAACCGGACAGGTCGGGCCGTAGGTGAAGAGACGAAACTCGCCGTCGCCCTGCAAGAGGCGGAAACTGCCATACATGATCCTGTAGACGACCGCCCGCCGCATCGACAGCAAGGGCAGTCCGCAGATGACGGTTCTTACCGACCCATCGGCATAGCCCGCGAGGTCTCGGACCCGCGCGGCATCGCCCTGGCAAACCCTCAGGCCGGGAAACCGCAAGGCAAGAGCCGCCGCAAAAGGCGCGCTGGCCTCGATTACCGTGATGTCGGCCGGCGGAACCCCGCTCTCGAGGAGCCGCCCTGTGAAGACGCCGGTTCCGGGACCGAGTTCGACGACCGGCCCCTGCCGGGCACCGAGGTCTTCGGTGATCGCCCGGGCAAGGGCCACGCCGGACGGTGCGACGGCGCCGACACGCAGCGGGGCGCGCAGCCACTCCCGTGCAAAGAGGAGGAATCCGGCCCAAGGCGCGCGCTCGTTGGACGGGGTTGGCGCGTAGACCGCCATCCACTCCCGCGGTTCGATGTGTTTCGTCATGCCGCAAGCTCGGTGACGTCGACGGGAAAGCGCGACAAGCGGTGCCCGGTCGCGGCGCGGATCGCGTTGGCGATGGCGCCGGGGCCCGAGACCATCGCCGTTTCGCCGGCTCCCACGGGGGGATTGTCGGTGTCGAGAAGGGCGATCGTGATCTCGGGCGTTTCCGTGAGTGTTGGAATCGGCGCGTCCGAGAAGTACTCCGCCGCGACGCGCCCCCGGTCCAGCGGCAGATCGTCGGTGAGGACCATGCCGAGGCTCCAAAGAAGGTTGCCTTCGCATTGCGCCTTGACCTGATCGGGGTTGACCACAAGGCCGCACTCATGGGTGCACCAGAGATGCGTCACCCGCACCCGTCCGTCGGGGGACACCGCGACCTCGGCCACGGTCGCGGCATAGGAGACCTCCTTGTAGATGCCGCAGGCGATGCCGCGACCGATACGGGTTTCACCGCGCTGCGCGCTTTGCGCCGTTCCCGACCAATCCGCGATCCGTCCGACCTCTTCCAGCACCGCCGCGAGCCGCGGATCGTCGATATGTGCCAGGCGGAACGCCAGCGGATCGAGACCCGCCACGCGCGCCGCCTCGTCGAGCGCGCTTTCGGTGGCCAGCGCGTTCGGTCCGGCCCCGAGGCCGCGCCACGGCCCGGTATGCACCGGCAGCCGGAGCGCATCGTAGGCCGCCCGGGCCCGGCCCAGCCGGTAAGGCACCGCCATGCCCCGCTCGACCCCGCCGTCGCCCGCAAAAAGATCCGTCCCGCGCTGCATCCAGCTTGGCAGGACGGCGGAGGTGAACATGACGTGAGAGGAGACCTGGGCATGGTCCCAATCGGTCACGCGGCCGTCCTGGAGACGCGCTTTGATGCGGTGCGACGAGGGCGGGCGGTGAAATGCCAGCGCGAATTCCTGCGGCCGGGTCCACTGCACCTTGACCGGGGCGCTCAGGGCCAGCGACAGCGCCGCCGCCTCCGCTTCGACCGTACAGATCGTTTTGCCGCCGAACCCTCCGCCGACACGGCAGGATTGGACCAGCACCTGATCCGCGCCGAGCGAGAAAGCGTCGGCCACGACATCGCGGATGTAGAAGACGTCCTGCGAACCGGCCCAGATCGTCAGGCGCTCGTCGGCCCATTCGGCAACCGCCGCCCGGGGCTCGATTGGGCCATGGGCAGCGAGCGGGACGTCGACCCGCAGATCCACATCCCAGGCGCCGTCTTCGGGTGCACCGTCGAGGGAGACATGCGGCAGCGGCCCCGCCGCGAGCGCGGTATCGACGTCGATCGCAGCCCCGACATCGGCGCGCGGATGGTCGGAGCCGACATCCCACTCCACCGCAAGTGCCTCGGCGATGGCGTCGAGTGCGCCGGGGCGGCTGGCGACGATCCCAAGGCCCTGGGCCTGCCCGATGGGTGGGCCCGCGTCTTCGACGACGGCCACGAAGCCCGCCACGGCCTGCGCCGCGTCCGCGTTCCAGGCGACGGGCCGGGAGCGGACCTCGGTAGAGGCCGGTGCGCGCAGGACACGACCGAAGAGCATGCCGGGCCTGTCGATATCGGCGGCGTAGATCGGCTGTCCGGTGACGATCTCCAGCCCTTGTGCGATGACAGGCGATTGGCCGATGGCGCCTCCGCGCTGGAAGACCTTGAGCGCGGACCGCGGGCGCGCCACGACCTCGACCTCGCCGGTGGCCCGGCCGGCGGCGACCGCGTCGCGGAGCGCCGCACAAGCCTGGGCGAGCGGTTCGGTGAAAAGCATCACCGACTCGCTGCCCACCGTCGGCTTCACCCCGGCTCGGGCGGTATCGTGCAGTTCGACATCCACCGCGTCCCAGTCGACGTCGAGCTCGGTACAGGCGATCTGCTTCATCGCGGTCGCGATGTTCTGGCCCATCTCCGCGCGGGGCAAGGTCAGCGTGTAGCGCCCGTCTCGGTAGGCGATCCAGCCCGCGGCGGCCTCAAAGTCAGGTTCGGGACGGCTCGGAATGACCGGGACCTGGGAAAAGACGGCCGCACCGCCGCCGATCAGCGCCACCAGCCCGACGCCGCCCGCTTTCAGAAACCCTCTACGGTTCATCACACGGCCTCCGTTGCGCGCGCGATGGCCTTGCGGATGCGTGTGTAGGTGCCGCAGCGGCAAAGATTTCCGTCCATCGCCGCATCGACATCCGTGTCGCTCGGCGCGGGGTTTTGCTCGAGCAAGGCGACAGCGCTCATGATCTGCCCGGACTGGCAGTAACCGCATTGCGGGACGGCTTCGGCGAGCCAGGCCGCCTGAACTGGGTGAAGGTTTTCGCCCCGGGCCAACCCTTCGATCGTGCGGACTTCCGTGCCCTCGAGGGCCGACGCGGGAAAGGTACAGGACCGAACGGCCTCCCCGTCAACGATCACCTTGCAGGCGCCGCAAAGCCCCACACCGCAGCCGAACTTGGCCCCTTTCAGTCCGAAATGTTCCCGCAGGAGGTGGAGAAGCGGTTCGTCCGACCAGTCCCCGGGAACGTCTTCGCTTTGCCCATTCAGTCTAAACACGACATCTGCTCCATGCGAATTCAGGTCAGTGCTTACTTCGCCCGTCGCGTTGGAGTTTCTTGAACGATCGCGCCAAAAACCGGGCTGGCGGACGTTCTCGACGCCCTTCACGGAGTTATGACTGTACTTGGGAGCCGGCACGCCGACAGATTGCCACCATGCGGGGCCATAGAGCGGCAACCGGCGCGCCTGCCTTGGACGCTGACGATGCCATCTTCTACATCGCCGACCCAATGTGCTCTTGGTGTTGGGGCTTTTCCGGCGGTGCCGAACGTGTGGAAGTGCTCTGTGCCGACAGGCCCCTCCCGTTCAGGCTGGTCATGGGCGGCCTGCGGAACGGGTCGGCCGACCCCTGGACGCCCGAGCTCCGCCGCTACCTGCGCGACACCTGGAACCGGGTCGCGGGGCGGACTGGCGCTCATTTCAACCATGCGCTGCTAGACCTGCCCGCCTTCGCCTACGATACCGAGCCTGCCTGCCGCGCCGTCCTGACGGCCTCGGCGCTCCTGCAAGATGCTCCCGCTCGGCAGCGTCGCATCCTTGCCTTCTTTCACCGCGTCCAGGGCGCATTCTATCTGAAAGGTGCCGACCCCAAGGCACTGGCGACCTACGAAGGGATTTGCGACGCTCTGGGGCTCGACTGGGCGTCTTTCCGAAAGACGTTCGCCAGCGACGCCATGCGTGACGCGACCCAGACCGAATTCGCCACCGCACGCAGCTTGGCCCCTGGCGCCCTTCCGTCGCTTGTCTATCGAAAGCAGCGGCGCGGAACTGAGATCGCGCGGGGCTATGCGGACTTCGACAAGGTCAAGA
>JASJAR010000015.1 GCA_030066905.1 Paracoccaceae bacterium | reverse complement strand
GGCCGAGGCGCTCGACGCGATCTCGGACCTGCCGGTGGAATGCGACCCCGCCACCGGCGAACCGGCCTCGAAACAGCGCCCCGCCTCCGGCGCGCTCGACCGGGTGCGGCTCACCGACCTGATGCGCCCCGACCCCGAGACCGGCCTCGACCTCGGCATGATGAAGCTGATGTTCCGCACCGACCTCAGGGACCGGGGGCTTCTGGAGCACCCCGACCTCACCCATGCCGAGGACTGGGCGCTGGCGGTGTCGCTCCTCAGGGCCGGGGTGAAGATCGGGCTTCTGCGGGAGGCCCGCTACCTCTTCACCGCCCGGATCGGCGCCGATAGCGGCCAGATTTCCCCTTTCAGCGTTACATCGGTCAATTACCGCGCAGTCGCCGCGAGCACCGCCGCCCTTCTGAAGGACATGGCCGGCGACCCGGCCCTGACCCCGGAGTTGCGCGCCCTCGCCGAGGCGCGGATCCGAAACCTCCTAAAACAGAACCGGCTCTGGGGCTGGACGATGCTGAGAAAGGGCGAATGGCGCCGGTTCCGGGACTGGCTGGCAAGCGACCCGCGCAATATCGGCACCGTGCTCGAGATCGTCCGCCGCAAGGCTCTCGGCCATCGCGGCCTGCCGGACTGGGAGTGAGGGGGCGAAGGGGCCGCGACAGACCCCGTTTCGGCCCGATCGGGCCGGTTTGGAGACGATTTCAGACCTTCGAAGACCCCCGGCCAAGGTCCCGTGCCACCCGGGACAGGAGGGAGACGGCGAGAGGCGAAAGGGGTCGGGTTTGGTCCGAAGCGGAGGTGGGGGCTTGGGACCGGCAAGCCCCAGACGCAACACGCCCCGGACCCGATCGGGGGCTTCGATCGGACCGAGCGCACCGCCCCTCGGGGTCCCGGGTCAGACCCGGGACGGGTGTGCCTTCAGATCGGGGCGGGCAGACGAACGCCCGCTCAGGACCGGGGGCGGCCCAGCACGGCGCCGATCTCTGAAAGCACCCGCCGGCTCCAGACGTCCCAGTTGAGCCGTGTCTCGTAATCGGCCCGCGCCGCCGCGCACAAGGCGGCATGGCGGGCGGGGTCGGCCCAGAGTGCCGCGATCAGATCGGCATAGCCCGCCCCCGTATCCCCCGGCGGCAGGCAAAAGCCGGTCTCGCCGTGGCGGACGACGCCGGTGACCCCGCCGGTATCGGTGGTGATCGAGGGCACCCCGTAGGCGGCCGCCTCGCAGAAGACGATGCCGTAGCATTCCGACCGGGTCGGCACGAAGAGGAAATCCGCCGCCCGGTAGCAGCGGGCGATCTCTTCGCGGTCCGACGCGTCGTTCTTGTCGAGAAAGGCAAAGACCTTCATCCCGTCGCGCCGGTCGGCCTCGGGCGGCACGCAGCCGATGATCGTGACGGTGGCGGCAATCCCGCTGGCGCGGAGCCGGTCGAGGGCGGCGACGACGATCGGGCCGCCTTTTCGGGCCCAGTCGACCCCGACGAACAAAAGCTCCGGCGCGGCCCTTCGTTCCCGGGCCTCCGCCTCGGCGCGGTCCGGCGGCTCGGCGAGGTTCGCCCCATAGGGCACGATCCGCACCCTGGCGGGGTCCGCGCCGTAATCGGCGATGGCCGAGGCCGCCGCCCAGTCCGTGGGGTAGAACACCAGGGCCGCCCGGGCGATCGCGGCCCGTTCGAGGGCTTCGGCCTCCCGCCGGGACCGGGCGGAGATGTTCGAATAGGCCGGGTAATAGCCGTCGATCAGCCGAAAGGTGGTGTCGGAGGAATAAAAGATCGGGGCGTCGGTGCGCAGGTCGGAGACGAGCGCCGAACCGGCCGCGCTGAACACCGCATCGGGACGCGCCGCGTCCCCGAGCGCGTTCCGCGACGCCGTCGCCAGGGCCCGGGAATTGCCGACGAGCCGCCGCGGCAGCCCCAGCTTCCGCCGGGCGTAGTTCTCCGCCCGGGCCAGGAGCACTCCGGCGGTCCTGTCGGGGCCGTGATAGCTCAGCCGCGCCCCGGCGCGGATCAGGCTTTGGGCCATGAAATGGGGCGAGCCGGACCAGGAGCGGGGGTTGCGCGCGTCCTGCCAGGTCACCATGGCGATGTCGAGCCCGCTCATGGTCCGGGCCCCCCTCGGTCGCCGTCCATTCCCGCCCCCCCGGTCAGGTCTTCGCCATCCGGGGGGTCTGGCCGCGGCCGGCGACCCGGAAGGCGTAGCTGCGGATCTCGCGGGCGACATGGGCCGGATCGGTGCGGGTAAAGCCCTGGTAGATCGATTCGTCGAAGGCGATCTCGGTGAGCCAGCCGGCCTCCCGGGGCAGGCAGACCGGGCGGATGCCCTTCTCATGGCACCAGCGCGCCAGGCGCACGTCGACAAAGCGCTGCGAGCTTTCCATGAAGGAAAACGGCGGCATGTCGGCCCCTCGGAGCACGCAGGCATTGGTGGCGATCTGGTCGACCACCACCGCCCTTTCGAGCGCCTCGACGCACCAGTAGACCTTGCGGAACCGGGCGATGGCCCGGCGCTTGATCAGAAACCGCGCCCATCGCCGCAAACCGTCCATGCTGAACTTCACCGCCGGGCGGATGTAGAGCGAGCCGTGATAGCCGGCCATGTGACCGGGGCCGAGGGCGTCGAGGGCGGCCTTGGTGCGGGCGACGAAATCGGCCGGATAATCGATGTCGTCGTCGACGAGAAAGACGGTGTCCCCGGGGTCGACCTCGGGAAAGAACTTGCCGGTGTCCTTGGTGTCCTTCGGCGGCAGGATCGGGGCGACCTTCGCCGCCAGCCGGTGGCCCGACACCTCCTGGGGGACCGAACCGTATTCGTTGAGCACGATGTTCAGCCGGTCGACCTGGGGGGCGATGCGGTCGATGGCGGCCGCGAGCCGGTCGCGCCGGGGCGGGTATGTTGCGAGGTTTGCGACAATCATCGCGATAACTCCGTATTGCGGCGGCCCCTCCGGAGGCGGGGCCGGGCGGTGCGTCGGAGCGGCTGGGGTGCGGGCACCTGCCCGGGCGGGTGCGGGACCTGAAAACGGGCCTGAAAATACAGGCCGTCCGGCACTCTCCCGCGGCACCGCCTCCCCCGGCTCCATCCCGGACCTAGCAGCCCCGGGCGCCCGGGTCACGGGGTTGTCGGAGGGGGGCGGGGTCTCTAGACGAGGCGGGCGGTCCGAAGGAGAGGAACGGATGGGCGGCGGCGGCGATCTCGGCCCGGTGACACTCGGCGTGGCGATCCCCTGCTATCAGGGCGAGGCCTGGGTCGGGCGCGCGGTGCGCTCCGCCCTTGCCGAGGGCCCGGGCGATCTCATCGTCGCCGTCGTCGACGACGGCTCGACGGACGGCTCTGCGGCGGCGGTGCGCGCCATCGACGACGCGCGGGTGCATCTCGAGACCGGCCCCAACCGGGGGGCCTGCGCGGCCCGGAACCGGGGGCTGGCGCTCTTAGAGGCCCGGGGCGCGAGCCATGTGCTCTTTCTCGATGCCGACGATTACCTCGAAGGCGGGATGCTGAGGGAGGCAGGAGAGGTCGCGGGCCGGACCGGGGCGGACATGGTGCTGTCGGATATGCATATCGAGCGCGAGGGCGGCCGCGAGCACCGGCCGCGCTATGAAGGAGAGATCGCGCCGGAGACCTTCTTTGCGGGCTGGATGGCGGGCGATTACGTGAACCCCTCGGCGATCCTCTGGCGGACGGCGTTTCTCCGCGCCATCGGCGGCTGGGACGAGAGCCTCTCCCGGGCGCAGGATTTCGACATCACCATGCGGGCGATGTTTCACGCCCCCCGGATCGTCAAGAACGACCGGGGGGCGGCGATCCATGCCCAGATCAACCCCTCGGGCGTGTCGAAGGGGGTGGGGCTTTCGGCCATCGACAGCCGCTACCGGGTGGTGACGGGGCTGATGGACCGGGCGGCGGGGACGTCGTTCGCGGGCGCCCTGCCCCGGCTCCGGGCCGAGCTTTACACCATCGCCCGGGCGGCGTTTGCCAACGGGCATGTCGAGCTCGGCCGGCGGGCGCTCGCCCGGGTGCGCGCCGAGGGGGACCGGGGCCATTACGGCACGAAGGTCCACCGGCTCGCCGCGGGGCTTTTCGGGCTCGAGACGAAGGTGCGGCTCTGGGGGCGCTGAGGGGGGCTCGTTTCGCTGCGAAACCGGGGGAGATGTCGGGGCTTTGCGGCGGAGCGACCGGCCTTGCCTCCCGGAAGACCCGATCCGGGACCTCGACGAACGGCACACTCCGGTGCGGCGGGGCCCCGGATCGGGTCCGGGGCGGCTGGTGCGTGGAGCGTGCCGACAGACCGCCCTCAGGGCTTCCGCGTCGCCTTCACCCAGCCCAGAAACGCCGCATCGGGGGAGCCCAGGCGCCGGCGGCCGGTCTCGGCCCACCAGGCCCGCCAGCGGGCCTCGAGCGCGTAGATATCCGCCCCCGGGGCCAGCGCCCGGGCGGCTTCGAAGGTCTCGGGCGCGAGCGCCCCCGGCCCCGTCCCTGCGGGCTCCACAACCTCGCGGCGTTCCACGCGCAGGATGTCGCCCTCCTCCTCGATCAGCGTGTAATCCGGCAGCCGATCCTCGCGGAGGATCTCGCGGACCATCGCCCGGAACACCCGCCGCGGCGAGGCCGAGCCGGTCTTCTTCTGCAAGGTGGCCAGCGACACCCGCCAGAAGGGCTGGCGGCCGCAATGTTTGCGCGCGAGCTCGTAGAGCCGCCGCTCGAGGGGCTTTCTTAAGGTGAAATAGTCTCTTGAAAGGGTCAGGACCGAGCGGGCGAGCACCGCCCGGTAGAGCCAGTCCGACAGCGTCACCGAGACCGCCACCATCCGGCCCTTCCTTGTGCGCCGGACGATCTCCCAGCCCTCGATGAGCCCGAAACCGGTGGTGACCTCCACGGGGTCCTCGGGCGGGCCGGTGAGGATATTGGTGGTGATGCGGGTGCCCGCGAGCCGCTCGAAAGCGTCCCGGAGGCGCTTGTAGCCGTCCCCGGAGGTCTCCCGCCCGGTCTGGAGGAGAAGGTCGTGGGCGGTGAGCGTCAGCCGCCGTGCGGTGGGCTGGCCGGCATTGAGGGCGGCGACGAGCTGGGAGATGCAGAAGATCAGCACATCGGCGTCGAAGATCGTCGCCCGGCCCTTCACGGACGGGGTGACGGTCACGGTGACGTCGTTGTGCTCGTAAGCGAGCACCCGGCGGTCGGGGCGGGTGGCGAGCGAAAAGATCGGATGTTCCATCGACGCGAGATCGTGCTTCGGCACGGCCGCGAGCACGTCGCAGACGAAAAGATCGCCCATGACAGGCGCCGTGCCGGCTCTCGCCCCGATCTCACCCATGGTCACTGCCCGACCGTTCTGCCCGCGCCGCGTGCGCCCGCGGCTTTCGTCGTTTCGTTGACACCGAGGCTAGGAAAGCCGGGGCCGTGAGTAAAGGCGGCAGAGCGGGCGGTTCGGGGGATTGGAGTCGGATGATCGGGGGATCGGAATCGCATCTTCGGGGGATCGGAATCGGCCATAGCTCATCGGAGCGGCACAAGCACTTCAGATGAAAGGGTTTTCAAAGCCACGCACGGACCCTTAACGATAGACTAACGGAAAAATAACAAACAGGACCTTGCCGGAGGACCCGCAATCCCTGGGCCTCAGGCGGGGAATGGCTGAGAAAATGGTCCAAGATGCGATTCCGCTGGCCATGTGACACGATTCGTGTGATCTTTCCCGAAAAGCGCGACATCGGTTGGAAAGGCCGGCAAAGAAGAGCGCATCGCGAGCGAGCAGGACAGGGTTCGGCCCATGGCAGCAGGCATCGATTATCCGCCCTATTTCGGCATCTCTCCCGACCGGGCCGCCGATGCGCTCGGCCCCCCCGTGGGCACCGCCGGCTTCGCGACGATCTCCGAGGCCTGCCGCCGGGGCCGGGACGATCTCGCCGCACGGGGGCTCGACGAGACCGGGGAGAAGCGGCTGAGGCTGTTTTCCACCTGGGAGATCACCAAGTACCTCATCCCCGTCGCGCCCGCCCATTTCCGCCGGGTCCTGCGTCAGAACCCCGGCCTGCCCCAGGGCCGGTCGGAGACAGAGGGCGGGGCGAAATGGTTCAGCCTCGACGAGGTGCTGCGGCTCAGGGCCCATTTCGGCGCGGAAGGGTCGAAGACCAAGGAATACCGCCCCTACCGGCCCGAAGGGGCGCCGGCGAAGATCGTCGCGGTTGCGAATTTCAAGGGCGGCGTCGGCAAGACCTCCACGGCGGCGCATCTGGCGATGTCGGCGGCACTCGACGGCTACCGGGTGCTCGTCGTCGACCTCGACAGCCAGGGCTCGATGTCCTCGATCTTCGGGCTGAGGGTCGAGGACGAATGGGAGACGGTGTTTCCGCTGATCGCGCGGCATTACGCCGAAGGCCTCGTGGCCGAAAACCAGCGGCTCGCGGCACGGGGCGAGAGCCCCCAGCCCCTCGACGAGACCCTGTCGGATGCGATGAAGGTCCGCGCCGGCGACGTGATCGCCCGCACCCACTGGCCCAACATCGACCTCATCGGGGCCCAGCTCAACCTCTACTGGTCGGAGTTCCAGATTCCGGTCTGGCGGATTTCGCATCGCGGCTGGAAGCTCTGGGATGCGCTGGGGGACATTCTGGCCGCCGATGGGGTTCTGTCGGACTACGACATCGTCATCCTCGATACGCCTCCCGCACTCGGGTATCTGACGATCAACGGGCTGGCGGCGGCGGATGTGCTTTTGGTGCCCACGGGTGCGTCGTTTCTCGAATTCGATTCCACGGGGCGGTTCTTCGACATGCTCCATGCCACCTTCGCCTCCATCGAAGACAGCGAGACCATGGCCGCCCGGGCGCTGGGGCGCGACGGGCTCGCTTTCGAATGGGACGCGGTGCGCACGGTGCTCACCCGCTACGATGCGGGCCAGCAGGCGGAGATGGCGGGGCTGATGCAGGCCTATCTCGGCCAGACCCTTGCCCCCCAGAGGCAGGATTACACGGCCCTGATCGGCCAGGCGGGCGAACAGGTCTCGGGCATCTACGAGGCCGATTACCGCGACTTCAACCGCGAGACCTATGTCCGGGGCCGGGCCACGTTCGACGAAAGCTGGGCGGCGCTGAAGGCGCTTTTGATCGGCATCTGGCGGCGCGAGGAGCGCGGGATGCGCAAAGCGGGGTAGGGTGGATGTTTCGCGGCGAAACCCGCGCCCCGGCCCCGGCGGAGCACAGGAGGACCTGATGGCGCGACGCAAACGACTGGCCTTTCCCGCAGAGGCCCCGCCCCTGGCGGCCCCCGAGACGAAATCCATGACGAAATCCGTCGGCCCCTATCCCGCCCCGCCGCCGATCGCGCGGGTGGCCGCCGAGACCGCCGCCGAGGCGGCCCTGGCGGAAGTGGCCGGCGAGCTGGCCGCGGCCCGGGAGGAGGGCCGGATCGTCGCCCGCCTGCCGCTCGAGACGGTGGATGTCGCCCATATCGTGCGGGACCGTCAGCGGATCGACCCCGAGGAGATGGCCGCCCTCGAAGCCTCCATCGCCGCCCATGGCCAGCGCACCCCCATCGAGGCGGTGGAGACCGCCCCGGGGCGCTACGGGCTGATTTCGGGGGCCCGGCGGCTCGCGGCGCTGAAAGCGCTCCACAGGCGCACCGGAGAGGCGCGGTTTTCCGAGGTCGCCGCCCTCCTGCGCCGGCCGTCGGATGCCGGGTCGGCCTATGTGGCGATGGTCGAGGAAAACGAGATCCGGGCCGATCTCAGCCATTGGGAGCGCGCCGAGATCGTCGCCCGCGCCGTCGAGGAGGGGGTCTTTGCCGATATCGAGGCGGGGCTGGCCGCGCTTTTCGGAGCGGTCAGCCGGGCCCGGCGCTCGAAGATCAGAAGTTTCGTGGGCCTGCGTGCGGCGCTCGGGGGCGCGGTGCGGTTCGGCCCGGACCTTTCCGAACGGCTGGGGCTCGCCCTGGCGAAGGCCGTGGCCGGGGATCGGAGCTTCGCCCCGGCGCTCGCGGCCCGGCTCGCGGCGGCGGGCCCGGCGACGGCCGAAGACGAGCGCGCGGTTTTCGCCGCCGCCCTCAAGGCGGCCGAGACCGGGCCGGGGAAACCCGGCAAGCCGGCCGAAACAGTCTCTAACATGGCCCCAAACGGGCCTGGAGAGGCCGCCGGCGCCGCTGCGGCGATCCGGATTTCGGGGCGCGCGGGCCAGCTTCGCCTCGAAGGGCCGGGGGTGGACGGGGCGTTTCGCACCGCGCTTGAGGCCTTCGTGGAAAGCTGGCGGCGCGAGGCGGGGTAGGGACCGCCGCCCGGCCCGGCCCGGAGCGTCGTCTAGTCGCCGCTCTCCGAAAACCCGTCGCGCCATTCCGCGCGCCGGGCCCAGGTTTCCGCCCAGACCTTCCCGTGGGCGGCGCGTCCCCGGCCTCCAGGCAGCCGGCCCGCGAGCCCGAAGGCCAGGGCGCGCGAGAGCGGCCAGAGGCGGAAGAGGGCGACACCGAGGGGCCGGGTCAGGGGCGGGAAATGGCGCTTGATGAGTTCGATCTTCGCCTTCAGCAGGCGGACCATCTTGTCGGCGCGCACCGGCTGGCTGGCGCCGCCGTAATGGATGATCGTGGCTTCCGGGGTCACCCGCGGGCGGTGCCCGGCGGCCTCGGCGCGCAAGCAGAGGTCGACCTCCTCGCCATACATCGTGAAGGCCGGGTCGAACCCGCCGAGAGCGTCCCAGGTCTCCCGGCGGATCATCAGAAAACACCCCGTCACGATATCGACTGCGCGCTCGGTGTTGCGCTGCCAGTTGCCGAAATACTCCGAGTTGAAGACCGAGGAGCGCCGAAAGACACCGTTCAGGCCCAAAACGCGGCAAAAGACCGACCAGAGGGTCTGGCGGCGGAAGCAGGAGGTGGGGTTGAGCGAGCCGTCGCCGTAAAGCGTGCGGCCGCCCCAGATGCCCGCCTCCGGGGTGCGACGGGCGAAGGCCAAAAGCCTGTCGACGGCGCCATCGAGGATCACCGTATCGGGGTTCAGAAGCAGCACCCAGGGCGCTCTGGCCCGGGCCATGGCGATCTCGTGGGCGGGCCCGAACCCGTGGTTTTCGGTCTCCGCGATCAGCGTGACATCGGGGTGCTGCGCGGCGATCGCCTCGGCCGACCCATCGGTCGAGGCGTTGTCGACCACGATCACCTCATGGGGCGTCCGGGTTTCGGCGGCCACCGAGGCCAGGCAGGCCAGCGTCATCTGACGCGTGTTGTAGCTGATCACGACGATGGAGAGGTCCGGGGCGCGGCCGGACGCCTCCGGGGCATCGAGGCTGCCGGGCATGGCGTTCATGCGCTCGGCAACTGACCGATGGGGAGCCGTTCCTCGGGGTTGAGATGCAGCGCCCGGGCGGTGTCGGCATCCTCCTCGAACGGGTCCCAGAGCGTGGCGGCGAGCCCGGCTGCCGACATCCGGGCGAGAAAGTCGTCCCGGTCGTAGATCCGGACATGGTCCCATTGCCCGAAGCGGCGGTCCTGCTCGGCGGGGTCGTCGAGCCCCGGGTCCTCGTCGGTGCCCTTGCCGTCGAGCGCGAAGGGGGTGAGCAGCAACGCATGGCCCCCCGGCGCCAGCACCCGGGCAAGCTCGGCGAAGGCGGCACGGTCGTCGGGGACATGTTCGAGGACATGGGAGCAGACGATGGCGTCGAAGGCGGCGTCGGCAAAGGGCAGGCGGGTGAGGTCGGCGGTCTCGATCCCGTCGATATGGCGGTAGCGCGCCGCGTCGAGATCGGTGGCGGTGTAATCGACGCCATTTTGCCGTTTCAGCCAGAGATAGAGACCGAAATCGGGGGCCACGTGGAGAAGGCGCACAGGCCGGGTGCCGACCCCGGCATGGCGCTCGAGATAGAGCATCATCATCCGCGTGCGGTCCGCCCCATGGCAGACCGGGCAGCGGTCGTTCTCGCGCCGCATGCCGCCGACGACCCTCCGGCGGTCGAGCACCTCGGCGCCCCCGCCATGGCCGGCAAGGCTGCGCACCTCGGTGCCGCAGAGCGGGCAGTCCACGCCGCTGCCCCGGAAGGCCAGGCGCCGCAGGCCGAACCGCACCGGCTGGGGTAGAAGCGTTGTGAGCTGACGGATATGAGCCATGGGCGCCCCCCGGAGAACCTCTTTGTCCGACCGATACTCCGTCGCGGGCGCCGATGCATCCCCTCACCGCCTCGGTCGCGCCCCCGTCACCAGTGGCGGTGTACCGGGGCGGATTGTTTCCCGCCCGCGCGGCGACGCTTTCTTGCGGGGCGGATTTCGGGCAGGAGGGTCCCCATGTCGGGCAGTGTCAGGATCTGAACCCCAATGGCGCCGGAGATCGCGGTGGTGATCCCCCATTACGACGATCGCGCGCGGCTGTCGGCCTGCCTTGCCGCCCTCGCGCCCCAGGCGGTGCGGGACGGACGGGTCGAGACCGTGGTGGTCGACAACGCCACGCCGGGCGGGATCGGCGAGATCGCCGCCGCCCATCCCTGGGCCCGGGTCGTCACCGAAGCCGAAAAAGGCGCGGCGCCGGCGCGCAATCGCGGTGTGTTAGAGACAAAAGCGCCGAAAATCGCCTTTCTCGACTGCGACTGCATTCCGGCCCCCGACTGGGTCGCGGCGGTGCGCTCGGCCGCAGCCGAGAACCGGATTGTCGGCGGGCGGATCGACGTTTTCGAGGAGACCCCGCCGCCGCGTTCGGGGGCCGAAGCCTTCGAGAAGGTCTTCGCCTTCGACCAGGCGGGCTATGTGGCGAAAAAGCGGTTCTCGGTCACCGCCAATCTCGTCGTGCCGCGCGATGTCTGGGACCGGACCGGGCCCTTCGCCGCCGGCGTGAGCGAGGATGTCGACTGGTGCCACCGGGCCCAGGCGGCCGGCGCGGCGCTGGTCTATGCGCCGGGCCTCGCCGTTGCCCATCCCGCGCGGGCCGACTGGCCGGCCCTCAGGCGGAAATGGCGGCGGCTGACGGCGGAGGCCTATGCGCTCGAGGGCCGGGGCCGCCGGGCGGCCTGGGCGGCGAAGGCGCTTTTGATGCCGGCAAGCGCCATCGTCCACGCGCCGCGGCTGCTCGGTGCCGGGGGCATGAGCCCGGGCGAAAAGGGCAGGGGGCTCTTCACGCTCTTCCGGCTGCGGCTTCAGCGGATGTGGTGGATGCTCGGCCAGGCCGCCCGGGGGCGGCCGTGAGCGGGCCGGGCGCACGGCCGCGGCTTCTCGCGGTGGCCTCGGGGGGCGGGCATTTCCACCAGCTCGCCGCCCTCGCCCCGGCCTTTGCCGGCTATGAGGTGACCTGGGCCACCACCCTGCCGGGGCTCGCCGAGGAGGCGGGGCTCGGGGCCGGGCGTCTGATCCCCGATTGCAACCGCAACGAGCCCCTGGCGATCTTCAGAGCGCTTTGGGCGATCCGGCGGACCGTGCGCGCGCTCAAGCCCGACGCGGTGGTCTCCACCGGCGCGCTGCCGGGGCTGATCGCGCTCTGGGCGGGCCGGCGGCTCGGCGCACGGACGGTCTGGGTCGACTCGGTGGCCAATGCAGAGGCGATGTCGATGTCGGGCCGGCTCGCCGCCCGGGTCGCCGATCTCAGATTGTCCCAATGGCCCGATGTCGCCGCGGCCGAGGGGGCCGAATATGCGGGCTCGGTCCTATGATCTTCGTCACCGTGGGCACCCAGCTTCCCTTCGAGCGGCTGACCGCAGCGGCGGCGGCCTGGGCGCGGGGGGCCGGCGAGGCGGCCGTGATCCAGAGCGGCGGGGCGCCCCGCGGCGGGGAGGCGGGCGACGCTCTCGTCTCCTGGCGCGCCCATCTGCCGCCCGAGGAGTTCGCCGGCCTCTTCGAGGCCGCCCGGGTCGTGGTGGCCCATGCCGGGATCGGCACGATCCTGACCGCCCAGCGGGCGCGAAAGCCGCTCGTCGTCCTGCCCCGGCGCGCCGCGCTCGGCGAGCACCGCAACGACCACCAGCTTGCCACCGCGCGCCATATCGAGGGCCTCACCGGCCTCTACGTGGCCTGGGAGACGGCCGATCTGGAGGCGATTCTCGACCGCACCGATCTCGCCCCCGCCGCGCCCGGAACCGGCGCCGGGCGGGACCGGCTGATTGCGCGGATCGCCGGTTTTCTGAGCAGCTGAGCCTGCCCGGGCATCTTTTTGCCGCCGCCCCGCGCGGGGCGGCGGGCTTCCGCCGCCCGGGCCGGGCTGCGCAGAATTTTGCCATAAATTGCAAACGGTTCCGTCCGCGCCGGCCGGGGCACCGAAATCCTTAAGGATTCATCGGCCGTTAACCCTGAAACGGTTAAGGCGTGATCCTGCCGACGTCTTACTTTTGCCATCGTTTTGCTCCGCCCCCGCCATATCCGGCCTTCAGCCGCCCCAGTCCGACCATTTTTGGTTTCTAGCCATGGCCTATATCGCAGCCGCGGGGAGATTGGCGGCTCGATGGAAACAAAGCCGCTCTGCAAACACGGGACACAGGACTGAAACATGGTTGATACGATCACGGTTGCTTCGGCCGAGGAGCTGGAAGCTGCCTATGCATCCTTGTCGAAGGGCTCCGGCGGGGTCATCGAAATCGAAGAAGGCGTGACGATCGGGAATGTCGAATTGTCGGGCGGGGGAGACTCCCACGTCACGATCACCTCGGCCAATCCCGACGAGCCCTCCCATGTCACCTCGTTCGAGTTCGACGACGTCTCGAACGTCGCGCTCGACGGGCTGCATTTCGAGATGGGCAGCGGCCGGCATCTGTCGATCGACGAATCCGAAAACATCGCGATCCGCAATTCGACCTTCCAGTCGGATGCCGAGAACATGATCACCCGCGAGGATGGCGGTTACGGCTCCTCGATCGGGTTGGTGGAGGATTCCGACGGTATCGTCTTCGAGGACAACACCTGTTCGGGCCACTGGAGCGGGCTGTCGTACTTCCGCTGCACCGACGTCACCGTCTCGGGCAACGAATTCACCGAGTTCCAGGCCGACGCGATCCAGATCGAGAGCGTCCAGGGCATGGATATCGAGGACAACCACTTCCACGATTTCTACGGCACCTCCCAGGACCGCAACCATTCCGACATGATCCAGGTCTGGAGCGTCAACGAGGACGAACCGACCAAGGACCTGACGATCTCGGGCAATGTGTTTGACGCGGGCGAGGGGGCCGGCACCCAGTCGATCTTCATCGCCAACGAAAACTACGGCGAGACCGGCAAGAAGCACGAGAACATCGTCATCGAAGACAATGTGATCCACAATGCGATGTATGCCGGCATCCGGGTGACGCAGGTCGACAATGTGACGGTGACCAACAACACCGTCCTGCACAACCGCGATGCCGAGGTGCTGGCCTCGACGAACGGCAGCACCTACAGCCACACCCCGGTGATCCGCGTCGACAATTCCGACAACGTCACGGTGGAGGACAACATCGCCGGTCAGATCGTCGTCGACGGCGAGAACCAGAACGATACCAACGCGGTGGTGTCCTTCGATTCCTCGAAGTCGAACTATGTCGGCGACCATTTCGTCGGCGGCACCAATGGCGAGGACGCCTCGCTTGAAGACCTGCAACTGAAAGAGGACAGCTCGCTGGTGGGCATGGGGGCCGCGGCCTCCCAGCCGGGGGCGGAGTATCTCGTCTCCGAAAGCTCCTCCGAAAGCCCCTCCGAACCCGCCGCCCCGCCGCCGCCGCCGGAACCGGCCGAGATCGGCCTCGGCGTTACCGAGGCCGAGGATCTCGATCTCGACGGCTATGACGTGAACGTCAACCCGGAGGCCTCGTCGGAGGCGCTGATCCGGACCGAGGAGAGCGGGACGGCGACGGGGGTCTTCACCGGCGAGGCGGGCGAATACGCGCTCGACGTCACCTGGTTCGACGAACCCGACGGGATGTCGGAATTCGCCGTGCTCGTCGACGGGGTCGAAGTGGCGAGCTGGACCGGCGATGCCGAGGGCGACGGCGAGATCGTCAAGCTCGCCTCCGGCGAGCCGATGGTCACCGAAACCGAACGGGTCGAGCTTTGGCTCGACGGCGGTGAGGAGATCACCATCGTCGGGACCCAGTCCGACGACGCCTATGCAAGGATCGACAGCGTGACCGTCTGGGAGGCCGGCGCGGCCCCGGATCTGGTGACCGAGGTCGAGGCGACCGCCGAAGAGGAGGTGGTCGAAACTGTCGAGGAGAGTGTCGAAGAGGAGGTCGTCGAGACCGTCGACGAGGTGGCCGAGGAGAGCGTCGAAGCGCCGCTCGAAGCGGAGGCCGAAGAGGAGGAACTCGAGGAGGACATCGAGGACGAGCTCGAAGAGGCCGAAGAGGAGATCGAGGAGGAAGAAACCCTCGAAGCAGAGGAAGAGATCGAAGAGGAAGAGGTCGAAGAGGTCGAAGACGCGGCCGGGGACACCGAGGCCGAGAGCGCGGCGCAGGTGGAAGACGACGACGACGAGGAGCAATCCTTCTTCCAGGCGATCATCGACTTTTTCCGCGACATTTTCGGTCTCGGCGACGACGACGACAACGCCGGCACCCCCCTTGCGGGCGCCCGGACCGAGGACGCGGAGACCGAAAGCGCCGAGGTGGTCTCGCTCGCCGATGTCGTGCCCCAGACCGGCACGCTCGACGAGGAGATGCCGGGCGAGACCGACGAGGACGAGGACGCCCTCGACCTGCCGCTGGCAAGCTGAGACGCCACGCCGACGGAATGAACGATCGGGGGGCGCTTCGACGCGCCCCCCGATGCCGTTGCGGATCGCCCTCCCCGGGGTTTGGCCCCGGAGGGCGTCGAAAGCGCCCGGGGGCGGGGAGCCGGATTTCCGGCCGCGCTCGGAGGTTGGCCGGCCCGCGTCTATCAAGACACGCCCCGGGTCGAGCCCGGGGCTCCGATCGGTCCCACGGAGCGCGCGGCCGATCGGGGCCCCGGGTCGAGCCCGGGGCGTGGATCGCTGTTGGGCTATTGCGGACGTGATGCTGCGCGCCCCGACCCCGAGTAACCCGCGTCCCGGGCTTGACCCGGGACCCCGATAGGCTTGGCACTCCGGTGGATCGAGGCCCCGGATCAAGTCCGGGGCGTGTTTCGCCAAGGGCTGCCGGAGCAAGACCCGAACGTCCGCTCAAGGCCAGAACCGCCCCCCGGGGCGCGGCTCACCGGCGGCGGGGCAGGCGGAGAGACAGGGCGGCCAGCCGCAAGCCGGGATCGAAGGGCAGGGCGGCGGTGGCGTCGGCCAGGACGGCCCGCGCCTTCCGGGGCTCGCCGAGATCGCGCCAGCCCCCGGCCAGAACCCGGGCGTTCCGCGCCAGGGCCTGGGGGTGCTCGGCGAGGCTGGCGCGGTGCTTTTGAAAGATCAGTGCGCGCGCCTCGACCAGCCGGCGGCTGTTGCGGGTGATCGAATTTTCGGAAAACGACTGGAGGACCAGAGGCTTGTCGACAAAGGCGATGGGCCCGTGACGGGCGAGGCGGATGGCCAGATCCCAGTCCTCGAGGGCCGGCAGGCTCTCGTCGAACCCGCCGACCGCCTCGAGGGCGTCTTTCGACGCCACCAGCGTCTGGGTCGAGATCAGGCTCGTCATCAGGAGCGCCGCCGCGAGGTCGCCCTCGACCGTCGCGTGCCGGGGGTCGGGGATGTAGCTGAGCCGGGTCCGCCCCCCGGGCCCGGCGCCGACGAGCGCCATGCCGCAATAGCAGGCGATCCAGCCCCGGGGTTCGGCGAGCCGGGCCATCTGCGCGGCAAGCTTGCCCGGCAGCCAGCGGTCGTCGCTGTCCTGAAAGGCGATCCAGGGCGCCCGGGCCTCGGCCACCCCGGCATTGCGCGCCGCCGCCGCGCCGCCGTTGCGGCCCTGTTCGAGCACCCGCACCCGGGCGTCGCCGACCCCGCGGGCGGCCGCCGCCGTGCCGTCGTCGGAGCCGTCGTCGACGACGATCACCTCGACATCGGCGACCTCCTGGCTCAGCACGCTTTCGATCGCGGCGCGGATCGTCCGGGCGCGGTTCCAGGCGGGAATGACGACCGAGAGGGCGGGGGCCGTCATCGCCTCTGCGCGCTGGCCCCGGGCTCGGGGAACCGGGTCAGCGGCGGACCGCCGCCGCTATCGCGGGACGGGCCCGGCAGCCGGTTCTTGCGGTCGGACCGGGGCTGGGGCGCCTGGACGAGCGCGGTCTCGGCATACCAGGCCCCGGCGCCGACATAGAACATCACGAAAACGCTGATCGCGTCCCAGACATGGACCGTGGTCAGGGTGAAGACGAGGCCGACGAAGCCGATCGTCCAGCCCGTCCGGTAGCGCCCGATGACCGGGTCGAGATCCTTCGTCCGGAGCGCCTGGTAGCAGATCAGCGCCAGGGCGGTGCCGATCAGCAAAAGCCCAACGAGCCCGTGGCGCATCGCCAGAAGCAGCCAGAAGGCGTCGATCGACCCGGTCATCCAGTTCGGCCGCGACCAGTCCGACAGGCCGATCCCGAAGATGGGGCTGCCCATCACCTCGGCCCAGCCGTATTCCCATTGCAGGATCCGGGTCCAGGCGTTGTGGACCGAGAAGGTCATCGTCTCGATGAAGATCACCACCGGCCCGCGGTTGGACATGACCGTCAGGAACAGCCAGATCGCCGCCGCGACCGCGATCAGCGTCCGCCAGGCGCCGTTCGAGACCTTGTCCCAGACGATGAGCAGGCTCTGCAGGAGCACCGCGAGGATCGCGCCCGAGGACAGCGAGGCGAAGGTCATCGCCCAGGCCAGGGCGAACCGACCGAGGGCCTTGGCGATCTGGTCCTTCCAGACATAGTAGACATTGGCCGCCGCCAGCGAACAGTAGAGCCCGAAGAGGATCGGATGTTCGAAGCCCGCCAGCACCCGGTCCATCCCCAGACGCGGGCGTGAGGACCGGTGGCGCCAGGTCACGTCGCCTATGGGGTCGAGGAGTTCGGCCCAGAGCTGGCGCCCGGTGAAGAGTTCCACCACCGCGAACGGCGCCATCACCACCAGCGTGGCGAGGAAGATCTTCATGAACCTGAGCCAGGTTTCCGGCCCCCGGATCAGGAACCGGCCGAGAAAGTAGCCGCCGACCATCTCCATCGAGAGGATCGTGGCATAGGAAATCCGGTCGAACCCCTGGTCGATGAGAATCGTCAGGATCACCCAGGCACCGAAGGCGAGCATCACCCCGTCGGCGAGGCGAAAGCCCCCCGCCGCGCCGCGCAGCACCTTGAAGACGACCGGCAGGAAGGTGGCGAGCAGAAACAGCCGGATCGGCGTCAGCCGCAGCCCCGCGGCATCGACCGAGACCGGCAGGATCATCGCCAGCATGAAAAGCACGATCAGGAGCGGGCCGGCCACGGTCTCGCCGGCCCTCTCGACGGAGGGCAAAATGCGAGGCCTGACGGTCGGGGACCGCCGGAAACCGCCCGTGCCGCTGAGATCGCTGTCTGCCATGTGTCACCTTTACCGTGCGGAGCCGACGAAAGCCTATCCCAATTGCGTATCTGGGGCGCTTTGGCCAGATTGCCCGGGTGCGGCCCATGACCGCCGGGCGACAGCGAGACTTTTCGGGGCCGACTGTTTCCGGAACCGGCCGCCTTCAATGGCGCTTGGGGACGCCCGGCGGCAGATCGTCTAGAGAACGTGAAAAAGACCGGGGCCAGGGCGCGGATGGACATCTTTCATTACCCGATGGAGGGCGGCAATTTCGGCGACGACCTCAACCTGTGGCTCTGGGACGACCTCCTGCCGGGCTGCCGGGACTGGGCGCCGGGGAGCCATCTTCTCGGCGTCGGCACGATCCTCAATGCCGGCCTCGCCCCGACCGGCCCGAAGCTCGTTCTGGGGGCGGGGTCGGGCTACGGAAACCTGCCCGATGTCGCCGGCCCGGACTGGGACATCCGCGCGGTGCGCGGCCCCGGCACCGCCGCCCGGCTGGGGCTGCCGCAGGCTCTTGCGGTGGCCGACGGGGCGGTGCTGCTGCCGAGGCTTGAGCGGTTTTCCGACATCGAGACCACCGGCGAGACGCTTTTCGTGCCCCATTGGGGGTCGGACCTGATGGTGGACTGGGCCGCCGTGGCGGGGGCCGAAGGGATCGCCTACCAGTCGCCCTCGGCCGACGCGGCAGCGGTGGTGCGCCGGATCGCGGGGGCGAAACGGGTGATCGCCGAGAGCATGCATGCCGCGATCATCGCCGACGCCTTCGGGGTGCCCTGGCGGGCGGTGGCGATCAACCGCGGCTTCAATATGTTCAAATGGCGCGACTGGGCGGCGAGCCTCGGCCACGACCTTGCCGCCCCGCAGCGCTTCTTTGCGCTGCCGCGGCGGCTCCAGGGGCTGGCGGAGGCCTTGCGCGGCCGCCGGGCCGGGGGCGCCGGGGCGGATGGCGGGCCCGGCGGCGGGCAGGACGGCGGGCACGGGGTCGCCCGGCCGGGGCGGACCGGCTGGCTTGCCCCCTTCGCCCGGGCCGATCTCGCCCGGGCCCGGCGGGGCCGGTTCCACCTCACCGACCGGGACCGGCTCGCCGACGCCCAGGCGCGGTTTCTGGGCGTGCTCGACACCGTGGCGCGGGATTACCCGTGAGGCGGCCGGCGAGGGACGCGCGCGGGCCGATCCGCGATGGAACTGCGCCGCGATTGGCGCTATGGCTGGCCCCCGTCGGGGGGCGCGGGGCTGAACCGGAGAGAACCCTTCCATGGTGAGGCTGATCAGGACCATCCTCGATCTTCTCGAACCGCGCGAGCGGCGGAATTTCTTTTTGCTGATGGGCCTTATCATGGTCCAGGGCCTGTTCGACATGGCTGGGGTGGCCGCGATCCTGCCGTTTCTGGCCGTGGTCTCGGATCCGAGCCTGATCGAGACGAGCCGGTTCTATGCGATGGCCTATGCCGCCGCCGGGTCGCCCGAAATCAACGTCTTTCTCACCCTGGCCGCCCTGGCGGTGATCGCGGTGATCGTCGTCGGCTTCGCGGTGAAGGTGGTCACCCTCTGGGCGATCGCGCGGTTTTCCCACATGCGGCGCTATCATCTGGCTTCGCGGCTTCTCGCCCATATCCTGCGCCAGCCCTATGACTGGTTCCTCCGCCGCCACGGGGCGCAATTGTCGAAGACGGTGCTCTCCGAGGTCGACCGGATGATCGGCTCGAACATGATCCCGGCCCTGCGGATCCTCTCCCAGGTGGTTTCGCTGGTGCTCGTCGGCGCGCTTTTGATCGTCGTCGACCCGGTGATGGCGCTCACCGCCCTGGGCGCCATCGGCAGCGTCTACGGGCTGATCTTCTTCGTCGTCCGCAGGACCCTCGGCACCCAGGGCCGGATCCAGGTGGAGGAAAACACCAAGCGTTACCGGATCGCCCAGGAGGCCCTGGGCGGGATCAAGGACGTCAAGATAGACGGGCTCGAAGAGACCTTCGCCGACCGGTTCCGGACCCCCTCCTACAAGATGGCCAAAAGCTACATCGTGGTCCAGGTGATCACCGAGATGCCGCGGTTTCTGCTCGAGGCGGTGATCTTCGGCGGCATCGTCCTCGTCGTGCTCCTGCGGCTCACCGGCCCCGAAGCCTCGCTTCAGGACCTGGTGCCGGTCTTGGGCCTCTTTGCCGCCGCGGGCCTTCGGATGTTCCCCGCGATCCAGCAGATCTACCATTCGATGAGCCAGATGCGCTCGGGCGAAGCGGTGGTGATGGAGGTGGCCTCGCTCCTCAACGAGGTGCGCGGCAGCGGGTCCGGCCAGCGCGTGCCGCCCCCGGCGATGGGGCTCGACCGGGGCATCGAGCTTCGCGGCGTGCGCTATTCCTATCCCGGCGCGGCGCGCGAGGTGCTCTCGGGGATCGACATGGCGATCCCCGCCCTGACCTCGGTCGGCCTCGTCGGCGGCACGGGGGCGGGGAAAACCACCGCCGTCGATCTGATCCTCGGCCTTCTCGACCCGACCGAAGGGGCGCTTCTCGTCGACGGGGTGGAGATCGGGGACGCGAACCGGCGCGCCTGGCAGCGCTCGATCGGCTATGTGCCGCAATCGATCTTTCTCGCCGACGACACGGTGGCGGCCAATATCGCCTTCGGGGTGCCCGCGGCCGAGATCGACCGGGCGGCGGTGGAGAAGGCGGCGAAGCTCGCCGAGCTGCACGATTTCGTGCTCGGCGAGCTCGAGGACGGCTACGACACTTTCGTCGGCGAGCGCGGCGTGCGGCTCTCGGGCGGCCAGCGCCAGCGGATCGGCATCGCCCGGGCGCTCTACCAGGACCCCGCTCTTCTGGTGCTCGACGAGGCGACGAGCGCGCTCGACAACCTCACCGAACATGCCGTGATGCAGGCGGTGCAGAATATCGGCGGGCAGAAGACCGTGGTGATGATCGCCCATCGGCTCAGCACGGTGCGGAACTGCGACACGATCTTCGTCATGGAACGGGGCCGGATCGTCGATCAGGGCCGTTACGACGAACTGATGGAAACCTCCGACGCCTTCCGCCGGATCGCCGCCGTCTCCTGAGCGCACCCCCGAGCGACCCCCCGACCGAACGGAGGGTTAACAGCGCCTTAACAGCCGCCTCCTAGGGTCCTGCCCGATCTTTGCGGCCCGCGACCGGACCGCGGAGATATGCGCTTTCCTTCAGGAGTTTGCCCCATGTCCGACCCGTTCGAGGGCCATCAGCCCAGTCTCGAAAGCCCGGCCCTTCATGTCGCCGAGGTCACCCCAGACGATGCCGCCGATCTCGCCTGGCCGAGCCGGGCGCTCAACGTCGCCCAGACCGGCACGGTGCGGGTGACCACGATCGGCGGCGAGACCGGTACGGTCTATGTCGCCGCCGGGGCGCTGTTCCCGATCCGGGTGTCGCGGATCTGGGCCACGGGCACCACGGCCACGGGGATCGTCGCGCTGTGCTGATCGGTCTCGCAGTCGGTCTGGCGGGCGCCCCGGCACCGGCCCCCCTCGGCCAGAGCGTCGCCCCGCCCGTCGTCGCCGGCAGTCTCGACCCCCTGGTCCTCGAGCCCGGCACCGGGACCGTCACGGTGGCGGCGGCGGCGGTGTTTTCCGGCGCCGATCTCGTCTTCGCCCTGGCCGCCCCGGTGCCGGGGGTCTCGATCGATGCGGCCACGGGGAGCGTGAGCGTCGATACCGCGGCCACCGGGGCGCAGGACGGGCTGCCGGTGCGGATCCTTGCGGTCAATGGCGGCGGCGTGGCCGAGGCCGCCTTCCCGTTGAGCGTCGGCGCGGCGGGCTTCGTCGTCTCGGTCGGGGGGCTTTCGAACAACCCGACCCACGGGCCCACCGCCGAGATCGGTGCCGAAATCGCCCTCACCCTGCCGTCGGTCACCGCGCCGGTGGCCTATGACTGGCGGCTCGACGGCGTGCCGGTGCCGGGGGCCACGGCGGCCGCCTTCACCGTGCCGGCAAGTGCGGATCTCGCCCTGCTCTCCTGCCGGGTGATGCCCGAGGGGCTCGTCTCCCAGCTCGTCGAGATCGCCACCGTGCGCCATGCGCCCCCCGTGGCCGACACCCCGCCGACGATCTCCGGCGCGGCGGCCTTCGGGGCGACGCTCAGCCTCGCCCCCGGTGTCTGGACCGAGGCCTCCGGGGCCGCCCCGGCCTTCCGCTGGACCCGGGACGGCACCGACATTCCCGGCGCCACCGGGACGGCCTATGTCGTCGGCCTCGCCGACAGCGGCGCGGTGCTCTCGGCCGTCGAGACCCGGTCGAATTCCGGCGGCACCGCCGAGGCTGCGGCCGCCGGGATGCAGGTGAGCGCCTTCGCCGCCCCGGTGATCCTGTCGGCCCCCGTCGTCACCGGCACCCCGGAGGTCGGCGCGCTTCTGACCGCTGCCCGGGGCGCGGTGAGCGGCGACCCCGCGCCCGAGCCCTCGGGCGAATGGCATTTCGGCGACGACAACCCCATCGCCGGGGCGACCGGCGACAGCCTCGTCGTTCCGGCCGCGGCCGAAGGGCAGTCGGTCTATTTCCGGCAGATCGAAACCAATGCCCTCGGCCAGGCCAGCGAGGACAGCCTGCCGACCGACGTGGTCCTGCCGCCGCCGCTTCCGGCCGAGATCAGCCTTCTGTCGATCGGGGAGCAGGGGGCCGACGGCGATCTTTCGGTGACCTACACCATCGACAAGCCGTCGGCCGTGCGCCTCGCGATCTCGTCGCGCGCCGCGGCCCATAGCGCGGCCGAACTCCTTACCGAAACCGCCCCCGGCGCCGTCGACTATCTCGCCGATACCTGGGCGACGGGGGGCCAGACCTCGGTCGCCATCGCCGACGGGCTGTCGGGGAGCTTCTTTCTGCACGTGCTGCCGCAGAACGGCACGGATGCGGATGTGGCGGTGGCCGGCCCGTTCGACCTCGACACGGTCGGACCCTCGATCAGCGGCGCGGCGATCGCGCTCACCGGCCAGACGGATGTCGATATCTCGTTCACCGCCGACGAGGCCCTGGCCTGGCGGATGAGCCTTTACGACGTCGCCGCCGCCCCGAGCCTTGCCGACCTTTCCGCCGGCACCGGCGCGGCGTTCACGATCTCGGGCGACGCGGTGGCCGCCGGGGTGCAGACGGCCTCGGCCACGGGCCTGGCGCCGGGGGTGTCCTACCGGCTCCATGTCTTTGCCCAGGACGCCAAGGGCAACGCTGCGACCCTCGTCTCGGACGTCGTCGATATCTCGACCTCGGTGGCGGGGTTCGAGGCCGATCTCGTCGGCGGGCTCCTTTACACGTCGAACTCCTCGGTGCGCCGGGCGAACGAGAGTTTCGCCGCGGCCGATCTCGGCGCGCCGGCGCCCGACCGGGTGATCTATCTTCTGGTCACCGCCTTCACCGCCGATACCACGACGGCGGTCACCGGGGTGAGCGTGGCCGGAATGCCGGCCACCGAGCTTGCCGGCGAGGCCAGTGCGGGCTGGGCGAAATCGGTCCTGAAGGTCGCGCTGCCCGACGGGGCGTCGGGGGATATCGACATCACCCTCGACGCGGCCACGGGCTACGAATTCGCCGTCCAGGTGGTGCGCGGCGACAAGGTCTCCACCGAGGCCGCCACCGCGCTCGGCAACGGCTCGGCCACGAGCCTCGACATCGGTCTGCCGACCTATGCCGGCGGGGTTCTGGCCGCGATGGCCTTTGCCTCGAACACCTCCGGCGCGGGCTTCGGCGGCACCGATGCCCCGGCTGAGATCGAGACCCACGACCTGCGCTCGAACGAGCACGTCACCACCGGGCGGACGGCGGCGACGCCGTCCCGCCCCCTCCTCGACATCGCCGCCATCTGTCCCACGTCGCCCCCCGGCGGCATGGGCGGCATGGCGCTTGCATTGAGCTGACCCATGGCAAACCTCGTCTCCACCTATGTCGCCACCACCGGGACGCCGGACCTCAACGACGCGACGCTGTCGATCGCCGAAAGCCCGGCCCAGCCCGGGCGGATCGTCTCCACCGTCGATCAGGGGTTTCTCGACGCGCTCGGCGGCGATTACCAGATCCGGCCCTGGTTCGGGGATGCGAGCCTCGGGCTCGTCCCGGCGGTCGCCACCGCGGCGAACCAGACGATGGTGTCGCGGGTTTCGAATTCGAGCTTTGCGGGGGCCGGGGCGATCCGTACCGCCTGGCTTCTGGTCCGGGTCAGCGATCTGGCCCTGCTGCAACAGCTCGACGCGCCGCAGGTGCCCGATTTCGCGATCCTGCCCGTCCTGTCGGGGGCAACCGGCGGGGTCGGGGAGACCACCGCGACGCTCAGGGTGACCACCGATACCGCCGAGGGCACGCTCTACCGGCTGGTCAGCGAAAGCGCCGCCCCGCTCGGCGCGGCCGGGGTGCAGGCGGCGGCCACCGAGGCGCTGGCGGTCTCCGCGGCCGGCCAGAAGAGCCGCACCTATTCGGGGCTCACCGCCGAGACGGCCTATTTCGAACATGCCGTCCATGAGGTTGTCGTGGGCGGGGTGTCGTACTTTTCGGCCGAAAGCGTGACCGCCTTTGCCACGACCGCGGCCGGCGCCGGCGGCGGCACCGGCGCCCATGACGGGGTCGAGGACGGCACGGTCTATCTCTCGCCCCGCCATCTCGAAAGCGACATGGACGTCCGGCTCGAGACCGGTCAGTTCGGCACCGCCGGCGCGACCGAGTTCACGATCCGGCTCGCGACCCTCGACGGGGTCGACATCACCGACAGCTTTTCGGCCGGCCAGGCCAGGATCGTCGGTGCGGGCGAGCTAGTGGTCACCGCCAGCTACGGCGGCACCGTCTATACCGCCCGGGGCTGGGTCTACCCCGAGCCGGCCTATTTCTCGGACCCGCTCTTTGCCACCTATGCCGGCGGCAACGGCAAGGCGGCGATGGTGCCGGCCTACGAGGTGAAGACGGCGACCGATGCGCCGACGAGCCCCAGCGGGTTCCGCGCCGCGATCGAGGCCGCGCCGGACGGGGCGGAGCTCGTGTTCGACGATTTCACCGATACCGGGGCAACGCTCGATTTCTCCAATCTCGGCGCCAAGCGGCTCACCTTGCGCTGCCGGACCCTGCACGGGGTGAACGTGAACGTGCTCAACATCCGCTACAGCCACAACCTCACCCTCGTCGGGTTCAAGTGCAACGAGCTCAACAGCCAGATCAGCGGGGTGGGCTACAACACCCTCCTCGTCGTGGAATATTGCGAGATCCGGTCGCCCAACATCGTCGGCTACCCCCTGGGCGGCGGGCTCCACGAGGGCGATTTCACGATGCGCTACTGCACCGCGCGCCCCGCGGGCGGCCAGCACCAATGGGGGATCCGCTGCGATACGCTGACCTTCGAGCAGAACATCTGCTGGCGGAACACCAACAATAAGGACATCCTGAACATCAACGTCGCCCGCCATGCGGTGATGCGCCACAACGTCTTCGGCTATATCTCCTACGAGAACCCCGCCGCCCATGCCGATCTGGTGCAGTTCCAGGCCGGCAGCGTGGCGGGGCTGTTTGCCCGCAACGTGCTTATCGACGACGGCTCCGGCTCGTCGATCGACCAGATGTTCGCCCAGGGTCTCGCGATGCAGGACACGTTCGACATCACCGATTTCCTGGTCGCCGAGAACCTGGTGATCTGGCCGCGCAACAACGGCATCTTCCTCAAGCGCTGCCGCCGGAACGTGCTGGTGCGGGACAATTCGGTGCAGTCGAAGATCCGGATCTCGGCGGAGGACAACGATGCCGCCTCGGTCCGGGGCGAGAACAACGTCATGAACGGGCTCGACCAGTTTCCCACCACCGCCTCGGACGGGGTGATGTCGGGGAATTTCTCTGCCAACATCCTCACCCCCTATCCCGGCGGGCTCGCCAACAGCCAGCCGCGGATCGAGGATTTCTTCGGGATCGCCGCCGGCTGGGAGGACCGCGGCGCGAGCCCGTTCATCCTCAAGCTCGCCGCGGTGCTCTGAGGGGGGCCGACCGATGTCCGCCCCCGGGCTTACCCCCTAGCGGCCGATGGCGACGTAATCGGCAAAGCCCGCCCCGAGGACGTCCTCGCGGGCGTAGATGTTCCGCAGATCCGCCATCCGCGCGGTGCGCATGGACTGCCTCAGCCGCCCCAGATCGAGGGCGCGGAACTCGTTCCATTCGGTGAGGATCACGACGAGGTCGGCCCCGGCCGCCGCCGCATAGGGGTCGTCGACCCATTCGACGCCGGGCAGGAGCGCCTCGCCCTCGCGCCGGCCCTGGGGGTCGACCACCCGCACCGTCGCCCCGCCGCCCACAAGCGCCGGCACGATGGTCAGCGCGGGCGCGTCGCGCATGTCGTCGGTATTGGGTTTGAACGTCACCCCGAGGACCGCGACGGTCTTGCCGTTGAAGCTGTCGTCGCAGAGGTCTTTGAGCTTGCCGATCATCCGGTGCTTCACGCCGTCGTTCACCCGGATCACCGTCTCGACGATGTTCTGGGGCACCGCGTGCTCCTGGCCGATCCGCGCCAGGGCCGAGGTGTCCTTGGGGAAACACGAGCCGCCATAGCCCGGGCCGGCATGAAGGAACTTGTTGCCGATCCGCCCGTCGAGCCCGATCCCCTTCGAGACCTCCTTCACATCCGCCGAGACCTTCTCGCAGAGGGCCGCGATCTCGTTGATGAAGGTGATCTTGGTGGCCAGAAACGCGTTGGCGGCGTATTTGATCATCTCCGCGCTGGCCAGATCGGTGGTCACGATCGGGAAGTCGCGCAAAAACAGCGGGCGGTAGATTTCGGCCATCACCTCGGCGGCGCGCTCGGTCTCGACCCCGACCACGACCCGGTCGGGGCGCATGAAATCGTCGATCGCGGCCCCTTCGCGCAGGAACTCGGGGTTCGAGGCAACATCGAACGCGGCGGCCGGGTTGGCCTTGGCGACGATCTGCTTGACCTGCGCATTGGTGCCCACCGGGACGGTGGATTTCGTCACCACCACGGCATAGCCGGTGAGGGCGGCGGCGATCTCCTCGGCGGCGGCGAAGACGTAAGTGAGGTCTGCATGGCCGTCGCCGCGCCGGGTCGGCGTGCCCACGGCGATGAAGACCGCGTCCGCGCCGGCCACGGCTTGGGCGAGATCGGTGGTGAAGGAGAGCCGGCCGGCCTCGACGTTCCTTGCCAGAAGCTGGTCGAGGCCGGGTTCGTAGATCGGGATCTCGCCCCGTTCGAGCTGGGCGATCTTGTCGGCGTTCTTGTCGACGCAGATCACGTCATGGCCGAAATCGGAAAAACAGACACCGGAGACGAGGCCGACATAGCCGGTTCCGATCATCGCGATACGCATGGAACGTCCTTACTTTGCTTGCCGCCGGACCGGGGCCGGTCAGATGAGGCCGAGCTGGGCGAAGATGACATCCAGCGCGTCGTCGAGCGGCATGTAGAAGCTGTGGACCGCCCACATCAGCGCGGGCAGCGCCACGAAGACGATCAGAAACAGCGTCAGCCGTTTGACAAGGCGGCGCCGGCGGCTTTCGCGGGTGTCGATGAACGGGATCGTCGCCAGCGGGGCGATGCCGAGCGCGGAGGTCAGTTCCGCGGGGCGGCGGACGGTGCTGTTGATGAGTTCGAGGAACACGAAAAGCGCGATCGCGGCGCCGAGGCCGACGCTGACGCCGGCGGACACGATCACCGGCCGGTTCGGGCTCGTGGGCGACCGCGGCACGGTGGCCTCCTCGATGAGCGTGATCCGCTGACCCTGGGCGGTGACCTCGATGCGCTCGCCGGTCGAGGCGGCGGCCAGGCGGTCGACCGCGCTGTTATACTGGTCGCGGATATTGTCGTAGTCGCGTTCGAGGAAATCGAGTTCGATGGCGACCTGCGGGGTGCGCTGGATGGCGACGGCGAGGGTGTCGAGCTCGGCGTTGATGCGGACGAGTTCCTCGTTGATCGTCTGCGTGCGGGCTTCGAATTCGGCGATCGTGAGGTTGAACATCGTCTGTTCGGCGGTCTGCTCCACCGAGCCGTCCTCGAGCTCGGCATCGACCTGCTGGCGCAGAAGCTCGATCCGGGTCTCGATCACCTTGAGCTTGGGGTTGTTCTCCGAAAACGTCGCCCGGGCGGTGACGAGTTCGCGCTCGAGCTGTCTGAGCTGGCGCATCGCCGGCGAGTTGTTCTCGTCGAGCCCCCGGACCCGGCCGGTGCTCTGGTAGATCTCGGTCACCCGGGCGCGCTGGTCGCGGATCGATTCGAGCTCGCCTTCGAGGCGCCGCTGGCGCTCGAGCAGGATCGACTGGCGGTTCAGCCGGAAATCCTGCCCGTCGGGCAGGGCCTCGGAATTCTCGGTCTTGAAGGCGAGGATCTTCGCACTCTGGTCCGACAATTCGTTCGACAGCCGCTCCACTTCGAGTTCGAAGAAGTCGAGCGTGTTCTCGGCAAGCCCGGTGCGCATCCGCACGTTCTCGTCCAGAAGCAGCGTCACATAGCCGTTGGCCACCCGGGCGGAGATCTCGGGGTCTTCGGAGGCGAACGAGATCGACACGATGGTCGCGCTGTTGCGCCGGTCGCGCGAGGCGATGCGCGTCGCCCCGCGCATCTTGTCGACGACCACGTCGGGCGCCATCGAACGCAGGTTTTCGAAGACGTCGAACTCGTTGGCGAGATCGATCAGGGTTTCGCGGGTCAAAAGCCGCTCGCGCAGGATTTCGAGCTGCTCGCCGGTGTTGATGCGCACCGTGGAGGCGGCGAGTTCGTCGGGGATGCGCGGGCTTTCGACCAGAAGACGGGCCTCGGTCTCGTAGATCGCCGGCAGCTTGATCGCCGTGGCGAGCCCCGCCGCCGAGCCGATGATGAGGATCAAAAGCATGATCGGCAGGCGCCGGATCAGAAGCATACGATAGAAAGTGAAATCCAAATTCATCCCAGCGTCTCCAACTGCGCCGTCTGCACCATTCCAGAGGTCGGTTTAGCAGCCCGACCCACCCTTCGCCAACGCCGATGGCGATCCGGCAGAGCGGGTCTGCCGGGAGGCCCCCACCGCCCGCGCGTCTCCGTCCACCCATACTGACAGCCGCTTCCGGGGTCCATACGGGCCGGACGTCTTGGTGCGATCGACGGACAAATCGGCGCGGTTGCACGGCTTTGTTTCCAGGCCATAGAATGGCCGCCGCAGCGGTGGTAGGAAAACCGCAGATTGTGTAAGACACCGCCTGCCGGGGCGCAGCACCTCCGGGGTGGACGAGTAACGCGTATAGGAGACGGCCGATGGCCGAGACATATCCGTCAGAGCCGCTTTCGGTCCGCAGGACCGGGTTTCGCCTGAACCCAGCGGGTCTGGCGCTCTTTGCCCTTCTGCTGGCCGCGAGCCTGCCGGTGTTCTGGATCGGGTTCGTCTCCCTGATCGAGGCCTGGGCCACGCCGGAATACAGCCACGGCCCCCTGATCCCGCTGATCTCGCTCTATCTGTTCCTGCGCGAACTGCGCCATCGCGGCCTGCCGCAGACCCCTCCGACGGATCGCTGGCCGGGGGTTCTCGTCACCGCCTTCGCCCTGCTCGTCGCCATCCTCGGCAATATCGTCAACATCCCCGACATCGTCACCTATGCCTTCATCATCTGGACCGCGGGCGTGGTGCTGACGATCTTCGGCTGGCGCCGGGGCATCCGGCATCAATTGCCGGTCTTCCATCTCGTCTTCATGCTGCCCCTGCCGCAGTTTCTCTACTGGGAGATGACGATCTTCCTGCAAGGGGTGAGTTCGGTCCTCGGGGTCTTCTTCGTCGATCTTGCCGGCATCCCGGTTTTCCTCGAAGGCAACATCATCGATCTCGGCGTCTATAAGCTCCAGGTCGCCGAGGCCTGTTCGGGGCTGCGCTATCTCTTCCCTATCTTAAGCTTCTCCTATCTCTTCGCGATCCTCTACCGGGGCCCGTTCTGGCACAAAGCGCTTCTGCTGCTGTCGGCCGCCCCGATCACGGTGTTCATGAACGCCTTCCGGATCGGGGTGATCGGCATCCTAGTCAATTACTACGGCATCGAACATGCCGAGGGCTTTCTGCATCTCTTCGAGGGCTGGGTGATCTTTCTGGCCTGCGTGGGTCTTCTGATGGTCATGGCGGTGGTCCTCCAGCGGATGACCCGGGACCCGAAGCCGCTTTCGGACGCGATCGATTTCGACACCGAGGGGCTCGCCCCGATCCTCGCCCGCGTCACCGCGATCCGCCCCTCGGCGGCTCTGGCCGCCGCCGCCGGGCTGACCCTTCTCGTCGGGCTCGGCTGGTCGGCGCTGAAGGCCCCGCCCGCGCCGGCGCCCGACCGGGCGAGCTTTGCGACCTTCCCGCGCGCCCTCGACGGCTGGTCGGGCTGGACCGGCGAGCTCGACCCGGAGGTCGCCGCGGTGCTGGCGGCCGACGATTACATCGCGGCAAGCTTCACTGCGCCTTCGGAAGCCGCCGAGGTCGGGTTCTTCTCGGCCTTCTATCTCAGCCAGACCGAGGGCTCGGGCATCCATTCGCCGGAAGTCTGCCTGCCGAACGGCGGCTGGGAGGTGTTCAGCCTCGACCCCCATGCGGTGGACTTCCCGAACACCGTCTACGGGACCTTCGAGGTCAACCGCGCGGTGATCCAGAAAGGGCTCGAGCGCCAGCTCGTCTATTACTGGTTCGAACAGCGCGGCAAGCGGTTCACCAACGATTTCGCCGCCAAGCTCTCGGTGGTGGAGGACGGGTTCCGGATCGGCCGCACCGACGGGGCGCTGGTGCGCTTCACGACCCCGATCGTGGGCAACGAGACCGAGGCGGCCGCCGATGCCCGGCTCCAGCGGATGATGGCCGCGGTCCTGCCGGAACTGCCGGGTTATGTCCCCGAGTGATCCCGCGCTCAGCCGCCGCGCGCTCCTTCTGACCGCCGGCGCGGCCCTTCTGGTCCCCGCCCGGGCCCGGGCGGGGGGCGCCGGGGCGGAGGCGCCCTTGCCGGCGCGGGCGGTTTATCGGGATGTGATCGGGCCGGCCGCCGAGATCGCGATGATCCGCAGCTACCGGCCGCCCGAGGCGGGGGCGGGCACGCTCCGGGTCACCGACCGGGCCGGTCTGGCGGAGGCGGTCCGGCGCGCCGACCCCGGCACGGTCGTCTCCTGCGCGCCGGGCGATTACGGCGGCGACGGCACCTTCGTTCGCGAGATCGGCGGCCCCCCGGTCCGGCTCGTCTCCGAAGAGAAGGAGGGGGCGCGGCTTTCGGGCACGGTGCGGCTCGAGGGCCGGAGCATGGCCTTCGAGGGCTGGCGCTTCGGCAAGCTCCATCTCGTGCGGACCCGGAACGTCGCGATCTGTCACGCCAGGATGCGCGAGTTCCAGCTCCTCGGCGCCCGCGACACATTGTTCGAGGATTTCGTCTGCGACGGGGAATACCGCACCGCCAACAAGATCTACGACGCCCGCGGCGGCGGCGGCACCCCGTCGGAGGGGATCGTGATGCGCCGGGGCATCATCTGCCGCGGCTCGGGCGGCAACAACGATCTGGTGCAGACCGCCGGGTCGAACGACTTCACCTTCGAATACGTCACCTTCTTCGACCAGCGCCACCCGGCGGGGTCGGGGTTTCACTCCGACATCTTCCAGTGCTTCAACCCCCGCGACGGGGCCGGCCGCCAGCGCTGGCGGTTCTACCGCTGCCATTTCTATTCCTTCGACCTGCCCGAGATCCGTACCAATCAGGGGCTGTTTCTCTCCGACGGCATCTATCGCGGCGTCGATATCGAGGACTGCCTGTTCGGGGCCAATAACGGGACCTCCTATATGGGCCCCTCGGTGCGCCACGCCCAGGGCGCGATCCGGGGCTCGACGAGCTTCGGCGGCCTGCGCGGCATGGGCCGGAACGGCGAGCTCGTCCTGCGTTCCAATTTCACCACCGCGCTCGTCGGCGAGGGGTATTCGGAGAATTCGCGGCACAACATCGCCGCCCGGCACGGCGCGTTCTACATCGCCCGGCCGGCCCACGGGCTCCTGCCGGGCTACGACTGGCGCGACTTCGTGCCGGTCCGCGACCACGGCGTCGGCGCGAGCGCCTTTCTGTCGCTGCTCGGCCGGGTCTGGGGCTGAGCCCGGCCGGAAAGCGACCAAAAGTTAACATAACACGTCTTACCCGGGCGGTCGCCGGGGCCGGCCGGGTCCCGCCCGGGACGAGTGTGCCTTCGGATCGGGGCGGGCAGACGAACGCCCGCTCGCGGGCGCTCTGCGGTGCGATCGATGCCCCTCCCGGGCTATCCGCGCTGCGGCATCAATCCCCGCGCAAACGGCGCAATAGTGACGGATCGCCGGGGCCCTCCCGGCCCTCCGGGAGGTCGCCTTGACAGGGTCCGGGCCCCTCTTCAGATTGCCTTGCGTCTTCTAAAAAAGCGGCGACGCAAGGCTATGGCCCGGAGCGACCGGGAGCCGGCGCCGGCGGCGCCCGCCTTGGAGGCGTCTTGCCGGGGCGGGAGAGATGGGGAACCCATGGAACGCGACATCCGAGCCCTCCGCGCGCGCCGGTTCGACGTCGTCGTCGTCGGCGGCGGCATCCACGGGGCCTGCGTTGCCCGGGACGCCGCCCTGCGCGGGCTCAAGGTCGCGCTCGTCGAACAGGGGGATTTCTCTTCGGCGACGAGCCACAATTCCCTGAAGACCGTCCATGGCGGCATCCGCTATCTTCAGCATCTCAACTTCGCCCGGGCCGTCGCCTCGATCCGCGAACAGCAGATCCTTCTGGCCACCCTGCCCCATCTCGTCGCCCCCCTGCCGTTCCTGATGCCGGCCTATGGCTGGGGGATGCGCGGGCCTCTGGCGCTTGCCGCGGGCATCGGACTTTACGAGGCGCTCCAGTGGGGCGTGGCGCTGCGCGACGGGCGCCGGCCGCGCGGGCTCCGGGGGCGGGTGATGTCGAAGGCGGCCTGTCTGGCGGCCGCACCTGGGGTCGACCCCCATGGCCTCACCGGCGGCGCTGTCTGGGCCGACGCCCAGGTCGCCTTCGCCGACACGGCGGTGCTCCAGATCCTCGCCCAGGCCGCAGAGCACGGCGCGGTCGTGGCCAATTACATCCGTGCCGAGGGGCTGCTTTTTGCCGAAAACGATCGCGCCGGGGTCGCCGGGATCGCCGCGCGCGACCTGACATCGGGCGAGGCGATCGAGATCGGCGGCGCGATGGTCGTCAATGCCGCCGGGCCCTGGGGGCCGGGCTGGATCGGCGCGCCGGGGGCGTCGGCCGAGGTCGGCCTGGTGCGCAGCATGAACCTCGTCATCGACCGCCCCGCCCCGCCGACGGCCTTCGCGGTCAGGAGCGGCCGGGCCTCCGATTCCCGCGTCGATCAGGCCAAGCGGATGTTCTTCGCCGTTCCCTGGCAGGGCAAATGCATCGTCGGCACGACCCATTTCACCCATCGCGACGGCGACGTGGGCGTGACCCCCGACGCCGGCGAGATCGCCGCCTTCCTCGACGAATACAACGCCGCCGACGCCGCGATGGGGCTTGTCTCCGAGGACGTGCTTTACTGCTATGTCGGGCTCACGCCCGGCGACGACGCGGCCGGGGCCGACGGGGCGAAGCTCCACGAAAGCCGCGTCGTCGATCACGAAGAGGCCGACGGGACAAAGGGCCTTCTCAGCATCGTCGGCATCAAATGGACCACCGCGCGGCTCACCGCCGAAGCGGCGGTCGATCTCGTCGTCGCCAAGGCCGGCGGCACCGCGCGCTGCCGGACCCGGACGGTGCCGGTCCCGGACATTCCCGAGATGGCCCTCGACCTTGCCGGCGCCTCGGAGACAGCGCTCCGCCGCTTTGCCGAGACCCATATCGCGCGGACGCAAGTCCGGCATCTCGCAGATATTCTCCTCAGGCGCAGCGACGACCTCGTCCTCGGCCGGCTCGGGGCAGCGGCGTTCCGCACGATCCTCGCCGCGATGGCCGAAAGCCTCGGCTGGCCGCCCGAGCGGCAGCGGCGCGAGGCGGAGGCGGTGCTCGACCGGCTCGCGCCCTCGCGCTATCAAAAAACCCTCAAAACCGAGATTTTGGGAGCGTTGGTATGAGTATTACGAGCGGCGACACCGTTCTCGTCACCGGGGCCACGGGGTTCACCGGCCGGCATCTCGTCCGGACGCTCTGCGACACAGGTGCCAATGTGCGCGCCATCGTGCGCGCCTCGTCCGATCGGAGCGGGCTCGGCGACCTGCCGGTCGAGTTTTTCGAAGGCGAGGTCTACGACCCGGAGGTCGCCCTGCGCGCCAGCGAGGGCGTCAATTACATCTTCCATGTCGCCGCCGCCTTCCGCGAGGCCAAGGTCGGCGACGAGATCTACGGGCTGGTCCATGTCGAGAGCACGAAGAACCTCGCCCGCGCGGTGACCGGCAGCCCCGGGTTCAAGCGTTTCGTCCATGTCTCGACGATGGGGGTGCATGGCCATATCGAGACCCCGCCGGCCGACGAGACCAGCCGGTTCGCCCCGGGTGATCTTTACCAGGAGACCAAGGTCGAGGGGGAGCTTTGGATCCGCGACCATGCGGAGAAAACCGGAATGCCCCTCACGGTGATCCGGCCCTGCGGTATCTACGGGCCCGGCGACCGGCGGCTTCTCAAAGTCTTCAAGATGGCGAGGCTCCCCATCGTCCCGCTCCTGGGGCTCGGCAGTAAGGGGCTCTACCATCTCGTCCATGTCCGCGATCTCGTCGATTTCATGGTGCTCGCGGCGCGCCACGAGGCGACCCTCGGCGAGGTCTATCTCTGCGGCGCGGCCGAGCCGATCCGGCTTCGCGACATGATCGGGGTGATCGCGGAAAAGCTCGGCACCGCGCCGCGCTTCCTGCGCCTGCCGGTCACCCCGTTCTTTGTCGCCGGCGACATCTGCGAGGCGGTCTGCAAACCCTTCGGGATCGAGCCTCCGATCTACCGCAGGCGGGTGGCGTTCTTCACCAAGGACCGCGCCTTCGACACCTCGAAGATGCGCCGCCATACGGGGTTTCGGGACAGTTACACCAACGAGACCGGGCTTACCGATCTCGCCGAGTGGTATCTCCGGGAGGGCTGGCTCTGATGACCGGGACCTCCCGCACGCCCCGCGAGAAGGCCGATATGCTGGTCGTCGCCCCGCATCCGTTCTTCACCCCGCGCGGCACGCCCTTCAGCGTCTATTACCGCACGCTGGTGCTGGCCGAGGCCGGGGTCCGCATCGACCTTCTGACCTATGGTCCGGGCCAGGACGTGGACATTCCGGGTGTGCGGATCGTGCGTATCCCCAGGACCCGGGTTTTCGAGCCTGTGCCCGTGGGCCCGTCGGCAAAGAAGCTCTTTCTCGACATCTTCATGGTGCTCTGGACGGTGGGCATGCTGATCCGGCACCGTTACGCCCTCGTCCATGCCCATGAGGAGGCCGTCTTCTGGTGCCGCGCGCTGAAGCCCCTGTTCCGGTTCGGCCTGATCTACGACATGCATTCGAGCCTGCCCCAGCAGCTCGAAAATTTCGGCTTCACCAAATCGAAGCTTCTGATCGGGACCTTCCGGTTTTTGGAAAACAGCTGCCTCAAGGCGGCCGATGCCGTCATTACAATCTGCCCTGACCTCAGGGATTACGCGCTCGGCGAAGGGGTGCCCGAGGAGAAGCATTTCCTGATCGAGAACTCGATCTTCGAGGATGTGCGGCTCGCAGGCGAAACCAAGGGCCCCGAGGCCGAGAACGCCGCCGCCGCGTCGGTCGATTTCCCCGAGGGTGTCACGACGCTGGTCTATGCCGGCACATTCGAGAAATACCAGGGCATCGACCGGGTCATCGAGGCCTTCGCCATGGTCGCCCCCGACCATCCCGCCGCGCGGCTGCTTCTGGCCGGGGGCACCGAGGATCAGGTCGCCGCAATGAAGAAAGTCGCCGCCCGGGCGGGGCTTTCGGAGGCGCGATGTCTCTTCACCGGCCGGGTGCCGAAGCGCGAGGCGCTCAGGTTCAACCGCGCGGCCGACATTCTCCTCTCGCCCCGGATCGACGGGACGAACACGCCTTTGAAAATCTACGAGCAGCTCGCCAGCGGCAAGCCGCTCATCGCCACCGATATCTGGTCCCATACCCAGGTCCTGACCGAGGAGGTCGCCTTCCTCGTCGCCCCCGAGCCGGGCTCGATCGCGACCGGCATGCGCGCGGTGCTTTCGGACCCCGCCGAGGGGCGCCGCCGGGCCGAAAACGCCAAAGCCCTCTACGCCCGGGACTATGCACGGCCGATCTACGAGCGGAAAATCCGCGATCTCCTCGCCGCCGTGGGGTTCGACGCCTCCGACAAGGCCCCCGTGGCGGCCGAATGAGGGCCGGAGCCCTATTTCCGCACGACGGCGATCATGTGATAGCCGGTGGGCCCCGTGAGCCTTTCGGGCAGCGCCCGGTAGAGGTCGACGAAGGCCATGTTGTAAACCCGCGCCTTCCAGCCCTTATGGACCTCGGTGCGCACCGGGAACCGGTAAAACCGGATCTCGGCATCGGGGAAGGCCGAGATCACCCCGGCGAACGCCCCCCGGTCCATCTTGTGAAAGACCGGCGCGTCCATGTAGTCGAGCTTCGTTCCCGCCACCCGGTGCAGCGCATAGAGCCAGGACCGGCGGTTGATCGTCATCAAAAGCGCCCTCCCCCCCGGCTTGAGCACGCGGCGGATTTCGCCGACCATGGCCTTTGGGTGGGGGGTGAAATGCAGAACCGTATGGCAATAGACGAAGTCGAACGCGTCGTCGGGAAAGCCCATCGCCTCGCCGTCCATGACCTCGAAACGGCCCTGAAGCCCGCGCCAGCCGAAATTCGCCCGCGCCAGCTCCACCGCCCGGGGGGCGATGTCGATGCCGGTGACCTCCGCCCCGTTGGCGGCAAAGCGCGACAGGTCCGTGCCGAGCCCGCAGCCCACATCGAGCACCCGCTTGCCGGCATAATCGGAAAATTCCGAAAACCCGTTCAGATAGTCGAGTTTCTCGAACCGGTAGCGCTCCACCTCGCGAAAAAACGCCGGGGAGCCCGGGTCGAGATGGTTCGCCACCTTCCAGTTGGAGACGTTGTCGTTCCAGTAATCGGCAATGGCGGTCACGGGCGGCGATGGCCTTTGTTTCAAAGGGAAACCGGCAGGAGGATCACTAGGGGCAACCGCTCCGGCCGGCAAGCCGTCTTTCCCCGTCGCCCCCCCGTTCGACCAGTGAGGCCCCGTTATGGCTGAGATCCGTTCCGACCCCGCCGCCGAGACGCCCTGCAGGCCGCGCGAAAGCGTCGATAAACACCACGTGGTCGATGCGCTGCGGCTCGAGACATCGGCGCTGAAGAAATACCAGCATTTCTTCGTCGGCACCGAGCGGGTCTTCGATCTTGTCCGCTACGAGGCGGCGATGCTCCTGGCCTCCTGGGCCCCCGGCGCCCCGGGCTTCGCCCTGCGAAAGCTGCTCTATCCCGGGCTCTTTCTCTCCGCGGGAAAGGGCGTGAATTTCGGCCGCGACATCTCGCTGCGCTGCCCGGGCCGGATCGCGCTCGGCGACGATGTGGCCATCGACGACGGCTGCGCCCTCGACGCCCGCGGCACCACGGAACCGGGGGATTTCTCCATCGGCGACCGGACGCTGATCTCGCGCGACACGATCCTGCTCGTCAAAAGCAACTATCTGCGCATTGGCGCCGATTGCTCGATCGGGACCCAATGCAACATCTCCGCCGTCTCCGGGGTGGAGATCGGCGACGACTGCATCATCGCAGGCCACTGCTATATCGGCGGGGGGCGCTACAAGACGGCGCTCGGCGCAGGGCCGATGGCCCGCCAGGGGCTCGAGACCAAGGGCCCGGTGAGGATCGGCAACGACGTCTGGCTCGGCGCCCATGTCACATTGCTCGACGGGGTCACCGTGGGCGACGGGGCGATCCTCGCCGCCGGGGCGGTGGTCAATGCGGACGTGGCCGAGAACACGATCGTGGCGGGTGTGCCCGCCCGGCCGATCGGGACGCGGCAATAGCCCCTTCGCGGCGCGGGGTCAGTGCGGCGGCGCGGCGGTCTCCGGCCAGCCGTGCTCCTCGACGAGACGTTCCTCGACATGGAAGCCGAACACCGCCAGCGCCAGCCCGCAGGGCAGGACGAAGTCGGTGAACGCACTGGCGGGAAAGCCGGCATAGAGCAGCGCCGCGCCGAGCGCCCCGATCCCCGCCCCGAAACGTCCCAGCCGGAGCCAGAACGGCAGCACCGCCGCCATCAGCACGGCATAGACGAAGGCCCGCTCGCCGGTCTCCCAGGCCCCGAGCGGCAGCGGATCGGCGAGATCGACCGCCACCGCCGCGGCCGAGGCGACGACATAGACCAGCGCCATTGCGGCATGGGCGAGCGGATAGACCCCGTCGACCGCCCGCCGCGCGGCCAGGGCCGCCGCGGCCAGCCAGAGCACCGCCGTCAGCCAGTCGATCGGCCGTCCGCGCCCGGCGAGATCGTCGAGCGACAGGGTGAGGGCCAAAAGCCCCGCCGCCGCGAAGAGGGCGACGAGCAGGATCGACCCGCCGCGCCGCTCGAACATCCCGAACGGCCGCTCCGACCCGGGATCGAACGCCGCGAGCAGGGTCGCCACGAGGATCAGCATCCCGGTGAGTTCGGTGCCTTCCTCGACGACGAGCCGCAGCGCTTCTGCCGATCGCGACCCCCAGGCCACCGCATGTTCGACATATTCCTGCAGCGCCACCGAGGCGAGGAGCGTAAAGGCGAGCGTGACGAGCAGGATCGACCGCCGCGCGCCGCGCGTCCAGAGCAGGGTCGCAGCATAGAGATAAAGCATTCCGAGCAGCGCCCCCAGGGGCAGGATCAGCGCCCAGGCTCCCAGCCCGAGGGTGCCGCCGAGCAGGCCGAGCCGCTCGTGCAGCGACCCGATCTCGTCGGCCGACAGAAACAGCAGGAGGCCGGCGAGGATCGCCCAGCCCCGCGCCAGGGCGGGGTCGCTTTCGCGGTGCCGGCTCGCCGCTTCGGCGGCCAGAAACGCCGCCAGCGCCAGCAGCGCGCCGCTCCACCAGGCCGCGACATTGTTCTCCCAGGCGATGTCGAACAGCTCGTAGACGCGCGCGCTGTCGCCGGTCAGCCGCGCCTGATACCCCGCAAAGAGGCAGAAGAGGCTGAAAGCAAACGCAAAGAGCAGGAAAAAGACGCGCCAGTTCGAGGCGTCCGATCTGAACGGCATGTTCGGCACCCCCCCATGGGAGCTGTTACAAAAACGACATAAAACTGTCACAAGACCTACCGCTTCGCCAGAGGCTGTCAACGGTCCCTGGCCTCCCGGGCGGGCGCCCCGCCGGTGCTGCCCCGTGGGCGAAACAATGGCGCGGCGCGCGGTTTTTTGCCGGCCCGGGGGCACTTCGGGGCCGGTTTCTGCGAAACCGTGATCCGATGTCCGGCAGAGCGGGGCGGACCGGCCGGCGGCTTGTCGTCCCGGGGGCCGCAGGATAATCGGATCGAGGACAATTGCGAAGGTCCCGGCGCCCCATGAGCCACTCTGCCGCCCTGTCCGCTTCGGACGCCGCCAGACACCCCCGGTCGGACCGGGTTCCGGGTCCGGGGGCCTGATATGCCGGCCGACCCGCCCTCTTTTCCGCCCGACCCCGAGGCGGTGCGCCCCCGGCGGCTCATCTCGCGGTACGGCCCGCTCATCCGAACCTTCGGCTTCGCGGGGCTGACGAATCTCACGAACTTTTTCGCCGTGGCGGTGATGCTGGTCGCCGCCAGGGTGCTCGGGCGGGAGGATTTCGGAGCTCTGGCCTACGCCCAATCGCTTGCCATCGTGGCGATGACGCTGGTCAGCTTCGGTCTCGATCTGCTGGTGACACGGGAGGTCTCTCGGCGGAAGGGCCTCGGGTCCCATTACTTCTACAACCACATGATCTGGGTGATGGTGCTCTGGACGGCGATCCTTGCCGCCCTGGCGGTCGGGGTAATGCTCTTCGAGCCGGACCCGCTGCTCAGGTGGGTGATCCTTCTGACGGCGGCGGCCTGGGGTCTGAGGGTGATCACGCTCTCGGCGCAGGTCTATTTCCGGGCGTTCGACCGCTTCGGGCGCGAGAGTGCCGTCGCCCTGACGGGCCAGACCGTCTACCTCGTGCTTTGCCTTGTCACGCTGGTGCTGGCGCCGGACCTGCTTCCCTTCGTGATCGTGATCCTCGCGGCCCGCTCGATCGGCTACGCGATCGCGCTCGTCTCGGTGGGGCGGACCATCGGCGTCAGCTACAGGCTCGACCCGCGTCTCGTTCTTCAGTTGCAACGGATGGCGCTTCCGATCGGGTTCAGTGCCGCGCTGAGTGCGGCCTACACCCAGGTTGATATTCTGATCCTGAGATCCGGGCTTGGCTTCGGGCTCGACGAAATCGGTGTCTACGGTGCTGCCCTGAAGGTTTATCTGGCGCTCTTCATGTTACCCTCGACGGTCACCAACGTCCTTTTGCCCCGGCTTTCAGTCAGCTTCGCCGATGGCGACGCTCGGCGGTACCGCCGCCTGGTCTGGGGCGGCGGGGCGCTTCTTTTTGCCGTTTCGCTGCCGATGACGGCGATCGGCATTGTCCTGTCACCCTGGATCATGGAAACCGTCTTCGGGCCCGAATATGCCAGCGGCACACGGGTTCTACAGATCCTTTTCGTCGCCGCGATGATCTGGTTTCAGGTGTTTTATGCCCGGATGCTGCTGGTGGTCATCGACCGGCAACGCCTCATGGTCTGGATTACATTGGTCGGGCTGGCCGTCCGGATCGGGCTCGTCTGGGGATTGAGCGAGACCTGGGGCATCGAGGGCACGGCAATTGCCGTCGTGATCGCCGAGGCTGCGATGCTCGCTTCTCTCTGGGGCTATCTGGCCCTGCGCCGCCGCTAGGAGCCGTACCCCGGTTGGCCGGGGTCGATGATGCCGTCCAGCGCATCCGACAATTCGGAGGCCAGTTTCTTTCGTTCGAAGTCCGTCACCCTCTCGTTCGGCCGCGCCGCCCTCGAACCGTCACGGTCCAGCACATCTTCGAGCGCGCTGCGCAGAGCGGCGGGGTTGTCTCCCTCCACGACCACCCCCGCATCGCAATCCGCGATGATCCTCGCAGCAGAGTGGCTTTCCGGAATAGCGGCGATGATCGGCGTGCCGCTTCTGAGGTACTCAAAGAGCTTGGCCGTTATCGCCAGCTCCGAGAACACATTATAATAGCACGCGTCGGCGCCGGTCAGATAGGCGATGGATTCCCTGTGCGGAACATAGCCGATGCAGGTCACGACCTCGCCCAACCGATATGTTCCGATCAGCGCGTCGAACCCGTCGTATTGCCGCCCGACGAAAACCAGCCGCATGCGGTCTGCCAGACCCGGGCTGTCGTCGAGCATTTCTCTTACGGCCTGGAAGAGGATCTCGGGCGTGACCTGCTGATAAACGGTTCCCGTGAAGATGATCGTGATCCGGTCGAACGTCTTCGGGGCGATGCCGACAAAATCACCCTCATCGTAACCATTTGTAATCACATGAAACTTCTCGGCCGGCGCGCCGGCAGACAGGCGCTTGAGACTGTCGCTGCATTCAGCCGTCGTGGAAATCACCAAAGCCGCGCGCCGCAACACCTTTCGCTCCAGCCACCGGTTGAGGGCCTCGATATGACCCGGCCGCCGCAGTGAAAAGTAGTACTCGGTCCAGGGGTCGCGAAAATCGGCGACGAGGGGAATGGAGAACAGTTTCGACAGGACGACACCGACCAGATGCGCGGTCTCGCAAGGCGAGGTCGAGTAGATCACGGACGGCCTGGTTCGCCGGATGACGGCGATCCCTCTCAGAAGAGCGAAGGGGAACCAGCCGATCATCCGGTCGGGCAGCATGAGGGCATGGATGAAGTCGAGATTGGGCTTCCCGGCGCCGGATGCTTCGACGTCCGAACCGTTCCCGGGCTTGTCCGGCCCGGCCTTGCGCCGGGCGAAGAGCCTTGTGACGGCTTTGTAGACCGGATTGTCATAGGGGTCGATGAGGCCGGTCCGGTGCACAGCGACCTCCGAGGGGAGTTCATCGAGCAGCGAGGGGTCGCGGCTCTTGTTGACCTGCTGGGTCTCCCGAACTGTCAGGACGTCGATGTCCCACCCGTGTTCAGGAAGATACTTGACATATTTTAGGGTGCGCTGGACGCCGGATCCGCCAATGGGAGGAAAGTCGTAGGCGATGACCAACACGCGCTTCGAGGCCATACTTCTCTCCGAAAAACCGATCGGCCCTGTCTGCGCCGTCCGGTAACAGGGGGCAAGGCCGACCCGCCCGCGGGCCGGCGCGCGGGTCCGGGAGCATCGGTCTGAGCGCCCAATCGCCCACTGTGCGGCCGATTGTGGCGCCCCGGAAGACATGGCCGGGGCGCTTCGGCCCTGGGACCTAGACAGGTTGCGGAGAGGCGGCTAACCCCGGAAAGGATCCAGAGCGCGGCGCGCGTTTTCGTTTCGTGCGACCGCGATTGCCGCTCGGAGATTTGTGCTGTGTCACCAGCAATAAAATCCGCTCCTGCCATGCCGTCGACCTCCCTGGCCGGGCTGTTTCCCGCGTGACCGAAGCCGCTCCGATCGGTTCGGCTGCGGTAGATGCAGCGGTCGCCCTTGCCCCGGGGCCGGTTCTGGTGACGGCGCCCCATAGCGACGACGAGACGCTCGGCGCCGGCGGGCTGATCGCCCTTCTGCGCCAGGCCGGCGTGCCGGTACATATTCTCTACGCCACCGACGGGCGGCTCTCCCCCTCGGCTGCAAATGGCGGCCTCCTGCCCGAGGCCGACAGCCTCGTGGCCGCCCGCCGGGCCGAGGCCCTCGCCGGAGCGGCCGATCTCGGCGTTCCGGCCGGGGATCTGAGCTTTCTCGACCTGCCCGACGGGGCACTCGCAGCCCATGAGGCGCGGCTCGCCGCGGCCATCGACGACGCCCTGGCCGCCGCCGGCGCGAAGACGATCCTCTCCCCGTTCCGTTATGACCAGCATCCCGACCACCTCGCGCTCGGCCGCGCGGTCCGGGCCCGGATCGCCCGAGGCGGCCCCGGCACCCCGAAGCTGCTCGAATATTTCGTCTACTGGCGCTATCCCCTCGCACGGGTGCCCGATATCCGCCGGGAAGTGGCCGTCTCCCATCTGGCCGCCCTCGACATCGGCCCGGTGCGCGCCCTGAAACGCGCCGCCCTCGACCGCTACACGAGCCAGACCACGATCTGGGCGCCGCACCAGACCCGGGCGATCCTGACACCGGACCATCTCGATGGTCATTGCGCCGGCGACGAGCTCTTTCTCACGGCCCCGCCAGAGACGCCGGTGCGCACGCTGTTCGACCGCCCCTCGCTCTGGCTGCGCTTCAATCTGCGCTGGGGCGGCCCGCTGGTCTTCTTCAAAAAGCGCCTCATCGGCTGAACCCCATGAAAGACACCCCCGATATGGCCCCCCCTCTGCGCATCCTGCACGTCTGCGACAAGCTCGGCGTTCGCGGCTCGACCATCCACGGTGTGACGCGGCTTTTGAGCTGGTGGCTGACGCGCTTTGACGAGACCCGCCATCACGTCGATCTTCTGGTGTTGCAGCCCTGGGATCATTCCGCGGATTTTCTCGTCGAACGCGGCGTGCGCATCCGCTGCGTGGACATCCCGAAGGCCCATCCCAAAGCCCTGACCGAAATCCGCGCCGCGATCCGCAAGGACGGCTACGACATCCTGCATCTGCACGGCTATTCGGCCAGCAATTACGGCCGCATCGCCGCGCGGCTGACCGGCATTCCGGCAATTGTCCACGAGCATTTCGTCGACCCCAAAATGCCGCGCCGGCAGAGCGTAGCCGACCGGGTCCTCGCGGGGCTGACCACGAGAGGGATCGGCGTGTCCCATTCGGTGGTCGAGTTCATGGCCACGAAGCGGTTTATCCCGCGCAGGAAGCTGATGTTTGTTCCCAACGGGGCGCCGCTTGCCGATTTCACCCGGGCAGGCCCGGATGTGACGGCAAAAAAACGCGCCGAACTGGGCCTGCCCGAGGGGGCGACGGTGATCGGGAGTATCGGCCGGCTCGATATCCAGAAAGGGCTCACTCACCTTGTTGAGGCCCTGCCCCGCCTCGCCGAGGCCGGCCATACACCTTGGGTGGTTTTGGTGGGCGACGGGCCGCAGCGCGGCCCGCTCGAAGCCCGCGCCAGGGCGCTCGGGGTCGCCGACCGGGTGATCTTCGCCGGCTTCGCCGCCGATACCCGGCCGGTCCAGTCGCTCTTTGACATCCAGGCCTTCCCCTCGCTCTTCGAGGGCACGCCGCTGGCGCTGTTCGAGGCCATGACGATGGGCCTGCCGATCGTTGCGAGTGCGGTCGATGGGCTTGCCGAAGTCCTCGTCGATGACGCCACCGCCGCCCTGGTACCTCCGGCCGACCCCGCCGCCCTCGCCACCGCCCTCGCGCGGTTTCTCGATGCGCCTGAGGCCGCGGCGCGGCTCGGCACCGCGGCGGCCGAGGCCGCCAAGGGCTACGATATCTCCGTCGCGGTGGAGCGACTCGCCGCCGTCTACGACGACCTCGCCGGATCCCGAGGGTGAGCCCTCTTGCCCCGCCCCGGGTCTGGCTTCTGACCGAGACCTATGCCCCCATCATCGGTGGCGGGGAGACTCAGGCCCGGACGGTGGCCATGGGCCTCTCGCGAACCGGCATTCCCGTCACCGTGGTCACCCGGCGCTCGGAGGCCGGCCTGGCACCCCGCGAAACCCTCGACGGCGTGCCAGTGCGCCGGCTCGGTCCTTCGGGGCGCGGGCATCTGAAGAAATGGCGCATGGTGCCCGGGCTCTTCTTCACGCTGCTGCTGTCGCGGCGCGAATTTACCCATCTTCTGGTCTGCGGCTACCGGGTGCTCGGCATCCCGGCGGTGGCCGCCGGGCGGCTTCTGGGCAAGCCGGTGATCCTCAAGGCCGACAACAACGGTGAGATGAGCGGGGCGTATTTCGTCGAGGGCGCGCGGAAGCTGGGGCTCGGCGGGCTGCCGCGCCTCGTCGGCGGCTTCGTGGGTTTGCGCAACGCCCTGTTGCGCCGCGCCGATCTCTTCGTCAGCCTGTCGCGCCAGATCTCCGAGGAATTCCGCGCCGGCGGCGTGCCCGAGGAGAAGATCCGGCTCATTCCCAACAGCGTCGATGTGGACCGGTTTGCCTCCGCCGATGCCGGCGAGCGCCTGGCGCTCCGGACCGCCCTGGGCCTGCCGGCCGACGCGGTGATCGTCGTCTTCACCGGCCGGCTCCTGCGCTCCAAGGGCGTGCTCGAACTCACCGAGGCCTTCGCCGCGCTGACGCCCGACTTCCCCAAGGCCCATCTGGTGATCGTCGGCTCCGGGGCGGGGCTGATGCACAATGTCGAGGACGATCTCGCCCGGGCGGTCGAGCGGGCCGGACTGGGGGCTTCGGTGACCCGCACCGGCTTTGTGACCAATGTCGCCGACTATCTTCGCGCGGCGGATATCTTCGCCTTCCCGACGATGGAGGAGGCGTTCGGCATCTCGCTCATCGAGGCGATGGCCACGGGGCTTGCCAGCGTCGCGGCCGAGGTGGGCGGCATTCCCGATATCGTCGAGGACGGGGTCGACGGGCTTTTGATCCCGCCGGCCGATGCGGTCGCCATTGAAACCGCCTTGCGGCGGCTTCTGGGCGAGCCGGCCTTGCGTGCCCGTCTCGGCGCGGCGGCGGCGGCGACGGTGCGGGCGCGCTACACCACGCCGTCGGTGGTCGCCCGCTACGCCGCCCTTCTCGGCGAGGTCTGAGCCCGCCGCCGCCGCTTGGCGATCTGCATCCCCACCTGCAGCGGGAGAAACCGCGCCAGGGTCTCGTAGCGCCCGAGCGCGGGCGGCGTGCGGTCGAGCCCGCGCAGCCAGGCCAGAACGCTGTCGCGCGGGGCGTCGGGGGCAAAGTCGGCGGCGCAGACGAGCCGGGCGACCTTCGCCACCTCGCCGGGGAACGGCAGGGGGTCGCTGCCGGGCAGGACGATCCGTCCCGCCGCTTCGAGCCGGGCGAAATGCGCCGGGCGCCCCAGAAAACCCAGGCGCCCCGAGATATCGCCGAGGACAAGGTCGGTCGGCGCATCGGGATCCGCGCACAGCGCCAGAACGAGGTCGCCCCGGCGCCCTTGCCACTTGCCCACCCCATAGGGCAGGACCGGCAGCCCGCCGGCGGCCTGCACCTCGGCGAGGGTGTCGGCCGCCGGGCGGCCGTCGGCGGGCACCGCACCGAGCCCCAGACCCAGCACTTCGAGCCCCTCTTCGGCGACGATCTGGCGGCCGGGCACGAGATAGAGCGCCGGCCGGCCCGCCGACGTCAGGCGCAGGCTGCCATGGGCGTCGGCCGCCGCGACCTGCCAGCCCGGGGGGGGCGGGTCGAAAAACACCGCCGGGGGGCGCTCGGCGGGGGTCTGGACGAGCATCAGCACCCCCGGCGTGGTCTCGGCCAGACCGGCCCGGCGGGCCTGGGCCGCGACGGTCCCGGCCGCCGCGTCGAGAAACGCCGCCGGAGAGAAGGCATCGTAGAGATGGACATGGGTGTCGAGGAGGCAGGCGGGCATCGGATCGGCCTTCGGACAGCATCGCCGGACATCCTCCCGGAGCGTCCGCGGGCTGTCCAGAGCCGGCACGCCTGCCCTGCTCCACCGGGCCTAGAAACCTGTTCTGCCTAGGATTTGGTCGGTGCCGGACGTCGGACTTTGTTGAATAGGCTGTCCTAACGGTATATCAATGGGGCAGCAGCCGGGGGGCTGGAAACCAGATGGCTTAGGTCAGACGGTTTTATTGCTATTGTAGTGAGTTTGATATGTCACAATTGTTCACCGGCCTCAACGAGGCCGAAGCGCTCGACCTCACGAACTACATCGTGGAGGATGTCTCGGAAGCCTCGGGCGGGGCGCTTCTGCGCGTGCCCTTCGAGGCCACCGGCACCGGCAGCGCCAGCGGCACCTTCGAAGGCGCCA
>JASJAR010000020.1 GCA_030066905.1 Paracoccaceae bacterium | reverse complement strand
CTTGCCCTTGCAGAACTTCAACTTGCCGAAGCCTCGATACGATCTCTTCGGGTTTCTCACGCTTTCCAGCCATCGCTGATCCTCCATCTTGTGGGATAATCTATCCCAGTTGGTGGACCACTTTCAGGGCGCTAATCCATCGGCTGCAAGGCATAGAGGCAGTCATCGAGCGGGAGCAGCGTGTGACGGCGAAACGCGATGACGATGGCCTCTTCATCCTCACTGAGAACGGTTGAGCGAGGCTCCCTTGGTCCGGTCTTACGGTCCTCGACCGTCTGCCGCTTCCGCCACTTCGCCACCGTCTTGGAATTGATACCAAGCTCCCGGCTCAACTCCGCGTTCGAAGCTTGCGATCGCTCTATTGCCGCTCTGACGGCGTGCGTGGTCGTGGCGCAGCCGTGACGTATCTGTCCAATAGGGCGTCCTTCCATTCCAACGAATGGATCGCACCACCAAACCCTGGGATCAAACAGCTAGGCGCTGCCTGCCGGGCTGCAAGGCGCCGCCCGCCCCCCGAGCGCAGCCCCCCGGGGCTTCATCTTGGCAAAAATACCGCCGCCGGAGGCACCGCCCGGAGGGCGGCCCGGCCCGTCAGGCCTCGAGTTCGGCGTCCCAGTAGAGAAAGTCGAGCCAGGTCTCGTGGAGATGGTTCGGCGGGAACTTCCGCCCCTGGTTCCTGAGTTCCTCGGCCGCCGGCTGGCGTGGCGGACGGCGCAGGCTCATCCCGACCTGGCGCAGCGAGCGCGACCCCTTCTTCAGATTGCACTTCGCGCAGGCCGCGACCACGTTCTCCCAGCTCGTCACCCCGCCGCGGGAGCGCGGCACCACGTGGTCGAACGTCAGATCGCCTTTCGCGCCGCAATACTGGCAGCAGAACTCGTCGCGCAAAAAGAGGTTGAACCGGGTGAAGGCCACCCGTTTCTGGGGTTTGACGTAATCCTTCAGGACCACCACCGAAGGAATCCGGATCTCGGTCGAAGGCGAGCGGACGACCTCTTCGTATTCGGCGACGATATCGACCCGTTCGAGCCAGGCGGCCTTGATCGCTTCCTGCCACGGCCAGAGCGAGAGCGGGTAGTAGGAAAGCGGCCGGTAATCTGCGTTGAGAACGAGGGCCGGGTTGTGTTTGAGGGAGTTCGGCTCGCGCACGAAACTCGTCCTGAAATCGCCGTCCATCACACGCGCCTGCCTCTGCCTCGGGTCCAATTCCGGGGCGGGGGACCGCCCCGGCTGACTGTGACTATATATGGCGTCTGCCGCCTGACAAGCCCCAGACCTAGGGCCCGTGGCGCGAGGCCTAGCGCAGAAGAATGACAGGCGGGTGACGGTTATCCACAGCCGCCGGATTTGCGGGCGCCGCCCCCGGCAAAGGCCCCGTGATTGCGGCTGTCCGACGACCCTTTATCGCTGAGATCGGTCCGCCGGAGCGCTCTCCGGGCGCTCGGCACACCCCGCGATGTTTCGGCCGGGATGCGGGGCACCCCCGGAGCGCCCGGGGCTCAGCCGAGGCGCGGCAGGATGAAGGCCACCGCCGCCTGAAGCCCCTCGGGCGAGATGCCATGTCCGACACCGTGCATCACGAAGTCGTTCACCTCGAACCCCGCGCCGCGCAGGGCGGTATCGGCTTCGGCCATCGAGGCAAAGGGAACGACATCGTCGGCGTCGCCGTGAAGGAGCATCACCGGGGGTTTCGATACCGCCTCGGCGGCGAGCGCCGACGGCATCAGAAGCCGGCCCGAAAAGCCCGCGATCGCCGCCACCGGCAGCGCCCGGCGCGGGGCCACATGGAGGCTCATCATCGTGCCCTGGGAGAACCCCAGAAGCACCAGCCGGTCCGCGTCGATCCCCTCGTCGGCCAGGACCCGGTCGAGAAAGGCGTTGAGCTTTGCCGAGGAGGCCGCCAGCGACGCTCCCACCGCCGCCTCGCTCGACCCGTCGATCCAGGGGATCGGAAACCATTGCCGGCCCACGGGGTTCATCACGCAGGGCTCGGGCGCATCGGGGGCAAAAAAGGCCGTCTGAGGCATCACCTGCGCCAGCGGTTCGGCGAGCCCCAGAAGGTCGGCCCCGTCGGCACCGTAGCCGTGCAGGAAGACGAGAGCCGAGGTCGCCGTTTCCGGCCCCTTCCGCTTCGACTGCAACGGGTCGCTCACCTGATCCCCTCCCGGTCCTTCGCCACGCGGTAGTAGGACCACAAAAGCCGGGCCGCAACGCCCCGCCACGGCGACCAGGCCTGCGACATCTCGCGGATCGCCTTTTCGGTCGGCCGGGCATCGAGCTCGAAGAGGAGCCGGGCCGCCTCCTGAAGCGCCAGATCGCCGGGGGCGAAGACATCCGCCCGGCCGAGCGAGAACATCGCATAGATCTCCGCCGTCCAGCGGCCGATACCCGGGATCTCGACGAGGGTGGCGACGACCTCGTCGGTGGGCGCGGCGCGCAGGTCCCGGTAGCGCAGTCCCGCGCCCGCCAGCGCCCTGGCATAGCGGATCTTCTGGCGCGACAGGCCCGCCGCGCGAAGGTCCGCGTCCGCAGCCCACATGATCTTGCGTGGGCCCGTCAGCCCCGCCGCCTTCAGCCGGCCCCAGATCGCATCGGCCGCCGCCACGCTCACCTGCTGGCTGACGATGGCCGACAGGAGCGCTTCGAACCCGTCCTTGCGGCGCCTGAGCGGCAAGGGACCGGTCAGCGTGAGCGCATGGGCAAAGCGGGGCTCGCAGCGGGCCAGCCAGTCCGCCCCCTCGGCGACGCAGGCCGGCGTCTCGATGATCCGGCCCACCGCGCTCATGCCCGGCGCCCGACCCAGGCGAGCACCTCCGACAGCGTCTCGGCGCGGGCGGCCTCGGGTTGCGGCGGCCGGCGGATCATCGCGACCGGCAGGCCAAGGCGCCCTGCCGCATCGATCTTCGCCCGGCTGCCCGACCCGCCGGAATTGCGCGCCACCAGCCAGTCGATACCGAGCCGCTCCAGGGTCGCCATCTCGTCTTCGACCGTGAACGGCGGGCGGTGGACCACGAAGCGCCCGTTCGGCAGCGGAAACGGCCCGCCCGGAGCGTCGAGGATGCGGCAGACGAGGTCCCGCGACGTCAGATTCGAAAACGCATCGAGCCGCTTGCGCCCGGTGGCGAGGAACACGCGCGCGCCTTGGGGAATATGCGCCGCAGCGTCCTCCTCTTTGTGGAGAAACACCCATTCATCCCCGCCTTCGGGCCGCCAGGACGGGCGCAGGAACTGGAGATAGTCGATGCCGAGTTCCTCGGCCACCGAGGCGGTCCGGTGGCTGATCGCGGCGGCGAAGGGATGGGTGGCGTCGATGATCCCGTTGAAGCGTTTTTCCACGACCCAGTCGCGGAACGCCTCGCGACCGCCCCAGCCACCGATTCGCGCCGGCACGCCCAGCGGCATCGGCCGCCGCCCCGCGCGGGCAAGTGCGGCCGTCGAGGACACGCGGGAGTCGCGGGCCAGCGCATAGGCAATATGCCGCGCCTCGCCCGTACCGGCCAGCAGCAGAACACGCAGGGGCCCCTCGCGCCGCCGGCTCCGCCTCTCGGACCGTCCGGCGATCAGGCCCGACGCTTCGTCCGACACCAAATCCTCCCTCTCCACCTCTGGCCGGGGTATGTCCCCGATCCCGTTCCGGTTCCCATTGCGTCATTGGTTTTTGACTTGACCGGGAATGTATACGCGCGTGCACTGGGAGGCAAAGGTGAACGACGCCGCAGGCACCCCGTGACCGACGATACCGCACATGTGCCGGCCGAGGGGCCGGGGACCGACCTCGCCCGGGCGAGACGGAATGTCGCCGTTCTGGTGCTGGCCAATGCGGTGCTCGGCGCGCAGCTTCCGGCGATCTTCATCATCGGCGGGCTGGCGGGCTCGACCCTGGCGACCAATCCCTGTTTTGCGACCCTGCCGATCTCGCTGATCGTATTGGGTTCGATGCTCTCGGCGACGCCGATGTCGGCGATCATGCAGCGCTGGGGGCGGCGCGCGGGGTTCTGGATCGGCGCTAGTGCCGGGGCGCTCGGCGGGGCCATCGGGGCATGGGGGCTGATGTCGGGAAGCTTCGCGCTGCTCCTGCTCGGCTCGCTCTTTACCGGGACCTACATGGCGACCCAAGCGTTCTACCGCTTCGCGGCCACGGACGGGGCGCCGGAGGCGTTCCGCCCCAAAGCGATCAGCTTCGTGATGGCCGGCGGGCTCGTCTCGGCGGTGGTCGGCCCGCAGATCGTCAAGCTCACCGCCGAGGCGACGGTGGTGCCGTTCCTTGGCACCTATGCCGCCGTGATCGGGCTCAACGTCCTCGGCTCGATGATATTCGCCGCCCTCGACAGCCCCGCCCCGCCCCGCCCTGCGCCAGGCACCGCCACGGGCCGGTCGCGGCTGGAGTTGCTGACGACGCCGGCGATCCTCGTTGCCGTAATCTGCGCCACGGTCGCCTATGCGCTGATGAACCTTGTCATGACCGCGACGCCGCTGGCCGTGGTCGGCTGCGGCTACACGACCTCGGATGCGGCGGATGTGGTCTCGCTCCATGTCCTGGCAATGTTCGGCCCGGCCTTCGTCACCGGCCATCTGATCGCGCGGTTCGGGGCGATGCGGGTGGTTGCGACGGGGCTTTTGATCCTCGCCGCGGCCGGCGGTGTGGCGCTCTCCGGCGTGGCTTTGGGGAACTTCTATCTCGCGCTCATCCTCCTCGGGGTCGGCTGGAATTTCGGCTTCATCGGCGCGACGGCGATGCTCGGCGCCCAGCATTCACCCGAAGAGCGCGGCCGGGTGCAGGGGTTGAACGACACGATCGTCTTCGGGGTGGTGACCATGGCCTCGCTGGCCTCGGGCGGGCTGATGAACTGCTCGGGCGGCGATCCAGTGGCCGGCTGGTCGGCGGTGAACCTTGCGATGGTCCCGCTGCTCGCGCTCGCCGGTGCGGCGCTCATCTGGCTGGCCTTCAACGGGCCGCGGCCTGGCTCAAAACCCGAAACTCTTCAGAAGAAGCCCGCCCCGACGGGCGAAATCTGACCCTTCGAGAGCACCGGCGGCCACCCGGGCCGGGTCGGCGGCGGCCCGTCTCAAGATGCCGGCCGCCCGCCAGGTGGCGATCAGTGCGGGCCGCGCGGCGCGGTCGGGCCGGGCGGATTTGAGACCCGAAAGGGCGTTCCGGGCCAAAGCGGAGACCGCCTCGGGCCGGCCGTCGACCAGCGGCCGGCGGCCCCAGGCTTCGAGCGCGGGGATCGCAAGGAAGAGGTTGGCAAGGCCCGAGGCGCGAGCCACAGCGCGCACCTCCGCTTCGCTGCCGGACCCAAGAAGCCGCGCCGCCGTCCAGTGAAGATCGCCGGCGGTGGCGTCGAGATAGGCCTCGAACGCCGCGGCGTCTTCATGGGCGTCGCGGGCAACATCGAACCGCCGCGCGGCCACGAGCCGGTCGAGCGTGGCCGCGCCATCGGGGTCGAGCACCCCGGCAAGGGCGGCAACCACCGGATGCGCCCGCACCCTGCCCCCCGCGCCGATCTCTTCGAGCGCGTCGCGCCACCACTGGAGCCGCATCTCGGCGATCATCGCCTCTTCGGTCACCCAGGGCGCGCGGGCCACTTCGAGGTTGAACGCATAAAGGGCCGCGAGCACCGGGCGTGCCCGGGCCGGCGCGGCGAGAACGGCGGCGAACCGGTCGGGGTCGCCCTCGCGCAACGGGTGGACAAGCGCCGCGTCAGGCATCGGTATTTGTCCCAAGGTGAAGCAGGGGTGCAGCGCTCCGGGCTTCATCTTGGCAAAAATACCGAACGGCAAGAGGGTGGCGGCGGGCGGACCGGTCGCGCAAGGGTCCGGCGGCGGCAGCCGTCCCGGTCACTCCGCGGCCACTTTCGCCGGGTCCGCCCCGGCATGGACGAGCTTCCAGACGATGGCGTCGAGGAGTGCTTCGAAGCTCGCATCGACGATGTTCGGCGATACCCCGACCGTCGCCCAGCGCCGGCCCTCGGCGTCCTCGCTGTCGATGGTCACCCGGGTCACCGCCTCGGTGCCGCCCTGGGTGATACGCACCTTGAAATCGACAAGCCGCATGTCCTCGATCACCGCCTGATAGGGCCCGAGGTCTTTGGCGAGCGCCCGGGCGAGCGCGTTGACGGGGCCGCGGTCCGAGCCCGTCTCGTCGAGGCTTTCGGAGACAGAGAGCTTCTTTTCGCCAGCGATTTCAACGACAACGACCGCTTCGGAGAGCGTGCGCATCCCCCCCCGCCCGTCGGCGCGTTTCTCCACCGTGACCCGGTAGCGGGTGACGTCGAAGAACTCCGGCAGAAGCCCCAGCGACCGGCGGGCGAGTATCTCGAAACTGGCTTGCGCGGTGTCGTAGGAATAGCCCTCGGCCTCGCGCGCCTTCACAATGTCGAGGATCTCCGCCAGCCCCGGATCGCCCTTCCGCGCCGCTATTCCCATCGCAGTCAGCCGTTCGAGGAGGTTCGACTGGCCGGCCTGGTTCGACATCGGCACGATCCGGTCGTTGCCGACCAGCGCGGGGTCGATATGCTCATAGGTCGCGGGGTCCTTGGCGATGGCGCTGGCATGGAGCCCGGCCTTATGGGCGAACGCCGAGGCGCCGACGTAAGGGGCCGAGCGCAGGGGGATGCGGTTGAGGATATCGTCGAGCATTCGGCTGATTTTCGTGATGTCTTTCAAGGCCTTGGCGGGTACGCCCGTCTCGTAGGCCGACCGGTAGGGTTCCTTCAGCAGAAGCGTCGGAATGAGCGTTGTGAGGTTGGCGTTGCCGCAGCGCTCGCCGAGGCCGTTGAGCGTGCCTTGGATCTGCCGGGCGCCGGCGTCGACGGCGGCAAGCGTGTTGGCGACCGCATTGCCGGTATCGTCATGAGTGTGGATCCCGAGCCGGTTGCCGGGGATGCCGGCGGCGATAACGGCGGATGTGATCTCGCCGATCTCATGGGGCAGCGTGCCGCCATTGGTGTCGCAGAGGACGACCCAGGCCGCGCCGGCGTCGTGGGCGGCGCGAAGGCAGTCGAGGGCGTAAGCCGGGTTCGCCTTGTACCCATCGAAGAAATGTTCAGCATCGAAAAGGGTTTCGCGGCCTTCCTTCACGGAATGGGCGATGGAGGCGGCGATGTTTTCGACGTTCTCTTCGAGGGTGACGCCAAGGGCGTCGGTGACGTGAAAATCGTGGGTCTTGCCGACGAGACAAACCGCCGGGGTACCCGCGTTGAGGACGCCCGCCAGCACGTCGTCGTTCGCCGCAGACCGCCCCGAGCGCTTGGTCATGCCGAAGGCAGTGAGGGTCGCGGCGGTCTGCGGCGGGGCGTCGAAGAAGGCGCTGTCGGTGGGGTTCGCGCCCGGCCAGCCGCCTTCGATATGGTCGATCCCGAGCGCGTCGAGGGCGGCGGCGATCTCGTGTTTGTCGTCCGTCGAGAACTGGACGCCCTGGGTCTGCTGGCCGTCCCGGAGGGTGGTGTCGAAGAGATAGAGGCGCTCGCGGGTCATGGGAGACTCCGGTGTCGGCAAAGCGTATGGCAAAGTGTCTGCAAAACGTATGGCAGCGGGTATGGCAGGCGCGGCGGGAGTAGGTGTCCGCGTTCGGCGGCGGCCCCGTCCCGTACCCGATCCTGCCCGTCCCGGACTTGATCCGGGACCTCGCGCGGCGGGGCGGTGGCGGCGCATCGGGGATCGGGGCCCCGGGTCGGGCCCGGGGCGTGGGTTCCCCGCTCGCGCCCGTCCCGGACTTGATCCTGCCTGCCCCGGACCTGATCCGGGGGGACCTCGCGCGGCGGGGTCGGGACGGTGGCGCATTTGGGATCGGGGCCCCGGGTCAAGCCCGGGGCGGGGTGTGGTATGCCTTCAACCCGGCCGGGCCAGCGGCCCGGGCGACGGCCGTCGTTCGCCAAAATGGGTGACGCGCCAGGTTTGGGGTGACCGTCACGCGCTCTTAACGAGGGCAGCCCCCGGCCGCGGGTGGGGGTGAAGCCCCCGCCCGGGGGGGCGGTCGGGGGCTGCCCGGCGGTGCCCGCCGGGTGGGAGGGTTGGGCGGCGCGGGGCGTCATTTGAGGGCCTCCAACCTAGCGACATCGAATTCGGGCCCGGGGACCAGTTCCACACCCGCCTTCGACATTCGAACTTCAACACCCGCCTCGATCAGCGCGGCCTTTAACCTGTCGACTTCGGAGAAATCCTTAGTCTCCATCGCGGTCGCACGCGCTGTCTTCATCGTGCTCTCAAAACGTCGAAGGGTAACTTGGCTGATCGCGTCCCGCACCAGCCAGTATGCCCCCTCGCCGCTTTGCGGCAGCAGGCCAACAAAGAGGGCCGATGAAAGGAACCGCGCTTCTAGTTCGGGCCGTTCGCCGCGCTGAGACCTCGCAATTTGGGTTGCCAGCTCATGAAGCCGGGCAATCGCTTTTGGTGTGTTGAGATCGTCGGCCAATGCCGAAAACATCTCCTGGTCGGGCACTCCTGGCACAACATCGTTCACAAGGTCATGCCACTTCCGCAGCGTCGCCTGCGCCTCTTTCGCCTTCCTCTCCGTCCAGTCCATCGGCTTGCGGTAATGCGTCGACAGCATCACAAACCGGATCACCTCCCCCGGCACGCCTTGGTCCAAGAGATCCCGCACGGTGAAGAAGTTGCCCAAGCTCTTGGACATCTTCTTCCCCTCCACCTGCAACATCTCGTTGTGGAGCCAGACATTCGCCATGCGCTCGGTGCCGTTCGCGCAGCAGCTTTGGGCGCGTTCGTTTTCGTGGTGGGGAAAGAGGAGGTCGCCGCCGCCGCCGTGGATGTCGAAGGTCTCGCCCAGAAGCGTTTTGGCCATCGCCGAGCATTCGATATGCCAGCCGGGGCGGCCCCGGCCCCAAGGCGAGTCCCAGCCCGGCTGGTCCTCCGTCGAGGGCTTCCAGAGGACGAAATCCATCGGGTTCTTCTTGTAAGGCGCGACCTCGACGCGGGCGCCGGCGATCATGTCGTCGACCGAGCGGCCCGAGAGCGCGCCGTAGCCCGCCTTCCAGGCCTCGACGTCGAAGAGCACGTGGCCCTCGGCGGGATAGGCGCAGCCTTTCGCGACCAGGGTCTCGATCATCGCCACCATTTGCGGGATATACGCGGTCGCGCGCGGCATATGGGTGGGCTCGAGCGCGCCAAGCGCGGCCATGTCGTCGAGATACCATTGCGTGGTTTCTTCGGTGATGGCGTCGATGGGGCGCCCCGTCTCGTCCGCACGGGCGAGGATCTTGTCGTCGACATCTGTGAAGTTCCGCACGTAAGTGACGGCTTTCTCGCCGTAAACGTGGCGCAGGAGCCGGAAGAGCACGTCGAAGACGACCACGGGTCGCGCATTGCCGAGATGGGCCCGGTCGTAGACCGTGGGGCCGCAGACATACATCCGCACGTTTTCGGGATCGAGAGGGTCGAACACCTCCTTCGCCCCGGTGGCGGTGTTTCTAAGGCGTATCTCCATAGCGTCCTCGCGCGCGTGGCCCTCGCGCGGGGTGGCTATCTCGGATCAGAAGAAAAGACGACAGGCCCCGCGCAACTTTCGTCAGCGGATAATGCAGCAAATGATGATGCGGCATGTCGTCATGGGGTGGGGTCTAGCAGGCCCGGGGCTTTGCGTCCAGCGTCTCGGCGGCGCGGTCGGCGCGGCGGCGTTCGGTGACGGTGAGGGCGATGCCCAGCGCGATCGCCCCGGCCCCGGCCCAGGCCAGTGGGGCGTAGCGTTCGCCTAAGATCAGGTTGGCCCCAACGAGGCCGACGGCGGCCGAGACATAGCCGATCTGGGACAGAAGCACCGGCCCGCCATCGCGCTGGAGGCGGAAATAGGCGGGGAACGTGAGGCCCGCGACGGCGACCTGGAGGGCGACGAGACCGGGGGCAAGGCTCAGCTGGCCGAGGGGGACACCGCCCCGGGCGGCAAAGACGGCGATGAAAACGAGGGCCGCGACGAGATGGCTCCAGACCGCGAGGCTGTCGGGTGCGGCCCCCTCGGGCCAGTCGAGGGTGCGGTAAACGTTGCCGGCGGCGAGAACGAGCGGGATGGCGAGGCCGAGGAGGAGAAGGCCGAGGGCGGGGAGCGCGCTCGTCTCGCCGCCCGAGACGACGATGGCGCCAGCCCCGGCGAAGGCCACCGCGATGCCGGCCAGCCCGAGTGGCCCCGGGCGGCCGGTGCCGGCAAGCACCGACAGCGCCAGCGTGGCCACCGGCGAGAGCGCGAACATGAGGCCGACATAGCCCGCCCCGAGGCGGGGGATGAGTTCGTAGACGAGGATGTTGGCGAGCGCGAAGGAGACGAGGCCCGAAATCGCGACATAGCGGATCTGGTGGCCCCGCGGCAGAGAAAGGCAGCGGGGGCGCAACGCGGCGATGCTCGCCGCCGCGCCGGCGGAGATGACGAGCGCCCAGAGCACCGGGGCGATGCCGGCCTCGGCGGCGAGCTTGCCGAGGAGAAAGTTCACCCCGCCTAAGCCCCCGACGAGCAGGAGCAGAAAGATCGGGCTAGTCATAGCTGACGACCTCGAACTCGAGCCCGTCGGGGTCGTCGAAGTAGAACCGGCGGCCGGGTTCGTAATCGCCGTGGTTGGTGGGCGTGAGCCCCCGCGCCTTCACCTTCGCCTCCACGGCGCCCAGATCGTCGACGACAACGCCGATATGGTTGAGCCCGCCGGTCGTGGCATAGGAGCTTCCGCCGGGGCCGGTCTGGCGCGGCGGGGCGTAAAGGGCGACATAGCCGGTCTCGGTGCCGATATGGATTGTGCGCCCGCCCCCGAGTGCGGCCCCGGACCAGCGGATATGCCAGCCGAAGAGGTCTTCGAGCATGGACGCGGTGCGGTCGGGGTCGGGGACGGTGACGTTGAGATGTTCGAGGCTGGCGGTCATGGGAGCGGTCCTTTCGTCGGAAGGGTCAGTCGACCCAGGTGATGGGGCCAAGGACGAGGGTGCGGGCCTGGGCGCGGCGGCGCGGTGACGGTCGCCGCGCGGCGGCGCGGGCCAGGCCCGCAAGTGTGGTGAGCATCAGAAGAGCCACGCCAATGTCCTTGTGTTTCAACTGAAACCACCCTAATTTCTCAAGTTAACTTGAGGTCAATGGAAAAGTTTTCATGCAAAACAGGGCCTTGGGAAAACGCGGCCTTGCTATCGGGCAATTGGCCGAACGCACGGGGCTCTCGGTCTCGGCGATCCGGCATTACGAGGCGGAGGGGCTGGTGCGCGCCTTCCGCACATCGGGCAACATGCGCCGGTTCGACCGGGCGGATATCCGGCGGCTGTCGTTCGTGCGCATCGCCCAGGACCTCGGCTTCAGCCTCGCCGAGATCCGTCAAGAGCTGGGCAAGCTCCCCGAGGGCCGGACGCCCGACAAGGCGGACTGGGCGCGGATCGGGGCGACGTTCCGCAAAAAGCTCGACGCGCGGATCGCGACGATGACGGCCCTCCGCGACAAGCTCGACGGCTGCATCGGCTGCGGGTGTTTGTCGATGAAGACCTGCGCGCTCTGGAACCCCCGGGACGCGGCACGGCGGCTGGGGTCGGGCCCGCGCTATCTGCTCGGCGACACCTCGGAGGACGCGCTTGGAGGGCAAGGCTGAAGGCGGCAGATTTGGTCCATGGACCGCGCTTTCGTCAACGCCCATTGCGCGACGCTGCCCGGGGCGGAGCTCTCGGACCCCTGGGGCGGGGGGCACGATGCCTGGAAGGTGGGCGGCAAGATGTTCGCCTGTATCGGCACGGCCAACACCGGCGTGTCGGTGAAGACGCCCGATATCGAGAGTGCGGGCCTTCTCATCGACCTCGGCCGCGCCGAGCGGGCGCCCTATTTCCACCGTTCCTGGGTCCTGGTGCCCTGGGGCCTCGTGGAGGCCGGCGAGATGCGCGACCGGCTCGAGACCTCCTACGGGATCGTCCGGGCGGGGCTCACGAAGACGGCCCAGGCCGCGCTCGCGCCCTGGCCTGCGACTTGAACCCGGCGGCGGGACGTGGTCTGGACCCGGCCAGCCTTCAAACGCCAGGGATGCCGATGATCCGCCGTTTCCTCCGCTTCTTTGTCACTGCCGCCTTGCTCACGGCCACACCGCTGGCCGCGCAGGTGGCGCTTGACGGCGTGGCGACCGGCGGGCCCGAGGTGGCGGATCCGACCGCAGTGCCGGCGCCGCTGACCGACCTCATCGAGGTGCTCCGCGACGAGGCGAGCCGGGAGGCGCTCATCGCCGAGCTCGAACGGGCCGCGGGGACGGCCGAGGCCTCAGGGCCATCCGAGGCGGCGGTTGAGGACATCCCGGCCTCGATCGGCGCCCGCATCGCCGATATCACCCGGAGCGCGGCGGAACGGTTTGCCGCCGCGCTGGCCGAGATCCCCACGAGCTTCCGCAGCGCCCAACGGCTCATGCAGGGGCTCGACGCGGAGACCTGGGACGTGATCTGGGCCGCCGCGCTCGACATCGCCCTGGTGGTCGCCGTCACCCTCACCGCATTTCTCATTCTGCGACGGATCGCGGTGATGGTGCTGCGCCGGATCGGGGCGGCGACGAAGGACGCGGGGCTGGCGCGGAAGGCGGTGCTGTTCGTCGCCTCGGTGATCGTGCGTTTCGCGGCGGTCATGGGCGCGGGCGCCATCGGCTATGCGGTGATGACGACGGCGCTGGGGGAGTTCGGCGAGATCGAGCTGAACCAGACGTTGTTTCTCAACGCCTTCCTCGCGGTCGAACTGGTGAAAGCAGCGGTGCGCACGCTGATTTCGCCCCGGGCCGCCGAGCTTCGGGCGTTCCGGATGACCGATGCCGGGGCGCGGCGGGTGACCCGCATCGCGGGGGTCGCGATTTCCGTCCTCGGCTACGGGCTCTTGCTCATCGTACCCATCGTCGATGCCGCGGCCTCGTTCCTTGCCGCGCGTTCGATGTCGGTGCTCGTGGTTCATCTCGCGCTGGTCTACCTCGCCTTCGCCGTGGTCATTCACCGCCGGGCCGGGGCCGAGTGGCTAACGGCGCTCCTTCTGGCGCCGCCGCCCGCCCCGCCTGCGGAGGCGGCGGCGCCGGGCCCGGAGGCCGAGGCCGACGATGCGCCCGAAGCCGGCGACGACGCGCCTGCTGCGGCGGCGCAAACCGAGGCCGCCCCCGAGGCGGCGCAACCCGAAGCAGCCCCCGCCGAGGCCGACCGGACCCCGCCGCCCCGGGAGGGGGTCTTGGCCCCGCTTCTTCAGCGGTGGCACTGGTTTGCGCTGATCTGGCTCGGGTTCATCTTCTACCGCGCCTTCACCCGGTCGCTGGAGACCCTGGGCGAGATCGTGCTCGTGACCTTGCAGATCGGGGGCGTGGCCTTTCTGGGGGCGGCGCTCATGGGCCTTCTTGGCCGCCGCATGGAAGCCGGGGTCAGCCTGCCCGAGCGTATCAATGCCAAGCTGCCCGCCCTCGAGGGCCGGCTCAACCACGTCGTGCCGCGGATGTTGATGGGCCTCAGGGCGCTCGTCGCCATTGTGGTGGCCGGCTTCGCCTTCGACCGGTTGGGGCTGACCAACCTCGGCGGCTGGCTCGAAACCCCGCGCGGCATCGCGTTTCTGGCCACTGTGCTGACCGTGGCCATCATCCTTCTGGTGGCCTGGGGCATCTGGCTGGCGGTGTCGTCCTGGATCGACTACCGGCTCAACCCCGATTATGGCGGCGAACCCTCGTCGCGGGAGATCACGCTGCTGACCTTGCTGAAGAATGCGGTGAGCGTGGCGATCCTCATCTTCGCTTTGATGTTCACGCTTTCGGAACTGGGGCTCAATATCGGGCCGCTGATCGCCTCGGCCGGTGTCCTCGGCCTCGCCATCGGCTTCGGCGCTCAGAAGCTTGTGCAGGACATCATCACCGGTGTCTTCATCCAGTTCGAAAACGCCATCAATGTCGGCGACGTGGTCACCGTGGGCGGGATCACCGGCGGCGTCGAGCGGTTGACGGTGCGCTCGGTGACCCTGCGGGACCTGCAAGGCATCGTCCATATCGTGCCGTTTTCCAGCGTCGACATGGTGTCGAACTTCACCCGGGACTTCTCCTATTACGTGGTCGATATGGGCATCGCCTACCGCGAGGACGTGGACGAGGCGAAACAGGCGCTGATCGATGCCCATGAATTGCTGAAAGAGGACCCCGAACAGGGGCTCTTCGTCCTCGGGGACCTGGAGTATTTCGGCCTCGACCAGTTCGGCGACAGCGCCATCGTTCTGAAATGCCGGGTAAAGACCTGGCCCGGCAAGCAATGGGGGGTCGGGCGGGCCTATAACCGGCTTGTCAAGCAGGTGTTCGACGAGCGCGGCATCGAGATCCCGTTCCCGCACCAGACGCTCTATTTCGGCGAGGCCAAGGACGGAACGGTGCAGACGCTGCCGATCCGGCAGGTCGCCGGGCCGCCGGCGGCGCGGCCGGAGACGGCGGCCCCGCCGACCCGGCGGAGCGACGCAGAAGCGGCCCACCCGACCGACGACGGGCCGCTCGGCGAGGACGATTGAGGGCCGGGACGCGCACGGGGGCCGGTTTGTGGCCTTGAGCGGACGTTCGGGTCTTCTTCCGGCAGCTCTTGGCGAAACACGCCCCGGACCCGATCCGGGGCCTCGATCCACCCCGAGTGCCGAGCCTGTCGGGGTCCCGGGTCAAGCCCGGGACGGGAGGGTCTTGGGATCGGGGCGCGCGGAATGAGCGTCCGCTCAAGGCCACCAGCAAGCCACGCCCCGGACTTGATCCGGGGCCCCGATCCACCGGAGTGCCAGGCCGGTCGAGGTCCCGGGTCAAGCCCGGGACGGGGGTTGCTTGGGGTCGGGGCGGGCAGAATGAACGCCCGCTCAAGGCCAACAACATTGCACGCCCCGGACGTGATCCGGGGCCCCGATTCACCCCGAGTGCCAAGCCTATCGAGGTCCCGGGTCAAGCCCGGGACGGGGTCTGCGGGCGGGGGCGGGCGAACGCGCCTCCCGCCATGCCGAAACGGGCAGTCCCGTCGACCGGGAAGCCCCATGCCTCCGCGCCAACGCCCTTTGCCGCCGGCCCGGAATGTCCGGGGGCGGTCTGGGGCTGCCGTTCTGGCGGGGAAGTGTCGGTCGGGTCCCATGAAGCAGTGGATCCACTGTCACCGGTGCCGCCCCGGGCCGGATTTCACCCGAGACCGGGACGGCCCGAGGGCCGTCTGGCGATGCGCATCGCGGGGTGAGGTATCGCCCGGAAAGGTTGACGGAGGCTTGGGACACCGTGCGGTGGGGGGCGCCGCCGGGCCGTGTCGGCGTTCGCCCGGGCAGCGTCCGCGGCCCCGGGGGTGCGCTCCTTTTCGCCCTAGCCAAGCCCCGCCCCCCGGGGTAGCTCGCGGGCGACCAAACGAGCAGGCCCGCAATGGATCTCCGCAACATCGCCATCATCGCCCATGTCGACCATGGCAAGACCACCCTCGTCGACGAGCTTCTGAAGCAGTCGGGCGCCTTCCGGGCCGGCCAGCAGGTGGCCGAACGGGCGATGGATTCGAACGATCTCGAACGCGAGCGGGGGATCACCATTCTCGCCAAGGCGACGAGCGTGGAGTGGAAGGGCACCCGGATCAACATCGTCGACACGCCGGGGCATGCCGATTTCGGCGGCGAAGTGGAGCGGATTCTGTCGATGGTTGACGGGGTGGTGCTTCTGGTGGACGCCGCCGAGGGGCCGATGCCGCAGACGAAGTTCGTGACCTCGAAGGCGCTGGCGCTTGGGCTAAGGCCCATCGTGGTCCTCAACAAGGTCGACAAGCCCGATGCGGAGCCCGACCGGGCCCTCGACGAGGTGTTCGACCTCTTTGCGGCCCTCGATGCCGACGAGGACCAGCTCGATTTTCCGCACCTTTACGCCAGCGGCCGGTCTGGCTGGGCGGATCCGGAGCTCGACGGGAAGCGGGCGGACCTCGCCGCACTCTTCAACCTCATCGTGAACCACGTCCCCGCCCCGCGCCAGCAGGCCCATGCGGACGAACCCTTCCGAATGCTCGCAACGACGCTGGCCGCCGACCCCTATGTGGGCAGGCTCCTGACCGGCCGGGTGGAATCGGGGCGGCTGAAGGCGGGGGCCACGGTGCAGGCGCTTTCGCGCCACGGCCAGCAGCTCGAACGGTTTCGCGTCTCGAAGATCATGGCGTTCAGGGGGCTCTCCCAGACCGCCATCGACGAGGCGGTCGCGGGCGATATCGTGAGCCTTGCCGGTATGGCGAAGGCGACGGTCGCCGACACCATCGCCGCCCTGGAGGTGGAAACGCCGATCGACGCCCAGCCCATCGACCCGCCGACGATCTCGGTGACCTTCGGGATCAACGACAGCCCGCTGGCGGGTCGGGACGGGGACAAGGTGCAGTCCCGGGTCATTCGCGACCGGCTGACGCGCGAGGCCGAGACCAATGTCGCGATCAAGGTCACCGACGCGCCGGGCGGCGATGCCTTCGAGGTCGCGGGCCGGGGCGAGTTGCAGATGGGGGTGCTGATCGAGAACATGCGCCGGGAAGGCTTCGAGCTTTCGATCTCGCGGCCACGGGTGCTGACGCGCGAGATCGACGGGGTGACCCACGAGCCCGTCGAGGAGGTCACCGTCGATGTCGACGACGACTACACCGGAGCCGTGATCGAAAAGCTCACCGGACCCCGCAAGGGCGAGATGACCGATATGCGCCCCGCAGGGGTCGGCAAGACGCGGATCACCGCGCTCGTGCCGTCCCGGGGGCTCATCGGCTATCACGGCGAGTTTCTCACCGACACACGGGGGACCGGGGTTTTGAACCGGGTGTTTCATTCCTGGGCGCCCTACAAGGGGGCCATCCCGGGCCGGCGGGCGGGGGTGCTGATCTCGATGGAGGACGGGGTGTCGGTGGCCTATGCGCTGTGGAATCTCGAAGACCGGGGCAAGATGTTCATCGGCGCCCAGGAAAAGGTCTATCAGGGCATGATCATCGGCGAGCATGCCCGGGAGAACGACCTGGAGGTGAACCCCCTGAAGGGCAAGAAGCTCACCAATGTGCGCGCCTCGGGAAGCGACGAGGCGGTGCGGCTGACCACACCGGTGACGATGGGGCTCGAAGAGGCGATCGCCTATATCGACGACGACGAGCTTGTGGAGGTGACGCCGAACGCGATCCGGCTGCGCAAGCGGCATCTCGACCCCCATGAGCGGAAACGGGCGGCAAGGGGCGCGGGGTAGACGGGGGCTCTGCCCCCGGCCCGTTCGGGCCTCCCCCGCGGTGTTTGCCGCCAAGATGAAGGGCCCGGGCCTTGACCCAGCGGGGCTCGCGGGGCGCGCGCAAGCTGTCCGGGGGGCACGATCAAGTGAGGGACGACGACGGTGAGATACGCCGTATTCGCTTTGCCCCTGCTTCTGGGATGGTGCGATTCCGGCGTCGTGTGGCGCTCGGCGCCATATGCGGTGATCTGGGTCGATGCGCGGACGAACCGAAGCCTCGTTCACGAACTGGACGGCGGAAACTCGATCGGTCGGGTGGAGGCGGATGTCGTCGCCGTCTCCCGGAACGCGGAGTACGTCGCCGCGATCAGGGAGGCGGACGGGCGGCGGGCCTATTACTTCGTCGAGATCGCCAAGGACGATCCCGTGTTCAACGCCGAGGACATCACCCGAGGGCCGTTCGACGAGGCGGCGTTCGCCGACCTCGCCGCACGGCTCGGTTTGCCCGCGCCCGAACCGCTCTAGGCGCGCCGGCGCGAGTTGCGCTTCGGGCCGAGAGTGCTAAGGGGTGGCGCGACAGCACGGGACGCTCAAGATGAACATCTTTGCCGAGATCCGGACCTCCGTCCTCGAGACCCTCGATGCGCTGGTCGCCGAGGGGCGGCTGCCGGCGGGGCTGTCCTGGGGCAATGTCGCCGTGGAGCCGCCGCGCGACGCCGCCCATGGGGATATGGCGACGAATGCGGCGATGGTGCTGGCGAAACCTTCGGGGCGCGCCCCGCGAGACCTGGCCGCGGAACTGGCCGAGCGGGTGGTCACCGACCCCCGGATCGAGAGCGCCGAGGTGGCCGGCCCGGGGTTTTTGAACCTGCGGCTCGCGCCGGCCGTTTGGCATGACGTGGTGGCCGAGGCGGTCGATGCCGGCGGCGCCTTCGGCCATTCGGGGCTCGGCGCGGGGGTCAAAGTGAACGTCGAGTTCGTCTCGGCGAACCCCACCGGGCCCTTGCATGTGGGCCATACGCGCGGCGCGGTCTTCGGCGACGCGCTGGCGCGGCTGCTCGATTTCGCGGGCTACGGCGTCACCCGGGAATACTACATCAACGACGGCGGCGCCCAGGTCGATGTGCTCGCACGGTCGGTCTATCTCAGATACCTCGAAGCCCATGGGGAGGCGGTCGAGTTTGCCGACGGCACCTATCCCGGGGATTACCTCAAGCCGGTGGGCGAGGCCCTGAAGGCGAAGGTCGGGGACGCCTTTGTCGGCAAGGGCGAGCAATTCTGGCTCGAAGAGGTGCGCGACTTTGCCACCGAGGCGATGATGGACCTCATCCGCGGCGACCTCGCGGCCATCGGGATCGGGATGGACGTGTTCTTCTCGGAAAAGTCGCTCTACGGGACCGGGCGGATCGAGACGGCGATTTCCCATCTCGAGGACAAGGGCCTGATCTATGTCGGCACGCTCGAGCCCCCCAAGGGCAAGGTGCCCGAGGACTGGGAACCCAGGGAACAGACGCTCTTCAAGTCCACCGATTACGGCGACGACGTGGACCGGCCGATCAAGAAATCCGACGGGAGCTGGACCTATTTCGCCCCCGACATCGCCTATCATTACGACAAGATCGCCCGGGGCTTCGATGAGCTCATCGACATTTTCGGCGCCGACCACGGCGGTTATGTCAAGCGGATCAACGCCGCCGTGGCAGCGCTTTCGGGGGGCCGGGTGCCGGTGGATGTGAAGCTCACCCAGCTCGTGCGGCTCACCAAGGGCGGCGAGCCGGTGAAGATGTCGAAGCGGGCCGGCACGTTCATCACACTCCGGGACGTGGTCGACGAGGTGGGCCCCGATGTCGCCCGCTTCGTGATGCTCACAAGAAAGAACGACGCGCCGCTCGATTTCGATTTCGACAAGGTGACCGAACAGTCGAAGGACAACCCGGTTTTCTACGTGCAATACGCCCATGCCCGGATCAGAAGCGTGATGCGCAAAGCCGAGGCGATGCATCTCGACTGGTCGGACGACGCGCTTCTCGAAGACCCCGCCGAATTTGCCGTGGCCCGGAAGATCGCCGAATGGCCCCGGCTTGTGGAGATCGCGGCGAAAAACCACGAGCCGCACCGGGTGGCGTTCTTTCTCTACGAACTGGCCTCGGAGTTCCATGCCCTCTGGAACACGGGCAACGAAAACCCCGCCTTGCGCTTTCTGCACGAGAACGACCCGCAGGCGACGGGTCGGAAAATCGCCCTGCCCCGGGCCGTGGAAGTTGTTATTTCCAACGGATTGGGTATCCTTGGCGTGACCCCGGCGGAAGAGATGCGGTAACCGCGCCGCCGCCGGGGCCGAAACGAGCAGGCGAGACCGGCCATCAAGGCCGGCGATGAGCGAGGCAAGGCAATGGCGGATTTTACCTTTGACGAAGGTCGCGGGTCCTATTGGGGCCCCGAGGATGTGGCGGAAAACACCCGTGTCACCGAGTGGCTGAACTGGGCGGGGGCGCTGTTGTCGCTCGTGCTGATCGTGGGCCTCGCGGGCTGGGGCTGGCAATTGATGAAACGCGATGTCTCGGGCGTGCCCGTCGTGCGCGCCCTCGAAGGGCCGATGCGGGTGGCGCCGGAAGACCCCGGCGGGCGGCTCGCCGAGCACCAGGGCCTCGCGGTGAACCGGATCGCGGCCGAAGGCACGGCCGAACCTCCCGTCGAAACCATCGTGCTCGCACCCGCCCCCCTGTCGCTCACCGACGAGGACAAGCCGGCGGCGGACCTGACGCCGGTACCGGTGGCGCCGGCGCCGGCGGCCGTGGTGACGCCAGAGCCCGACGCGCCGACGCTGACGGCGGAGCCGGCCAATGCCACCGATATGGCCGTGGCCGAGGCTCTGGCCTCGATCGAGGCCGGCGAACTCGACATTGCCGCCGAGGAAATGGTGGCCACCCCGCCGACGGGCGGCCTGCCGCGCTCGCCCCTGCCCCGGGCCCGGCCCGTGGTGGAACTGACGAACGTTTCGGCCCTCTCCTCGCGGCCGGACGCCGGTGCGGCAATTGCGCCGGGCACACGGCTCGTCCAGCTCGGTGCCTTCGAGAACGCCGAGCTTGCCGAAGCCGCCTGGGTCGACACCGAGGACCGGTTCGGCGATTACATGGTCGGCAAGTCGAAGGTCATACAGGAGGCGGAGACGGGCGGGCGGACGTTCTTCCGGCTCCGGGCGGCGGGCTTTGCCGACCTTGCCGATGCCCGCCGGTTCTGTTCGGTGCTGGTCGCCGGCGACCTCAACTGCATCCCGGTGGTGCAGAGGTGACGGCGGCGGGGGCGTGCATTCTCGCCCCCGAAGGCCAGACTCTGACCACGCGTGAGGCGGCCTTCTTCCGCGATGCCGACCCTTGGGGGTTCATCCTCTTTGCGCGCAATATCGACACGCCCGATCAGGTCCGCCGCCTGACCGGGGCCCTGCGCGACGCCGTGGGCCGGGATGCACCTGTCTTCATCGACCAGGAAGGCGGCCGGGTGCAGCGGATGGGCCCGCCGCATTGGCTGGGGTGGGCCCCGCCCCTCGATGACGCCGCCCGGGCCGGGACCGGGGCCGAGACTGCGATGGCCCTGCGCGCCCGGATCATCGCCGCCGAACTCCGCAGCGTCGGGATCGACGGCAATTGCATCCCCTGCGCCGACATCGCCCGGCCCGACACCCACCCGATCCTGAGGAACCGCTGCTATGGCAGCGACGCCGGGACGGTGATCGCCGCCGCCCGGGCGGCGGCGCGAGGATGCCTCGACGGCGGCGTACTGCCGGTGATGAAGCACATGCCCGGCCATGGCCGGGCGGTGGTGGACAGCCATGGCGAGGTCCCCCGGGTGACAGCCTCGCCCGAGGCGCTGCGTCAGACTGACTTTGCCGTCTTCACCGCATTGTCGGACCTGCCGCTGGGGATGAGCGCCCATGTGATCTACACCGCACTCGACGACCGGCCCGGCACGCTCTCGCCCGTCATCCATAAGCTCATCCGATCCGAGATCGGCTTCGGCGGCCTTCTGATGACCGACGACATCTCCATGGGGGCGCTGTCGGGGTCGATGACCGAGCGGGCGGAAGCCGCGATCGGGGCGGGATGCGATCTGGTCTTGCATTGCAACGGCGATAGGGCTGAAATGGCGGCGGTGGCCGAGGCTGCCGGGCGGCTGACAGAGGCGGGAGAAACCCGCGCGGACGCCGCGCTCGCGGCGCGAGGCAGTGCCGCTCCAGGGGATTTCGACATCGCCGCTGCCGTGGCGAGATTCGAGCAGATCATGACAGGACAGGCTGATGCCTGACGGCGACGCGTTTAACGATCTCGAGGCCCGGCTCACCGCCGAGGCGCTGATCGTCGATGTCGAAGGGTTCGAGGGGCCGCTCGACGTGCTTCTGACGCTGGCGCGGACCCAGAAGGTCGACCTGCGGCAGATCAGCGTTCTGGCGCTGGCGCGGCAATATCTGACCTTCGTCGGGCGCGCGAAGTCGCTCCGGATCGAGCTGGCCGCCGATTACCTCGTGATGGCCGCGTGGCTCGCGTTCCTGAAGTCGCGCCTGCTTCTGCCCCCCGACCCCGCCGACGAGGGCCCGTCGGGGGACGAGCTGGCCGCGCATCTGGCCTTCCAGCTCGAACGGCTCGCGGCGATGCGCGATGCCGCCGCGCGGCTCATGGGCCGCGACCAGAAGGGGCGCGACTTCTTTCAGCGCGGGGTCACCGAAGACGTCACCCGGGTGCGCAAGGTGCGCTATACCGCGACGCTTCTCGACCTCCTCCAGGGCTATGCCCGGATCCGCACCAAGGACGAGTTCCGCCCCTACGCGATGGAGCGCGAGCATGTGATGACGATGGAGCAGGCGCTCGACCGGATGCGGGGGCTTCTGGCCTATTCCGGCGACTGGGCGAACCTCTCGGCGTTCCTGCCCGAGGGCTGGGACGGCTCGCCCGCCCGGGTCCGCTCCTCGACAGCGTCACATTTCGCCGCCGCGCTGGAGCTGGTGAAGGCGGGGTCGCTGGAACTGAGGCAATCGGAGATGTTCGGGGCCATCGAGATCAGGAGGGCGCCCGGTGCCGAGAGATAACGACATGGAAGAGACGCTCTTCGAGGCGCCGCCCGAGGGCGAGCAGGAGCGGATGGCCGAGGCGATTCTGTTTGCCAGTGCCGAGCCGGTGACCGTGGCCGAGCTCAACGCACGGATGCCCCATGGGGCGGACGCGAAATCCGCGCTCGAACGGCTGAGGAAGCGCTATCAGGGCCGTGGCGTGGAGGTGGTGCGCGTGGGAGAGGCCTGGGCGATCCGCACAGCCCCCGATCTGGGTTTTCTGATGCGCAAGGAGATTGTGGAGACCCGCAGGCTCTCCCGTGCGGCCATCGAGACCCTGGCGATCATCGCCTATCACCAGCCTGTAACCCGGGCCGAGATCGAGGAAATCCGCGGGGTGAGCGTGTCGCGGGGGACCATCGACCAGCTCATCGAGCTCGATTGGGTGCGGCTGGGGCGCCGGAAGATGACCCCGGGGCGGCCGGTGACCTTCGTCGTCACCGAGGAGTTCCTCGACCATTTCGGGCTCGAAAGCGCGCGCGACCTGCCGGGGCTGAAGGAGCTCCGCGCCGCGGGGCTTCTGGAAAACCGGCCGCCACCCGAGGCGCCGGGCGAAGAGGACGACGAGGGGGATCAATCGGACATGTTCGAGGAGACCACCGATGAACGCGAATAGGCTGATCAGCATGGTCCTCCGGATGGTACTCCGGAAGGGCATTAACCAGATGATGAAGGGCCAGCGCGGCGGGCTTGGCAAGCAGGGCCAGGACACCGCCAAGCGGGTGCGTCAGACGCAAAGGCTGACGCGGAAGCTTTGAGCCGGCAGGCCGTCGAACGGCGGCCGCGTGCGGCGCGTGTGCGAACCGCATCGCCACCGCAAAACCCCAGTCCCGGACTTGATCCGGGACCTCTACGGGCGGTGCGCCGTCTTGGCATAGAGGCCCCGGATCAAGTCCGGGGCGCGTTTCGCCTCAAGCGAGAGCCCGAAACCCAGGTCTCCGCGTCAGGCGTTTCCGACCGTGCAGTGCCGAGCCGCTGAGACACCTCAGCGCCAGGCTTCGAGCACCCCGCCGTCGCCACCGATCATCCGGGCATGGGATTGGAGCGCGAAGCGGTCGGTCATCCCGGCGATGTAGTCGCAGACGATGCGCGCAAGCTCGGTTTCCCCCGAGACCTCCTCGACATCCTTGCGCCATTGCTTCGGGAGCCGGTCGGGGGTGTCCATCAGATAGGGGAAGAGCTCGTCTATGACGCGGGTGACGTCCTTGCGCATCGCCACGACCGAGGGGGCGCGGTACATCCGGTGGAACAGGAATTCCCGGATCACCTTCAACTGCTCGAAAACCTCCTCGGAGAACCGGATCATGCCGCGGCCGGCATGGCGGATGTCGTCGGGGGTTTCGGGCGCGAGCGCCTCGAGGCGGGAATCGGCGACGGCGATGACGTCTTCGACGAGAAGGCCGAAGAAGCGCCGCAGCGCCTCGTGGCGGCGGCGGTAGTAGTTGAGCCCGGGGTAGCGGGCGTCGACCGCGGCGAAGCAGCCATCGAGAAGCGGCAGCTTGGCAAGCTCGTCGGTGGAGAAAAGCTCGGCGCGCAGCCCGTCATGGAGGTCGTGGTGGTTGTAGGCCACATCGTCGGAAATCGCCGCGACCTGGGCTTCGGCACTGGCATAGGTGGCGAGTTCGAGGTCGTGGCAGGCGTTGTACGCGGCGAGTGCCCAGGGCAGCTCTGCCTTGGCGGGGCCGTCGCCCCGCAGGGGCGCAATAGGGCCGTTGTGTTTCGCAAGCCCTTCAAGGGTTTCCCAGGTGAGGTTCAACCCGTCGAATTCCGCATAATGGCGTTCTAGCGAGGTCACGATGCGGAGCGCCTGGGCGTTGTGGTCGAACCCGCCATAGGGGGCCATCAGGCGTTGAAGCGCCTCCTCGCCGGTATGGCCGAAGGGCGGATGGCCGAGATCGTGGGCAAGTGCGAGGGCTTCGGTGAGATCGGGGTTGAGGCCGAGCGCGCCCGACAGGGTGCGGGCGACCTGGGCGACCTCGATGGAATGGGTCAGTCGGGTGCGGAAGTAATCCCCCTCATGCTCGACGAAGACTTGCGTCTTGTGCTTGAGGCGCCGGAAGGCGGAGGCATGGATGATCCTGTCCCGGTCGCGCTGGTAGCACGAGCGGAAGGTCGATTCGTCTTCTCCAAAGAGCCGGCCCCGGCTCAACCGGGGGTCGCTTGCGAAGCCTGCCTGCATCCTTCGCCTCTCGTGAGGCCCAGTCTCTTGAGCACCTGTCCCGCCCTCCATATATTAAAGCGCAACAGAAAACGCACGGGCGCATCTTGGCGATGGACCTCACACTCCCCCCGAAAGTCACCGAGCGCGCCTTTCAGCGCCTTGCCGAGATCAATGCCGGGGCGGACGCACCCCAGGCGCTCCGGGTCGCCGTCGAGGGCGGGGGCTGCTCGGGGTTTCAGTACGAGATCAAGCTCGACGCACCGGCCGAGGACGACATCGTGCTGGAAGGCGCGGGCCAGAAGGTGCTCGTCGATCCGGTGAGCCTGCCGTTTCTCGAAAACGCCGTGATCGATTTCACCGAGGAACTGATCGGGGCGCGGTTCACGATCGAAAACCCCAACGCGACCTCCTCCTGCGGCTGCGGCACGAGCTTTTCGATGTAGGACAGGGGGCTGTCTGCCCCCGGCGCATTCGCGCCTCCCCCGAGGATATTTGCGGGCCAATGAGAGCGCAGCCGGCCTCAGGAGGCGGCGGGCGGCCCGGCTTCGGCGCGGCGGATGGCCCAGATCGTGCCGAAGGGGCCGACGATTTCGAAGATGATCGTCGAGGCGATGGTGACCGTGAGGATCGTGGCGGCGTAGTCCGGCAGCGCCTCGGCGGCGACGAGCGCCATCCCCACCGCCACCCCGGCCTGGGGCAGGAGCGCCAGACCGTAAAGCGGGCGTTCGCGCACCGGAGCGCCGCCGAGGATCGCGCCGGCGCCGGCGCCGATCACCCGGGCGAGGCTTCTCAGCGCGATGTAGGCAAGGCCGAGCCCGCCCACCGCGGCGAGCTGGTCGATCTCGAGCGAAGAGCCGGCGAGGATGAAGAACAAAAGCATGAACGGCCATTGCACATGTTCGATCTCGTGGAAGCTGCGCTCGTGGTGGCGCGCGAGATTGACGATGATCGCACCGGCCGTCATGCCCGCGATCAGGAACGACAGGTCGAGCCAGATCGCGAGCCCGGCGGTTAGGAACACGATCCCGAGGGCCTCCATCTGCATCGGCTCGCCCGGTTTCAGCCGGCCGGTGAGATAGGCCGCCGGCACCCCGACGGCGGCACCGAGGACGATGGCACCGACGATTTCGCGGGCGGCCTCGACGAGAGGTCCCGCGCCCTCGCCGCCATTGCCCGTAAGGCCGAGGGCGACGGTGAGGGCGACGCTGAAGGCGATGAGGCCCCAGGCGTCGTCGATGGCGACAATCCCTTCGAGCGTGTCGGTGAAGCCCGATTTCACCCCGGTCTGGCGGATCACGTCGAGGGTGGCGGCAGGCGCCGTGGCCGTCGCGATGGCGCCGAGAACGAGAGCGAGCGGCAAGGCCGCGCCTGACGCGGCGAGGCCGGCGGTGACGATGGCAAGCGTGACGAGAACGACCGCCCCCGAGACCCAGAGGATCACCCGGCCATGGGCCAGAAGCGCCTCGCGCGTCAGCGCCCCGCCGAGAAGGAAGGCGACCATGGTGAGTGCGGAGACCGAGAGGAACCCGTACCAGTCGAACGCCGCCTCGGGCAGCCAGCCGAAGCCCGCCTCGCCCACCGCGATCCCGCAGGCCAGAAGGAGCGTGACCCGCGGCAGCCGGGTGCGGCGGCCGACCTCGTCGGCGAGAAGCCCCGCGAGAAAGAGGCCGCCGAGGGTGAGAAAGACGAAGGCGAGGTCCATGGCGGCGAGACTGGGGCGTCGGGCCGCCCTTGTCTTTGATATCGATCACCGTCAGAACGGCGACCGGGGGGCAGCCCATGAAGATCGCGACGTTCAACATCAACGGCATCAAGGCACGGGCGGCGGCCCTTGGCGACTGGCTCGATGAGGCGAAGCCCGATGTGGCGGTGCTGCAAGAGATCAAGTCGGTGGACGACGCCTTCCCCCGCGAGATCGTCGAGGACCGGGGCTACAATCTCGAAACCCATGGCCAGAAGGGCTTCAACGGCGTGGCGATCCTGTCGCGGTATCCCCTGGAGGATGTGGCCCGGGGGCTGCCGGGGGATGAAAGCGACGAGCAGGCGCGCTGGATCGAGGCGACGGTGACGGGCGAGACGGCGGCGGTGCGGGTCTGCGGGCTTTATCTGCCGAACGGGAACCCCGCGCCGGGGCCGAAATACGACTACAAGCTCGCCTGGATGGCCCGGCTCGAAGCAAGGGCCCGGGCGTTGTTGGCCGAGGAGGTCCCGGCGGTGATGGCGGGCGATTACAACGTCATCCCCCAGGACGAGGATGCCGCCCGGCCGGAGGCGTGGCGCGACGACGCGCTGGCCCGGCCCGAGACCCGGGCGGCGTTCCGGCGCATCCTCAATCTCGGGTTCACCGAGGCGTTCCGGGCGCGAAACCCCGCGCCGGGGCAGTATTCGTTCTGGGATTATCAGGCGAACGCCTGGGACCGGAACGACGGTATCCGCATCGACCATCTCCTGATGACCCCGCAGGCGGCGGACCTTCTCACCGATGCGCGGATCGAGCGGGATGTGCGGGGGCGCGAAAAGCCCTCAGACCATGTGCCTGTCTGGGTCGAGCTCGACGCCTGACCGGCGGCAATCCGCGCGTCGGCGCGAGGTCGGGTTTTCCAGACTATCCCGCTGCTGACAGATACGTTAGCAAAATCCCTGAGATGTGCCCCACGCCGGGCCGATCCGGCAAAAAAACGAGGCAAATTCGATGATTCAGATCCTTCGCGGAGCGGCGCTTGTCGCCGCTCTGGGGCTCGGGGGCGGCACGGCTGCCGTGGCCGGGCCGTTCGGCTGCGCGCCGGGCCCGTTCGGCGCGATCCAGGGTTGCGACGCGGGGCCGGGCTTTGGCCCCGGCAAGGTCCTGCGCGACCGGGGCGGGCCGCCCTTCGCCAACCGGGGCGGGTTCGACCGCCGCGGCGGGTTCGACGATATCGCCCGGCGCGGCGGACGCGACGATTGGCGCGGCGGGTTCGACGGCGGCGATGTCCGCGACCGGTTCGACCGCGACGACGCGCGGGACCGGTTCGATGGCGGCGACTTCCGCGACCGCGCCGACCGGGACCGGGCCAGAGACCGGTTCGATGACCGCGACCGGTTCGATGTCGCCAATGACGACCGGCGCGGCGAGTTCGGCGGGTTCGACAGGTTCCGCCGTTAGAGCTATCGTTCCGCCGCGCCGGGCGTCCGGTGCGGCGGACGCCCATGGCTCCGCCGGTGGCGACCAAGGAGACCGGTCTATGAAGACGTCACTCATCGCGGCAGCCGTTCTCGCCGCCGCGCTCTTTCCCGGCGTGGCACATGCGGACAAGCCGTGCCCGCCGGGTCTGGCCAAGAAATCCCTCGCCTGCGTACCGCCGGGGCTGGCGCGCCAGGGCGTGACCGCCCGGGAGTGGCGGCAGGGCGACCGGCTCGACGAAGACTATGTGATCATCCGCGACCGCTGGCGCTACGATCTGCCGGACCTCCGGGACGGGGAGGCCTATGTGCCGGTGGGCGACGCGATCCTCCGGGTGGAGCGGGAGACGTTGCAGGTGATCGCCCTTGTGGGGCTCTTCGGCGATCTTGTAAATTAACCGCGAGAGCTCGGCACCTGCAGGCCGCGATGGCGTCCGAGTGACCGGCAGTAGTCGGCCCAATCCCTGAAATCCTGGTTCATTGCCAGTTTGAGAAGCGTGAGATGCCCCCACTTTTCGGCCTTGGCGCGCTCGACCGCGAGCACGTATTCGACCGGGTCGTCCCGGCCTTCGCTCTCGCCCACCATCACCGCCTCGGCGCGGAAGGCGTCGCGGGAGGTCAGGAGCGTTTCGCTGTGGTCGTGCCGCCCGCGGTCGGCGAAGATATCGGCCGACTTTTCGTATATCACCGCGCATTCGGCGAGGCTTTCGGATATCGGCTGACCGGCGGCGGCGGGGGCTGCCGCGAGAACGAGAACCATGAGGATGCGTCGCATTGGGCTCCTCCCTTTCGCTTAGGGAGCCTGCCTTCGCATTGCGGCGATTTCGCGGCGACCGGGCGGACGACCCTTCGAAGGGTCGTGGCACCGCCTTTCGAAAGGCGGTGTTACTCCGCCGCAACCCGAGCCGGCTTCAGCATCTCCTTGAGGTAGCGCCCGGTATGGGACCGTTCGACCTCGGCCACCTCCTCGGGCGTGCCGGTGGCCACGATCTCGCCGCCGCCGTCGCCGCCTTCGGGGCCGATATCGATGATGTGGTCGGCGGTTTTGACGACGTCGAGATTGTGCTCGATCACGATCACCGTGTTGCCCTGCTCCACGAGCTCGTGGAGAACCTCTAGCAGTTTTCGAACATCCTCGAAGTGCAAACCCGTCGTCGGCTCGTCGAGAATGTACAAAGTGCGACCGGTAGAGCGTTTCGAGAGTTCTTTCGAGAGCTTCACCCGCTGCGCCTCGCCGCCCGAGAGCGTCGTCGCCTGCTGGCCGACCTTGATGTAGCCGAGGCCCACGCGGACGAGGGCGTCCATCTTCTCGCGGATCGAGGGGACCGCCTTGAAGAACTCCTGTGCATCCTCGACGGTCATGTCCAAGACGTCGGCGATGGACTTGCCCTTGAACTTGATCTCCAGGGTCTCGCGGTTGTAGCGGGCGCCTTTGCAGGTCTCGCAGGTGACGTAGACGTCGGGCAGAAAGTGCATCTCGATCTTGATGACGCCATCGCCCTGGCAGGCCTCGCAGCGCCCGCCCTTGACGTTGAAGGAAAACCGCCCGGGTTTGTAGCCGCGCGCCTTGGCTTCGGGGAGCCCCGCGAACCAGTCGCGGATGGGTGTGAAGGCGCCGGTATAGGTCGCGGGGTTCGAGCGCGGGGTACGGCCGATGGGCCGCTGGTCGATGTCGATGACCTTGTCGAGATGTTCGAGCCCCTTGATGGTCTCGCAGGGCGCCGGCGTCTGGCGGGCGCCATTGAGCGCCATTGAGGCGGTCTTGAACAGGGTCTCGATGGTGAGCGTGGATTTGCCGCCGCCCGAGACGCCCGTGACGCAGACGAACTTGCCCAAGGGGAACTCGGCGGTGACCTCGCGAAGGTTGTTGCCGGTGGCTTTCACGACGGTGAGTTTCTTGCCGTTGCCTTTGCGGCGGGTGGCGGGCACGGCGATCTCCCGGGAGCCCGAAAGGTATTGCCCGGTGAGCGAGGCGGCGTTCCCCGCAATCTCCCCGGGCGTGCCCTCAGCGACGATCTGGCCGCCATGGACCCCTGCCCCCGGGCCGATGTCGAAGACATAATCGGCCTCGCGGATCGCCTCTTCGTCATGCTCGACGACGATCACGGTGTTGCCCTGGTCGCGGAGGTTCTTCAGCGTCGTCAGGAGCCTCCCGTTGTCGCGCTGGTGGAGGCCGATGGAGGGTTCGTCGAGGACGTAGAGGACGCCGGTGAGCCCGGAGCCGATCTGGCTCGCAAGCCGGATACGCTGGCTTTCCCCGCCCGAAAGGGTGCCAGCGTTGCGCGACAGCGTGAGGTATTCGAGCCCGACATTGTTCAGAAACCCGAGCCGTTCGCGGATTTCCTTGAGGATCGCCCGGGCGATCTCGTTTTTCTGGGCCGTGAGCGCCTCGGGCACCCGCTGGCACCACTCGTGCGCCTCGCGGATCGACATCTGCACGACCTCGCCCACATGGAGAAGCTCGTCGCCTTTCCCGATCTTCACCGCGAGCGCCTCGGGCCGCAGACGGTGGCCATGGCAGGTGCCGCAGGGGCGGTTGTTCTGGTAGCGCTCGAATTCCTCGCGGACCCACGAGCTATCGGTCTCCCGGTAGCGCCGCTCCATATTGGGAATCACCCCTTCGAAGGCGCGGGTGACCTGGTAGACCCGGCCGCCCTCGTCATAGCGGAAGAGGATTTCCTCCTCGCCCGAGCCGTAGAGGAACACCTGCTGGACATGGGCCGGCAGGTCCTTCCACTTGGTGTTCTTGTTGAATTCGTAATGCTTGGCGATGGCCTCGATGGTTTGCAGGAAGTAGGGCGACTTGCCCTTCCGCCAGGGGGCGAGCGCACCGTCGTAGATCTTGAGGTTCTGGTCCGGCACGACGAGGCGCTCGTCGAAAAAGAGCTCCACCCCGAGCCCGTCGCAGGAGGGGCAGGCGCCGAAGGGGGCGTTGAAGGAGAAGAGGCGCGGCTCGATCTCGGGAATGGTGAAGCCCGAGACCGGGCAGGCGAAGTTTTCCGAAAACGTGATCCGCTCGGGCTCTTCGCCGTCCTTCTCAACGGTTTCGAGGATGGCGATGCCGTCGGCGAGATCGAGGGCGGTACGGAAGCTGTCGGCCAGCCGCGTCTCGATGCCCTCCTTCACCGCGATCCGGTCGACGACGACGTCGATGTCGTGGCGGAACTTCTTGTCGAGCGTCGGCGGGTCGTCGAGCTCGTGGAAGGCGCCGTCGACCTTCACCCGCTGGAAGCCCTGTTTCCTGAGTTCCAGAAATTCCTTGCGGTACTCGCCCTTCCGGTCGCGGATGATCGGGGCGAGGAGGTAGCCGCGGGTGCCCTCCTCCATGGCCATCACGCGGTCGACCATATCCTGGACCTGCTGGGCCTCGATGGGCTGGCCGGTGGCCGGCGAATAGGGCGTGCCGACCCGGGCGAAGAGGAGCCGGAGGTAGTCGTAAATCTCGGTGACGGTGCCGACGGTCGAGCGGGGGTTCTTCGAGGTGGTCTTCTGCTCGATGGAGATCGCCGGGGAGAGGCCCGAGATATGGTCGACATCGGGCTTTTCCATCATGTCGAGGAACTGCCGGGCATAGGCCGAGAGCGATTCGACATAGCGGCGCTGGCCCTCGGCATAGATCGTGTCGAAGGCGAGCGACGACTTCCCCGACCCCGACAGCCCGGTGATGACGACGAGTTCGTCCCGGGGAATGTCGACATCGATGGACTTCAGATTGTGCTCGCGCGCGCCGCGGACTTCGATGTTCTTCAGCTCGGGCATGGGGTCCTCTTCGGCAGAACGCAAAACATAGGAGAGCGATGGGCGGGCGCCAGAGGGTTTATAGAACATTACCGGAACATTTGGAAATTAATTTGGCCCGGTCCCTGCGCCGCCTGTCGGCTGGAGCGCCACGGGGTGCGCGCCAGCCCTCCGGCGGCAAAAACGCTTGGCGACCGGGGCTGAATCATGGTCTCTTGAAGGATGGGGGCCTGAGGGCCCGGGCTGCAAAGAGGTGGGTCGTGAGGTATTCCGCGCTTGTTGCGGCGATCTGTGCAGGGTCGCTTGGGGCGGCGGCGCATGCCGGCACCGTCACGTTCAAGTTCGATTGGGAAGCCGTCTCGGCATCGTCAACGAGCGACGAAACCGTCACGGCGTCGGGCCTTATCGCGCTCGACGGCGTGTCCGCGGGCGACCGGTTCGGGGCCGGGAACCTTCATAGCCTCTCGCTCTTCGTGCGCGGCGACAGCATTGCCGACCTGACGCTCACCGAGGACGACCCCGACATTTTCCTCGACGGCACCATCGCGGCCGACGGCATAACGGCGGCGCTGACGGATTTCTTCGTCGGCGCGCTCAATGTCTACGGCTTCGGCTGCGCGCTTGCCGGCTGCGTGCAGACCGCCGGCGGGTCGAACATCGTCGCCGGCGAGGAACCGCCGAACCCGCTCGCCACGGCGACCTATCGCAGTCCCGTGAGCGCGCTCGAGTCGATGTTCCTTGAACGGGTGGAGGCGCCGGCGGAAATGAGCGTCGTCCCGCTTCCGGCCTCGGCGCCGCTCCTGCTCGCAGCACTCGCGGCGCTGGCGGTCTGGCGGCGGCGGAGCGCCGTCTGACCATACCGCGGGCCCTTGGAGACCGCTGCGGCACGCCTATCTCACTCCTGTCGGCTACGCAGAGGAGGCCCCGATGATTCTCACCCGACGCGCAGCGCTCGCCGGTCTTCTGGCTCTTCCCGCCTTTCCGGCCCTCGCCCACCACGGCTGGCGCTGGACGGCGGAGGGCAAGTTCGAGCTTCGCGGCGTGATCCGCAGCGCCGAGCTTGGAAACCCCCACGGGCTTCTGACCATCGCGGCCAATGACGAGCTCTGGACCGCCGAGGTCGGCCAGCCCTGGCGCAACGAACGCGCCGGGCTCGACGACGCGATGATGGCGCCGGGCACCGAAATCACCGTGATCGGCGCGCGGGCCGCCGACCCCGAACGTCTGGTGATGAAGGCCGAAATCCTGGTGATCGACGGGATGCGCTACATCCTCTATCCCGACCGGGTGTGATCGAGCTCGCCGCCGCGCTGGAAGGCACCGCGCTCGCCCAGCACCTGAAGGCCTCGCGCTGGACATATCCGTTCGTCAACGCGGGGCATGTCTTTGGGATCGCGCTTCTCGTCGGCGCGGTGATCCCGATGGACATCGCGATCCTGAGAAACCGACCGGCGGTGGTGGCGTTCCTGCGCCCCTTCGCGGGGATCGGTCTCTTCGGCGCGGCAATGGCGGGGGCGCTGCTCTTTGCCACCCAGGCGACGGATTATGCAGCGAGCCCCTGGTTTCAGGCGAAGATGGCTCTGCTGATCGTGGCCTTGCTCAACGCCGCCTGGCACCTCCGGGCGCGGGGCAAGGCACTGAGACGGGCGGCGTGGCTCTCCCTGGCGCTCTGGCCGGGCGTGCTGCTGCTTGGCCGGCTGGTGGCCTACGGGTGAGGTGGACAGACTTGACGGGGCCGCCCCGACCGGCCGTTGGCGGACGTTGGAACAGAAGAACGAGGCGCGCCTTCCGAACTGGCAACGGGCGCCCCTCGCCCTACCCCGCCGCCTCGCTGATCTGCACCCGGGTGACGCCGCCGCCCTGCCCGTAGACCCGCACCAGAACGAAGCCGATCACCTGGGAGCGGATGCGCTCCACGGTGTGATGTCCCTGCTGGTAGTCGCATTTGCCCGCGATCATCGCGCGGCGCTCGGGGCTCGTGAAGAACGGATCGACCTCATCGGCCGCGTCGCGCTTGCCGAACTTGTGCACATTGGCGCGGTCTTGCTGGACGATCGCGCAGACGCTGCCGAGCGGCGCACCGCGGGAATTGTAGGTGTCCTGCGGGGTCAGCATGGCGTAGTACTGGAACATCAGCTGCTCCGCCGCCGCCGGCGTGACGGTCAGCCACAGCCCGGCCAGCCCAATGGCGAGTGTCTTCAATCCGCGTCCCATGATCGTACTCCGAAAGCCTCCCTACACAACTCGGTCGAGGCTAACCGCATGAGGCGGCAAAAGGGAACCGGCTCCGGTCTTCATCTTGGGGAAAGTACCGCGGGGGGCCCAGCCGCATTCATGGGGCTGGGCGGGGGCAGCGCCCCCTCCACGGGTCAGATGTGGATCACCCGGTCATAGGCGTCGAGCACGCTCTCGTGCATCATTTCGCTGAGCGTCGGGTGCGGGAACACCGTTTCCATGAGGTCGGCCTCGGTGGTCTCGAGCTGGCGGCCGACGACATAGCCCTGGATGAGCTCGGTCACCTCGGCGCCGATCATATGAGCGCCCAGAAGTTCGCCGGTCTTGGCGTCGAAGACGGTCTTCACCATCCCCTCGGGCTCGCCGAGGGCGATGGCCTTGCCGTTGCCGATGAAGGGAAACTTCCCGACCTTCACCTCGTAACCCAACTCGCGGGCCCTGGCCTCGGAATAGCCGACGCTCGCCACCTGGGGGTGGCAATAGGTGCAGCCGGCAATCGCCTCGGGCTTCACGGGGTGGACATCGTTCTTGCCCGCGATCAGTTCGGCCACCATGACGCCTTCGTGGGACGCCTTATGTGCGAGCCAGGGGGCGCCGGCGATGTCGCCGATGGCATAAAGCCCCTCGACCCCGGTGCGGCAATACTCGTCGGTCACGACATGGCTGCGATCCACTTTCACACCGAGCTTTTCGAGGCCGAGCCCCTCGGTATTGCCGACGATACCGACGGCGGAAATCACGGTATCGACCTCGAGGGTCTCGGTCTTCCCACCCGTTTCGATATGGGCGGTGACCTTGTCGGCGGCCCGGTCGAGCTTTTTTACCGTGGCTTTCTGGAGGATCTTCATCCCCTGTTTCTCGAAGGCCTTTTTGGCGAAGGCGGAGATCTCGGCGTCCTCCACCGGCAGGATCCGGTCCATCACTTCGACCACCGTCGTTTCGGCCCCGAGCGTGTTGTAAAAGCTCGCAAACTCGATGCCGATGGCGCCTGAGCCGATGACGAGGAGCTTCTTCGGCATATGGGGCGGTTGCAGGGCGTGCTTGTAGGTCCAGACCCGCTTGCCGTCGGCTTCGAGCCCGGGAAGTTCCCGCGCCCTGGCACCGGTGGCGAGGATGATGTTCTTGGCCTTCAGCGTCTCGCTGCCCTTCTCGGTCCTGACCGAGACCGTGCCTTTCGACGGCAAGGTCGCCTCGCCCATGAAGACGGTGACCTTGTTCTTCTTCATCAGGTGGCCGACGCCGGAATTGAGCTGTTTGGCCACTGACCGGGAACGCTTGACCACCGCGTCGAGATCGTAGTCGATGCCGTCGGCCTTCAGCCCGAACTCCTTCGCCCGGTGCATGAGGTGAAACACCTCCGAAGAGCGCAGCATCGCCTTGGTCGGAATGCAGCCCCAGTTGAGGCAGATGCCGCCCATATGCTCGCGCTCGACGATGGCGACCTTCTGGCCCAACTGGCTGGCGCGGATCGCGGCCACGTAGCCCCCCGGCCCCGCTCCGATGACGACGGTGTCGAATGTTGCCTCGGCCATGCCGGTGTCCTCCTCGCGGCTTTCGTTCGGGAGGGTTCTGCCATGGCCTTGGGTCGGTGTCACCCGCTTGGCCCCGGAAGGCCGCTCTGAGGCCAGCGCATGGCTGGGGCAAGCGGCGGGTCAGACCGCGCTGCGGTCGGGGTCTGGCCTGGAGTGGACGTTCGGTTGTCCGCCCCGATCCCAAGACCCTCCCGTCCCGGGCTTGACCCGGGACCTCGACAGGCTCGGTGCTCCGTTTGATCGGGGCCCCGGATCACGTCCGGGGCGTGTTGCGCCAAGGGCTGCCGGAGCAAGACCCAAACGTCAGCTTCAGGCCAAACCGGCCGCTGCGGGTCCAGCCGCCCCGACATCCATGGAGACCGCGTGCAGGCGTCGCGGCGAACCCCGTCAGACCGCGACTTCCTCCCGGAGCGCGTCGACGATCGCGCCGTAACCGCCCTCGTCGAGATAGGCCTGTTCGCCCGACTTTCCCGCCCGGCCCAGCGCGGCGTTGCGGGTCGGGAACCGCCCGAACCGGCGGATCACCTCGCGATGCGCCCGGGCGTGGAGAAGCTGCTCGCCGGTGTCGTCGGGCATCCGGGTCTTGACGAGCCGGACGGCCCGGTCCTGGTCGGAGAGGCATTCCGAATGCACCAGCGGCATGTAGAAGAACTGCCGAGCGGGTTCGTCGATCTTGAGATCCCAGCCCCGGGCAATGGCCATCTTGGCCGCGGCCAGCGCGATATGGTCCGAGGCGAAGGCCCGGGCGGTGTCGCGGAACATGTTGCGGGAGAACTGGTCGGTCAACACGATGTAGGCCAGCGTCCCCGAAGGGTAGGTCAGCCAGAGCGAAAGCGCCCCGTCCATCGCCCGCTGCCAGGTCTCCGCGAACCGCTCCTCGATATCGGCGTCGAGCGCCGCGCCGCCCCCATACCAGCCGTCCGGCCCGATCTCGTCCAGCCAATAGGCCAGCACGTCTTCCGGCTTTGCCATTGCCCAATCCTCGCCCTCAAACACCCCCTACAGGCAGCGCCACCGTTACAAATCCGTCATCGCAGAACAAGCGAGAAGCCCCTTGCGGGGCGTTTCTCACGCGGTTTCTTCGGCAGTTTCGACATTTTCGACATATTGTTCCTGCGCCGCTTCGAGGGCCACGGACGAGCCCATCGGCGTGATCGGCACGTAGGAGACGTTCTCTTCGGTCGATGTCGGCGTCGGACGGCGCTGCATCCGCCACAGCCCGTAGCCCGCCAGAAGCAGCAGCAGCGCGGAGAGAAACGCCCAGAACATCTCGGTGCCGAATTGCTGCATCAGATAGCCGGCACCGATGGGGCCGGCGATGGCGCCGAGCCCGTTCAGAAACAGCACAGCACCGGAGCCGGCGGCCATGTCCTCGACGTCGAGATAATCGTTGAGATAGGCGATCACCAGCGGGTAGATCGGGTTGGCGAAGCCGCCGACGAGGAAGGTCATCGCCAGGAGCAGCGGGAAGACGCCGGAGAGAAGGTAGGCCCCGACGGCCGCCAGGCCGGCCGCGAGCGAAAGCGCCATGAGGAGGACCCGCCGGTCCATCCGGTCCGACAGCCAGCCCACCGGGTACTGGAACACGATGGCGCCAACATAGAACATCGACGCGAAGGTGACGACTTCGGCCGTCGTGAACCCCGCCTCGGTGCCATAGACCGCCGACATCCCGAACTGCGCAGCAAAGATGCCCCCCATCATGAACGCCCCGACTGCGGCAAGCGGCGAGAAGCGGTAAAGTGCGAGGATCGACATCGGCTTGGTGCCGCCGAAAGCCGGCGTCGGGGTGACCGACAGAAGGATCGGCGCCACGGCGAGCGAGACCAGAACCGAGGGCAGGATGAAGACCACGAACCCCGACGGGTCGCCGAGGAGGATGACGTACTGGGCGAGGATGATCCCGCCCATCTGCACCATCGTGTAGATCGAGAGCGACTGGCCGCGCGTCTCGTTGGTCGCGGCATTGTTGAGCCAGCTTTCGGAGGTCACGTAGATGCCCGAAAAGCAAAAGCCGAAGATGATGCGCAGGATACCCCAGGCCCAGGGCTCGGTGATCGTGGGGTAGAGAATGAGCACCGCCGAGACCAGCGAGGCCAGCGCGGAGAAAACGCGGATATGGCCGACCCGGCGGATCATCAGCGGGGCGAGGCGGGAGCCGCCGAGGAAGCCGACGAAGTAGCCCGACATGACGTAGGACATCTCGACGGTGCCGAAGCCCTCGATGCCGCCCCGGATGCCAAGAAGCGTCCCCTGCATCCCGTTGCCGAGCATCAACAGGAACATCCCGAGAAAGAGCGCCCATGAATTGACGAGGACACCGATCATTGCGCGCCTTCCCATCCTTCGCCCCGCCCTTAGCAGCCGGGTGCGACGATCTTCTTGCGGTTTCGCGACAGGCAGGTGTCGTCTTTGGAGCGGGATGTCGGGCGGCCGAGGGCGATGCGCGGGAATGGCCCGCGCGCAGGATGGGGCCATTTCCGACGCACCCGCGGGATCGCCCCCCACCGGGGTGACGGCCCGTTTCACCCTTGCGGCCTCGCCCCGCGCCCCGGCGGAGCGATACACGCCCCCGAGATGCATCGCCCGGGGGCGCACGCCGCGGGTCGGGGTTCCGGGCCGGGCCCCGGGACGGGGTGGTCGGACGGCACCGGCCTTCAGCGCGGGTCGATCATCGCCAAGCGTCAGCAACGGGGCAGCAACAGCGAGGCGTCCCCGTAGGAGAAGAACCGGTACTCGGAGGCGATGGCATGGGCGTAGATTTCGCGGATGCGCGCCGGTCCCATGAAGGCCGAGACCAGCATCATCAGCGTCGATTTCGGCAGGTGGAAGTTGGTCATGAGCCCGTCCGAGGCGCGGAACCGGAAGCCCGGGGTGATGAAGATGTCGGTGTCGCCCGAGAACGGCCGCACCCTGCCGGTGTCCCGGGCCGCCGTTTCCAGAAGCCGCATCGCCGTCGTGCCGATGGGGACGATCCGGCCGCCGGCATGGCGGGTGGCTTCGATCTCGGCGGCCGCCCCGGGCGTGATCTCGCCCCATTCGGCGTGCATCTTGTGCTGGGAGACATCGTCCACCTTCACCGGCAGGAAGGTGCCCGCGCCGACATGGAGCGTGACGTAGGTCCGCGCGATCCCCGCCGCGTCGAGCGCGTCCATCAGCGCCTCGTCGAAATGGAGCGAGGCGGTGGGGGCGGCGACGGCGCCGGTGCGCCGGGCCCAGATCGTCTGGTAATCCTCCCGGTCCTGGGCGTCCGCCGGCCGGCGCCCGGCGATATAGGGGGGCAGCGGCATCGCACCGGCGGCGCTCAGCGCCGCGTCGAAATCGTCTCCGTCGAGGTTGAAGGCCAGCACCGCCGCCCCCTCGCCCCGGCTTTCCACCACCGCCGAGAGCTCGGACGAGAAGACGATTTCCTCGCCGTCGCGGACCTTTTTCAACGGCTTCAGGAGCGCCTGCCAGCGCCCGCCCGGCTGCGGTTCGAGCAGCGTCGCCTCGATCCGCGCCGAGGTCTCGCCCTCGGGCCCGGTCCGGGCCCGGGAGCCGGTGAGGCGCGCGGGGATGACCTTGGTGTCGTTAAGGACGAGCCGGTCGCCGGGCCTGAGGAACCGCGGCAGGTCGATCGACCGCGCATCGGTCAGCCCGGCCGGCTCGGCCACCAAAAGCCGCGACGACGACCGTGGCCGCGCGGGGCGGGTGGCGATCAGCCGCTCGGGCAGCTCGAAATCGAAATCGGACAGCCGCATGGGACGTGGCTTTACTGGCTCGGCGCGGCCTCGTCGACCCGGGGCGGCGGGCGTCGGAAAATCTCGCGGAACATCCCCGGGGTCAGCAGCGACAGCGGGTTTATGGCGATCCGGGGCGCGCGCGCGTCGCCCGTCATCCGGAACGAAAACCCGAAGATCCCCTCGCCGCGCCGGGTGAAGATCGACCCGATGCCGTTCAGCACATAGATCGGCGAGATCACCCCCTGCATGTCGATCCGTTTCGAGCGGAAATCGTAGACCCCGTCCATGGAAATCCCCATCGACGCGCCGACGGCGGCGGAGCGCAGCAGTTGCAGCCCGTTCGGCGAGAGCCGGAACCGGGCATCGACGGTGTCGAACCGGATACCGGTGCCGCCGTCGTCGAGAAGCCCCACAAGGCTGATCGCATCGAGAAGGGCTGCGAGCGCGGGGGCGTCGCGGACCGTCACGTCCTCGATCAGCAGTTCGCCGTTATAGAAGCCGGGGCGGCCGGACGGCGAGAGCAGAAGGTCGAAGGCGCCGCCCGAGGCGTTGCGCAAAAACCCCGCATCGCGGACCACGCCGCCGGCATCCTCGCTGAGGATGCGGATCGCCGTTCCGCCGGAGACGGGGATGACGCTGCCCCGGATCGGGGTGCGGCCGTTGATCCGCGCGGTGAACGCACCGCTCCCGCCGCGCAATTCGCCGGAAAAGCCGCTGAGGCTGATCGTGTCCGAGACGATCACCCGGTCGGGTTCGAGGCGCACCGGCCCCGGCGCGCCTTCCCCCTGCCCGCCCACACCGCCGGCCAGGTCTATCGACCGGATGTCGATGGCGCCGCCTTGCACCTGGATCGCGGTCTCGCCGCCGGCCGTTGGGACCACCGATACCGGCGCATCGAGCCAGTCCCCGATCCGGAGGGCGGGGACCCGGAGGCCGGCGAGCCGTTGGTCCTCGGTCAGTTGCAGCTCGATATCGTCGGCCCGGAGCCCCGGCGCGCGGAGCGAGAGCGCCTCGAACGCGGGCGGCTCCCCGAGCCGGAGGATCGCCTCGAACTCACCGGCCACGGGGTCGGGCTTGGCCCAGCCCACGGCCGGGATCGCCAGGCCGAGCCCGGTGAGGTCTGAGGCGAGGCGGGCGACGGGGCGGTCTTCGGGGGGGAGTTCGATCTCGAATTCCGCCTCGGCAGCACCCGAGATGCTGCCCGGCGGGAGATCGAGCCCGAGCCGGGCGAGCGTGTCGCCCGACAGTTCGGTCGTGCCGGCGACCCGCCCGCCACCGGGCGGGGCGTCGCGTCCGATGGCCCGCGCCCATTCGACATCCGCCGCGATCCCGTCGAGCGCCACTGGCCCCTCGATCCTGACCCGGCTGTTGTCGAACGCCAGATCGAGCCGCGCGGCTTCGAGACGGCGGCCCTCGGCCAGCGTGTCGGTCGCCACATCGCTCAGGATGCCGCGCCCTTCGAGTTCCATATCCGCCAGGGTCGGGTCCCGGCCGGTCTCGAACGCAATCCGGGTGGAAAGATCGACGCGGCCGGCGAAGGTCCCTGGCGACAGACGGGTGTCCTTGAGAAGGGCAATCGGCGGGGCGGAGAGGACGGCGAGGGCCGCTGGCAGCGTGGCCGAGGTCTGGAGATCGAGCACGATCGTCGAGGGCGTGTCGCGGATGTCGGGCACGGCGAAGACCGAGCCGGCGACATCCACCGTCCCCGCCTCGCCCGCGAGGGCCCCGTCCCCGATCGCTATGACGAAGCGGTGGTCGTGGAGCGAGGCCCGGCCTGCGGCGCCCGAAAGCGGGGCCATCCGCGGCAGGTAGCGCACCTCGGCATCGGTGAAATCGAAGCTCAGCCCCGAGATCGGCGGCGCGCCGTCGGCGATGCGCAGGGCGGCCTGGATATCGGTCAGCGTACCTCCGAGAACGTTGCGCCGGAGCCAGGCGCGGGTTTTCGGCACCAGCGAGGTCGGCCAGTGGGCGATGACGGCGTCGGTGTCGATCCGGTCGATGCCCGCATCGAGCGCGACATCCCAGTCGGACCCGCCGACGCCGGCCCGCGCCGAGGCCGTCAGCCGCGCCCCGTCCACCCGCGCCGACAGCCGACCGACATCCACCGAGAACGGATCGAGGCGTATCCGGAAATCGGCCGATCCGTCCTCGATGGCGACGGGGCGTTCGAACACGCCCTCGGGGTCGATCCTGGCCTCGCGGAGGGTCAGCTGACCGGTCAGCGTCGCCGGCCAGTTGCCGTCGAACTCGCCAAGCCAGGCCTGGCCCTCGGCGGTGAGCGCCAGGACGTCGGACCGCACCGAGACTTCCGAAAAGGCGATCCGCTGGTCCTCGGGGTCGAAGGTAAAATGCGCCCGGCCGCGCTCGAAGGGCACCGCCGGGGCATCGGGGACCGGGCGCAACGCCCCCTTGGCGATGTCGAGCGTGGCCGCAAACCCCTCCACCGCGCCGCCGCTGTCGAGCCGGGTGCGGATCGCCCCGGAGATCGGCGCGTCGAGCACGCCGAGATAGCTCAATGCGGGGGCCTGAACGGCAATATCGGAGGCCGGGACGGCGGCGATCGTCGCGCCGAGATTGGCCCGGGAGGAGTCGAAGAAGCTCCGCGCCGAAAACCGCACCTCGGCCAGTTCGTCGGTGCCGTTGAAAATCTCCGACACGACGTTGATCGACAACCCGTCGTCGAGCCGCACCAGCCGCAGGGCGGCGTTCGAGGCCTGCCAGAGCCGTCCGGTGCGCGCGTCTTCGAGCGTGATCGTCAGGCCATCGGCGCGGATCGTTTCGATCCCGGCAAGGGACGGCAGCGACAGCGTCGCTTCGAGCTCGTCGATGATCCCGGAGATATCGCGGGCCCGGCGCTCGACGCCGCCGCCGTAGCTCAGCGTGAAGCGCCCCGCGACGTCGCGACGAATGGTGACCTGGGCGCCGCGGAGGCCGATCACGCTCGGCACGACCTCGCCGCGGATCAGGGCCGCAAGCGGGACATTCGAGCGCAGCAGGTTGAGATCGGCGAGTTTCGCACCCGTTGGATCGCCGATAGTGACGTTGCGCACCAGAAGCTCCGCGCGCCCCTCCCGGGTCACCGCCAGTTCGATCTGACCGAGCCGCACCGAGCCTTCGTCGAGCCCGGCGTTGAGGCGGCTTTCGAGCTGGGCGCGCACGATGTCGGGAATGATGAGCGTGCGGCCGGTGAGCGACAGCCCCGTGAGCACGACCAGACCGAAGAGCACGAAGACGCCGAGCACCGTCCACAACCCCACCCGCCCCCTGCGATGGGGCGGCGGCGGCGCGGTCTCCTCGGGCGTTTCTGGGTCCATGCTCGGCTCGCGGTTGCCGCGATTGTTTTGACTTCGCCCCATTAGACCTAAAACGTTGCCCGAATGCACATCAAAAAGGGTGGGACCCATGATCGAAGAAGGCCAGGCGGCACCGGAATTCACATTGCCGAGGGATGGCGGCGGCGAGGTGACGCTGTCGGCGCTGAAGGGAAAGCCCGTCGTGGTCTATTTCTACCCCAAGGCGGATACGTCGGGCTGCACCAAGCAGGCGGTCGGCTTTACCGAGCTTGGCGAGGCATTCGCCGCCGCCGGCGCGGAGGTGCTCGGGATCTCGAAGGACCCGGTGAAGAAGCTCGACAAGTTCCGCGACAAGCATGCGCTCGGGGTGACGCTGCTCTCCGACGAGGAGAACGATGTCTGCGAACGCTACGACGTCTGGAAGGAAAAGAGCATGTACGGCAAGACCTACATGGGCATCGAGCGCTCGACCTTCCTTGTGGCCGGCGACGGCACGGTCGCGAAGGTCTGGCGCAAGGTGAAGGTGCCGGGCCATGTCGATGAGGTGCTGGAGGCCGTGAAGGCGCTGTGACGACGCTTGCCGAGATGGCGGTGGAGGTGCTTTCCACCGCCGACGGGCGCGAAAAGACCGCGCTTTCACGGGCCTATGCCGCGGCCTGGCGCGCGTCGCGGGAAGCCGGCCGGCCGATCCCCATCGGACGCGCGGCCCCGCCCGATGCCCCCGCCCGGCCCGACCGTCCCGAGCTTCTGTCGCCCCGCGACGTCCCGCGCCGCCGGCCGGGCACGCCCGAGGGCCGGATCGCCCTTCTCCACGCGGTTGCACATATCGAACTCAACGCGGTCGATCTCCACTGGGATCTCGTCGCGCGGTTCGCCCATATCGAGATGCCCCCCGGCTTCTACGACGATTGGGTCAAGGCGGCCGACGAAGAATCGAAGCATTTCAACCTCGTCTCGGACTGTCTTGAAGTGCTCGGCAGCCATTATGGCGCCCTGCCCGCCCATGCGGGCATGTGGCGCGCCGCCGAGGACACCGCGGGCGACATCCTGGGCCGCCTCGCAGTGGTGCCGATGGTGCTGGAAGCACGCGGGCTCGACGTGACGCCGGGGATGATCGAGGTCTTCCGCAAATCTGGCGATGCCGGCGCGGTTGCCGCCCTGAAGACGATCTATGCCGAGGAGGTCGGCCATGTCGCCTACGGCTCGAAATGGTTTCACTTCCTCTGCGGCCGCGAGGCCCGCGACCCCCAGCCGCTCTTTCACGCCCTCGTGCGCCGGTATTTCCACGGCCCCCTGAAGCCGCCCTTCAACGACGAGAAGCGCGCAGAGGCCGGGATTCCGCCGGATTTCTACTGGCCGCTCGCCGAACCCGCCGCCGGTTGAGCGGGTTCCCGCCGATCTGTTGGCGGAACCGCAACAATGCCCTCAAAAAGTCCAATTCTGTTGCGACACGTTCAATCGAACGTTAACAAATTCAAGTGCATCGCTCGTGTGGGGCGGGTAGATGTGCCTATCGGGGACAACGCGGGACACCGACCTTGCGACAGCCACTTGCTCACCGCCTCAACGTGCGGCTCGAACGGTTTTTACCCGAGCAACGCCTGTTTCTTCGGTCCGACACCGAGACCCGCTTCATCCGACTTTCCCCGCTCACCCAGGCCGTCGCCATTTCCGGCTCGGCCCTGGTCGTGGGCTGGACGATCATCGCCTCGGCGATCCTCCTGATGGATGCCGTGGCCGCCGGCAATGTGCGCGAGCAGGCCGACCGGGAACGGCAGATGTACGAGGAGCGGCTGAACGCGATCGCGATGCAGCGCGACGAGGCCGCCGACGAGGCCCGCCAGGCGCAATTGCGCTTCGCCGCCGCGCTTGAACGGGTCTCCGACATGCAGGCGAAGCTTCTGGAAACCGAAGAGCGCCGGCGCGAGCTCGACACCGGCATCGAGGTCATCCAGACCACGCTCCGCCGCACGATGAAGGAGCGCGACGCGGCGCGGGACGATGCGACGCGGCTTCAGGCGCGCCTCGAAGGCGAAACCGCGGTAGGCACGGCCCTCGCCGAGGGCAGCGCGGCGACCGGCGCGCTCGATCTCGTCGCCCAGGCGCTCGCGGAGACGGCCGCCGAACGCGATGACATGCAACACTTCGTTGACGAAGCGGAAACGCGGCTTGCGGAGATGGAGTTCGAACGCCAGCTCCTCGACGAGCGCAACGAACGCATCTTCACCCAGATCGAGGACGCGGTGGCGACCTCGATGGCCCCGCTCCATCAGATGTTCGGCGATGTCGGCCTGCCGACGGATTCGATCCTCGACCAGGTGCGCGCGGCCTATTCCGGGCAGGGCGGACCGCTCACCGGGCTGACGATTTCGACCAAGGGCGAAACCACGGATGCCGACAGCCTCCGGGCCGCCGAACTCCTGCAGAGCTTGGACGAATTGAACCTTTATCGCCTCGCCGCCGAGCAGACGCCGTTCGGCATGCCGCTTCAGGGAAGCTACCGGCTGACGAGCCCGTTCGGGCCGCGCTGGGGCCGGATGCACAACGGCGTTGACTATGCCGGGCCGCACGGCATGCCGATCTACACCACCGCCGACGGCGTGGTAACCAAGGCCGGCAACGCCACGGGTTACGGCAAAGTCGTCTACATCAAACACGCGTTCGGCCTTGAAACCCGCTACGGTCACCTCTCGACGATCGATGTGAAGGTGGGGGAAAGGGTCTCGCGCGGTGACCGTATCGGTGGTATGGGGAACACCGGACGTTCGACAGGTACGCATCTTCACTACGAGGTGCGCGTCAGTGGTGACCCCGTCAACCCGATGAAATTCATCAAGGCTGCAAGAGATGTTTTCTAAGAGCAAAATCAACGAGCCTGCCCCCAAGGCTGAGGCAGAGACACCAAAAAAGGCCCCCGAGATGAACCAACCGAAGACCTCGACCGATTTCGCCCCGACCTCGACGCCAAAGGCCAAGCCGCCGGCCTCGGTGCTGTCGTCGGACCTCACCGTCACCGGCAACATGAAAACCTCCGGCGACATCCAGATCGAAGGCACCGTGGAAGGCGATATCCGCGCCCATCTTCTGACCGTTGGCGAGGGGGCGACGGTCAAGGGTGAGTGCATCGCCGACGACGTGGTCGTCAACGGTCGGATCATCGGCAAAGTGCGGGGCCTCAAGGTGCGGCTCACGTCGACGGCCCGGGTCGAAGGCGACATCATCCACAAGACCATCGCCATCGAGAGCGGGGCCCATTTCGAAGGCTCGGTGCAGCGGCAGGAAGACCCGCTGAACCCGGGCGCGAAAGCCGCCCCGGCGCGGTCGCCCTCGACGGCGACCTCCTCTGCACCGGCGGCCGAAAAGGCCTCCTGAGCCACCGGCCGGCATGAGTTCGATACGGGCATCGCCTGACCGGGCGGTGCCCGTTTTCGATCCCGACTTCTGCGCGGCGCGGAACCGGAAGTTCATTCTCGTCGCCGCGATCCTCGCCTCAGCTCTGGGCTTCATCGACGGCACGGTCGTCTCCATCGCCATGCCGGCGATGCGCGCCTCGCTCGACGCCACATTGGGCGAAGCGCTCTGGATCTCGAACGCCTACATGCTGACCCTTGCCAGCCTGATCCTCGTCGGCGGGGCGGCGGGCGACCGGTTCGGGCTCGCGCGCGTCTTCATCTTCGGTATCGCGGTTTTCATCGTCGCCTCGCTCGTCTGTGCGGTGGCGCCCAACCCCGACGTGATGATCCCCGCCCGGGCGGTCAAGGGCATCGGTGCAGCACTCATGGTGCCGGCCTCCCTGGCGATCATCTCGCGGAGCTACCCGCCCGACGAGCGCGGCCGCGCCATCGGCATCTGGGCGGCGGCCTCGGCGCTGACCACGGCCATTGGGCCGATCCTCGGCGGCGCGCTTCTGACCCTCGGCGGCCCCGAGGTCTGGCGCTGGCTCTTTGCGATCAACCTGCCGCTCGGGCTCGTCGTCATCTGGATCCTCACCACCCGGGTGGAAACCGAGCGCGCCGACGCGACCCACGGGCTCGACCTGCCGGGCGCAGCGGTCACTGTGGCGGGGCTGGGGCTTCTCTCCTGGGGGCTGATCTCGGCCGATGGCGGCATCGGGCTTCGCGAAGCGGCGATGGTCGGCGCAGGGCTTTTCCTCATGGTGGCTTTCGGCTTCGTCGAAAGCCGCTCCCGGCACCCGATGGTGCCAATGGAGGTCTGGGCGAACGCCACGTTTCTCTCGGCCAATCTCGCCACCTTCGCGCTCTATTTCGGGCTCTCGGCGGTGCTCTTCTTCCTGCCGATGGTGGCGATCACCGCCTGGGGCATCTCCGAAGCCGAAGTGTCGCTCGTCTTCGTGCCGCTCACGCTCTTTATCGCCGGGCTCTCGTCGCGCTTCGGCGCCCTGGCCGACAGGGTGGGCCCCGGGCCGCTGATCGCCGGTGGCAGCCTTCTGGCGGCGATGGCCTTCGCGGCGATGGGCGCGGTGGCGCCCGCCGGTCTCTTCTGGACCGGCATCCTCCCGGCCATGGCGCTTCTCGGGCTTGGCATGTCGCTCGTGGTCGCGCCGTTGTCGACCGCCGTCATGGGCGCGGTGAGCGGTGAACTGGCCGGTGCCGCGTCGGGGGTGAACAATGCGGTGAGCCGCACCGCCGGGCTCATCGCGGTCGCCGCGATGGGCGCGCTGGCGGCGGCGGTCTATGCCGGTGCGGGCGGCACGGCGTCCTTCGGGGCGGCCGGCGATGGCGCGGCACATGTCGAGGCGAGCGGACTGGCCTTCACCACGGTGGCGCTTTTCACCGCCGCACTCGGCGCGGTCGCCGCGCTCATCGCCTGGCTGGGCATCGCCCGGCCTCAGACCGGGTCGTAGAGCGCCCGGCGGTAGAGGTGCCAGGTGGCGTGACCGAGCACCGGCAGCGCGATGAAGAGGCCGAGGAACATCGGCACCATCGCCGCGACGAGTATCACCGCGATGATGAGTGCCCAGACCAGCATCACCCCGAGATTGGCCCCCACCGTGCGCATCGACAAAAGCATCGCCGAGACGAAATCCACCTCCTTTTCGAGAAGAAGCGGCAGTGACACGACCGTGACCGAAAAGGTGAAGAAAGCCACCGCCCCGCCAACGACGATCTGGATCGCGGCGTGCGTCGCCCCTTCGGGCGTCAAGAGCCAGGCGGGCGAGACCGGCTCGAACATCGCCGAGGGGCCGACGAAGGCGGCAAAGAGCATATGGGCAAAGAACGACCAGAAGAGGAAGATCATCACCAGCATCGCCCCGATCCAGGGGATCTGGCGGCGCCGCTCGGCGGCGACGACGCCGAAGATCTCGGCCGCCACGAGCGGCTCTCCGGCTTCGAGCCGCCGCGAGACCTCGTAGAGCCCCACAGCCGCGAAGGGGGCGACGAGGGGAAAGCCGAGCGAGAGCGTGAGCGTCCAGGTCAGCGTGCCTGCACCGACGACGATGAGCGCGATCCCGGCCAGCACATAGACCGTGGAAAAGATCAGCCCGTAGGTGGGCGCTGCCCGGAAATCGGCGATCCCGGCTTTGAGCGCTGCGCTGAGCTCGGCCACGGTCACCTCGCCGATCCGGGGCAGCGGCGACGCGGCGGGCAGGGTTTCGGCCATGGCGCCCTCCTCCCTCGGGGCCCTTATGGGTGAACTCTGCCCGGTTCCGCCGCCCCGCTCAAGGGCGGCGTTTTCAAGGCGGCCCGCGAGCGCCATGAGGGGGATGTGGAAACCCGCCCCGGCTGCCCTTCATTTTCCCGGGAAATACTCTCGGGGGGGCGCCGCGAGGCGCGGGGGGCAGACAGCCCCCCTCCCCGGTCAGGCGTCCTCGCGGCCCTTGCCGGTCTTGTCCATCGCCAGCGTGGCGGCCATGAAGGCGTCGAGATCGCCGTCGAGCACGCCCGACGTGTCCGATGTCTCGTGGCCGGTGCGCAGGTCCTTCACCATCTGGTAGGGCTGGAGCACATAGGAGCGGATCTGATTGCCCCAGCCCGCATCCCCCTTCGACTCGTGCGCTTCCTGGATCGAGGCGGTGCGCTTGTCGAGCTCCATCTGGTAGAGCCGCGACTTCAGCGCCTTCATGGCGATATCGCGGTTCTGGTGCTGGGATTTCTCCGAAGAGGTCACCACGATACCGGTGGGGACATGGGTGATCCGCACGGCCGAGTCGGTGGTGTTGACGTGCTGGCCGCCCGCGCCGGAGGAGCGGTACGTGTCGATGCGGATATCGGCGGGGTTCACCTCGATCTCGATATTGTCGTCGACCACCGGGTAGACCCAGACCGACGAAAACGACGTGTGCCGCCGGGCGGAACTGTCATAGGGGCTGATCCGCACCAGCCGGTGGACGCCGCTTTCGGTCTTCAGCCAGCCATAGGCGTTAGGCCCCGAAATCTTGTAGGCGGCCGATTTGATCCCCGCCTCGTCGCCCGCGCTTTCCGATTGCAGCTCGACCTTGTAGCCCTTGGCCTCCGCCCAACGGGTGTACATCCGCGCCAGCATCGAGGCCCAGTCGCAGCTTTCGGTGCCCCCAGCGCCTGCGTTGATTTCAAGGAAGGTGTCGTTGCCGTCGGCCTCGCCGTCGAGGAGCGCCTCGATCTCGGCGGCCGCTGCCCGGTCTTTCAGATCGCGCAGGGCGCCCTCGGCTTCGGCGACCACCTCGGCATCGTCCTCGGCCTCGCCGAGCCCGATGAGTTCGATATTGTCGTCGAGCTCCTGGGCCATGCCCGTGTAGCTTTCCATCGCGTCGACCAGCATCTGACGGTCGCGCATCAGTTTCTGGGCCCGCTCCTGGTCGTCCCAAAGACCGGGGTCCTCGATCATCGCGTTGAATTCCTCAAGGCGATGTTCGGCCGTCTCCCAATCCATTCGCCGGGCCAGGAGGTTCAATGATTTCCGGATCGCCTCAGCGGCGTTTTCTGCCTCGGCGCGCATAGCCTCAGCCCCTGTTTTTCGTGGTTCGCGCTAGATAGCAACGCCCCTCCGGGGCGGCAAGCTCAGTAGAGCCCGCCGGAGGAAAGCTCGCCGAAGGTGGCCTGTTCCGGCACGGTGACGACCTGACCGTCCGCCGTCTCGACCAGCGTGCCCGCGGGGAGCTCGTTCATCTCCTCGGGCGTGAAGAGCGGCAGGTTGGCCCCCATCGCGAAGCCGCCGTCGAAGGTGATGCCGAAGATCGGCTCCTCGCCGGTACGGAAGTACTCCGCCACGATGTCGGGACCAAAAGCGTCGTCGGGCATCCGCTCGCCGGTGAAGCGGTTGATCTTGATGAACCGCCCGCCCGGGGGGACGTCGAACGGCGCACCGCCGTAGCGCTCCACCGCCTTTTCCATGAACGCCTGGAATACCGGCGCACAGAGCCGGCCGCCCGAGGCGCCGCGCCCGAGGGGCCGGGGCCGGTCGTAGCCGATATAGCAGCCCGCGGCGATGTTCGAGGTAAAGCCCACGAACCAGACGTCGCGGGCCTCGTTCGTCGTCCCGGTCTTGCCGGCTGCCGGCACGGGGAGGTTGATGGCCGAGGCCGCCGTACCGCGATCGACGACGCCCTGCATCATCGAGGTGAGCTGGTAGGCGGTGACCGCGTTCATCACCCGGCTGCGGTCGGACGTGATCTCGGGGGCGAAGTCGCCATCGAGGGCCCGGGTCCCGCAGTCGACGCAAGTGCGGTCGTCATGGCGGTAGATCGTCTGCCCCCAGCGGTCCTGCACCCGGTCGACGAGGGTCGGCTCCACCCGCTCGCCGCCATTGGCGAACATCGCATAGGCCGCGACCATCCGGTAAAGCGTGGTCTCCTCGGAGCCCAGCGAATTGGCGAGAAACTGACCCATCCGGTCGTAGACGCCGAAGCGTTCGGCATAGCCCGCGACCTGGTCCATCCCGAGTTCCTGGGCGAGGCGCACGGTCATGAGGTTGCGCGAGAACTCGATGCCGGTGCGCAGCGGCGTCGGCCCATAGAACTGGTTCGAGGCGTTCCGGGGCCGCCAGACCTCACCGCCGCCGACCTCCACCTCGATGGGCGCATCGATGAGGATTGTCGCCGGGGAGAAGCCCGAATCGAGGGCGGCGGCATAGACGAAGGGCTTGAAGGCCGAACCCGGCTGCCGGGTGGCCTGGGTCGCGCGGTTGAAGACCGAATGCTGGTACGAGAACCCGCCCTGGATGGCGATCACCCGGCCCGAGTTCACGTCCATCGCCATGAAGCCGCCCTGAACCTCCGGAATCTGGCGCAAGGACCAGCGCGGGTCGTCCTCGGGGCCGCCAGCCCGGGTGACGTAGATGACATCGCCAGGGCTGAGGATATCGGAGGCCCGCGAGACGCCCCTGATCCAGGAGAGGTCGGCGGCCTGGATCCAGTCGCCGTCGTCGTCGATGGGCTGGCCCTCGATGCCGATGGTCGCGGCGGTGTCGGTCGTTGAGAGCACGACCGCCGGCAGCCAGCCCTCGATGTCGCGGGGCAGATCGAGGCTGGCGAGGTTCTCGCGCCAGGCCGCTTCGTCGGAAAGGTCCGCCTCGACGGTCAGTTCGGTGCCCCGGTACTCGCCCTGTTCGCGGTCATAGGCTTCGAGCGCTTCGCGGAGCGCGGCGCCGGCGGCCTCCTGCATTTCGGGGTCCATCGTGGCGCGCACCGTGAGGCCGCCGCCGAAGAACTCGCCCTCGCCGAAGTCGCGCGAAAGCTGGCGGCGGATTTCGTCGGTGAAGTAATCCCGCGGCGGGAGTTGCACCTGAAACGCCTCGTAATCGCCGCCCTGGACCGACAGAAGCGGCGCGTTGCGCGCCGTTTCATATTCGGCTTCCGAGATGTAGCCGTTCTCGTTCATCTCCCGCAGCGTATTGTTCCGCCAAAAAAGCGCCGTCTCCTGCTGGCGCACGGGGTGCCGGTTCGAAGGGCTCTTCGGCAAGCTCGCAAGATAGGCCGCCTCGTCGATCGTGAGCTCCGAGAGCGTCTTGTTGAAATAGGTCTGGGCGGCGGCGGCGACGCCGTAGCTGTTCTGGCCGAGGAAGATCTCGTTGAGATAGATCTCGAGGATCTTCTCGCGGTCGAGCGAATTCACCATCCGGTTGGCAAGGATGATTTCCTGGATTTTCCGGGTGATCGACAGATCCCCCCCCACCAGCATGTTCTTTGCGACCTGCTGGGGGATCGTCGAGGCGCCGCGCACGTTCTCGAACCGGCTCTCGACCGCATCGACGACGGCGGCGGCGATACCGCGCGTATCGAAGCCGGCATGTTCGTAGAAGTTCTTGTCCTCGGCTGAGATGAAGGCCTGTTTGACGAGGTCGGGGATTTCCTCGGCGGGCGCGTAGATGCGCCGCTCCTCGGCAAACTCGTCGATGATCCGGCCTTCGGTCGAATAGATCCGGCTGATCGTCGGCGGTCGGTACTGGGTGAGTTGCTGGTGATCGGGCAGATCGCGGCTGTAGACGTAGAACACTGCCCCGACGGACAGCGCCATCATCACGATCCCGAGCGTGACGAGGCTGAAGAGCGCTCCGACGAAGGAAAGAATGAACCGTGTCACGCAGAACGCCCCATGCCGTTTGAACGCCATGATATAGGAAATCGGGGCGCCGGGGTCAAAGAAAGGCCGGTGGGCGGCAGCGGAATTGCTCCTGTCGTCATCCGCGCGCCCGCCTAACGCCGCCGGAGCGGCGCCTGGGCGGCGTCGTCGAGCGCCCATTGCACCAGCGCGGCTTCGATGGCACGCACCGCCGCTTGCCGCCAGACCGGGTCGGTGAGCCGCGCGCGGTCCTTTTCGGAAGAGAGGAACCCCAGTTCGATGAGCGCGGAGGGGAAATCCGCCGCCTTCAGAACCGAGAACGCCGCCGAGCGGAGCGGCCGCCCGACGAGGGCGAGGTCTTCGGCGCGAAAGGCGCTTTTCAGCGTCGCCGCCAGCGCCGCGCTCCGGGGCGTGGTGTCGGTGCGCGCGATGTCCATCAGCACCAGGGCGATCTCGTCGCCCGGCCCCGTGGCGCTCACCCCGGTCAGGAGATCGTTCTTGTCGTGGCGCTCGGCCAGTCGCCGGCTGGCAGCGTCGCTGGCCGTCTCGGCCAGCGTGTAGACGGTAATGCCCGAGGCCGCGCCTGCGCCTTCGGGGAGTTCGTCGGCATGGAGCGACAGAAACACGTCCGCGCCTGCGGCCCGCGCGCGGCTGATCCGGGTTTCGAGCGGGACAAACTCGTCGGCGTCCCGCGTGAGAGCGACATCGAACAGACCGCCCCGGATGATCGTCTCTTCGAGTTCCCGGGCGAAAGCCAGCATCAGGGTCTTCTCGTTGAGCCCCCCGGCCTCGGCGCCGGGGTCGATCCCGCCATGGCCGGGGTCGAGCACCACGACGGGGCGCGACTTGTCGCCCTGCCGCTCCGCGCCGGCCGCCTCCGGCAGAACACGCGCCGTTTCGCGGAACGTCGCGGCGTCGGTCGGGTGGAGCCGGAGCGACACCAGCGCGCCGCCGTCGTCCCGGCGCGCCATGGCCGCCGTCCCGACGGCAGCGGGCTCGGACAAGGCGAAGACCAGTCGGCTCCAGCCGTCTGCCGAAAGGCCGATATCGGGCCCCGATGCCAGGGTCGACGTCACCGCGACATCGGCAAACTGCGTGATCGAGCGGAAGTCGAGGACGAGGCGCGGCGGCCCGTCGACCGTGAAGAGGCGCCAGGGGACCGGCTGGGTAAGGGCCAGCGTCACCTCGGTTCCCTCCGCGGTGTCGATAACCGCAGAGCCCTCGGCTTCGAGCCGGGCGAGGGCCGAGAGGTCGTCGGCCACGCCCGGCGCCGACAAGGCGGCCCAGAAACAGGCCGTCAAAGACGTCAGAAGTCGGATCATCTGCTCGGTGCCCGTTTTCGGGGTCTCTGCCGGCACTATAGCCCGGGCCCGCCGTGCGCGGAAGCCTTACCTTGCGGCGGTGAAGGCGGCGAGCCGGGCGATGCCCTCCTCGATCTCGGCGGTCGCCGCGGCGTAGGAGAACCGCAAGGTCCGGCGCCCCCGGACAGGGTCGAAATCGACCCCCGGCGTCACTGCGACCCCTGCCCGGTCGAGGATCTCGGCGGCGAAAGCGACGCTGTCGTCGGTGAGGTCCGTCACATCGGCATAGACGTAGAAGGCGCCGTCGGGCGGCGCGATCCGGTCGAACCCCGCCTTCGGCAGACCCTCGAGCATCAGATGACGGTTCCGGGCGTAGACCGCGCGGTTGGCCTCCAGCTCTTCGGCGCAGTCGAACGCGGCCAGGGCCGCGATCTGCGACGCATGGGGCGCGCAGATGAACATGTTCTGCGCCAGCCGCTCGACGGCGCGGACGGCGCCGTCCGGCACCACCATCCAGCCCACCCGCCAGCCGGTCATCGAGAAGTATTTCGAGAACGAATTGACGACGACGACATCGTCGACGATCTCCAGGGCCGACACCGACGGCCGGCCGAAATCGAGCCCGTGATAGATCTCGTCGGAGATGAAGGTGGCGCCGACCTCGCCTGCCCGCGCGATGAGGGCGCCGAGCGCCTCGCGGTCGAGCATCGTGCCGGTGGGATTGCCGGGGCTGGCGACGATCACGCCGGCGAGATCGGCCCCCAGCATCTCCGGGACCGGCTGGAACCGGGTTTCGGCGCCGGTGGGCAGTCCGACGGGCCGCAGCGACATCGCCGTGAGGATCTGGCGATAGGACGGGTAGCCCGGAAGCCCCATCGCGACGCGGTCGCCGGCATCGAAGAAGGCCGAAAAGGCGAGGAGAAACGCGCCCGACGCGCCGGCGGTGACGATCACGCGGGCGGGGTCGATGTCGCGCCCGTGGCGCTCGGCATAGAGCTTTGCAATGCGGGCGCGCAGGTCGGGAAGCCCCAGAGAGGTGGTGTAGCCGAGCGCGCCGGTCTCCATGGCGCGCGCCAGCGCCGCCCTGGCGCCCGCCGGCGCCGGTGTGCCGGGCTGGCCGACTTCCATATGGATGATCCTGCGGCCGGCGGCCTCCGCGGACCGTGCGGCCTCGACGACATCCATCACCAGGAAGGGGTCGATGTCGGAGCGGTTCGAAAGACGCATGGACGCTGCCTGCCACCGCCGGGCCGGCGGGTCAACGCACCTTGCCGGTCACAATGACGGCTCGCCCCTTGCGCGGCCCGGCCCGCCGGGTGAGAGTTCCCCGACCGAGCCCGAGGAGCCCCGACATGATCCGCATTCTCGCCCTGCTGCTGACGCTCGCCGCGACGCAGGCGGCTGCATTCGACATCGACGCCATGACGCCGGCGGAGCGTGAGGCATTCCGGTCGGAAATCAGGGCGTATCTGCTCGAGAACCCCGAGATCCTCGTCGAAGCGATAGCGGTGCTCGACGCCCGCGAAGCCGAGGGACAGGCAGCGAACGACGCCGCCATGATCGCCGCCAACGCAGCGGCACTTTTTGACGACGGTCATTCCTGGGTGGGCGGCAACCCCGACGGCGATGTCACCATCGTCGAATTCCTCGACTATCGCTGCGGATTCTGCCGTCGGGCCCATCCGGTGATCGGGGAACTTCTTGAAACCGACGGGAACATCCGCCTCGTCGTCAAGGAGTTCCCGATCCTCGGCGAGCAGTCGGTTCTGGCGTCGCGCTTTGCGCTTGCGGTGAAGGCGGCCCATGGCGACGGGGCCTACAAGCGGGTGCATGACGCGCTGATGGAGCTTCGCGCGAATGTCTCCGAAGAGGCCCTGGCCGGGGTCGCGGAGGCCGAGGGGCTGGAACCCGCCCCGCTCCTTGCCGCGATGAACGCCCCCGAGATCACCGCGATCATCGAGGAAAACCGCGCCCTTGCCCGGGCGATGGAGATCAACGGGACGCCAAGCTTCGTCGTCGGCGAGCAGCTTCTGCGGGGGTTTTTGCCGCTTGAGGGAATGCAAAGCGTCGTTGCCGAGGCCCGGGAGGGGTAGAACCGGACGGGGTCGGGTGCGGCGGCTGGTTTGTTTTTCTTGGCCTTGAGCGGACGTTTGGGTCTTCTTGCTCCGGTAGCCGTCGGCGAAACACGCCTCGGACTTGATCCGGGGCCTCGATCCGCCGGAGTGCCAAGCCTGTCGAGGTCCCGGGTCAAGCCCGGGACGGGTGTTCGTTTGGTTGCTTTAGCGCTGACCCAAACGTCCGCTCAAGGCCAAAACGCACCTTCTAGGGTTCAAACCAGGCCGATCCAGCCCTTGAGGCCTTGCCAGGGGGCGCGGAACGGGGCCTCAGGCCGCGCGCCCCGCGATCATCCGCCGCAAGGTGCCGTCGCGCCGGGTAACGGCCCCGGCGATGTGCAACAGGATCAGAAGCGCCAGAAGTTTCGTGAGCACCGAATGCACCGCGAAACCCGCCTCCTCCCAGGCTTCGGAGGCCGGGGCGATGGCGGGCAGGGTCCAGCGGCCGAAGACCACCGTATCGATGCCCGTGGCCGAGGACGCCACCCAGCCCGACAGCGGGACGGCGAGCAGTAAAAGGTAAAAGGCCCGGTGGGCCCAGCGCGCGACGGCGGACTTCCACGGCGCCGCCGGCAGGGGCTCGGGTGGCCGGGAAACGAGGTGCCAGACGACCCGGAGCACCAGAAGCGCCAGAAGCGTGATCCCGACCGTCTTGTGGGCGGCGAACATCCAGAGGTTGGAGAGGTTCACCTCCATCCGCGCGATGTAGGTGCCGAAGCCGAGCGCACCGATCACACCGAGCGCCATCGCCCAGTGGATGGTGCGGCTGACCCAGCCGAAGCCGTCGGTGTCGTTCGCCGCGCTCATTCGTCCCGGAGGATCCGGGCGAGCACCTCGATCTCGACCCGGTCGCCCACCATGTCCGAAAAGCCGTCGGCGCCGAAGTCGCTGCGCTGGACCGCACCGGTGAGCCGCACCAGAAGCTCCGACCGGTCGCCGGGTTCCTGGCCGCGCTCGCGGAACAGCCCGCCCCGGAGCGTGATCGGGCGGGTGACGCCGCGGATCGTGATGAGCCCGTCGACCTCGGCATCGTTGCCGCTGGCGCGGAACGCGGTGGTCGAGAACGTGATGTCGGGATGGGTGCCGGTGTCGAGCACGCTCGGACCCTTGAGCGCCTGGGCCGCGAAGGGAAAATTCGCGGTGGCGCCGGCGGCGTTCATCGTCACCGAGACGCTCGAATTGCTGGCCATCGCGAAATCGAGGGCAACGGCGGCGTCCTCGACGGGCATCACGCCGAAGATTTCGTCGGTGCCGAAGGCCACGCGGTATTGCACCCGGGACCCATCGGTATCGAGCCGGTAATCCACCGGGGCGGCGGCGAGCGGCGTGGCGAGGGCCAGGAGGAGTAGTGCGATGGCTCTGAGCATGGCGGCTCCGCGGGTGTTTGGTTCGTACCAATACATAGTGCGGCCGTCGCGCAAGGGAATTGCGGGCGCGCCGGACCCGCCGGGGTGGATTGAGTATTTCTGGAACAAAGAAGCCCCCGCCGCCCGAGGGCGCCCTATTCGGCCGCCTGGTCGGCGGCGGCCCGTTCGGCGTCAAGTGCGGCGGCCTTCTTCTCGACCTGCTCCACGATATGCTCGATCATCTCGTCGTTGGAGAGTTTGTGCGACTGCTTGCCGGCGAGATAGACCATGCCGGCCCCTGCGCCGCCGCCGGTGAAGCCGATATCGGTCATCAGCGCCTCGCCCGGCCCGTTCACCACACAGCCGATGATCGACAGGCTCATCGGGGTCTTGATGTGTTCGAGCCGCTCTTCGAGGATTTCAACCGTCTTGATGACGTCGAACCCCTGTCGGGCGCAGGACGGGCAGGAGATGATGTTCACACCCCGGTGCCTGAGCCCCAGCGATTTGAGGATTTCGTAGCCCACCCGGACCTCTTCGACGGGATCGGCCGAGAGCGAGACCCGGATCGTGTCGCCGATCCCCATCCAGAGTAGGTTGCCGAGGCCGATGGCGGATTTCACCGTGCCCGCGTTGAGACTGCCGGCCTCGGTGATGCCGAGATGGATCGGCGCGTCGGTCGCCTCGGCCAGCGCCTGATAGGCGGCGGCGGCGAGGAACACGTCGGAGGCCTTGGCCGAGATCTTGAACTCGTGGAAGTCGTTGTCCTGCAAAAGCTTGATATGGTCGAGCCCGCTTTCGACCATCGCTTCGGGGCAGGGCTCGCCGTATTTTTCCAGAAGGTCCTTTTCGAGCGACCCGGCATTGACGCCGATCCGGATCGAACAGCCATGGTCCTTTGCCGCTTTGACGACCTCGCGCACCCGGGCCTCATCGCCGATGTTGCCGGGGTTGATCCTGAGGCAAGCCGCCCCGGCCTCGGCGGCCTCGATGGCGCGTTTGTAATGAAAATGGATGTCGGCCACGATGGGCACCGGGCTTTCGCGGGCGATTTCCCCGAGCGCCCGGGTCGAGGCTTCGTCGGGTGTGGAGACGCGGACGATGTCGGCCCCGGCCGCGGCGGCGGCCTGGACCTGGGCGACGGTGCCCCTGACGTCGGTCGTCTCGGTGTTCGTCATCGTCTGGACGCTGATCGGAGCATCCCCGCCCACAGGGACGTTGCCGACCATGATCTGGCGGGACGCCCGGCGGTAGATGTTACGCCAGGGGCGAACGGGATTGAGCGACATCGCAGGGTCCTCTTCAGCCGGTCGGTGCCGCCCCGTAATCTAGGCGGCACATCCGCGGCGCGCAACGCGGTGCGGCAGGTTATTGTGCCGCGCCACCCGACAGATCGACGTAGCGGGCAAGGTCCTCGTCGCGGCTGAGATCGGCCACGCCGTAGGCGCCGGTCAACTCGTCCTCGCCGAGCGCGACATTGCTCACCACCGAGGTATTGCCGCCGGCGGGCCCGTAGGTCACGCCATTGACCCGGAAGAACACCGATTGGGCATTTCCGGCCCTCAGCGTCGGCGGAGTTTCGGTGAGAGGTACGGTGAACTCCTCGCCCGGATCGAGGATCTTTTCGAAGATCACCGACCCGTCGGCGGCCCGGACGCGGACCCAGGCCGGGCGCACCGCGAAGAGCACGACTTCGGGCGAGGCATCGTCGAGAACCTGCACCGCCGGGGCCTCCCCGGGCGCGCCCGGTTGCGGCAAGATGTCTTCCGGCGCGATCTCGGCCATCACGAGGCTGTCGCCATAAACCGGCTCCGGCGCGGGCGGTTCAGGCGCCAGGCGCGCGGTGACGAGCCCCTCCCCGGGGTCCGGAGCGAGTGTGCCGACCCGCGAGGGGTCGAGCGTTGCGATCGGCCCGTCGCGGGCCACGAGCACCGGCACGTCGAGCGCCTGGGGCCGGTAAAGACGATCGAAGGCCTCGACCGTCGGCGCACCTGCCGCCTCGGCAGCGGGGGCGCCGCTGAACTCCGCCGACCCGCCCTCGAAGGTCTCGATATCGGCGACCACCGTAGGCGCCTGCTCCACCGGCGTGAAGCGGACCTTCTGGACCTCCTGGAGCACCGACCAGCCGCCATAGCCGATGCCGCCGATCAGGAGCAGCAAAACGAAGACGGAGCCCACCGCCCGGGGCTCGATCCCGGAATAGGATTTCTGCTTCGAAGGGACGAACGAGACCGAGGGCTCGGTGAACGGATCCCGCGGCCCGGTGACGGCGGCGGCCGATTGCGCCTCGCGCCGGGGCCGCCGGACCGAAGCCTCCGCCGACATTCCATGGGCGGTCTGGAAATTGCCTTCCTCGCAGAACGTCTTATAGGCCCACTCCGCGTCGAGCCCGAGATAGCGGGCGTAGGACCGGACGTAACCGGCGATGAAGCCGGGCGTTTCGAACGCCGTCGGGTCGGAGTTTTCGATGGCCGCGATATAGGTGGCCTTGATCTTTAGCTCGCGCTGAACGTCGAGCAGCGACTTTCCCAGCGTCGCACGCTCGCCCCGCATGATGTCGCCAAGGCGCAACTCGAAATCGTCGAAGCCTTTCAGCTTCGACGGCGAGTCACCCTTTTCGGCATCATGCACGGTCATGCCCTGCCCTGGCGTCGCAAGCCTGTCCCCTAACCGGAAAGACGAAGAATCGCCTACCCGACATACCCTTAGTTGGTTACCACACCCCCAAGGAATGTGCACATCCTGTGGATTGTTTACGCGGAAAGCTCGGCGCGATTAAGCGCACAATGCGACCAAAGTTCGTCCATCGCGCCCACCAATGCATCAATCTCCCCGGGTCCGTGCACGGGCGACGGCGTGAACCGCAACCGTTCGGTGCCGCGCGGAACGGTCGGGAAGTTGATCGGCTGGACATAGATGCCGTGGTCTTCGAGGAGCATGTCCGAGATCAGTTTGGTGTGAACCGGATCGCCGACCACCACCGGGATGATATGGGTGCCGTGGTCGATGAACGGCACACCGATGGCCCGGAACCGCGTTTTCAGGATCGCCGCCTGGGTCTGGTGCCGTTTGCGCATCGTGCCGTCGGTCTTGAGATGCGCCACCGAGGCCGCGGCACCGGCCGCCACCGCCGGCGGAAGCGAGGTGGTGAAGATGAAGCCCGGCGCATATGACCTTATCGCATCGCACATCTTCGCGCTTGCCGCGATATAGCCGCCCATCACCCCGTAAGCCTTCGCAAGCGTCCCATTGACGATGTCGATCCGGCCCATCAGACCGTCCCGCTCGGCGACGCCGCCGCCGCGCGGCCCGTACATGCCGACCGCGTGCACCTCGTCGAGATAGGTCAGAGCGCCGAATTCCCGGGCGAGATCGCAGATCGCCTCGATGGGGGCGATGTCGCCGTCCATCGAATAGACGCTTTCGAAGGCGATGAGCTTCGGCGCGGCCGGGTCGTCGGCTTCGAGAAGTGCGCGCAGATGGGCGACGTCGTTGTGCCGGAACACGCGCTTTGCGCCGCCGTTGCGGCGAATGCCCTCGATCATCGAGGCGTGGTTCAGGGCGTCGGAATAGATGATGAGGCCGGGAAAGAGCTTCGGCAGCGTCGACAGCGTCGCGTCGTTGGCGATGTAGGCCGAGGTGAAGAGAAGCGCGCTTTTCTTGCGGTGCAGGTCCGCAAGCTCGGCTTCCAGCCGGTTGTGATAGACCGTGGTGCCGGAGATATTGCGCGTCCCGCCCGAGCCCGCACCGGTCGCGTCGAGAGCCTCGTGCATGGCGGCGAGCACCGCCGGGTGCTGGCCCATGCCGAGATAATCGTTGCCGCACCAGACCGTCACGGGCCGCGTCGTGCCGTCGGGCCGGCGCCAGACCGCATGGGGGAACGCCCCCTTCTCGCGCTCGATGTCGATGAAGGTGCGGTACCGGCCCTCGTCGTGCAGGCGCTGGATCGCGGCGGTCAGTGCGTCGTCGTAATTCACCCCGGGGGGCTCCTTTTCGTCTGGTACCGGCGTAGCTAGGTCGCGCCTGTCAGATTGGCGAGGCTACAAATTGCCGCTCTGATCCACATCAATCCGCGATAACGATTTCACAATCGTTTGCGCCGGCCGCTCCCCGGCGGCAGGTCGCGAGCGCAGCGTCGGGCCGGCCGACCCCGTAGGCGCCGGTGGAGGCTGAGGCGGCCACGGCCTTGGGCGACCGGGCCCGGGCATAGACCTCGCGGACGGCGGCGGTGGCGTTCGTCGAAAGCGTCAAGGGGCGCTCGGCATAGCTCTCCGGCACGATCCGCGCGGCCAGAATGCAGGGCCGGGTGCCCGATCTGCGGTTGGCGTTGCAGGCCGCAAGGGCTGCGGCATCGGCGGCGGCCACGCTGTGGTAGTTGAGCGCCGATTGCGACGCGTCCGACTGAAACCCCTCGTCGGGAGACATCGCGATGGCACCGTAATAGTCGAGCTTGCGGCCGAGCTGCTGTTCCATCAGCGGCACCATGACGCGGATCATCGCCTGACCCCGGCTGTCGAGCCGCGACGACGTGATAACCCGGCTCGTTCCGGGTTCGAACAAAAGTCCGGTCGCAACGCGGCCCGTCACCGGCTCGGCGGCCAGCGCCGACGCGGCGAAGACCGCCATCAATGTGGAAAGGAAAACCCGCATCGCCCCGCCCCCTCTGTCGACCCGCTATAAATCACGGTCGCCGACAGAGTGCTACCATTGGACTTCGCCCGCCGCCCTGATAGCCCGTGGGGGGCGTAACAGGAGCACGCCGATGAGCCCCGACCCCGTTCTCGACCGCCTTGCCGCCGACGAAGACGCCGCCCTCGCGCGCCTGATGGAGCTTGTGCGCATCCCCTCAATTTCCACCGACCCCGATTATGGTGCCGATGTCCGCCGCGCCGCCGACTGGCTGGCCGCCGACCTCTGCGCCATCGGAGCGACGGCCGGTCTCGTCGAGACCGAGGGCCATCCGATGGTTCTGGGCGAGATCGGCGCGGGCAGTCCGCATCTTCTCTTCTACGGCCACTACGACGTCCAGCCCGTGGACCCGCTGGAGCTGTGGGACCGCGACCCGTTCGACCCGGCGGTCGAGGACACGGGCTCCGGCCCGGTGCTGCGGGGCCGTGGCACCTCCGACGACAAGGGCCAGGTGATGACCTTTCTCGAGGCGCTCAGAGCCTGGGTCGGGGTCCACGGGGCCCCGCCCTGCCGGATCACGGTGTTTCTCGAAGGCGAGGAGGAATCGGGGTCGCCCTCGCTGGTGCCGTTTCTGGAACGCCACCGCGAGCGGCTCGCGGCGGCCGACATCGCGCTCATCTGCGACACGACGCTCGCGGGCCCCGACCGCCCGGCGATCTGCACCCAGCTTCGGGGGCTTGTCGGCGAGGAGGTCACGCTCCGGGCGGCGACCCGCGACCTCCATTCGGGCACCTATGGCGGGGTCGCGGCCAATCCCAATCGGGTCCTTGCGCGCATCCTCGCCGATCTCCACGACGCGACCGGGCGGGTGACGCTGCCGGGGTTCTACGACGGGGTGCCCGAAACGCCGGCCGACGTGCTCGCGGGCTGGGACAGCCTCGGCATCGGCGCGGCGGAGCTTCTCGGCGAGGTCGGGCTGTCCCACCCCGCCGGGGAAACCGGCCGCAGCCTCCTCGAAATGGTCTGGGCCCGGCCCACGGCGGAGATCAACGGGATGACGGGCGGCTATGCAGGCCCGGGGTTCAAGACCGTGCTTCCGGCCGAGGCCAGCGCCAAGGTGAGCTTCCGCCTCGTCGGCGCGCAGGACCCCGAAGCGGTTCGCGCCGCGTTCCGCGCCCATGTGGCCGACCGCCTGCCGCCGGATGTCGAGGCACGCTTTGCCGATCACGGGGCCGGGGCGGCCTCGGTGATGGACACCGCCCACCCGGCCTTCACCGCCGCCCGGGCGGCCCTCGATGCCGAATGGCCGCACCCGTCGGTGTTCGTCGGCGGCGGTGGGTCGATCCCGGTGGCGGGGCTGTTTCAGAGCCATCTGGGGCTCAACTCGGTGCTGATGGGATTTGCCCTCGACGACGACCGGATCCATTCGCCGAACGAAAAGTACGATCTGCGGAGCTTCCGCAAAGGCGCCCGGTCCTGGGCCCGGTTCTTTGCCGAGATCGCCGGTTGAATGCCGGCTCCGCGGGTCCGATCCACCCAGGCCCGTGCTCGGGCTGCGCGCAGCGCCGAGGCACACGGACCCGCTACGGAAAATGCCGGGCAAGAGGATTGCAGACTGGGGAAGAAGTGGCGCGGTTGACGGGGCTCGAACCCGCGACCCCCGGCGTGACAGGCCGGTACTCTAACCAACTGAGCTACAACCGCGCAGGCCGGGGCAGGCCCGGCGTGACGGGGGTAATAGGCGCCCCCAGAAGACGCGTCAAGCGCAAGCCGCCGCGCGCCGGCAGAAATCGTCGGCCGCCTTTCGAGCATCCGCCATCGTGTGTCGATTTTCCTCCTCCGGGCGAAAATTTGCTGACAGCGGTGTCTAACAGCGGGAACCTGCCGAGGAATCCAGTGCCGGACGGCCCGGTCCCGAAAGACCGGCCCGCTCCCCGTTGAGCGCCGCCCGGGCGCCCCAATATCAGGGTCTCCAGTCACAACCGGACAGCAAACATGCAACGCACAATCTCCCTCCCCTTACTTGCGCTGGCGCTCTCGGCGAGCCTCGCGGCCCCGGCCGTCGCAGACACCTACACCGTGCCTTACGTCGTCGATGGCGAACGCTACGAAGCCACGCTCACCCGCGACGACGACGGGACCCTCTCGGTGGTCGATTACGGCAATGACGACCTGACCGCCTCCCAGGTGGCCGAGATCGACGACCATGTCGCCACCTACAATGACCGCAACACGGCGCGGAACGACGCCGTGGAAGACGGCACGCTCGAAGATGATCTCGACACCGCCAGCGCGGACGCCGATCAGCGCTCCGACGAGTTCAACGAGACAGTCGAGACAAGCCGCGCAGAGGTCGAGGCGGCCCGGGAGACCGGCGATACCGAGACGGTCCAGGCCGCGGCGTCGGATGCCCGCGACAGCGTGCGCAGCGCGATCGAGAACCGCTGATGTCCATCCCCCGGCGCCTTTGGCGCCGGGGGCCGTCTCCGGTCGTGGAGATGGATGCCGACCGCAGGACGCGAAGAGGGTCGGATGTTTGCCCGAAGCGGTGGTTTCGGACATTGCCCCGGGGCGGGCAAATGCGAAACCCGCCCCGGACCTGATCCGGGGCCCCGATCCGTCGGGGCGCCCGGTCCGTCGAGGTCCCGGGTCAAGCCCGGGACGGGAGGGTCTTCAGGTCGCGGCTGCAAAACGAAGTTCCGCCCGAAACCGAAACGGGCCCCCGCGCCGTTCAACCTCTTGGCCTCCCGTCCTACCGCTCCGGCAGCGGGATGAACTCCGCGTCGTCCCCCGGCGGCAGGGTGAACCGGTCCTGTCCCCAGGCTTCCCGGCGCCATTCCTCCTTGGCCGTCTCGATGCGCTCCTTCGAGGAGGCCACGAAGTTCCACCAGATGTAGCGCGGCCCTTCGAGGGTCTCGCCGCCCAGCAGCATCACCCGGGCACCGGCCGACCCGGCGGTCAGACCCACCCGGTCGCTAGGGCGGAAGACGAACATCTGACCAGCCGGATAGGTCGCGCCAGCCACGTCGACATCGCCTTCGACGACGTAAACGCCCCGATCCTCATGGTCGTCGGGCAACGGCAGATGGGCGCCGGGCTCCAGCACCGCATCGGCATAGAACATCTCCGAAGCCGTCTTCACCGGCGCGGTCTCGCCATAGGCCGAACCGAGGATCAGCCGCACGGATTTGCCCTCGCCCTCCATGAACGGCAGCGCGTCCTTCGCGGCATGTTCGAATTCCGCCGGCCGGTCCTCATGGTCCTTCGGCAGGGCGACCCAGGTCTGGATCCCGAAAAACGGCATCGGCCCGGCCTGCGTTGCATCGTCGGTACGCTCGGAATGGGTGATGCCGTGGCCGGCGACCATCCAGTTCACCGCGCCCGGCTCGATCCAGGCATCCGTGCCGAGACTGTCGCGGTGATGCATCCGGCCGCGGTAGAGATAGCTGATCGTCGCCAGCCCGATATGAGGGTGCGGGCGCACGTCCATACCCTTCGTCGGCAGAAACTCCGCCGGACCCATCTGGTCGAAGAAGATGAACGGGCCCACCATCTGGCGGCGCGGCGCCGGCAGGGCACGGCGGACCTCGAAACCGCCCAGGTCGCGGGCGCGGGGGATGATCACGGTGTCGATGGCATCGACCGCGTCGCCCATCGGGCACTCGGGGTCGAGAGCGGGGTTCCAGCTCATGGCAATCCTCCTTTCATGTTCGTGTGCGAACATGAGGCGTTGTTCTTGAGATACTATTCCACTTTTTCCAACATGTCCTGTGTGCCCGGCCGGCGCGGACGGCCCGCCGCCGCCCCGTCGAGCATCGCGAGCACCATATCGGCGATCCGGTAGGACGCACCCTCGGGGCAGAACCGCGCCGCGGCATAGGCCCCGAAGCGGCGCGGCGTCTCGGGGTCGTCGAGGAGCCGCAAGAGCGTCGCCGCGCCGGTGTCGAACGCCTCCGGGCCCGGCACCTCCATCGACACCGTATGGGCAAGCTCGCCCAGAAGCCGTTCCTGGCGCCGCACGAAGCGCGGGATGAACTGGGGACCCTCGCCGGGGAACTGGAGGATCGGCTTGCCGGCGGCCGCCACCTGTTCCAGCGCGAGACCGGCAAGGCCGACCCCGGCCTCGGCGGCATGGACGATGTCGGCGAAGGCGTCGTCGGGGCAGAAGACCTGCGCCCCGGTCTCGGGGTCGGACAGCCAGGCGCCGTCCCAGTTCCACCCTTCCGATGCGGCAAGAGCCGGCACCTCGGCGCGGACCGCCGCCACCAGGGCCGCCCGCCAGGCCAAAGGCGGCGCCCCCCTGGCCGCGCGTTCGGCGGCGCGGATGAAGTGCAACAAAAGGCCGAGATTGCGCGTGGCCTCGGGCGGCCGCGAGCCTGGAAGCACCGCGACCACCCGCGCGCCCCGGGGCACCTCAAGGTCGCGGCCCCCGGGCTTCAGCCAGTCGACCGCCACCATTCCGCCGACCCGGGCATGGGCGAAGCCGCGGTCCCGAAGGTCCCGGGCCGATACCGGGTCTTTCGTGGCGATCGTCCAGCAACGCTGCGAGGCCAGCACTCTCGGCAGGGGTTCGCTCAACGGGACCCGGCCCCTTTGCAGCGCGGAAAGCGGCGAGATGAACCCGACCCAGGGCAGCCCGGAGAGCCAGGCGAGGGTCTGGGACACCACATCCCCGACCGCGAGCACCCCGTCATGGCGCCGGGCCGCCCGACGCACGGCGAGGATCTGGCCGAGTGTCAGCCCGATCAGCCCGGCGCGGATATCGTCCCAGATCGCCCCTTTCTGCTGGTAGAAGAACCCCCCCGACGGCATCACTTTCGTCGGCCCCACGATCGGCACGCCGAGCCGGCTGTAGTCCCGCCCGAGACCCGAAACCGGAACGGCCGAAATCTCTATCTCCGAGCGCCGCTCCCTCAGGGCGCGGATGATGTAGGAGGCGTGGTTGTCCTCGCCGTGGCCGCTGGAGATCGACAAGAGCCGGTATGCCACGCCTTCGTCCCTTCCCGGCCGCCTCGGCCCGGCAGCCCTGCCGCCGGGCTGTCTGAGATGGTGGGCGGTGAGGGGCTCGAACCCCCGACATCTTCGGTGTAAACGAAGCGCTCTACCAACTGAGCTAACCGCCCGACCGCCCCGGGGCATAGCCCGGGCCGCCCCTGCCCTGCAAGCGGTTCCGGCGGTTCCGCGCCGGTCGACGGCGCCGGACGCGGGGTCGGGCGAGACCGATAGCGGGTTGTGGGCTTGAGCGGACGTTGATGCTGCGCGCCCCGACCCCGAGTAACTAGCGTCCCGGGCTTGACCCGGGACCTCGACAGGCTTGGCACTCGGGGTGGATCGGGGCCCCGGATCAAGTCCGGGGCGTGTTTCGCCAAGGGCTGCCGGAGCAAGACCCGAACGTCCGCCCAAGGCCAGTCCCGACCCGGCCCCGCGACGGGCGGTCGAGCGCGCCCCGTTACATCATACCGGTCACATCAGCACATCAGCCGAGGCTCATCGCGGCCGCACTTTCGGGCAGTTCCTCGTCGAAACAGCGCTGGTAGAACTCCGCCACCGTCTCGCGTTCGAGTTCGTCGCATTTGTTGAGGA
>JASJAR010000019.1 GCA_030066905.1 Paracoccaceae bacterium | reverse complement strand
ACGGCCGGATCGTGGAACGGGCGGTCATCATGGGAACCGGTCCCATGGGCGTGCTGATGGGTCTCGCGCTGAAGGCCCGCGGCACCGAAGACGTCATCATGGTCGATCTCGACGAAGACCGGCTGGCGATGGCGTCCGACATGGGCCTCACCGCCCGCCCAGCCGGTGGCGAAACGGAGGCCGCGTTCTTTCAATCCTGCGATCTGGCTGTCGACGCGACCGGTGTTCCTGCGGTTGCCGAAGGGCTCACCCGGTACCTCGCGAATGGCGGATCGGCGCTGTTCTTCGGGGTTTGCCCGCAAGATGCGCGGATCTCGATCTCGCCGTTCGAGGTGTTCCGGCGCCAACTCTCGCTCTTTGGCACTCATTCGCTGAACCACAACATCCCCCAGGCTCTCGAAGTGCTGTCGCGCATGGACAAGGCGGCCATCGGCGTGGTGACCCATCACCTGGAGCCCGATGCCATCGCCAACGTCATCTCCGGGCGTGAACGCCTGCGCGCGATGAAAGTGCAGATGAGCTTGCAGATCTGAGCCGTGTTCGCGGTGCAACGGCGCGGTGTCGGGTGTCGGCCACCTGCCGGCACCGGAACGCACCGCGGCCAGCCACCCGATTGGGGCGATAGGTGTCGTCCGGCAGACCGGACCGGGCGCTGCCACCCCGCGTCAGGTTCGCGCGACGGCTACCGAACTGCTCAGTATCCGCTCGAGAACCGCCGTTGTGAGCGGCTTTTCCACCCAGCCGTCGATCATGCCAAGATGGTCCATCGCGGCTTCAAGCGCGCGGTCGGGCGCAATCGTTAGGGTTAAAAAGACCGCGCGGGCGAACCCCTGGCCGAACCGCCGTTGCGCCTCGGCCAGGAACTCGAGCCCGCCCATGCGCGGCATTCGCAGATCGACGAGCAGGTAGTCGACCGGAGCGCGATCGCGCCGCGCAAGATGCTCAAGGGCATCTTCAGCCATGAAGAAGCCGAGCGTGGCATCCCCAAGGCCGAGTTTGCCGGCCGCCCGGCGCGCCGCAGCGTGATCGAAAGGAGCATCGTCCACCACCACAAGCTGCCCCGTTTCGGCGGGTTTGGATGGCGAACGGCTTTGAACAAAGGCCAAGGCGGACCTCCGAGATAATTTGCGCCGAGCTACCGCAGGCGGGTTAATTTGTGCTGAAACCCGGCGGTGGCCTGCCCCGGGCCCATGTCCGCCAGGGCCTTTCCGCGCCGAGGCGGTCGTCGGTGCCCTGCGCCGATCCCCGGACCGAAACCGCCCGGCCCTTTGACGAACGTCAATGCCCAGAGCGGCAGATCGGTCAGTCTGGCCACATTCGACCGGGTGGATCGAAGCGGAACTGGGGGGCTTTGGGCTTGCTTGCACGACGGATTTCAATCGTCGCAGCGATCGTCGTGGTGATCGGCGCTGCGGTTTTCTTTCTTTCGGGCCCTGGCGAGGCGCCTCTTCCCGACGGCATCGTGGAGGGCAACGGACGGGTCGAAGCCGTCCAGGTCGACGTGTCGACGAAGATCCCCGGCAGGGTCAGCGACATCGTCGCCGCCGAGGGCGATCTGGTCGCGGTGGGCGATGTCGTCGCCCGGATGGACGTCGCCCAGCTCAACGCCCAGCTCATGCGTGCCCGCGCCGATGTCGAGAACGCCAAGAGCCAGGTTGCGGCCGCCCAGGCCCAGTCCGTGATGGCGCGGCATCAGCTCGAACTGGCGAAGAAGAAGATCAGCCGCACCGAGGAGTTGCTCGAAGGCGGCAATGTCAGCCGGGAGACCTTCGACATCGAGGTAACCGAGCGCGACATCGCCCAGGCCGGTGTCGAGGCGGCGGAGGCCAACTTCCTGTCGGCCATGCGCAGCGTCGATGCCGCGCAGGCCGTCGTCGACGAAATCGCGACCCAGATCGCCGACGCGGAACTGACGTCTTCGGTGTTCGGGCGCGTGCTCTACCGGCTCGCCGAGCCCGGCGAGGTCCTCGGCAGCGGCGGCAAGATCCTCACCATCGTCAACTACGAAGACGTCTACATGGAAATCTTCCTGCCCGCCCATCAGGCCCATCTGGTGAACGTCGGCAGCGAGGCCCGGCTGAAGCTCGACATCTGGGATTTCGGCATTCCCGCGACGGTCACCTATGTCTCTCCGGAGTCGCAATTCACGCCGAAGCAGGTCGAAACCCAATCCGAGCGCGACAAGCTGATGTTCCGGATCAAGATTCGTCCTGATCAGGAGCTCATCACCCACAATGTGGACCGGGTGAAGGCCGGACTTCGCGGCGTGGCCTATGTCCATCTCGACGGGTACCCCGAGCCCGACTGGTCGGCTCTTCTGCCGGACATGCCGTCCGAGGCTCTGCCCGATGCTTCGGTCAGCGCGAATGGCTCCTGAACCCGCCAAGCCCAAGGCGTCCGCCGTCGCGCGCGTGAGCGAGGTGAGCCATGCCTACAAGAAGACTGTCGCCCTCGATGCGGTGTCCTACGACTTTGCCGAAGGTCGGATGATCGGTGTGGTCGGGCCCGACGGTGTCGGAAAATCGACCCTTCTGGGCCTCATCGCGGGGGCGCGGCGCCTGCAAACCGGCACGCTGGACGTCCTTGGCGGCGACATGCGCTCTTCACGCCACCGCGCCCGGGTCAGCCCACGCATCGCCTACATGCCCGAAGGTCTGGGAAAGAGCCTCTACGAGGCGCTCAGCGTCCGCGAGAACCTCGAATTCTTCGGCCGGATGTTCGCGCTCGGCGCCGGCGATCTCGCAACGAGGATCGACCAGCTCACCAAGGCGACGGGTCTCTACCCGTTTCTCGACCGCCCCGCAGGCAAGCTCTCGGGCGGGATGAAACAAAAGCTCGGGCTCTGTTGCGCGCTGATCCACGACCCCGACCTGATGATCCTCGACGAACCCACGACGGGCGTCGACCCGCTGTCTCGACGCCAGCTCTGGGAGTTGATCGCCGCTATCCGCAGGCGACGCCCGAAGATGTGCATCATCGTCTCGACCGCCTACATGGACGAGGCCGAAGCCTTCGACGAGCTCATCGCGATGGATGCCGGGCGCATCCTCGCCACGGGCACACCGGCCGAACTTCGAGCGATGACGGGCACCGCGAACATCGAAGCCGCCTTCATCCGGCTTCTGCCGGAGGAGCGTCGCCATGGCCATGCCGAGTTCGCCGTTCCCGAACTCAGCTCCGACGGCACCGAAGCGGCCATCGTCGCCCGCAACCTCACGCGCCGCTTCGGGGATTTTACTGCGGTCGACCGGGTGAGCTTCGAGATCAGGGTTGGCGAGATCTTCGGGTTTCTCGGGTCGAACGGCTGCGGGAAGACGACGACGATGAAGATGCTCACCGGGCTCCTGCCCGCCTCCGACGGCGAGGCCTTCGTCTTCGGCGACCCGGTCGACACCACCAGCCTCCGGGCCCGGGAGCGGGTGGGTTTCATGTCGCAATCCTTCTCGCTCTACGGCGAGTTGACGGTGGAGCAGAACCTCGTGCTCCATGCCCGTCTGTTCGATCTGACGACCGAACGGACAGAACTTCGGATCGCCGAACTGACCGAGCGGTTTTCGCTCACGGCCTATGCCGACGAACGGGCCGGGTCTTTGCCTCTGGGCATCCGGCAGCGGCTGTCGCTCGCCGTCGCCATCATCCACGAGCCCGAGATGCTTATTCTCGACGAGCCCACCTCCGGGGTCGATCCGGTGGCGCGGGACGGGTTCTGGGCATTGCTGATCGAGTTGTCCCGGCGCGACCGGGTGACGATCTTCATCTCGACCCATTTCATGAACGAGGCGATGCGCTGCGACCGGATTTCGCTGATGCATGACGGGCAGGTGCTCGTCGCCGACACGCCCGACGGGCTGCTCGACCGGAAGGGAAAATCGAGCCTCGAAGCGACATTCATCGAATACATCGAAGACCACATCGGGCGCGACACCGATGATGGCGACCGGGCCGATGAAATTCTCGGCGGCGAGGACTGGACGCCGGCCACACATGAGGTGCCGCCCACGCTCCTGCCGTTCGACTTCCGGCGGACCTTTGCCCTCAGCCGCCGGGAATTCGTGGAAGTGCTGCGCGACCCGGTCCGCCTGGCCTTCGCCTTTCTCGGCAGCATGATGCTGCTTCTGATGATCGCCTTCGGGATTTCCCACGACGTCGAAGACCTGCGTTTCGCCGCCCTCGACCTCGATCGGACCGCCGAAAGCCGAAGCTACCTCCGCAACCTCTCGGGGTCGCGGTTCTTCGTGGAAACCGAGGAAGCCCGGAGTCTCGACGATCTCGAGCGGCGGCTCGTGACGAACGACATCACGATGGCCATCGAACTCCCGCCGGGCTTCGGGCGCGACGTTCTTCGCGGTGCCGCGCCGGAGGTTTCGGCGTGGATCGACGGCGCCAACACCCAGCGCGCGGGCACGATCGAGGGCTACGTGACCGCCGCCCATCATTCGCTTATCGAACAGATGATACGGGAGGGGGGCCACGACCCGGAAACGATGGCGCTTGTGGATATCCAGACCCGCTATCGCTACAACCCGGGCTTTGAGAGCATCAACGCCATCGGCCCCTCCACTCCGGCGATCCTTCTGATGCTGTTTCCCGCGATCCTGATGGCGGTCAGCGTGGTCCGAGAAAAGGAAATCGGCACGATCACCAATTTCCATGTCACGCCGACCCGGCGGCTGGAGTTCCTCGTCGGCAAACAACTGCCCTACATCCTGATCGGGTTCGTCAATTTCGTCGGCATGGCGCTCTTGACGGTCGTGGTTCTGGGGGTGCCGCTGAAGGGCGACGCCCTGGCGCTTTTCGTGGGGGCCTTGCTCTATGTCACGGCCGCCACGGGCTTCGGTTTGCTGATGTCGGCGCTGACGCGCACCCAGGTGGCGGCCGTTTTCGTGACCGCGATCATCGCGATGGTTCCGACCGCGCAGTTTTCGGGCATGATGCAGCCGATCTCCACGCTCGAAGGCTCGGCCCAGGTCATCGGCTCGCTCTGGCCGACGGGGTACTTCGTGCATCTCAGCATCGGTGCCTTCACCAAGGGCCTTGGGTTCGAAGAACTCTCGGGCGATCTCCTGGCCCTCTTCATCTACGCTCCGATCTTCACCCTCGCCGCAGCGTTCTTCCTGCGCAAACAGGAGCGCTGAACGATGCGCGCGCTCAGCAACATCTTCTGGCTCGGCACCAAGGAACTCAGGAGTTTCTTCAGCGATACCGTGATGGTGGCCTTCCTCATTTGGTCGTTCTCCTTTGCCGTCTACAGCGAGGCCACCGGCAGCTCCGAGGCGGTCAACAACGCGTCGGTGGGGATCGTCGACGAAGACGTCTCGACGCTCTCGCGGGCCATCGCAGCGGCCCTGCACCGACCCTACTTCCACCCCCCCGACTATATCGCCGCGCGCGATATCGATGTCCTGATGGACGAGAGCCGGTACATGTTCGTGGTCGTCATTCCGGCCGACTTCGAGGCCGACATCCGGCGCGGGGAGCAGCCCGAGATCCAGCTCAACATTGACGCGACGGCCGTGGGCCAGGCCGCCCAGGGCGCCGGCTATCTGCAGGCGATCATCAACAACGAGGTCGCGGAATTCGCCGAAAGCCACGGCAACGGGTTTTCGCCGCCCATCGAACTGGCGCTGCGCCGGGCATTCAATCCCAACGGCACCGATGCCTGGTTCCTCGCGGTCAACTCGATCCTCAACAGCCTGTCGATGATCGCGATCCTGCTGACCGGCGCGGCGCTCCTGCGGGAGCGCGAGCACGGTACGATCGAGCATCTTCTGGTGATGCCGCTCAACGCCTTCCAGATCGCGATGGCGAAGGTCTGGGCCAACGGTCTCGTCATCCTCGTGGCCTTCACGCTGTCGATGGCGATCATGGCAGAACAGGTCCTCGCCGTTCCCATTGCCGGCTCGAAAGTCCTGCTGACCTTCGGCGCGGCAGTCTATCTCTTCGCCGCGGCAGCCATCGGAATTCTTCTGGGAACCATGGCGCGCACCATGGCGCAGTTCGCGCTGCTGACGGTGATGGCGATCATCCCAATCATGATGCTTTCGGGTGGCATGAGCCCGATCGAGAGCCAGCCCGACTACATCCAGCCGGCCACCTGGCTCCTGCCCTCGCGGCATTTCATGGAGTTCGCCCAGGCCGTCGTGTTCCGAGGTGCCGACCTCGGCGCGGTCTGGCCGGTTCTGGTCAACATGGCCGGGCTCGGCGCCGTCTTCCTGACCGTGAGCCTCGTAATGTTCCGCCGCTCGATCACTGCCGGCAGGTAAGGCCGAAGGCGGGTATAGCAAGATGGGATTGGTGCCCAGGAGAGGACTCGAACCTCCACGCCCGTACGGGCACTAGCACCTGAAGCTAGCGCGTCTACCAGTTCCGCCACCTGGGCCGGTGTCGTGGAGGCGGGGAATACGCCGGGGGCCGGGACCTGTCAACGGGCTAAACCGTGGCGAACCGGCCGCTTGTTCGCACGTCGCGAGGCGGCTAATCAGGGCAGGCAATCAAGGGAGCCAGGGCGATGTCGAACCTCGTGACGATCTATGGCGGATCGGGTTTTGTCGGCCGCTACATCGCCCGCCGTATGGCCAAGCTCGGCTGGCGTGTGCGCGTCGCGGTGCGGCGGCCCAACGAAGCGATGTTCGTGCGCACCTACGGCGTGGTCGGCCAGGTCGAACCGGTGCTCTGCAACATCCGCTACGACGAGAGCGTTGCGGCCGCGATGGACGGTGCCGAGGTCGTCGTCAACTGCGTCGGCACCTTCGACAAGGGCGGCAAGAACAACTTCGATGCCGTCCAGAACGAGGGCGCGGCGCGGATCGCGCGGCTGGCGGCCGAGGAAGGGGTGGCGCGGATGGTGCATATCTCGGCCATCGGCGCCGATATCGACGGCGCGAGCCTTTATGCTCGGTCCAAGGGCGGTGGCGAGGCGGCGGTGACCGAGCATATGCCGGAAGCGGTCATCCTGCGCCCCTCGGTGGTGTTCGGCGCCGAGGACCAGTTCTTCAACCGGTTCGCGCGAATGGCGCGGACGAGTCTCGTGCTCCCGCTCGTCGGGGCCGATACGCGGTTCCAGCCGGTCTATGTCGACGATCTCGCGGCGGCCGCCGAAGCGGGCATCACCGGGCGCGCGGCCCCCGGCATCTACGAGATCGGCGGCCCGGAGACCGCGACGTTCCGGGAGCTCATGGTCGAGATGCTCGGCGTCATCCGGCGGCGGCGCCTGATCCTGTCGATCCCGTTCTGGGCGGGCCGTCTTATGGGCCGGGCGTTCGACGTCTTGAGCGCGGCCTCGGGCGGTCTCGTCAAGGGACCGATCACGCTCGATCAGGTGAAGAGCCTGGCGTCGGACAACGTGGTCTCGGAGGGGGCAAAGACCCTTTCCGACATCGGCCTGACGGCCACCCCGATGGACGCGGTTCTCGAAACCTACCTCTGGCGGTTCCGGCCCTCGGGCCAATATTCCGAGATCAAGGAATCGGCGAAGAACCTGCGGGCCTAGATGTACGCGATGGCGAGAAGGATCGTGCCGAGGATGACCCGGTAGATCACGTAGGGCGTGAAGCTCACGCGTTTCAGAAGCGTCATCATCCCCCACAGTGCCGCCAGGGCTGCAAGAAAGGCGAAGGCCGCCGCAATCGCCCCGTCGCGGGCGGCGGCGGCATCGGCGGTCGCGATGACCTCTCCGGTGAGCAGGACCCCCGAAGTAAGGATGGTCGGGATCGACATGAGCATCGCCAGCCGGGCGGCCTCCTCGCGGCCATAGCCGAGCCGGCGCGCGCCGGTGATCGTGATGCCCGAGCGCGAGGTGCCGGGGATGAGGGCGAGGACCTGCCAAAGCCCCATGATGAATGCGTGTCTCAATGTCCAGCCGTCGCCGGAGCGTTCCGAGGAACCCGTGCGGTCGGCCCAGTAGAGCACCAGCCCGAAGACGATCATCGTCCAGCCGATCACCGCCGTCGAGCGCATCGCATCGTCGAGCCCCGTGCGGTTGAGAATGAAACCGACAATGACCACCGGGATCGTTGCGATGACGAGGCACAGAACGAGCCAGCTGTCGGGGTCGTCAAGACGGCCCGTCATGAGCTTCGGAACCCCTCGCGCGATCCGCGTGGTGTCACTGCGGAAATAGAGCATCACGGCGAAAAGCGTGCCAACATGGACGGCGACGTCGATCGCCTGGCCCTGGTCCTCCAGCCCGGTGAGATTCGGCAGAAGGATCAGGTGCCCCGAGCTCGAAACGGGCAGGAATTCGGTGATCCCCTGGATCAGCGCGACGAGAATCAGATGAAGGAGCGTCATGGGCGCCGGTCCGAACTAGGATCTCGAATTTCTATAAGTCATTTGGAATCAAGGAGACAGGAGAAATTAGGGAACTTGACTTGACCTATTTTTCGCGTTCGCAGCGAAATTTCTTGCGGCGGTGTGCGCATTACTCGAAAATAGGTATGTATTTCTGACTTTTCTTTTGATCTGGTGTTGCGTATTCAGGCGCCTCGGATGACATTCTTCAGGTTAGTTGCGACATGGCCGAAAACCCCATGCTGAAATTCGTGACCGTGGAACGGGACATGCCGCAGAAGCGGGAGGCGAGTGTCCGGCGGCAGGATTTCCACGAGATTTACGGCGAGTACGCGGACCAGAAGGCCAAGGAGCAGGCCGCGCGGTGCAGCCAGTGCGGGGTACCCTATTGCCAGTCCCATTGCCCGCTCCACAACAACATCCCCGACTGGCTGATGCTCACCGCCGAGGGCCGGCTTCGGGAAGCCTACGACCTCAGCCAGGCGACGAACACCTTCCCCGAAATCTGCGGACGGATCTGCCCGCAGGACCGGCTTTGCGAAGGCAATTGCGTCATAGAGCAAGCGGGTCACGGAACGGTGACGATCGGCTCGGTGGAAAAATACATCACCGACACCGCATGGGAGGAAGGCTGGGTGCAGCCGATCCGGCCTTATGCCGAGCGGGAGGAAAGCGTCGGCATCATCGGCGCGGGGCCCGGAGGGCTGGCGGCCGCCGACCTGTTGCGGCGGGCGGGAGTGCAGGTGACCGTCTATGACCGCTACGACCGGGCCGGCGGACTGATGACCTACGGAATCCCCGGCTTCAAGCTGGAAAAAGACGTGGTGATGAAGCGGGTCGGACAGCTCGAAGACGGCGGGGTCGAATTCGTGCTCGACTGCAATGTCGGCGAGGACCTGTCCTTCGATGCGATCCGCGGCAAGCACGACGCGGTGCTGATCGCCACGGGCGTCTATAAGTCTCGGGAATTGCAGGCCCCTGGCGTTGGGGCGGACGGGATCGTGCGGGCCATCGACTACCTCACCGCCTCGAACCGCAAAGGGTTCGGCGACGATGTGCCGGAGTTCGATTCGGGGCTTCTCGACGCCGAGGGCAAGCGCGTCGTGGTGATCGGCGGCGGCGATACGGCGATGGACTGCGTGCGCACAGCGGTCCGCCAGGGAGCCGAAAGCGTGAAATGCCTCTACCGCCGGGACAAGGCGAATATGCCGGGGTCCCAGCGCGAGGTGGCCAATGCCGAGGAAGAGGGTGTCGAGTTCGTCTGGCTGTCCGCACCCAAGGGGTTCACCGGCGACAAGGTTTCCGGCGTGATCGTTCAGAAGATGCGGCTCGGGGCGCCGGATGCGACCGGTCGGCAGACACCGGAACTGATTGAAGGTTCGGATTACACCGAGGGCGCCGATCTGGTGATCAAGGCCCTGGGCTTCGAGCCCGAGGACCTGCCTTCGCTCTGGGGTGTCGAGGGGCTCGAGGTCAGCCGTTGGGGGACGATCAAGGCCGATTTCCGCACCCATGAGACGAGCCTCGAAGGCGTTTTTGCCGCCGGCGATATCGTGCGCGGGGCGAGCCTTGTGGTCTGGGCGATCCGCGACGGGCGCGAGGCGGCTGAGGCGATGCTCGAACGGTTTGGGGTCGGGGCCGCGGCGGTGGCGGCCGAATGACGGTCTTTCCCGCGACAGATCGTGGGTTTTCGATCCTTCAGGCGAGGGATCGGGAGGCCGGTTAGGTGTGCGGTAAAGCGTCTGCAAAGCGTATGGCACGCGTATGGCAACCGGCCGGGCAGGGGATGCGCTTGAAGGGCAGCAAGGCTGACCCGTTCGGTTAAGGAAGGATGAAGCGCGATGGGCGAAGTGACGGGACAATGCATGTGCGGCGCGGTCACCGTGACGGCGGTGCCCGTTCCGGGCACTCTCGGCGCTTGTCATTGCGACATGTGCCGGCGGTGGTCTTCGGGCGCCTTCATCGCGTTTGAGGCCGAAATGGGGTCGGTCAAGGTCGAAGGGCCGGCCAGGACGATCACCACCTCGGACTGGGCCGAGCGGGCCTTCTGCACCGAATGCGGCTCGCCGCTTTGGTACCGGATCACAATGGAAGGTTCGGTGCAGAGGCAAACCCACCTCGCGGCGGGGCTTTTCGAGAATGCCGCCGGGCTGGACCTGGGGCTTGAGGTCTATATCGACAAGAAGCCCGAAGGGTATGCCTTTGCCGGCGAACGGAAGCGGATGACCGAGGCAGAGGTGATCGCCGAATATGCGCCGCCCGAGGCCGGAGGGCAGCCGTGATAGAGGGCCACTGCCTCTGCGGTGCGGTGCGCATCGTCGTCGACGGGGATCACGATCCGCGCCCCGGCGCCTGCCATTGCGGGATGTGCCAGCGCTGGTCGGGGGGCATTTTCATTTGTTGCGCCGCGGAGCCCGGGTCGGTGACGGTGACGGGCGAGGTGGCGCGCTACCGCTCGTCGCGTTTTGCCGAACGCGCCTTCTGCCCGGTCTGCGGCAGCCACCTTTGGATGCGCGACACCGACCGGGACGACGCGACCTACGATCTCATGCCGGGGCTTTTCGAGGCCCTGCGGACCGAGCCCCTCCGCTCGGAAATCTACACTGACTGCGCGCCGGCCTACGCGCCGCTGACGGGCGATCACCGCCGCAAGACCCGGGCCCAATACGAGGCCACGGCGAAATTTGTCGAAGGAGACACCCCATGACCACCTACGACGCCAAGTGGCTTGCCGAAGAAGAAGCCCGCCGCGCCTTCATGGCCGAACATTCGCTCTACTCCCCGGAGGAGGAACATGCCTCCTGCGGCGTGGGGCTCGTGGTCTCCATCGACGGGTCGAAGTCCCGCCGGGTGGTCGAGAACGGGATCGATGCCTTGAAGGCGGTCTGGCACCGGGGTGCTGTCGATGCCGATGGCAAGACCGGGGACGGGGCGGGCATCCATGTCCAGATCCCGCACCATTTCTTCGGCGATCAGATCCGGCGGACCGGGCATGAGCCCAGGGAGGGGGAGCTTCTGGCGGTCGGGCAGGTGTTCCTGCCGCGGACCGATTTCGGGGCGCAGGAGACCTGCCGGACAATTGTGGAATCTGAAGTCCTCAGGATGGGCTACTACATCTATGGCTGGCGTCACGTCCCGGTGGATGTGAGCGTGCTCGGCGAGAAGGCCAATGCGACGCGGCCGGAGATCGAACAGATTATTCTGTCGAACTCCAAAGGCGTCGACGAGGAGACGTTCGAGCGGGAGCTTTATGTGATCCGCCGGCGGATCGAGAAGGCCGCCCATGCCGCCGGTGTGGGGCAGCTTTATGTCTGCTCGCTGTCCTGCCGGAGCGTGATCTACAAAGGCATGATGCTCGCCGAGCAGGTCGCCGAGTTCTACCCCGACCTCAAGGACGACCGGTTTGAGAGCGCGTTCGCGATTTACCACCAGCGGTATTCGACGAACACCTTCCCGCAATGGTGGCTGGCGCAGCCCTTCCGGATGCTCGCCCATAACGGCGAGATCAACACGCTCAAAGGCAACATCAACTGGATGAAGTCCCACGAGATCCGGATGGCGTCGAGCTATTTCGGGGAGCTTGCCGAGGATATCAAACCCATCGTCGCGAACGGGTCGAGCGACAGCGCAGCGTTGGATTCGGTCTTTGAGGTTCTAGTGCGCGCCGGGCGGTCGGCGCCGATGGCCAAGACCATGCTGGTGCCCGAAAGCTGGTCGAAGCAGGCCGAGGAACTGCCGAAGGCCTGGCGGGACATGTACTCCTACTGCAATGCGGTAATGGAGCCCTGGGACGGGCCGGCGGCCCTGGCGATGACGGACGGGCGGTGGGTCTGCGCGGGGCTCGACCGGAATGGGCTGAGGCCGATGCGCTACGTGGTGACCGGGGACGGTCTGGTGATTGCGGGCTCCGAAGCCGGGATGGTGCCGGTCGACGAGGCGATTGTCGTCGAGAAGGGCGCGCTGGGGCCGGGGCAGATGCTCGCGGTCGACATGAAGAAGGGCAAGCTCTTCCACGACACCGAGATCAAGGACAAGCTCGCCCGGGCGCTGCCGTTCGGCGACTGGGTCGGCAAGATCACCGAGCTTGACGAAGCCCTCGGCGGCGTGACCGAGAAGGCGCTTTTCGAAGGCGCGGAGCTACGCCGGCGCCAGATCGCGGCAGGCTATACGGTCGAGGAGCTTGAGCAGGTTCTGGCGCCGATGGCGGAGGACGGCAAGGAGGTGCTGGCCTCGATGGGGGACGATACGCCCTCTGCTGTGCTGTCGACGAAGTACCGGCCCTTGAGCCATTTCTTCCGGCAGAACTTCTCCCAGGTGACGAACCCGCCCATCGACAGTTTGCGCGAATACCGGGTGATGAGCCTCAAGACGCGGTTCGGGAACCTCAAGAACGTGCTCGACGAGGATTCGAGCCAGACCGAAATCCTGGTGCTCGAAAGCCCGTTTGTGGCCAATGCCCAGTTCGACGCGATGGTCGAGGCGTTCAACGCCCAGATGACGGAGATCGACTGTACCTTCCCGGCAGGGGCCGGCGAGGGCGCGCTGAGGGCGGCGCTGGAGCGCATCCGGTCCGAGGCCGAGGACGCGGTACGGTCGGGCTCTGGGCATCTGGTGCTTACCGACCACCACCAAGGCGAGAGCAAGGTGGCGATGCCGATGATCCTTGCCACCTCGGCGGTGCATTCGTGGCTCACGAAGAAGGGCCTTCGGACCTTCTGTTCGCTGGCGGTGCGGTCTGCCGAGTGCATCGACCCCCATTACTTCGCCGTGCTGATCGGTTCGGGGGCGACGGTGGTCAATGCCTACCTCGCCGAAGACAGCATTGCCGACCGGATCGACCGGGGGCTGATCGACGGGACGCTCACCGAGGCGATGGCGCGCTACCGCGCCGCCATCGATCTAGGCCTTCTGAAGATCATGTCGAAGATGGGGATCTCGGTGATCTCGTCCTATCGCGGCGGGCTCAACTTCGAGGCCGTGGGGCTCAGCCGCGCGATGTGCGCCGAATACTTCCCCGGGCTCACCAGCCGTATTTCCGGCATTGGCGTCTCGGGTATTCAGGTGAAGGCCGAAGAGGTCCACGCCCTCGGGTTCCGGGGCGGGCGGGACGTCTTGCCCATCGGCGGCTTCTACAAGGCCCGACGGTCCGGCGAGACCCACGCCTGGGAAGCCACCTCGATGCATATGCTGCAATCGGCCTGCGACCGGGCGTCCTACGAGCTATGGAAGCAGTATTCGGCGAAGATGCGGGCCAACCCGCCCATTCATCTCAGGGACCTTCTCGACATCAAGGCGATGGGAAAGCCGGTGCCCATCGAGGAGGTCGAAAGCATCACCTCGATCCGGAAGCGGTTCGTGACACCGGGGATGTCGCTTGGGGCACTGAGCCCCGAGGCGCACAAAACGCTCAACGTGGCGATGAACCGGATCGGCGCGAAGTCCGATTCCGGGGAAGGCGGGGAGGACCCGGCGCATTTCCACCCCGAGCCCAACGGCGACAACCCTTCGGCGAAGATCAAGCAGGTCGCCTCGGGCCGCTTCGGGGTCACGGCGGAATACCTCAACCAATGCGAGGAGTTGGAGATCAAGGTCGCCCAGGGTGCGAAGCCCGGGGAAGGGGGGCAATTGCCCGGCATGAAGGTGACCGAGCTTATCGCGCGGCTTCGCCATTCGACACCGGGGGTGACGCTGATCTCGCCGCCGCCGCACCATGATATCTACTCCATCGAGGACCTCGCCCAGCTCATCTACGATCTGAAACAGATCAACCCCCGGGCGAAGGTGACCGTGAAGCTCGTCGCCTCCTCTGGCGTCGGCACGATTGCCGCCGGGGTGGCGAAGGCCAAGGCCGATGTCATTCTCATCTCGGGCCATAACGGCGGAACCGGGGCGAGCCCCGCGACGAGCATCAAATACGCCGGTCTGCCTTGGGAGATGGGGCTCACCGAGGCCCATCAGGTCCTGGCGATGAACCGGCTCCGCGACCGGATCACGCTGCGGACCGACGGCGGGCTCCGCACGGGGCGCGACATTGTCATGGCCGCGATGATGGGGGCCGAGGAATACGGGATCGGGACGGCCGCGCTCATTGCCATGGGTTGCATCATGGTGCGTCAGTGCCAGTCGAACACCTGCCCGGTGGGCGTCTGCACGCAAGACGAGGCCCTGCGCGAGAAGTTTACCGGCACCGCCGACAAGGTGGTGAACCTCATCACCTTCTACGCCCAGGAAGTGCGGGAAATCCTCAGCCAGATCGGCGCGCGGAGCCTCGACGAGGTGATCGGGCGGGCGGACCTTCTCACCCAGGTGAGCCGGGGGGCGGCCCATCTCGACGATCTCGATCTCAACCCGCTTCTCATCACCGTCGATGGGGCCGAGAGCATCGTCTACGACCGGGACAAGCCGCGCAACGCGGTCCCCGACACGCTCGATGCGGAGATCGTCAAGGACGCCCAGCGGTTCCTCGATGACGGCGAGAAGATGCAGCTTTCCTATGCGGTGCGGAACACCCACCGGACCATCGGGACGCGGACGTCGAGCCATATCGTGCGGAAGTTCGGGATGCTGAACGGCCTTCAGCCCGACCATCTTCATGTGAAGCTGTCGGGGTCGGCGGGCCAGTCGCTGGGCGCCTTCGCCGCACCAGGGCTGAAGCTCGAAGTGTCGGGCGATGCCAACGACTACGTGGGCAAGGGGCTGTCTGGCGGGATGATCGTCGTCCGCCCGCCCATGGCCTCGCCGCTTGTCGCCGCCGACAACGTGATTGTCGGCAACACGGTGCTTTATGGTGCGACCGACGGCTACCTCTTCGCCGCCGGTCGCGCAGGCGAGCGGTTCGCGGTGCGGAACTCGGGCGCGAAGGTTGTGGTCGAGGGCTGCGGGTCGAACGGCTGTGAATACATGACCGGCGGCGTGGCCGTGATCCTCGGCTCAATCGGCGCCAATTTCGGGGCCGGGATGACCGGCGGCATGGCCTACCTCTACGACCCCGAAGGCGCGGTGGAGACGATGCTCAACCATGAGACAATCGTCACCTGCCCGGTCTCGTCGGAGCATTGGGAGGCGGAACTCAAAGGGCTCGTCGAGCGCCATGCGGCGGAAACCGGTAGCCTGCGGGCCGGCGACATCCTCCGGCACTGGGACGAGGAGAAGCGGAGCTTCGTGCAGGTCTGCCCCAAAGAGATGCTCGACAAGCTGGCCCATCCGCTGGGGAGCGAGCCGACGGCGGTTCCGGCCGAATAGGGCGGCAGGCGGGGCTCCCGGGGCGCACCGCCTGCCTTTCATTTGTCACGGTTTTGTGGCTCACTCGTCGTTAACCACGACCTGAGGGCCCGATTTCGTGCCGACCACCTATACCGACCAGTTCTACACGTTCGATCCCGCGAACCCGCCGCCGGCGGGGACGGCGGTGACCTTCGTTCAGTTCACCCTGACCGACGAGAACGACGACGGCGATATCGACCGCTTCAACGGCGACAGCGTGAACGGGGTCGATGTGTCGCAAAGCTGGCCCGGCGATGTGGTGACGATCGACGTGCCCGGGGTCGGTCAGGTCACGTATACCGGCACGACCTTCTATCTGGCCGACGGCAGCCGCGTCTTCACGCCGACCGACGGGCAGGTTCTGCAAAACGGTACCTTCGTCAGTGCGTCGTTCGTCACGACCCAGGGGCCGCTGATCCCCGCCACCGATCTCGGGCCGCCCTGCTTCGCGGCCGGGACCCGCATCACGACGCCGGACGGGCCGCGGGCCGTGGAAACGCTCAAGGCGGGCGACGCCGTCGTCACCCGCGACAATGGCACCGAGCGGCTGCGGTGGACGGGATTTCGGGAGGTCGAGGGCCGCGGGCGCCACGCGCCGGTGCGGTTTGCCACCGGGTCGATCGGCAACGGGGCGCCGCTCGTCGTCTCGCCACAGCATCGCATGGTGGTGCGGGGCTGGCGCGCGGAGCTTCTGTCGGGGCACGCCGAAATGCTGGTGGCCGCGGCGCATCTCGTGAACGAACGAACGGTCACGCGAATGCCGGTGCCCGCCATCCGGTATCATCACATTATGTGCGCCGGTCACGAGATCGTTTTCGCCGAGGGGGCCGAGACCGAAACCCTCGACCCGGCCGGTGCGGCCGCTCGCGCCGAACGCGAGATCATGGCCCATGCCCCCGGGATGAACCCTGCCGCACCCACGGCGCTGCCGGCCGCGCGGAGTTTCGAGGCCCGGCTCCTGACCGGCTGAACCCCGCCATCCTCGCGAAGCGGCTTGAGGCCGGACCGGTCTCGTGAGAGCAGGGGGCATGGCGAAACGGGCGGCAAAAACCAAACGGTCGACCAGGAAGAAACCGGGTCTGGCACGCCGCTTTCTGGCCTGGTTCTTCGGCTGGGAGCTGATCAAGCGCGCCTTCCGCTGGGCGCTCCGCGGGGTGGGTCTCGCAGCCGTGCTCGCGGTGGCTCTCGTCGCCCTGTTCGCGGTCGTGGCACCGCCGACCACACCTTACATCCTCGCCGAGCGGCTGCGCCTCGGCGAGGTCGAGCGTGATTGGGTCCCGCTCGAGGACCTCGCCCCGGTCCTGGCCCGGTCCGTGGTTGCCGCGGAGGATGCCAATTACTGTCTGCACTGGGGCTTTGACATGAGTGCCATCCGCGCGGCCATCGAGGACGGGGCCACCCGGGGCGCATCGACGCTCAGTCAGCAAACGGTGAAGAACGTCTTTCTCTGGCAGGGGCGGTCCTGGCCGAGGAAGGCGCTCGAAGCCATCCTGACCCCGGTCGTCGAGGCGATGTGGTCGAAGGCGCGGATCGTCGAGGTCTATCTCAACGTCGCGGAATTCGACGAGGGCGTCTTCGGGGCCGGTGCGGCTGCACGGCACTATTTCGGCAAGGACCCCGGGCAGTTGTCGGCGCGGGAGGCCGCTCTGCTGGCTGCCGTCCTGCCGGACCCCAAGGGCCGGTCGGCGCGCCAGCCGTCGGCCTTTGTGTCCGAGCGCGCCCGGGCGATTGCCGACGGTGCCGCGACGATCGCGGCCGATGGCCGGGCGGAGTGTTTTCAGCCGGTCTGACCCCGCTGGCGGCGCCGGAGTTGAACCCGGCCGCTCGCTGGGGCATTGAGGAGCGAACCGGACCCAAGATGTTGCGATGATACGCCTCTACCACGTCCCGCTCTCTCCGTTTTGCCGCAAGGTCCGCCTGGTGCTGGCCGAAAAGAAGCTCGACGTGGACCTCGTCGAGGAACGCTACTGGGAGCGGGAGGCGGATTTCCTGCGCCGCAACCCCGCCGGCCAGGTGCCGGTGATCAAGATCGACGGGCTGACGCTTGCGGAATCGAACGCGATTACCGAATATCTCGAGGAAACCCATCCCGAGCCGGCGCTTCTTCCCGGCGCGCCCGCCGAGCGGGCCGAGGTGCGCCGCCTCGTGGGCTGGTTCGATGACAAGTTCCACGCCGAGGTCACCTCGAAACTGCTCTACGAGCGGGTGAACAAGAAGATCACGAAATCCGGCTACCCCGACAGCGGCAACGTGAAGGCGGGGGCCAAGGCGATCAAGTTCCATCTCGACTATCTCGGCTGGCTTCTCGAAGAGCGGCGCTGGCTGGCGGGCAATGCGATGACGGTTGCGGATTTCGCGGCCGCTGCGCATCTGTCGTGCCTCGATTACATCTCGGATGTGGACTGGAACCGCAACGAGGGCGTGCGCGACTGGTATGCCAAGATCAAGTCGCGCCCCGCCTTCCGGTCGGTTTTGGCCGATCAGGTGCCCGGATTCCCGCCGGCGGCGCATTATGCGGATCTCGATTTCTGAGGGGCGCTGCCCCCGCCCAGCCCCATGTCTGGGGCCGGGCTCCCCCGCGGTATTTTGGCCAAGATGAAGGGCCTGAAGGCCGCACTTCTGGACCGGGCGGCGGTCGAGGGTTTCGCGGGATGCCGCGTGACCCGGCCCGACGCGGCGCCGGAGGCCGCGGCGGGGCTCGCCGAATACCTCGCCGCCGGACACCATGGGCAGATGGGCTGGATGGCGGAGCGGGCCCATTGGCGGGGCGACCCTGCGGCACTCTGGCCCGAGGCCCGCTCGGTGATCATGCTGGCGGAGGTCTACACGCCCGATGTCGACCCGATGGAGGTGCTCGACCGTCCCGACCGGGGGGCGATCAGCGTTTATGCGCGGGGCGCCGATTACCACGATCTCGTCAAGAAGCGGCTGAAGCGGCTGGGGCGCTGGCTGCTCGAAGAGGCGCGGCGGCGGGAGGGGGCCGAGGCGGAGATCAAGGTCTTTGTCGATACCGCGCCGGTGATGGAGAAGCCCCTGGCGGCCGCCGCGGGGCTCGGCTGGCAGGGCAAGCACACCAACCTCGTCAGCCGCGCGCTCGGAAGCTGGTTCTTTCTCGGCGCGATCTTCACCACGCTCGAGCTCGAGGCGGATGCCCCCGAGACCGACCATTGCGGCACCTGCCGCGCCTGCCTCGACATCTGCCCGACGGATGCCTTTCCGGCCCCCTACAAGCTCGATGCGCGACGCTGCATTTCCTATCTGACCATCGAGCATAAGGGGCCGGTCGCCCCCGACCTGCGGGAAGGGATCGGCAACCGCATCTACGGCTGCGACGATTGCCTCAGCGTTTGCCCCTGGAACAAGTTCGCCCAGGTCGCCACCGAGACGGGTTATGCCGGCCGGGAGGCGACCGACGCTCCCGAGCTTGCCCGGCTCGCAGCCCTCGACGATGCGGGCTTTCGACAGATGTTCCGCAAAAGCCCCATCAAGCGGATCGGGCGCGACCGTTTCGTCCGCAACGTGGCCTATGCCATCGGCAATTCGGGCATCCGGTCCCTTGCCGCGGCGCTGCGGCCGCTGACCGGCGATGCCGACCCCGCCGTCGCCGATGCCGCGCGCTGGGCGCTTCGTCGCCTCGACGGCGCCGATTGACCCACCGCAACGCCGGGCGCGGGCGATCCGTGGTATAGTTCCGGGGTGATCCAGGGAGGATATACATGCGACGTTCGATCATCGACCATACCCACCGGTCGCGCCGCGGGGCCCGTCTGCCGCGGTTCGCGGCGATGGACCGCCGGCCGGAAGGCGGCCTCACGCCGCTCTTTGAGAACCTCTTCCGGCGGGCCCGGACGCGCGACGCGAAAGCCAAGCTCACCCATTACCTCGCGATCGCCCGGAAAACCTGACGCCGCTGGCGGCGGCGGCGCCGAGCCGCTAGAACCGCGGCCATGTCCGTCGCCCCCGCAAATGCGACCCGGGCGATCGGGCTGAAGGTCGTTTCGGTTCTGCTGTTCGTTCTGATGGCCGCTCTGGTGAAGGCCGCCAGCGCCGAGGTGCCCCCCGGTCAGGCGGTGTTCTTCCGCTCGTTCTTCGCGATCCCGGTCATTCTCGTCTGGCTCGTTGCCCGGGGAGAGTTACACAGCGGCCTCAAGGCGAAGAACCCCGTCGGCCATGTCTACCGCGGCCTCATCGGGTCCACCGCGATGGGGATGAGCTTTGCCGGCCTTGCGATCCTGCCGCTCTCGGAGGTGAAGGCGATCCAGTACGCGATGCCGATCTTCGTGGTGCTGCTCGCTGCGGCGATGCTCGGCGAACGGATCCGGATCGTGCGGATCACCGCAGTGGCGATGGGGATGGCCGGGGTGCTCATCATCCTCTGGCCGCGGCTCACCGCCTTCACCGATGGCGGGGTGGATGCGCGGCTGGCCTTCGGCGCGCTGATCGTGCTGACGGGCAGCCTCTTTGCGGCGTTCGCGCAGATCTTCATCCGCCGGCTGGTCGAAACCGAGGAGACGGCGGCCATCGTCTTTTACTTCTCGCTGACCGCGACGAGCCTGAGCCTCCTGACCGCACCGTTCGGCTGGGTCGTCCCGAGTGCAGGCGTGGTCGCGGCTCTGGTCGGGGCAGGGCTCCTCGGCGGGGTCGGACAGATCCTCCTGACGACCGCCTATCGCTACGGGGACGCGAGCATCGTGGCTCCGTTCGAATATGCCTCGATCCTCTTTGCGGTGGCGATCGGGTTCGTCTGGTTCGAGGAGGTGCCGACGGCGCAGATGCTCATTGGCGCGGCGATCGTGATCGCCGCCGGCGTGCTGATCATCTTCCGCGAGCGGCAATTGAAGCTCCGGCGCGGCCAGGCGCGGGCGGCGATGTCGAAGGACGGTTAGACAAGTCCGCCAAGCGTCACGGCGGCGTCGGCCCGACGCCAGATCCTCGGCACGCCGTGAATGTCCCTGCGGTCGATCACATGGGGCCGCCATTCCAGAACGAAACCCGTGGCTTTGAGGAGGGCGTCGAGGTCGCCGGCGTTCACGTTGTGAAAGCCGATATGGTCGCGGATGTAGAGCCTTCCCCCGGGCCGGAGGAGCCGGGCGAATTCGGCGACAGTGTAGGCGAGCATGGGCTTTGACACTTCGCGCAGGACCTGAATGGCGAAGACGGCGTCGAAGGCGCCCGTCCGGAGGAGATCGAGACGCCAGGCCGGCAGGTGGTTGAGCACCCCCGGTCGGGGCGAGAACTGCCCCGGATCGTCGATGTAGTCGTTGATGGAGAGGCCGAGCGCCTGTGCCCAAAGCCGCTGGGCGAGGTAGGGCCCGGGCATGGCGTCGGTCGCAAAGGCAAACCGCGCCCGCCGGACCCAATGGTCAAAAAGCCGCCCGTGCCCCGCCCCGAAATCGAGCACGGTCTCGCACCGGTCGTTCCCGGAGGTTGCAACGGCGAGGCGCTGGAAGAAGATGTCCTGTGCCGTGTAGCGCGCGACGGCGGCGAGATCGAAACCGCCGGGATCGAGCCCGAGGCCGGCCAGGCCGCCGCGGTCGGCGGCCAGCGCGGCAGCCTCGAGGTCGCCCAGCCTCGGGTCCGCAAAGGCGCAAGGATAGTCGAACCGGTCGATCCAGCGGATCATCCGGCCGATCAGCGCGGCGCCATCGAAGCCGGTGAAGCCCATTTCCCGCAGAGCGCCCTCGGACAGGCGCTTTTCGAGATGGCGCCAGGAGGCCGACCAGTCGAACCCCGCCCGGTATGCCGTATCGCTGGCTTCGATCTCGCGGTAACGGGCGAGTTCGGCAGCGGGGTCGGCGGCGAGATCGAGCATACGGACAGTTTTGCCGCCGCTTGGTTAGGAAAGGGTTGATGCCAACCCGTCGGGGCCGCCCCGTGCGTCGCGACCCCCGCCGCGCCGGCGCGCTCCGGTTAACCAGGTCACAAATCGCCCGAGCATCGGCGCATTGCCGCCACAGAGGCCCGATAGCGACCGCCACGCTCACCGAGCATTTTATTTGTATGAGTGAGGAATCGTAACGATGGACCCACTGATGGGCTTGCTGCTTCTGGGCTTCGCCGGCGGCGCGATCTGGATCTTCGGCGACGACGCTTCGGGCGACGAGGCCGAGACCGCGATCGATGTCGCCTCGCTCGAGCTTGTGGCGGGCACGAGCGCCGACGAAACCCTCGACGGGAACGAAGGAGGCGACCGCGTCGTGGGCAATGGCGGTCAGGACGTTCTGGCCGGCAATGGCGGCAACGACCTCGTCGAACAAAGCGGCGACCGCTATTCGTGGCTGATGGGCGGCGAAGGCGACGACATCCTCGACGCCTCGGGGACGACCGCGGGGAATTCCCTTTATGGCGGCGCCGGGGCCGACACGCTCATCGGCGGCGAAGGCAACGACAATGTGTTCGCCAGCGGCTACACCGACAGCAGCTTTGGCGGCAGCGTGAGCGACCGTTACGGCGACGATGGGGAGGCCGACGTGATCTACGGCAATGGGGGCGACGACCTCATTCACTTCACCGGCGGCGACCTCGTGTCGGGCGGGGAGGGGCGCGACACCTATCTGCTCTTCGATCCCGACGATGCGACGGCGGACGGAAACCAGGGGGTCATCACCGATTTCGATGCGGCGGGCGGCGAAACCGTTTCGATCTTCGGCGATGTCGATGCGGGGCTCAGCGTGGTTCCTGCCGAGCAAATCTCATGGACGACGTCGGGCGACGATGTCGAGGTGCGTCTGAACGCGAAACGGTGCTGATCATTCGCGGGGTCGCCGATACGTTTTCGGACAGCAATATCGGCAACTAGTCCTCGACCGCCGGCGCGCGCGACGGGCTCCGCACGGGCCTTTCCCAGCCTTCGGCGATGTCCCGCGTCAGTGCGCCGGCCGCGGCTGCCGATGACGATGTGCGGTTCGAAGAAGGCGTCGCTGCGGCCGCGCGAGGAACGACGCTGCGTTCGCCGAAGACGCAGGGCCGCCCGACGCCGGAGCAAAGTGACATCGCACCACCGCTCTCCCGGGAGAGTGGTTTTTTGTTGGCAAACAAAAACTTGGCTCTTCACGAATTGGCCCAAGCCGAGTCCAGATCGCGCCTTAATCCCTGCTTAACCACGTTTCTGACGCGGATGTCATCAAGGGACAGGAACGATGGAAGTTCTTTTGGGATTGCTCCTTCTGGGGCTGGCCGGCGGCGCGGCCGTGGGCCTCGGCGGTGGGGACGACGACGGCGACGATGCGGCAACGCTCGACAACGAGGAAACGGAAGGGTTGGTCAAGGAAGAACTCAACCCAGTCGTGGGCACAGAGAACGGCGATTATCTGGACGGCGGGGAAGAGGGCGATTGGGTTCTCGGCAATGGGGGCGACGGCGATATTCTCAATGGGAATGGCGGCGACGATTACCTGGAGCTTGGCCCCGAGACGCCGCCGGGCGACGATGAAGCCAGCTACTATTATTACTTCGCCTCAGCCTTCGGCGGGGCTGGGGACGACACGATCGACGCCACGGGCATCGATAGCTCGACGGTCGTAGCCGCGTACGATCCCCATATCTTTCTCCATGGCGGTGAAGGTGCCGACACGGTGGAAGGCAGTGAATTCGGCGACAGTATTTATGCCAATGGCCTTGAGACCTACAACAGCTCGGGATCCAATGTTGACGAGTACGCCGATGACGGCGAGGTCGACGTGCTGAACGGCAATGGCGGATCCGATGGTATGTTTTTTGCCGGCGGCGACATCGTTTCGGGCGGGGACGGTCGGGATTTCTTCTACATGTTCGACGCCGACGATGCGGCCGAAGACAACAACCCTGCCATCATCACCGATTTCGACTCAGCAGGCGGAGAGATCCTATACGTCTACGGGGACGTGACGGAGAAGGGCTATACCCTAGTCGACGAAAGCGCCGTGGATTACGCCTTCACGGACGACGGGGATGTCGAGGTCACGGTCGACGGCGAGACCGTCGCGGTACTCCAAGGAGCCGCGGACGGCTTCACCTACGAGAACCTCAGGCCGATTCTGTCAGACGCTTTCTGAGAGAAGTTGTTCGACGAGACAAAGGCCCTCGGTTCGCGCCGGGGGCCCTATGCGTTCCAGGGCCGCAACACCCTGAAATCGTGCGGATAATCTCCCAATTGCGGCGCAATCGCGCCTTAATCCCTGCTTAACCACGTTTCTGACGCGGATGTCATCAAGGGACAGGAACGATGGAAGTACTTTTGGGATTGCTCCTTTTGGGGCTGGCTGGCGGCGCGGCCGTGGGCCTTGGCGGCGGGGACGACGATGACGGCATCGAGACCACGACGCTAGAAAATGAAGAGGTCAACAAGGAAGAGTTGAACTTCATTGAGGGCACGGAAGACGGCGAGACGCTTGACGGCGAGGATGAGGGTGATTGGATTCTGGGGAACGGCGGCTGGGACTACCTCAACGGCCACGGTGGCGATGACTACCTTGAAAGCGGCACCGATGAGTCAGGCTATAACTACAGCTACGATTATTTATACGGCGGCGCCGGCAATGACACACTCGATGCGTCGCAGACCACCAGCTGGAACTACCTAAATGGAGGTGAAGGGGCCGATACGATCCTCGGCGGTGAGGGCGGTGAATACCTGATCGCGAACGGGTATGAGGACAGCTCTTGGAATTCCACCCATTCGGACTTCTACGGCGATGACGGCGAGACCGACATTCTCAACGGAAATGGCGGCAGTGATCAGTTGCTTTTTGCCGGTGGCGATGTCGCCTCGGGCGGCGAAGGCAGAGACACTTTCTTCATCTACGACACCGACGATGCGGCGGAAGACAATAACCCTGCCACGATCACCGATTTTGATACCGAAGCGGGCGAACGTCTTTATGTTTACGGCGATGTGTCGGACGAGGAAGGCCACGACTACGTGGACGCCACCGAATTGTCTTGGACGACCGACGGCGACGATGTGCTCGTCCAGGTCGGCGGTGAGACGATCGCGGTACTCGAAGACGCCGCGGAGGGCTTCACCGACAGCCACCTCCATCCGGTTCCAGTGGATCCGGTGGCGACCTAAGCAGCGATCTTACGCCCACCAAAGGCCCCCGGTTTTCCGGGGGTCTTTTTAGCTGCGCACCAGTGTTTCATAGCCCTCGGCGACATCCCGGGTCAGCGCGCCGACCTCGAAATTGTAGTCGCCAATCTGCCCGACAGGGGTAACCTCGGCGGCGGTGCCCGTGAGCCAGCATTGCTCGAAGCCTTCGAGTTCGCCGGGCTCGATATAGCGCTCATGGACCTTCACCTGGCGGTCTTGCAGCATCCCGATCACTGTCTGGCGGGTGATGCCATTGAGGATGCAATCGGGCTTCGGGGTATGCACCTCGCCGTCTTTGACAAAGAAGATGTTCGCACCGGTGGCCTCGGCGACATAGCCCCGGTAGTCGAACATCATCGCATCGGAGCAGCCTTTGGCCTCGGCGGCGTGTTTTGACATGGTGCAGATCATGTAGAGCCCGGCCGCCTTGGCGTGGGACGGGATGGTCTCGGGGCTGGGGCGCTTCCATTTCGAGATGTCGAGCTTGGCGCCTTTGTATTTGCTATCGCCGTAATACGCCCCCCATTCCCAGGTCGCGATGGCCATGCGGACCGGGTTGCGGGACGACGACACCCCCATGTCTTCGCCCGCGCCGCGCCAGGCGACGGGGCGGACATAGGCATCCGTCAGCCCATTGGCCTTGAGCGTGGCGTATTTCGCCTCTTCGATTTCTTCCACGCTCCAGGGGATCGGCATGTCGATCATCTGTCCCGAGGTGAGCAGGCGCTCGGAATGCTTCACGCCCTCGAAGATCCTGCCGTTATAGGCCCGCTCGCCCTCGAAAACGGACGACGCGTAATGCATCGCATGGGTCAGGATATGCACGTTGGCATCGCGCCAGGGGACGAGCTTGCCGTCCATCCAGATCACCCCGTCGCGGTCGTCATAGGCCCCGGCCATATCCCACTCCCTTTTCATTTATTGCGCCTTTTAGGTCCGAAACGGACATTATGTTGCGCAAAATGCCGCGACTCGCTAGCAGTCGTCCCTTGGAATGTCAACAAGGCTGACATAAAATACCGCCCGACAACCTGGAGGTCCCATGGCGGATACGGGCAGCCCCGGCGGCGAGAGCCTATTGTTCCTGACCGACGAGCAATTGCGGCGCGGGATCGAGGCGATGTTCTTTGCCTATCAGGGGTTCACCGCGGATCCCGACCGCATTCTCGCCGAGCGCGGCTACGGGCGGGCGCATCACCGGGCGATCCATTTCATCAACCGCCGGCCGGGGGCAAATGTGAACACGCTCCTTGCGATCCTCGGGGTAACCAAGCAGTCGCTCAACCGGGTTCTGCGAACGCTGATCGAGGACGGGCTCGTCGAGGCCCGGGTGGGGACGCGGGACAAGCGGGAGCGGCATCTGCATCTGACCGAGGCCGGGGCGGCGCTCGAAACCGAGCTTTCCACCGCCCAGCGGGACCGGATGCGGGCGGCCTACAAGGCGGCGGGCCCCGGCGCGGTGGCGGGGTTCCGGCAGGTGCTCGAGGCGATGATGGACCCCGAAGCGCTGAAGCGCTACGCAGCGTTGAGGGACGGAGGATCATGACCGAACCGGAAGCGCATCTTCTCATCGTCGACGACGACGAGCGCATCAGGGGGCTTTTGCAGAAGTTCCTGATGCGGCAGGGCTTCCTCGTCAGTGCCGCCCGGGACGCCGCCCATGCCAGGCGCCTTCTCGCGGGGCTCGACTTCGACCTCATCGTGCTCGATGTGATGATGCCGGGAGAGACAGGCGTGGAGCTGACGCGGTCGCTGCGGGAGACCCGGGACGTCCCGATCCTTCTGCTGACGGCGAAGAGCGAAACGGGGGACCGGATCGAGGGGCTCGAAGCCGGAGCCGACGACTACCTCACCAAACCCTTCGAGCCGAAGGAACTTCTCTTGCGGATCAACGCGATCCTGAGGCGGGTGCCGCAGGTCGAGCCGTCGGAGGTCGGGCCGAAGGTGCTTTCGATGGGCCAGCTCCGCTACGATGTGGAGCGCGGCGAAATCTGGGCCGGCGAGGAGCTGGTGCGGCTCACGGCGACGGAGGCCCAGCTCATGCGCATCTTCGCAAGCCAGACCGGCGAGGCGCTGAGCCGTGCCGATCTCGTCGAGCGGCTCGGACGGGGCGGCGACCGGGCGCAGGAGCGGGCGGTGGACGTGCAGATCACCCGGCTCAGGCGCAAGATCGAGGCGGACCCGAAACAGCCGCGCTATCTCCAGACGGTGCGCGGCGCGGGGTACATGCTGGCGCCCGATTGAGCGGGGACGCGTTTTCGAAAACACGTTGAAACGCCCTGCGAAGGGGGGTTGGGTAGGGATATGACCGCGATCTATTCCCATGAGAGTTCGGAACGGCATGTGACGCCGCCGGGGCACCCCGAGCGGGTTGCGCGGATTGGCGCAGTCCGCGATGCGCTTGAGCCGCTCGTTGGGCTCGACCGGCGCGTCTGCCCCGAGGGCGACGCCGCCGACGTGCTGCGTTGTCATCCGGCGGAATATCTCGACCGGGTGGAGGCGGCGATACCCGAAAGCGGGTTCGTCTCGCTCGATGCCGACACCCATGTCTCCCCCGGCAGCCTCGATGCCGCGATGGCCGCCGTGGGCGGGATATGCGCGGCGGTCGATGGCGTCGTCGCCGGCGAGATCGCCAATGCTTTCATCGCCTGCCGGCCGCCGGGGCACCATGCCGAGCGCGCAACCGCGATGGGCTTTTGTCTCTTCGGCACCGCCGCCATCGGGGCGATGCGGGCGCTTGACGTGCAGGGGCTCGACCGCGTCGCGGTGCTCGATTTCGACGTCCACCACGGCAACGGCACCCAGGACCTTCTCTGGGACGAGGCGCGCGCGCTTTTTGCCTCGTCGCACCAGATGCCGCTCTACCCCGGCACCGGGCACCCCCACGAGACCGGCGCCCATGACAACGTCATCAACGCCCCGCTGGCGCCGATGACCGGCGGGGCGGAGATGCGGCGGGCCTGGGGCGATGTCATCCTGCCGGCGGTGGCGGACTTCCGGCCCGAGCTCATCATCGTGTCGGCGGGGTTCGATGCGGCAGCCGAGGATCCGTTGGCGAACCTTCTCTGGACGGCGGAGGATTTCGGCTGGGTCACCGAAGCGATCCTCGAAGTGGCCGAGGATGTCGCCGATGGCCGCGTGGTCTCGACGCTGGAGGGCGGATATGATCTGGCCTCCCTCGGGGCCGGGGTGCGGGCCCATGTCGAGAAGCTGATGGAGGCGAGCCGATGAGCGAGGCAGCGGTCGAGATGATGAGTTTCGAGGACGCGATGCGCGAGCTCGAAACGGTGGTCGGGCGGCTCGAGAGCGGCGATGTGCCGCTTGAGGATTCGATCAAGCTCTACGAGCGCGGCGCGGCCCTGAAGGCCCATTGCCAGAAAAAGCTCGCCGAAGCCGAGGAGAAGGTCGCCCAGATCACCACCGACGGCGACGGGAACGCGACCGGCACCGCGCCGCTTGACGGAAAGTGAGCTTTCGCGACCGTCTGGCCGGCCGGGCCGAAGCCATCGACGCCTATCTCGACGACAAGCTGCCCCGGGATGGACGGGTGGCGCTGACCGACGCGATGCGCCATGCCGCCGGGGGCGGCAAGCGTCTGCGCGGCTTTCTGGTTCTCGAAAGCGCTGCGCTCTTCGGGCTTCCAGTGGCTGCGGCCCTCCCCGCAGCCGGGGCGATCGAGGCGATCCACGCCTATTCGCTCGTCCATGACGATCTGCCCTCTATGGACGATGACGATCTCCGCCGGGGGCTGCCGACGGTCCATGTCAAATGGGACGAGGCGACGGCGGTGCTCGCCGGCGACGCGCTCCAGAGCTTCGCTTTCGGGCTTCTGGCGAGCGAGGCGGCGCATCCCGACCCTGCGGTGCGGGTGGCCCTCATCGCGTCGCTTGCAAAGGCGGCGGGGGCGGAGGGGATGGTGCTCGGCCAGGCGCTCGACATTGCCGCCGAGACGGCCGGTCGGGCGCTTGGGCTCGACGAGATCACCGCACTTCAGGCCGGCAAGACCGGGGCGCTCATCGGCTGGGCGGCGGAAGCTGGGGCGGTGCTCGCCGGCGAGGACCCCGCCCCGCTGGGGCGTTATGCCGCCGCGCTGGGGCTCGCCTTTCAGATCGCCGACGACATTTTGGATGTCGAGGGGGACGAGACGAAGACCGGCAAGCGCCTCGGCAAGGACGAAGGAGCTGGAAAAGCGACGTTCGTGAGCCATCTGGGGCTCGACGGGGCCAAGGCCCGGGCCGCCGCCCTTGTCGCAGAAGCCGAGGCGGCGCTCGATGGCTTCGGCGACCGGGGCGAAATCTTGCGGGACGCTGCACGCTTCGTTATCGAGCGCGAGCTATAGCACCGGGGGCAACGGAGCTTCGCAGAGGAAGAAATGACCGAGAGACCGACCACGCCGACGCTCGACCGCGTGCATCTGCCCGCCGACCTTAGGGGCATGAGCGATGCCGAACTTCACGCCGTTGCCGAGGAATTGCGCGCCGAGACGATTTCGGCGGTGTCGGTCACCGGCGGGCACCTCGGGGCAGGGCTCGGGGTGGTCGAACTCACAGTCGCGCTCCATGCGGTCTTCGACACGCCGCGCGACCGGCTGATCTGGGATGTCTCGCACCAATGCTACCCCCACAAGATCCTCACCGGGCGGCGCGACCGCATTCGCACCCTCCGCCAGGAGGACGGGCTTTCGGGGTTCACCAAGCGGTCCGAGAGCCCCTATGACCCCTTCGGCGCCGCCCACAGCTCGACCTCGATCTCGGCGGCCCTCGGCTTTGCCGTGGCGCGCGACCTCGGCGGCGCGCCGGAACACGGGATCGGCGATTGCATCGCGGTGATCGGCGACGGAGCTCTGTCGGCCGGGATGGCCTATGAGGCGATGAACAATGCGGGCCATCTGAAGAAGCGGCTGATCGTCGTGCTCAACGACAACGAGATGTCCATTGCGCCTCCCGTCGGGGCAATGTCGTCCTACCTTTCGCGGCTTTATGCAGGGGCGCCGTTTCAGGAGCTGAAAGCCGCCGCGAAAGGGGCGGTGAGCCTTCTGCCGGAGCCGTTTCAGGAGGGGGCAAAGCGCGCCAAGGACATTCTGAAACACATGGCGGTCGGCGGCACGCTCTTCGAGGAGCTGGGGTTTTCCTATCTCGGGCCCATCGACGGGCACGACCTCGACCAGCTTCTCCCGGTGTTCCGGACCGTGAAGGCGCGGGCGACGGGGCCGATCCTCATTCATGCGATCACGAGGAAGGGCAAGGGTTACGGGCCCGCCGAGGCTGCCCGCGACAAGGGCCACGGCGTGTCGAAGTTCGACGTCGTCACGGGCGAGCAGAAAAAGGCGCTCTCGAACGCGCCGTCCTACACGAGCGTCTTTGCCAAGGCGCTGATCGAGGAGGCCGGGCGCGACGAGCGGATTGTCGGGGTGACGGCGGCGATGCCCGACGGGACGGGGCTCAAGACCTTCGCCGAGCGGTTTCCGGCGCGGTGCTTCGATGTGGGCATTGCCGAGCAGCATGCGGTGACCTTCTCGGCGGGCATGGCGGCCGGGGGCCTCAAACCTTTCTGCGCGCTTTATTCGACCTTCCTCCAGCGCGGTTACGATCAGGTCGTCCACGATGTGGCGATCCAGCGGCTGCCGGTGCGCTTCGCCATCGACCGGGCGGGGCTTGTGGGTGCTGACGGGGCGACCCATGCGGGGAGTTACGACATCGCGTTTCTGGCCAACCTTCCCGGGTTCGTGGTGATGGCGGCGGCCGATGAGGCCGAGCTTGTCCATATGGTCGCCACGGCGGCGGCCCATGACGCAGGCCCCATCGCGTTTCGGTTCCCGCGCGGCGAGGGGGTCGGGGTCGATCTGCCTGAGCGGGGAACGCCGCTTGAGATCGGCAAGGGCCGGATCGTGCGGGAGGGGGCGCGGGCCGCGATCCTGTCGTTCGGGACGCGGCTTCGGGAAGTCGAGCAGGCCGCCGACGCGCTGGCCGCACGCGGCATTACCCCCACCGTGGCCGATGCCCGCTTCGCAAAGCCCCTCGACGAGGGGCTGATCCGCGATCTCGTGGCGGGCCACGAGGCGCTTGTCACCGTGGAAGAGGGGGCGGTCGGCGGATTTGGTTCGCACGTCGCGCAGTTTCTCGCCGGTGCGGGGCTTTTCGACGACGGCCTGCGGTTCCGCTCGATGGTGCTGCCCGATACGTTCATCGATCAGGCAAGCCCCCGGGCGATGTACGATGTTGCGGGGCTCAATGCGGCGGATATCGAGACCCGCGTGCTGGAGGCATTGGGGGTGTCGGTCATGGAGGCCGGGCAGGGACATGCCGCGGGCTGACGCCTATCTGATCGACCCCCATCACCGAGGCGTCATCCTGTGGCGCTGGACTGTGTTTCTGCTGGCGGCCGGCTATTGCCTTTACCAACTCGTCCTCGGCGCCAATTACGATCCGCCGGGCGGTCCTTTCCGGTTTCTGACGATCTGGGCGCTGGTGATGTCGTTCTGGGCGGCAAGCCGGATGCTCGCGATTTCGGAACGGCGGACGGAGCGAAGCTGGTCGGCCTGGGTCGGGGCGACGGCGGTGGTCAACGCGCTCGTCGTCTTGCTCTACTGGCGGCTCTGGTTCGAGGACCCGGCACTGGTCAATGCCGGCGCGCCCGTCATCTGGCACCAGGAATACTATCTCCACCTCCTCGGGCCGGTCCTGCAATGGGTCGACGCGCTTTTCGTCTACGGCGCCCTGCGGCGGCTCTGGCAGCCGGCCCTTTTGCTGGCCGGCGTGATGGTGGCCTACATCGTCTGGATAGAGGCCTTCGTCTCGCGGTCGAACGATTTTCCCTACGGCGACGCGGCCACCGGTTTCCCCTACCCGTTTCTGAACGATCTGAGTTTCGACGGCCGGCTTGACTTCTACCTGACCACCGCAGCCACGGGGTTCGTCTTCCTGGGTCTCTTCGGCGGAACGGCCTGGCTCATCCGCCGCGTCGCGGCCGCTCAGAGCGCGGCAAGGAGCGCCTGAAGGCCGGTTCGGTAATCGGGATAGTTCAGCGTCACGCCAAGGTCCCGCTTGATCCGGTCGTTCCGGACCCGCTTCGATTCGGCATAGAAACTCTTTGCCATAGGCGAAAGCTGGGCCTCATCGAATGGCACAGCCGGCGGCACCGGCAGACCGAGGAGGCGGGCGGCTTCGGCGATTACGTCTTCGGGCGGCGCCGGATCGTCGTCGCAGAGATTGTAGATCGCTCCGGGATCGGGCCTGGCCATCGATGCCGCAAGCACCTGCGCGATGTCGTCGACATGGATGCGCGAGAAGACCTGGCCGGGTTTAACGATCCGCCGGGCGGTGCCGGCGCGGACCTTTTCGAACGGGCCTCGACCGGGGCCGTAGATTCCGGCCAGACGGAAGATGTGGAGCGGCAGCCCGGTTTCGGCGGCAAGCGCCTGCCAGGCGCCTTCCGCCGCGACCCTGTCCCGCCCCCGTGCGGTGGTCGGGGCGAGCGGCGTCGTCTCATCGACCCATGCGCCGCCATGGTCGCCGTAGACCCCCGTCGTCGAGAGGTAGCCTGCCCATTCGAGATCGGCAGCGGCATCGGCGATCGCGTCACGGGCCGCTTCCAGCACCGGGTCGCGGCCCCCCTCTGGGCCGACCGATGTCAGGAGATGGCTGGCGGCCTCAAGGGCCGGTGCGATGTCGCCGACCCCCCAGAGCAGCGGTTCGACGCCGCTCTGGCGCATCACGTCGGCCTTGATCGCGCTCCGGGTCGTGCCGGTGACGCGCCAGCCCTCCGCGAGCAGGCGCCGCGACAGGGCCCGTGCCGAATAGCCGTGGCCGATGCTGAGAAGATGCCTGTTCATAAAGGCGATGTAAGACGTCGCGGCGGGGCGGGACAAGTCGCGCGGAACGGGGCTTCGCCTTGGCGCCGGTTCCATGCTAGGGCGGGCGCAGCCTTTCCGAAGCAGCCAGAGAGCCCCCATGACGTTCGCGCGCAATCTTCCTATTGTCTCACCCGACCTTCCGGGGCCCGAGACGTTCCGGGATGCGGAGCTGGCGGTGGCGTGCCTGAGGCGCCTTTACGACGGGGCGACGGAGTTTCTTTGCGAGCATTTCGTCGCGGCGCTGAAATCGGGCGATCCGGGCAAGAGGTTCCGGGCCTTCTACCCCGAGGTTCGCCTCACGATTTCGAGCCATGACACGATCGACAGCCGGTTGTCTTTCGGCCATGTCTCCGAGCCGGGCTCCTATGCGACGACGATTACCCGGCCGGACCTCTTTGCCCACTACCTCACCCAGCAGATCGGGCTGTTGATCCAGAACCACGGTGTGGCGGTGTCCGTCGGGGCCTCGATGACGCCGATGCCGGTGCATTTCGCGGTGTCGCGCGAGGCCGGGTTGACGGTGCCCCAGGAAGGCGCGGCGGGGTTCACCTTGCGCGACAGTTTCGACGTGCCCGACCTTGCCACGACCCATGACGATATCGTCAACGGGTACGGTTACCTCAACGAGGACGGATCGCGGCCGCTGGCCCCCTTTACCGCGCAGCGGGTGGATTACTCGCTGGCCCGGCTCAGCCATTACACGGCAACCGGCCCCGAGCATTTCCAGAACCATGTCCTCTTCACGAACTACCAGTTCTACGTGGACGAGTTCATTGCCTATGCCCGGAGTGCGCTTGCCGACCCCGAAAGCGGTTACGGCGCCCTCGTCGTTCCGGGCGGGGCCGAGATTACGGCGTCGGATGCGGAGTTCACCGAACCGCAGAAGATGCCCCAGATGCCCGCCTATCACCTCAAGCGGAAAGGCGGCGGGGGGATCACGCTGGTCAATATCGGGGTCGGGCCGTCGAACGCGAAGACGGCGACCGACCACATCGCGGTGCTGCGCCCCCATGCCTGGCTGATGGTGGGCCATTGCGCCGGCTTGCGGAACTCCCAGCGGCTCGGCGATTTCGTCCTTGCCCACGGCTATGTCCGCGACGACCACGTGCTCGACGACGACCTGCCGGTCTGGGTGCCGATCCCGGCGCTCGCGGAGGTGCAGGTCGCGCTTCAGGACGCCGTGGCCGAAGAGACCCAGCTCGAAGGCTACGAGCTCAAGCGCATCATGCGCACCGGCACCGTGGCGACCATCGACAACCGCAATTGGGAGTTGAGGGACCAGTCGGGGCCGGTGCAGCGGCTCTCGCAATCCCGCGCCATCGCGCTCGACATGGAAAGCGCCACGATTGCCGCGAACGGGTTCCGCTTCCGGGTGCCTTACGGGACGCTCCTTTGCGTCTCCGACAAGCCGCTCCACGGTGAATTGAAGCTCCCTGGCATGGCCAGCGATTTCTACCGCACACAGGTGGCCCGCCACCTCTTGATCGGGGTCCGGGCGATGGAGAAGATCCGCGACATGCCGCTCGAACGGATACACTCGCGCAAACTCAGAAGCTTCGAGGAAACCGCGTTTCTCTGAGCCCAGAGGTGGGTGCAGGCCCGAAAAACCCCACAAAATGCGGCGAAACCCCGCTAGATCGGCGGTAAATTGTTGTGCAGACCCCCAATATACAGTTAGATGCGCGGGATGAGGCCCATAAAAACAAGGGCAGAACGAGGAGATCATCATGTCGAAACCGATGACCAAGACGCAGCTCGTGGCCACCCTGGCCGATGAAATGGGCACCGACAAGAAGTCGGCGGGCGAAGCGCTTGACGCGATCACCGGCATCATCACCAAAGAGGTTTCCGGCGGCGGCGCGGTCACCCTGCCGGGCGTCGGCAAGATCTACTGCCGCGAGCGGCCCGAGCGCATGGTGCGCAACCCCGCGACCGGCGAACAGATTCACAAACCCGCCGACAAGGTCGTGAAGATGACCATCGCCAAGGCGCTGAAAGACAGTGTGAACGGCTGAACATCGGCCGCAATGCAAGACGGGGCCGCCTTCCGGGCGGCCTTTGTCGTTTGAGCCGGAGGCACAGGCGGGCATCGCTCCTTCGTGAGCCTGACGGGGCCAGGTATCGCCCGCTGGCCGACCCGGCGAGACGCCGCGCCCGCCCAGTCGTCCCCCGTGGGTCGCGCCTGCCGGAGGCGGGTTCCGGGCCCGACGCCCCGAAATGCCGGGGGGAAGCTGACGCGATTTTGAACGCCTGAAACGGCCGTTTCCCGTGACTTTCGGGGGAGATCGCGCAGGTTGGCGGCCATGGAACTGTTCTTTGGGTACCTTGCCGGGCTCCTGACGCTCATCAACCCATGCGTCCTGCCGGTGCTGCCTATCGTGCTCGCCAGCGCGACCCAGGCCAGCCGTCTGGGGCCGGTGGCGCTTGCCGCGGGCATGGGGCTGTCATTCGTGGCCCTCGGTCTCGCGATCAATGCCGCGGGCCGCAGCATCGGCCTGACGGCAGAGACCGTCGCCAGTGCCGGGGCCGTGGTGATGGTCGTCTTCGGCGCCGTGCTGGTGGTGCCGCGGTTTTCCGAAAGCTTCGCGAGCGCCACCGCCGGGCTCGCCTCGGGCGCCGATGCGCGCCTCGGCGAGATCGACCAGGGCGGGCTTGGCGGCCAGTTCGCGACGGGGGCCTTGCTCGGCGCCGTCTGGAGCCCCTGTATCGGGCCGACGCTTGGCGGGGCCATCGCGCTGGCCAGCCAGGGCCAGAGCCTGTCCTGGGCCGGTGCGGTGATGGCGAGTTTCGCGCTGGGCGTCTCCACGATCATCCTCGCCCTGGCCTACGGAGCCCGATCGGTGCTGGCAAGGAACCGCGCAGCGACGATGGCCCTTGCCGAGAAGAGCCGCCCGATCATGGGGTGGGTTCTGGTGGCCGTCGGTACGGGCCTTTTCTTCAACCTCCACCATGTCATCGAGTTCTGGGCGCTGGAGACCCTGCCGCCCTGGCTCATGGACCTGTCTGTTTCGTATTGACCCTCAGGAGACCGCCGATGAACCGCCGCAGCTTTCTCGCGACCGCCCTAGCCTTTTCGCTGACGCCCGTCGGTGTCAGAGCCGGGGTCGGCACGGATTACACCCCCGGCCTCGTCGAACGGGAACTGGCCGCCGGAAAGACGGTGTTTCTCGATTTCTCGGCGGTATGGTGTACGACCTGCCGCGCGCAGGAACGCCAGATCACGCGGCTTCTCGACGAGAACCCCGCCTACCAACAGGCGATCTCCTTCGTGACGGTGGACTGGGACAGCTTCCGGGACGCGGACCTCACGCGCCGGCTCAACATCCCGCGCCGGTCGACGCTGGTGGTCCTGAAGGGGGACGCCGAACTCGGACGGATCGTGGCGGGCACCGGGAAGGCCCAGATCAAAGATCTTCTCGATGTCGCTCTTCAGGCGGCGTCTGCATAGGCGCCCCGGCAGCGTAACTGTCGGGACGCGGCTGGTATCGGCCGTGCGCTGCGCCACCGGCGTCGGGAGGGCGGCGAACGACCCCGTCCCGGGCTTGACCCGGGACCTCGATCAAGGATGCGCTCCTGCGGATCGGGGCCCCGGATCACGTCCGGGGTGTGTTTCGCCAGGGCTTTGGAGCGCGCGCCAACCGTCCGCTCGGGGCAAAGACCAACGCTTCGGTTCAACACCGGCCAACCGCGTCCCCAACGCCCTTTGCCGCCGGCCCGGAATGTCCGGGGGCGGTCTGGGGCTGCCGTTCTGGCGGGGAAGTGTCGGCCGGGTCCCATGAAGCAGTGGATCCACTGTCACCGGGTACCGCTCCGGACCGGATGTCACCCGAGACCGAAGCGGCCCGAGGGCCGTCTGGCGATGCGCATCGCGGGGGAAGGTATCGCGCGAAAAGGTTGATGCGGGGTAGGACCACCGTGCGGTCCGAAACCAAGCCTGCCCCGGACGCGATCCGGGGCGAGCTCGATCAACGATGCGCTCCGTCCGTCGGGCCCCGGGGCGTGCGTGGCTCTGGCGCGCCGGCAGACCCCAAAAATCCGCTCAGGGCCGGAGCCGGCCGAGGCCCGGCTGCGTCTCCCGCAGCTCAGAGCCCGTTCACCCGATCTTGCCCCGTTTGCCCCCGGTCTGCGCCCGGTCTAGGAGCAGATGGTCGAGGATCACGGCCGCGGCCATCGCTTCGGCTACGGGTACGGCGCGGATGCCGACGCAGGGGTCGTGACGGCCCTTCGTCACGATTTCGGTCGATGCGCCCGCTTTCGTGATGGTCTTGCGCGGTGTGAGGATCGAGGAGGTCGGCTTCACCGCAAAACGCACCGTGATGTCCTGCCCCGTGGTGATCCCGCCGAGGATGCCGCCGGCATGGTTCGAGGCATAGGTTGGGCCGTTCGGGCCCATCGATATCTCGTCGGCATTGGCCTCGCCGGTGAGGCGGCCCGCCGCCATGCCCTCGCCGATCTCGACGCCCTTGACGGCGTTGATGCTCATCATCGCCGCCGCCAAGTCGGTGTCGATCTTGGCATAGACCGGTGCGCCAAGGCCGGGCGGGCATCCGGCGATGGCGACCTCGATGGTCGCGCCCACCGAGGAGCCCGACTTCCGCAACCCGTCGAGGTAGCCTTCCCAATCCTGCGCCGCCACCGGATCGGGGCACCAGAAGGGATTGCGGCCGATCTCGCCCCGGTCGAAGCGGGCCCGGTCGATCTCATTCTCGCCCATGCCGACCATGTAGCCGGTGATGCCGAGGCCCGGCAGGAGGCTTGCGAGGGCTGCGCGCGCGACGCCCCCGGCCGCGACGCGCGAGGCGGTCTCGCGGGCCGACGACCGGCCGCCGCCGCGGTAGTCGCGGACCCCGTATTTCTGCCAGTATGTGATGTCGGCATGGCCCGGGCGGAACTTCTCGGCGATGTCGCCGTAATCCTTCGAGCGCTGGTCGGTGTTGCGGATCAGAAGCTGGATCGGGGTGCCGGTGGTGACACCCTCGAAGACGCCCGAGAGGATTTCCACCGCGTCGGCCTCGCGCCTCTGGGTGGTGAACTTCGACTGCCCCGGCTTTCGCCGGTCCAGCCAGACCTGAAGGTCGGTTTCCGAAACCGGAACGCCCGGGGGGCACCCATCCACCGTCGCCCCAATGGCGGGCCCGTGGCTTTCGCCCCAGGTCGTTACGCGGAAGATGTGACCGTAGGTGTTGAAACTCATCGCCGGCGTTCCCCTTGGGACCCCTCTAGCGACCCGCCTTCCCGCTCTCAAGCGGTTTCGGGTTGCCGGCTCGGGCTGCCGGGCCTAGGTTCACGGCCACCTCGGGGTGCCCTGATCGGGCTGAGATGCATTCCGCGAACCCGTTGAACCTGAACCGGTTAACACCGGCGGAGGGAAGGTGAGAGCGATCCTCTGATCCTGACCCCCGTTCGGCCAAGGAGGATCGAGATGAGACCCTTTCTTCTTCTGGCGGGACTGTTCCTTGCGGGCGCAGCCGCTGCCGAGGACAAACCCGTCCTCACCGTCTATGCGCCGGATTACTTCGGCTCGGAATGGGGCCCGGGGCCCGGGATCGAGGCGGGCTTTGAGGCGATCTGCGGCTGCGACCTCGCGTTTCGCACCGGCGATGTCCTGCCGCGCCTGCTGCTCGAAGGCGACAATACCCGGGCCGACGTTGCCATCGGGCTGAACACAGATGTGACGCTGCGCGCGCGGGAGGCGGGGATTTTCGCGCCTCACGGTCAGGACACCGCCGGGCTGTCGCTGCCGGTGGACTGGGCGGACGAGACCTTTCTGCCGTTCAACTGGTCTTACGCGGCCTTCGTCTACGACCGGACCCGCCTCGCCGCGCCGCCGGAGAGCTTTGCGGACCTGCTGGAGGCCGAGGACCTTTCGATTGTCATCCAGGACCCGCGCTCGTCGATTTCGGGCCTGGCGCTCCTGCTCTGGGTCGAGGCGGTCTATGGCGAGGAGGCCGGGCGCGCCTGGGAGCGGCTCGCGCCGAAGGTGCTGACCGTCACCCAGGATTGGTCGACATCCTACGGCCTTTTCACCGAAGGCGAAGCGGACATGGTGCTCTCGTTCACGACATCGCCCGCCTATCACATCGTCGCCGAAGAGGACGACACCAAGGCCGCGGCGATCTTCGAGGACGGCCATTACCTTTTTGTCGAACTCGCCGCGAAGGTTGCCGGGACCGACCAGCCCGAGCTTGCCGATTTGTTCATGGACTACGTTCTGTCGCGGGAGTTTCAGGCGATGATCCCGACCACCAACTGGTCCTACCCCGCGAGGCTCGACGAGGCGGACTGGCCGCAGGCGTTCCGCGACCTGCCGCGCCCCGGCGCGGCGCTGTTCTTCTCCGAGGAAGAGGCAGAAGCGCTGCGACGCCCCGCCGTCGAGAGCTGGCGGCGGGCGTTCTCGCGGTGACGGCCGGCCGGGTCGCGGCGGGCTGCGTGTTCGCCGTGGTCCTTGCACCGCTTGCCGCGGTGATCTGGCGAGCCGGGGGCCTGTCGGGCTTCGGGGCGGCGGAATGGGCGGCGATCCGGTTCACGGTCGTTCAGGCCGCGGTCTCGGCCGTCCTGTCGGTGGCCGCCGCGATCCCGCTCGCCCGGGCCCTGGCGCGGCGGGAGTTTCCCGGGCGCGGCGTTCTCGTCACACTGCTCGGGGCGCCGTTCCTGCTGCCGGTCATCGTCGCGATCCTCGGGCTTCTGGCGGTGTTCGGACAGGCGGGGCTTCTGGGGCGCGGCCTCGGGCTTCTCGGCGTCGAGGCGCCACGCATCTACGGGTTCCATGGCGTGGTGCTGGCCCATGTGTTCTTCAACCTGCCGCTGGCGGTGCGTCTGCTTCTTCAAGGCTGGCTGGCGATCCCGGGCGAGCGGTTCCGGCTTGCGGCGTCGCTCGGTTTCGGCCCGAGCGATGTCATGCGGCATCTCGAATGGCCGATGCTGCGGGATGTGGTTCCGGGGCTGCTGGCGGTGATCTTTCTGATCTGCACGACGTCTTTCGCGGTTGCGCTGACGCTCGGCGGCGGGCCGGCGGCAACGACGGTGGAACTGGCGATCTACCAGGCGTTCCGGTTCGACTTCGACCCCGGGAAGGCCGCGCTTCTGTCCATCGGCCAGCTTATCCTGACCGGGCTGGCCGCGCTCGCGGCGGCGCGGATCGCGATCCCCGCAAATTTCGGCGACGGGCTCGACCGCACGGCGAGGCGTTGGGATGCGACGGCTCTCTGGCTCAGGGCGCAGGATGCGCTGCTGATCGGCGCCGGCGGGCTGTTTCTGCTCCTGCCCCTCGGCGCGATCACCGCGCAGGGCCTTGCCGCCTTCGCGAGACTGCCCGACGCCGTATGGGCCGCGGCCGCGCGGTCCCTCGTCGTCGCGCTGGTCTCGGCCGGTCTTGCCATCGGTCTGGCGCTGGCGCTTGCGGTTGCGGCCTCGCGGAAGTCGCGGTCTCCGGGGTTTGAACTGGCGGGAACCGTCGGGGTCGCGGTTTCGCCGCTCGTGCTCGGGACGGGGCTCTACCTTCTGCTCCTGCCGGTCGCCGACCCGGTTGCCCTCGCCTTGCCGGTCACCGCCCTTGCGAACGCGCTGATGAGCCTGCCGTTTGCGTTCCGTGCCCTTCTGCCCGCCGCCCGGGCCGCCGAACGCGACTACGGCCGTCTGGCCGACAGTCTGGGGATGGGCGGCTGGGCGCGGTTGCGCCGGCTGACCCTGCCCCGGCTCCGGCGGCCGCTGGGCTTCGCTGCGGGGCTCGCAGCCGCCCTGTCGATGGGCGATCTGGGGGTGATCGCGCTCTTCGCGGACCCCGAATTCGCCACGCTGCCCCTTCAGGTCTACCGTCTGATGGCCGCCTACCGGATGGAGGAAGCGGCCGCGGCGGCGCTGCTGCTCTTGGGACTGACGCTTGCCCTCTTCTGGGCCTTCGATCGGGGAGGGCGGGGCCATGCTACGGTTTGACGGCGTCGAGGTTCGGCAGGGCGATTTCGTGATGCGCGCCGACCTTGCGCTGACCCCCGATGCCGTCACCGCGGTGATCGGGCCGTCTGGGTCGGGGAAGTCGACGCTTCTCGCAACGGCGGCCGGGTTCGTCACGCCTGAGCGCGGCGAGGTGCGGATCGGCGGGGAACCGGTCACCCGGCTGGCGCCCGCCGACCGGCCCGTCAGCATCGTCTTTCAGGATGGCAATCTCTTCCCCCATCTCGACATTGCCACCAATCTCGCACTGGGCCGCGACCCGGGCGGACGGGTCGCGGCATATCGCGACGAGATCGAGACTGCGCTGGCGCGGGTGGGGCTCGAAGGGCTCGGGTCGCGGCGGCCGGGGGAGCTGTCGGGCGGTCAGCAGAGCCGGGCCGCTCTCGCCCGGGCGTTCCTGCGGCATCGGCCGGTGGTGCTGCTCGACGAGCCCTTTGCCGCCCTCGGCCCCGCGCTGCGGCGCGAGATGCTCGCGCTGACGGCGGAGATCTTCGCCGATGCGACGGTTCTGATCGTCACCCACGCCCCGGAAGATGCGCGGGCCATCGCCGCCGAGACGATCTTCGTCGATGGGGGCGTTGCCCGATCGCCGGCGCCAACGGCCGCACTCCTCGACGATCCGCCGCCTTCGCTCAGGGCCTATCTCTGACGAAAAAGGCGCGCCGCACGGGCGCGCCTTTGAGGCCTTTCGGTATCGGGCGGGTTACTCCGCGGGGGTTTCCTTCGCCCGTGCCTTCACCGGCGCCCAGATCCGCTTGTTGGTGAGATAGAGCAGCACCGCGAGAACCGAGAGCATCAGAACGCCCCGAAAGCCGGCTTCCTTGCGCGCCATCAGCTTCGGCTCCGCCGTCCACATCAGGAAGGCGGCGACGTCTTTCGAGAGCGATTCGACATCCGTCGGCGAGCCGTCCTCATAGACCACATCGTCGCCCCAGATCGGGGGCGCCATGGAGATCCAGCCACCCGGGAAGGCGGTGTTCTCGTAAAGGATGGTGCCCGCCTCTTCCTTCTCCTCGCCGGTGTAGCCGGCCAGAAGCGAGGCGATGTATTCGGCCCCGCCCATGCCCCGGAAGAGCTGGTTGAGCCCGGTCCCATAGGGCCCGCTGAACCCGGCCCGGGCCTTGGCCATCAGGCTGAGGTCCGGCGCGTTCGAAAGCCCGGAGGCCGGGAAATGGTCGTTCGGGGTGGCCGGGCGGAAATCGCCCTCGCCGTCGAACAGGGTCGGGTCCCAGACCTCGTAGAATTCGGCATAGGCGCGGACCTGGTCTTCCGGCAAGCCCGGACCGCCGGGGTCGCCAAGGGTCCGGATCGGCACGTATTGCAGACCGTGGCAGGCAGCACAGACCTCGGTGTAGACCTGCAAGCCCCGCTGGAGCTGCATCTGGTCGAACGTGCCGAAGGGGCCTTCGAAGGAGAAGTCGTAATCGGTGACTTCCCCGACCGCGCCGGCGGCAGCCGCCGCCCCGGCCGAGAGGCCGAGCGCGAGCGACGCTGCGGTGAGCGTTTTCATCATACCCATCTGTCTTACTCCGCTGGCGTGGGCGCTGCCGCACCGTCGACCGTTTCGGCCTTGCCGTAATGGGCCTTGAAGTCCTCCTCGATCGTCTCCGGCTGCGGCAGGGGCTTTTCGAGCACCCCCAGGAGCGGCAGGATGACGAGGAAATAGGCGAACCAATAGGCCGATCCGATGAGCGCGATGATCGGGTAGATCCCTTCGGCCGGCATCGCGCCTGCCCACATCAGGACGAAGAAGTTCACCACGAAGAGCCAGAACCACCACTTGAACATCGGCCGATAGCGCCCCGAGCGGATCGACGACGTGTCGAGCCAGGGCGCCAGCGCCATCACCGCGATGGCGCCGAACATCGCCAGGACCCCGAAGAACGCCGCGTCGATCACGCCGCCGGTGATCCAGCTTGCGAACATCACGATCCAGACGTCGGGGGTGAAGGCCCGAAGGATCGCGTAGAACGGCAGGAAGTACCATTCGGGCACGATGTGGGACGGCGTCACCAGCGGATTGGCCTCGATGTAATTGTCCGGGTGGCCGAGATAGTTCGGCATGAACCCGACGATGGCGAAGAACACCGCGAGGATCACCGCGAGGGCAAAAAGGTCCTTGATCACGAAGTACGGCCAGAACGGCAGTGTGTCGCGCTCGGCTTCCTCCTTCGAAGACCGCCGCACCTCGACGCCCGTGGGGTTGTTGTTGCCGGTGGTGTGGAACGCCCAGATATGGACGATCACCAGCCCGAGGATCACGAACGGCAGAAGATAGTGCAGCGAGAAAAACCGCGTCAGCGTCGCGTTGTCGACCGCCGGGCCGCCCAGAAGCCAGGTCTGGATGCCTTCGCCGATGAACGGGATCGCACCGAAGAGGCCGGTGATCACGGTGGCCCCCCAGAACGACATCTGACCCCAGGGCAGCACGTAGCCCATGAACGCCGTCGCCATCATCAGAAGGTAGATGAGGATGCCGATGATCCAGGTCACCTCGCGCGGCTCCTTGTAGGAGCCGTAATAGAGATTACGGAAGATATGCGCATAGACGGCGATGAAGAAGAGCGAGGCGCCGTTCTGGTGCAGATAGCGGAGCATGTGCCCGCCATTGACGTTGCGCATGATGTGCTCGACCGAAGCGAAGGCGAGGTCCACGTCCGGCGTGTAATGCATCACCAGCACGATGCCGGTGACGATCTGGAGGAACAGACAGAATGTCAGGACAATCCCCCAGATCCACATCCAGTTGAGGTTCTTCGGCGTGGGGATCATCAGCGTGTCGTAGGCAAGGCCCACGATCGGAAGACGCCGGTGAAGCCACTTTTCACCGTTCGATTGCGGTTCGTAATGGTCGTGCGGAATGCCGGACATATGTGACTCCCTTATCCGAGGACCAGAGTGTTTTCGTCAGCGAACTGCGCGGCCGGGACCGGCAGGTTTTCGGGCGCCGGGCCGCGGCGGATGCGGCCCGACGTGTCGTAATGCGACCCGTGGCAGGGGCAGAACCAGCCGTTGAAATCGCCGGCATTCCCGAGCGGCACGCAGCCGAGATGGGTGCAGACGCCGATCATCACGAGCCATTCGCCTTCAAGCCCGCCCTCTGTGGGCGGGGTGAGGAAGCGGTTGGCGTCCGCACCGTCCGCATCCGGGTCGATGTTTTCGTTGCGGGCGTTGTTGTCCGGCAGGTCCGACAGGTCCACCGCCTGGGCATCTGCGATTTCCTCTTCGGTGCGGCGACGGATGAAGACGGGCTTGCCGAGGAACGACACGGTGAGCTGCGTTCCGGGCTCGACGCCCGAGATGTCGACGCGGATCGACGAGAGCGCCTGGACATCCGCCGACGGGTTCATCTGGTTGATGAGCGGCCACACGGCCGCACCCGTAACGACGGCACCGGCCCCGGCGGTCGCATAATACAGGAAGTCGCGGCGTGTGCCTTCGTGGTCTTCTGCTTGGCTCACCTAAATCTCCATGTCTGCGGACAGACCGTCCAATACGCAGGCGGGCGGATTCGACAGCCCCCGCCCTGATCGACCCGCTACCTAGTCCGCCCCCCCCGCGCCGTCCAGCGGACAAACGGGCGCAGGCATTGTCGTTTTGCGGGCAAGAATGAATTTATTGTGAATCCGTAGCAACAACTTACGGCAATCCGGCCGGCCCATCCGGTCAGACCTGCTCGGGGGAGGTGGCGATCATCGAGGGACGCTCCTCGAAGGTGGCGAACCAGCTTGCAAGTGCGGCCCGCCCGGTGCGCCAGTCGCGCTCGCCGTGGCGGAAGTCGAGGTAGCCAAGGGCGCAGGCCACGGCGATATGCCCCATGTCGAGTTTGCCGGCGAGGTGGCTCATCCAGCGTGCCTCGATGACGTCGAGCGCCCGTGTGACCTTCAGCCATTGCGCGTCGACCCAGGCCTCATGGCGCAGCTCGGCCGGGCGCGACCGACCCTCGTAGACCATGAGCACGGCGGCCTCCATGACCCCGTCCGCGGTGGCTTCGAGGGTGAGCACCTCCCAGAGCCGGTGGTCGGGGTAGAGGCCCGCATCGTAGAGCGTGTCGAGATACCGGCAGATCACCCGGCTGTCGTAGAGCGCGGGCCCGTCCGGCCTCAGCAGCGTCGGAATTTTGCCGAGCGGGTTGTGGGCGACCGGCATGTTCGCATCCGCTCCGGTGGCCGTCGGGTGCCCGCCGGCGGGCAGCGGCTCGACATCCCCGAAATGGCCGGTTTCGTGGAGCAGGACATCGACCTTCCGGCAATAGGGCGAGGCGGGATTGTGAAAGAGCTGCATTATCTTGGGTCTCCTGTCGGTGGGGCGGCCCAGTTGCGGGCAAGGCCCGCCGTCTCGGCGACGAGACGGCTCATGCCGTGAGGTAGCCTTCGGCGCAGCCGGCGACCACCGTCTCGACGATGGCTCCCTCCGGCTGCTGCCGTTCGAACCGGACCTCGGCGAAATGTTCGGTGCGGCCCATCGCGGGGCTTTCCATCAGTACGCGGTGGCCACGCCCCACCTGCGCCGCGAGATGGGCCTCCACGGCGGCCTTGCCCGCGGTCCGGAGGCGGGCCGCGCGGGACTTGATCGCCGCCCCGTCGACCTGGGGCATCCTGGCCGCCGGTGTGCCGGGCCGGGGGGAATAGGGAAAGACGTGCAGCCAGGTGAGGCCGCAATCGCCGACGAGCCGGAGCGTGTTTTCGAACATCGCCTCGGTTTCGGTGGGAAAGCCCGCGATGATGTCGGCGCCGAAAGTGATGTCGGGCCGCAGCGCCCGGGCTTTTTCGCAGAACGCGACCGCGTCGTCCCGCAGGTGCCGCCGTTTCATCCGTTTGAGGACCAGGTCGTCCCCGGCCTGGAGCGACAGATGGAGATGCGGCATGAGCCGCGGCTCCGTCGCGATCGCCTCCATCAGCGCGGGGTCGGCCTCGATGCTGTCGATCGAGGAAATCCGGAGCCTGGGAATGTCGGTCAGCTTCAGGAGCCGCCGCACGAGGTCTCCAAGGCGCGGCGCGCCCGGAAGGTCGGCGCCCCATGAGGTGAGATCGACCCCCGTGAGCACGACCTCGTTGAATCCCCGGTCGCGGAGCCTCTTGACCTGGTCGACCACCACCCCGGCCGGAACCGAGCGCGAGTTCCCCCGGCCATAGGGAATGATGCAGAACGTGCAGCGGTGGTCGCAGCCGTTCTGGACCTGGACATAGGCGCGCGAGCGCGTGCCGAACCCGTCGATCAGGTGGCCGGCGGTTTCCGTCACCGACATGATGTCGTCGACCTGCACCCGTTCGGTCTCGGGCCGGAACTCTGCCGCCCCCACCCAGGTCTCGGGCTGCATTTTCTCGGCGTTGCCGAGAATGAGGTCGACCTCCGGCATCGCTTCGAAGGTCCCCGGTTCGGTCTGGGCGGCACAGCCCGTCACGATGATCCGGGCGCCGGGATGGGCGCGCCGGAGCCGGCGGATTTCCGACCGCGCCTTGCGCACGGCCTCGGCGGTCACCGCGCAGGTGTTCACGACCACCGCATCGCCGAGACCTGCGGCGGCGGCCATCTCTTCCATGGCGTGGGTTTCGTAGGCATTGAGCCTGCAACCGAAATTGGCAAAGACGGGCGCGTTCCGGTCCATCTCTCAGCCCGCCACAAAGTCGGCCGTGAGAATGCCGGAAAACACATGGGCCGTCGGGCCGGTCATCCAGACCCCGTCGTCGCGCCAGTCGATCTCCAGCGGCCCGCCGTCGAGCACGACCGACACCTGCCGGCCAGTGAGCCCCCTCCGGATCGCGGCAACGGCGGCGGCCGAGGCGCAGGAGCCCGACGCAAGCGTGACCCCCGTCCCCCGCTCCCAGACGCGGACGCGCAACAGGTCCGGTCCGGCAACTTCGGCGAATTCGACATTCGTGCGCTCGGGAAAGAGCGCGTGGGTCTCCATCTTCGCGCCGATCCCTTCCACGTCGACGGCCCCGGCATCGGGCACGAAGAACGTGCAATGGGGGTTGCCCATGCCCGTGGCGACGGGGTTTCCGGGGATCGGCAGATCGATCGTGTCGCAGGGCGCGGCCAACGGGATCTCCGACCAGTCGAGCTGTGGCGGGCCGAGGTTGACCCGTGTCAGGCCGCTGCCGGCATCTTCGGCTGCCAGAAGCCCGCGGTCGGTCCTGAGTGTGAGCTGTGTCCGGCCGGTTTCGTCCATCAGATGGCGTGCGACGCAGCGGGTGGCATTGCCGCAGGTCGCCGACGGCGTCCCGTCGGCGTTGAAAAAGCGCAGCGTCGCGTCGGCCTCGCCGTCCCCGGGGCCGATCAGGGCGAGTTGGTCGAACCCGACGCCGCGATGCCGGTCGGCGAGGCGGAGCGCCAGCGCAGACGAAAGATCGATCGCGCCCGCCCGCGCGTCGATCACGACAAAGTCGTTGCCGAGCCCGTGCATCTTCATGAACGGGAGGCCGTTTTCTCCGGTAGCCGCAGCCATGGCCGGGCCTATAACGGCTCACAGCGGTGTTGGGAAGATTGCCGGGCCGTCGGCTCGACTTATCCCTTGACGCATATCGGGTGCGCTTGTAGCAGGGCCCCTCATGCGGCCCGCGGGCCGCCATCGTGGTCGGGCCGTTAGCTCAGTTGGTAGAGCAACTGACTTTTAATCAGTGGGTCGCAGGTTCGAATCCTGCACGGCTCACCACCACATCCCTCATAGGCGTGGCGATGGTTTCGGGTGTTTCCCGGTGGACGACCGCCATACCCCACCCCCGGAGCGCGCGATGACCGTCTCGCCAGGCCGCCGTCTTGCCAGCGAGGCGCTCGGCACGGGCTTTCTCGTGGCGACGGTCGTCGGGTCGGGGATCATGGCGAGCCGGCTGACCGACGACATCGCGCTGCAACTTCTGGGAAACACCCTTCCGACCGGTGCGATCCTCGTGGTTCTGATCACGCTCCTGGGGCCGGTTTCGGGGGCCCATTTCAACCCCGCCGTGACGCTCGCCTTCGCACTCCGGGGGGAGATCGCGGCCCGCCTCGCGGTGGCCTATGTCGCCGTGCAATGCGCCGGGGGTGCGGTGGGCACCTTCGCCGCGCATGCGATGTTCGACGAAACGCTCTTGCAGGTCTCGGCCAATGTCCGGACCGGCCCCGCGCAGTGGTTTTCCGAAACCGTCGCCGCCTTCGGACTGGTCCTGGCGATCCTGATCGGGATCCGGGCACGGCCCGACGCGGTGCCGTGGCTTGTGGGGCTCTACATCACGGCCGCCTATTGGTTCACGGCCTCGACGTCCTTTGCCAACCCCGCAGTGGCGCTCGCGCGCAGCCTGACCGACACCTTCTCGGGCATCCGGCCGCTCGACCTGCCGGGGTTCGTCGCCGCGCAAGTCCTTGGCGCGGTGGCCGCGGTGGTGCTGGTGCGGTGGCTCTGGCCCGAGGACGGTCAGCGATAGCACCGGATCGAGGCCCCCCCGGCCGGCGACCGAAACCGCCTCCCCCTCGGCGCTACGCTCCGATCTCGGCATCGTCCGGCAACTGGCGGAAGATCCCGACAAGCGACGACGGGTTTCCATGGTCGTCGAAGAGCGGACGGCCCTGGGATTCCACCTTGATGATCTTGCCGTCGGCGCGCCGCAGACGCAGCCGGAATGCGAACGGCTTTCCCTGCTCGACCGCCGACCGGACGGCGGCGGCGACCCGGTCCCGGTCATCCTCGTGATAAAACCGGATCGCTTCTTCGACGGTGGGCGCCTTGACGCTCCGGTCCAGTCCGTGGATGTCGAACACCTTGCCGGACCATTTGAGATGGTTCGATGTGACGTCGAGTTCGAAATGCGCGACGTCGGCAAGCTCCTGGACCATCTCGAGCTGCGCGAGGGCCGCTCTTGTTTCGAACATGGCTGCCGATTCGATCTGGTTGATGACGAGATTGACGCCGCGGACCTGGCCGCTCGAGGTCGCGTAGGGCGCGCAGACGATCGAAAAGACGCCATTGGCCTGGCGAAAGCTCCGCTCGTAGGTCTGGCGGCTGGAGAACACCTGGCTTGCGATCTCGATCAGGTTCGGAAACCCCTCGGGCACCTCGCACTCGCCCAGATGAAGGTCGATGTAATTGGCCGGCAGCTTGAAGAGCGTCTGGGCGGGATCGCTTGCACGGTTGATCTGCAACGCCGAATTGATCACCAGAATTGCCATCGGCGAGGCGTCGAGAACCGCTTCGAGCTCGCTCCGCGTGGCGTCGAGCTCTGCGGAATTGACCTGTAGTTCCTCGTTGACGGTGATCAGTTCCTCGTTGGTGGACTGCAGTTCCTCGTTCGACGTCTCGAGTTCCTCGTTCGAGGCTTGCAGCTCCTCGTTGGTCGACTGGAGTTCTTCGTTCACCGACTGGAGTTCCTCGTTCGAGGTCTGGAGTTCCTCGACCGTCTGCTGGAGCGCCTCCCGGGCCGTCGCGACATCGGCCTGAAGCTGGCGCACCCGTTCATCCCCACCATTGTCGGCAAGAGCCTCGCCGGGCGTCTCGTCGCCCTCTTCGACGTAGGTCTGGATCGTGATCAGAGCGTAGCGTTCGGCAGCGTCCTTGAGCCGGAGGGGGATGGCTTCGAGCCTGATATGGGTGAAGTCCGCCCCTTCGAACGGCTGTTTCAGCCCGCGCTTTCGCTCGCCCTTCTTGAGGCTGATGATGCAGAGGGAACGGGCTTCGTCGCGGAAGGGCTTGCGCAGAAGGGAGAGGCGGAGGTTGAGGTTCGATGCCTCGGTGAGTTCGATGAACGGGCTGATGTCACCGTAGACGCGGACGATGTCCTGCTGGGCCGTGACGAGGACGGCGTTGGTGGCAAGGCTTCGGGCCAGCGTGTCGAACATCTCGCGGTCGACATCGCTGCCGCTGCCGCTCTGGATGGCCGGCATGCGGCCTGCCCAGAACATGTCGCTTTGCAGCGCGGCGCGGGCCGGACCATCAAGACCCTTCCGGGTCACGGCGCGCCGGCGGAAGAGGCGGTTCGTGTCGGGCAGCGGTTCGAAATCGACCTCCAGCGAGCCGATGGTTTCCGACCGGCCGAGGAACAGGAACCCGCGCGAGGACAGGGCGTGATAGACCCGGCCCAGCACCCGCTCCTGGAGCCTGGTGTTGAAATAGATCAGCAGGTTGCGCAGCGAGACCAGATCGACGTTGATGAACGGCGGGTCCTGGATGACGTTGTGGAGCGAGAACAGGATGACGGCGCGGAGTTCGGGGCGCATGACGACCCGGCCTTCGCGCAGCAGGAAATACTTCTCGCGGTAACTTTCGGGCACGTCGTTGAGGGCCGATTGCGGGTATTCGCCGAGCCGGGCGCGTTCGAGTGCGCCCTTGTCGATGTCGGTGGCGAAGATCTGCACCCGTTCTTTCGAGATGTGTTCCGGGCCGCCGAGGGCCTCGGCCACCATCATGGCGATGGAATAGGCCTCCTCGCCGGTCGCACAGCCCGCGACCCAAACCCGGATCGGCCGGTTGGTGTCACTTTCGGCGAGCGCGGCGATGGTGGGAACGAGGGATTCGAACTCGTCGGGGTCGCGAAAGAAGCGGGTCACCGAGATCAACAGATCCTTAAACAGCGCATCGGTCTCGGTTGTCGAGGCGCGGCAGTGGCGGACGTAGTCTTCGTAATCGTCGATCCCGAGTGCGACCATGCGCCGCTGAATCCGTCGCTGGATCGTGCTTTCTTTGTACTCGCGAAAGTCAACCCGCGTCCGGGCCAGAAGGATCTGAAGCAGGTCCGACATCTTCGAGGGGTTCTCGTTGATGCGGGTCAACGCTTCGAAATCGCGCGGCTCGGCGAGGATCTTGCCGATATGCTGTCCGATCTGGGTCGGCGACAGAACGAGATCGACGCATCCCGTCTCGGCGGCCGAAACCGGCATGCCGTCGTATTTCGCGCTCGACACGTCCTGCGCGATGGTGATCCCGCCTGCCTCGCGAATGGCCTGCACGCCGTAGCTGCCGTCGCTTCCCGTTCCCGACAGCACGATGCCGATGGCCATCTCGCCGCTGTTCTCGGCCAGCGTCGCAAAGAGCCGGTCGGCTGAGGGTTTCGGCGCGCCGGTGCTGCCCAGCGGCTTGGCCAGGGACAGTTTGCCGTCCTGCATCACCACATCGCTGTTCGGAGGTGTGAGATAGATCGTGTTCCGCGCCGGGATTGTCCCCGTGCCGATCTCTTCGATCGGCAGTTCCGTCTCCCGCGCCAGCAGTGTCAGCATCAGGCTCTTATGGGTCGGGGACATATGCTGGGCTATGACGTAGCTCGCCCCGGTGTCGGTCGGCAGCGCGTTCAGAAGTTGGCTGATTGCCTCCAGACCGCCGGCGGATGCGGCGATCCCGATCATAAAATGCGCGGTTTGAGAAGGGGTGCGCTGCACTTGGGGTTCTTGTTTGTTCATCTGCGCGCTTGCACTAGGTCTCTTGAACAGGGCCTCAGAAATGATTTGTTAACTATTTTCCCCAACACGGTGAATACCACGTTAACGAATACACAACCAATGTAAGAGTATTGTCTGCTTCTGCAACCGGAGGGTGCGGTGGAATGCCGAATATTAACGACATGTTTGTGGTGAATCTCCAGCTTCAGGCCGAAGGGAGTGTTGTCGTTCGCTCCTGCGAACTGCTCCACAAAGACTACCGCAACAGGGTGTCTTTCACGAAACTCCCCGATCTCTTCACCGTTTTCACGACACGTCTGGCGAAGGAAATCCGTGCGCTCCTCGACGAGTTCGGCGGGTCCCGCAACATTGTCTCGAAACCCGACTATTCCATCGATCTGCCGGATCTGAAGCTCGCGGGGCTGAGCTTCCTGGTGTCAGCGGTCAAGGATGGGGTGCGACATATCATCCTCCGTTTCCGCTATTTCATCGGCAGCTTTCAGACGGCCTTCGCGCTCGATCTTGGGCTGTCGAGCCCGACCTTGCCGCACAAAGAACGCATCGCCATCGAGTCCCTCGTCGACATCGTCGGCCCGCTTTACGGGCTGGCGCTGCTCGAAGACCGCCGTCAGTTGACGGATGCCGAGAAGGTCGAGGTCGAACACGCGCTGCGCGACCTTCAGGGGAAGGCGCATGTGCTGAAGTTCTACTCCGATCTTCTGATCCGCTATGTGCGCGATTGTGCCGGGCCCTACGAGGGACAATCGCGGCCCGAGCACCTGGGCGAGATCACCCGGCTTCGCCTCGTCGAGTAGCTACAACCGCCCCAGAGCCACAGCAGCCCAGAGCGCGGCGTTCCCGGCCCGGGTCTGGCGGTGGAGGCCGCTGGCGCGGAACGCCTTCAGCCGTGTAAGCGGCCCCGCGCCCCGCAGGGCCAGCAGCCGGTCGAGGTCATCGCGGCACTCCTCGGTCAGAAGCTCGCGGATGCCGGCGAGCGCGGCGATGTTGACCGTTGTGTAGCGGCGAAGATCGCCGGCGAAGAGCGCCCGGGCGCGCCTTGCTTTCGCACGCAGCCCGAGCCCCGAGCCGACGAGGTTCTTGCCATGCTGGCGATAGAGCAGCGAGGGGTTGGCATCGTAGAAAACCCGGCCGCCGACGCCGGAAACGACCTGGTAGGCCCACCAGTCATGGGAAACGATCTCGTCGCCCGGCGGACGGGCACGGCGCAAAAGGTCTGCGGCTGATCGGTTCATGACCATCGTATTGCCGCCCGCGATGCTCTGGACGAGCGCGTTGCGGAACGATGGCGGGCGCTCGAAAATCCGCGACCGGCCTTTCGCGGCCAGATTGGCATCGGTCACGATGGTGCGCGTTCCGTAAAGCTGGGGAAGAGCCGCGTCGCCCGTGCCGAGCGCCCGCACCGCGCGGGCGAGCTTTTCCGGCAGCCAGACATCGTCCTGATCGGCGAAAGCGACGTAGCGTGCCGCGTCCGGGACCTTGTCCAGCAGCCCGAGGAAGTTGCGCTGGAACCCCGCATGGGGGCCTGGAACGAGCCGGATGCTGTGCCCCGGATGGGCGGCGGCGAAACAATGGACGATGTCGGCACTGCCATCCTCCGACCGGTCGTCGCCGACGACCAGCGACCAGTCGCGATGGGTCTGTTCGACGAGCGAGTCCAGTTGGCGGCCAAGAAAGGCCGCGCCGTTCCGGACCCCCATGAGGATCGCGACATGGTCCGCCCCCGGCCGGCGAACCGGCGCCGCCTCCTGTCGCCCGGCGGCCGTCAGCCGCGGATCGTGCAGATTCATCGCCGCCCCCCCGCATTCGAGGTTTCCCGGTAATTAACCGTAAACGGGCTTGGCGTAGGGCTCTCGGGGACAAGTACGGTCCGGCACATGGCGACCTCGCTGTTTCGATGCCGGCCTGCTCTAAGCGCGGGGGATTAACTTATGGTGTTGCGGTTGGCGAAACTTCTCCGGTGGCATCGGCTCGCGCGCTTTTCCGAGGTCTGGCGCACCGAGGGAGCGGGCGCGGCCTTGCGCGCGACGCGCCGCCAGGTCCGGCTGGCCTGGTACGGGCAATCGCCCGAAGCTCAGGTGCCCCAGGCGGCCGCCGGTCAATGCGCGCTGATCTCGGTCTGGTCCGATCTGGCGCAGAACGGCGCGTTTCAGGTCACGGCGGCGCCGGCCCTCCAGCGCCGGCGCCGACGGGTCGCGATGATCGGCGATCTGAACCTGCCGCAATGCCGCAAGTACCGCGTCGAGCAGCTCGACGAAATCTGGCGGCGGGCCGGCGTCAGCTACGGTTATGCCCATTTCGAGGACGTGCCGCGCTGTCTCGACCTGCTGCAATCGGCAACCCATCTGATGCTCTACCGGCTGGGGCATTCGCATCTGTCGGAGATGTATCTCTACGAAGCCCGGCGCCTGCGGCTCCCGGTGATCTACGATATCGACGATCCGCTGTTTTCCTTTGCGGCCTACGAGACCTATTCCAATGGCGCCGCGCTTCCCTCCGAGATGCGGCGGGCGCTTGTCGGCCAGTCTCCCTCCTACCTTGCGGTGATGCAGCAGGCGGATGCGCTGAGCCTGTCGACACCTGGGCTCGTCGACCTCGCAGCGCACCATTGCCCGCGCCCAGCCTTCCTGCGCCGGAACTTCGCCGACAGAGCCACGCTCGAGCTCGGCTCCAGGCTTGCCTCCCGCGAGCGGGGCCCGGGGTTCACGATCGCCTTTGCATCGGGGTCGCTGGGACACGAGATCGACTTTCTGACGATGGCCGAGGATCTGCTGGAGTTTCTCCAGAGCGGAGAGGGCCGGCGCCTGCTCATTCTCGGCAGGTTCGATCTCGAACGTCTGCCGGCCGGCATTTCGTCCCGCGCCGATGTCGCCCCGTTTGGAGATTACGCGAGCTATCTCCGGGCGCTCGGCAAGGCGAATTGCGCAGTCCTGCCGTTGACGGACGATATGTTCAACCGCTGCAAGAGCGCCGTCCGGGTGATCGATGCCGCCGCTGTCGGTATCCCGAGCGTGGTCGGTACCGTCGGCGACGGCCAGTCGGTGGTGCGAGACGGCGAGACGGGGCTGATCGCAAGTCCGGGCGCGGGCAGTTGGCTCGCCGCGCTCGAGCGGCTCGCCGAGGACCCCGCCGGGGCAGACCGGCTCGGCCGCCGGGCGCGGGAGGACCTCGAGGGCCAGTGGGCGGCGTCGATGGAGCTTCCCGTCGTGGCGCCGGAGCTTCTTGCAGAGATCACGGGGTAGCCGGCCGATGCATGTTCTGATCCTCAACGTCTTTTTCGCGCCGAACACCTATGGCGGGGCGACGGTGGTCGCCGAAGAGGTGGGTCGGCGGCTGGTTGCCGAGCACGGGGTCACTGTGAGTGCCGTGTCGGTGATGACCCGGTCCGATCTGCCGCCCTATGCGGTGATCCGCGGCGAGGTCGACGGGATGGCGACCTGGCTCGTCAATCTGCCCTCCGAGCGGGGTTATGTCGGGGGTTACCTCAATGCCGAGGCGGCCGAGCGGATTGCGCGCATCGTCGGGGACATCGAGCCCGACATTGCCCATGTCCATTGCGTGCAGGACCTCGGTGCGGATTGTCTCTTCCGGCTGAAGGCCGCCGGGCTGCCGGTGGTACTCTCGGTCCACGATTTCTGGTGGCTCTGCGAGCGGCAGTTCATGATGCGCCCCGACGGGGCCTGGTGCGGCCAGTCGCCGGTTCGGATCGAACGCTGCCGGGGATGCGTCGAGGATATCGGCCGCGCCAAGGCCCGGTTTTCGGCCCTCGGAGCGCTGGCCGATCAGGCGGACGTCGTCACCTATCCCAGCCGTTACGCCCTGGACCTTTGTGAGGCCTCGGGCCTGGCACCCGGTCGTGGCGTTCTTTGGGAAAACGGCGTGCGGCCGCCGCGCGACGGCTTCTTCGAGCGTCAGGCGGCGCGGCGGCAGGCCGACCCGCGGCCGGTCTTCGGCTTCGTCGGCGGCCCCTCTCGCATAAAGGGTTGGCCGCTTGTGCATGACGCTTTCGCCGGGCTCGGGCGCGACGGGGTCAGAGGTCTGGTGGTCGAGGGCAGCCTCGACGGGTCGTGGTGGCGCGGCCGGTCGCTTGCCCGGATGGCGGGGGAGTGGCGCGTCCATCCGCGCTACGGCCAGAACACGATCGACGAATTCTTTGCCGAGATCGACGTGCTGCTCTTCCTGTCGCAATGGAAGGAAACCTACGGGCTGGCGATCCGGGAGGCGCTGGCCCGCGGCATCCGGGTGATCCAGACCGACAGCGGCGGCAGTGTCGAACACGCCGCCGCCGATCCGGCGCGGCTCATCGCGATCGGCGAGGGACCTCTGAGGTTGCGCCGCGAGATCGAAGCGGTGCTCGACAGCCCTGCGGCGCATCCCGACCCCCTGCCGGTGGTCACCCAGTCGGATCAGGCCCGCGCCTTCCTCGACATCGCCGGGCCGCTCGTCGCGGGGGCTCGGGAACCGGTCGCGCTGCCCGCACCGGTGGAACCGGCGAGGATCGCCGCGGCGTGAGACCAGCCTTGCGGGGCGGGCCGCTTGCCTCGCCGGACGGGTGTTTCGCGCCCGTTTACCCCGCCGCGACGTCCGCCCAACTGGGGGGAAGCCGCAGACCTTCTGCCTCCACTTCCGCCGCGATGCGGGCAAAGTCCCGCGCGAAGAGACCGGGAAAGAAGTCCGGCATCGCCCGGGTCTGGGAGGCGTTGACCCGACGGTCGAGCCGTTCGGCGGGATAGGTATGGGCCGCGAGCCCCAGAAAACCCTCGATATCAGCAAGAAACCCCGCCCGGTCGCCGTGGATCGTCTCAAAAAAGACCGGGCGCAGCGCTTCCGCCGGCAGCCCCTCGCGCATGCGGCGCAACGCGGCGCCGTATTCTGCGTTGTTCCAGATGAAGGGTTGCCGTGCGAAGCGCCCCAATTCCGCCGGACCCCAACGGTCGAGCACCTCTGCCTGCCCGGTGAGCTCGAGGTGGAACTTCACATGGCTCCAGAGCCGCTTGACCGGATGGCGCATCGTGTAGAGCACGCAAAGGGTGCCGACCTTGCCCGCGATGCGGCGCCAGCCCTCGGCGGGCAGGAGCGCATAGAGGTTCGAGAAATCGGCCACGTAGCGCTCCTGCCGCCGGAACACGAAGAGGTTGCGATACCACAGGTCGTCGACCGGCCCGTCCATGTAATTGGCTGCCCAATGGAGCTTGTTGCGCACGCCGGCGGCATGATTCTGCCCCGGATCGATCCGCAGATACTTGTCGCGAACATTGGCCATCCGCCGCTGGTCCGACAGCACGCTCCGGTCGACGAAGGCGGCGTAGAAGTAGTGGATCTCCTTTTCGAAGCTGAAGAAGATGTCGGGATGGAGGTCGAGCATCTGGTAGGTCCAGGTCGTCCCCGCCTTCATCGCCCCGGCCCCGATGAAGAGCGCGTCGATCAGCGGATCGGGTGTCGCGGGGCCGGCGACCTGCCGCGCGGCGTCGGTGAGATCGAGGGTCATCGTTCGAGTAACTCCTTGTAATGGCGGCGCAGGAGCATGAGCCCGAGGACGGCCGCCACGAGCGAAAGCGCAAAGACGTAGATCGGAGAAACCCAGCCCGGCTCATAAGTGGCATAGACCCCGCGCCGCACCTCGCCGGTGATATGGATCAGTGGGTTGAACCACAGCCAGTCGCGAAACGGCTGCGGAACGTCCTCGAGCAGAAAGAATATGCCCGAGATCACGAAAAGCGGCCGCGAGACGATCTGCCAGAGCCGGTCCCACACCGGAAAGGCCGAGAGCATGAAGCAGTTGAAAACGCCGATGCCGAAGGCGAGTGCCGCCGTCATCGCCAGACCGAGTGCGAGGGGGCCGGGCCGCAGGACCGTCGCCGTCTCAAAGAGCATCAGGATGCCGCCGATCACCAGAAGGGCCACGATGATGTGGGTGCCGAGATTGAGAAGAAAGCGGGCGAGGAGCGCGTCGAGAAACGTCACCGCCGGGTAGGCGAGCAGCGGGCGGGAGAACCGCAGCGCCGATGCGAGGCGGTTCACCAGGTCGTTGAACATCAAGAACGGCAGGAACCCCGAGGCGTAAAACAGCGGGAACGACCGGCCGAGGGAGGGGGACTGGAACGCCGCGGCAAAGACGATGGAGAGCAGCGCGATCGCCGCGACGGGTTCGAGCACCGCCCAGAGGTAGCCCCCCGGAGACCGGCCGTAGCTCGTCACCATCTCCCGCAGCATCAGCGCCGTCGTCGCGCGTGGCGCGGCGAGGATTCGGGTTCTGCTCTGGTTCAACATGGAAACGAATTCTTCATCCCGGCTGCGGTAGGACCCTAGGGGAGGCAGGGTTAACAACCGCTTGATGGGGGCCGGATCATGGCAGCCGACGCCGCGCGGATCGAGGGCAAGGTGCAGAACCTGCGGGTGGCGCAGGCGGCAGCGCCGGCCCGCCCGCGACAGCGCCATTGGGGTCTCCTCGCAAGTTTCCTGTTGCTCGTCCTGACCCCCCTTTGCGCCGTCGCCGCCTATCTCTGGGGGGCGGCGGAAGACCAGTACGAATCGACCCTGGCCTTTTCCGTCCGCCAGGAGGAGGCGCCGGCGCCGGCAGCCCTTTTCGGTGCTTTTGCGGGGTTTGCGGCACCAACGGCGTCGGATTCGGATGTTCTTTACGCCTATCTCGACAGTCAGGACCTCGTCGCGCGGATCGACGCCCGGCTCGACCTGCGCGGCATCTACGGCCGCGCCTGGCCGGGAGACCCGGTCTTTGCCTTCGACCCGGCCGGCACCATCGAAGACCTCGCCCGGCATTGGCGGTGGATGACGCTGGTGGCCTACGATCCCGGCACCGGACTGATCGAACTGAGGGTCCGCGCCTTCGATGCCCTCGCGGCCCAGGCGATTGCCCATGCCGTGCTCGAGGAAAGCACCGATCTCATCAATGGCCTCTCGGAGGCGGCGCGGGAGGATGCGACCGGGTATGCCGAGGCCGATCTGGCCGATGCGGTCTCCGCCCTTGCCGAGGCCCGGGAACGGCTCACGGCCTTTCGCGCCGCGACCCAGATCGTCGATCCCGGCGCGGACCTGCAGGGGCGGATGGGGCTGCTCGCCGAGTTGCAGGCGCGGCTTGCGGACGAGCTCATCCGGGTCGACCTTTTGGAACTGCGCACCCGGCCGGACGACCCGCGGCTCAACGAGGGCCGTCAGGTGACCGAGGCCATCGAGGCGCGGATCGCGGCCGAGCGGCGCCGGCTCGGTGCGGGTGGCTTGCAGATCAACGAGCAGGACTATGCCCGCACGATCGCGGAATTCTCGCGTCTCGCCGTCGATGTGGAGATCGCCGAAGAGGCCTATGCCGCGGCGCGGGCGGCGCGCGACCTGGCCCGGGCCGAGGCGCGCCGCCAATCGCGGTATCTCGCGGCCCATATCCGGCCGACGCGCGCCGAACGTTCGACCGCACCGCACCGCCCGCTGATCCTCGGCGTGACCGGGTTCTTCCTGCTGCTGTTCTGGGCGCTTCTGGCGCTGGTCTATTATTCGCTGAAGGACAGACGGCCGCTATGACCATCGCGCTCGAAGGGCTGTCGAAAGCCTTTGTGCGCAACGGCGTGCATACGATCGTCGCCGACCGGATCGACGCTGTGTTTCCGGCCGGGCGCACGGTGGGGCTTCTGGGCCGAAACGGGGCGGGAAAATCCACCCTGCTGCGGATGATCGCGGGGCTTGTCGAGCCTGACGGCGGCGCGATCCGCCGCCATGGTTCGGTGTCCTGGCCGGTGGGGTTTGCCGGCAGTTTTCACGGCGATCTTACCGGCGCCGAAAACGTCCGGTTCGTCGCCCGGGTCTACGGTGTCGACACCGATGACCTCCTGGCCTATGTCGCCGATTTCGCGGAACTCGGCCGCCAGTTTTCCACCCCGTTTCGGACCTACAGTGCGGGCATGCGGGCCCGGCTGGCCTTCGCCGTGTCCATGGGCGTGCCGTTCGACACCTATCTCGTGGACGAGGTGACCGCCGTGGGCGACGCCCGGTTTCGCGCGAAAAGCGAGGCGGTGCTGGCAGACCGGTTGACGACGAGCGGCGCGGTGGTGGTCTCCCATTCGTTACAGATGCTGGCCCGGCTCTGCGATGCCGGGGCGGTGCTCGCCGACGGACGGCTTCACTGGTTCGACGACATCATGGCTGCAATCGATCTCCATCGCCGGCTTCTCGGGGTCGAGGAAACGGCTTTTTAGGGCCTTGCCCTTACGCCTGCGGCCAAGCGGTGGAACGGGTTCCCTATGCAGGCTGATCTGACAACGGCAGAGGTGCTCGGCACCGGCCATCTCGTCTATGGTGCGGGGCTGCGCGACGCCGTCGTGGCGGAGATCTCGGGGCAGACCTACATCTATCTCGTCACCGGATCGGGCGGCGGGCTGACCGCGCTCGAACTCGGGCCGGATGGGTCGCTTGCGGTGGTCGACGAGATGCCCCTCGGCGGGGATTTCGCCACCGGTGCGGAGCCGCGGCTCATCGTGACCGAGATCGACGGGTCGCCGACGCTGGTGCTTTCAGGCCAGACCGCGGCCGCCTCCCGCTCCGTGACGCTTCTGCCGGATGGCGGCTTCGGCGCCTCGGGGGCGCTTTCGGGCGACCCGGCGGCGCTCGATCAGCCGGTTGTGGCCGAGGGGCCCGACGGGTCCTACCTCGTCGCCGGGGCGGCGGATGGCAACGGGTTGCAAAGCTGGTCATTGGCCGGCGGCGCACTCACCCCGGCCGGCAGCCTGCCCGACAGCGCGGACCGCGATCTTGCCGGGGTCAGCGACACGGCCCTGCTGGTGATTGACGGGGCGAGCTACATCGTCGCGGTATCGGCAACCGAGAACGCGCTCACGGTGATGGAACTCGGGGCCGGTGGCGCGCTGAGCGTGACGGGCGACATCGGCGCGGCGGACGGGCTCGGCATCGACACACCGCAGTCGGTGGAAACGGCGACCACGGCCGGTCGCAATTTCGCGGTGGTTGCCGGTGCGGGTTCGGGCTCGCTGTCGGTTTTCGAGATCGGGGCCGGCGGCGTGCCGGTCACCGCCGATCATCTGATCGACGATCTTGCGACGCGGTTCGAAGCGGTCGAAGCGCTCGCCGTCCACAGCGTTGGCGACCGTGTTTTCGTCGCCGCCGGCGGGGCCGATGACGGTGTGAGCCTCTTCATGCTGGCCCCGAACGGACGCCTGATCCATGTCGATACGGTGGCCGACAGCGTACCGACGACGCTGACCAACGTCTCCACGCTCGCACTCTTCGACGACGGGGCCCATCTTCAGATCGTGGCCGCCGGCGAGGGCGAGGCGGGCGTCACCCGGCTTGAGCTCTCCCTTGGCGGTCTCGGCCAGACGCTGACGGCCGACGCGGCCGGCGGTGCCCTGTCCGGCGGCGCGCTCGACGACATCCTCGTCGGCGGCGGCGCGGCGGACGCGCTCGATGGCGCTGCGGGCAACGACGTGCTGATCGATGGCGGGTGGTCGGACACGATGACCGGCGGCGCGGGCGCCGATCTCTTCGTGTTCGAAGCCGACGGCCAGCTTGATACCGTGACCGATTTCGAACCCGGGGTGGACCGGCTCGACCTGTCGTCTTTCGAGCGGCTCTACGACCCGGCCCAGCTCACCGCGGTGCCCCAAGGCTGGGGTGTCAGGCTCATCTGGCACGACGAGACGATCGATCTTTACAGCGCCGACGGCGGCCCGATCGACGTCTCCGGCTGGACGGCGGCGGACATTCTCGATGGCGACCGGCCGGGGGACCACCCCATCGCCCAGACGCTGGAGGGGTCGGCGGCGGGCGACAACCTGCGGGGGGGCGAGGGCGAGGACACGATCAGAGGGTTTGCCGGCGTCGATACGCTGGACGGCGAGGGCGGTGCCGACCGGATCGAGGCGGGTACCGGCAACGATTTCGTCACGGGGGGCACGGGAGACGATTTGCTGTTCGGGGAGGCGGGGTTCGACGAGATCTGGGGCGGGGCAGGGAACGACGAAATCCACGGCGGCAACGAGGCCGACACGCTTTATGGCGACGCCGGGGAGGACCTGATCTGGGGGGATGGCGGCGTCGACAACATTTTCGCGGGAGCCGATGACGACATCGCCCGCGGTGGCAGCCTGAACGACCGGATCTGGGGCGGCGCCGGAAACGACATCCTCTACGGCGACACGCAGGAAGACCGGCTCTTCGGCGAGGAGGGTGACGACACGCTCTACGGCGGTGCGGGGTTCGACCGGCTCGAAGGCGGGGTGGGGCGCGACACGCTCTGGGGCGGCAACCAGGCGGACAATCTCTACGGTCAGGCCGGCGACGATGTGATGTGGGGCGAGGGCGGGTTCGACCGGCTGTTCGGCGGCGACGGCGACGATTGGGGGGATGGCGGCGAGGGCCCCGATTCGCTTTTCGGCGACGCGGGCAACGACACGCTGTTCGGCGGGGCGGATGATGACCGTTTTTTCGGCGGGTCGGGCAACGATGAGATTTTCGGCGGCGAGGGGTCGGATACGGTCTGGGCCGGCGCCGGCTTCGACGTGATCGACGGGGGGCCCGGCAACGACATTCTCGAAGGCAATTTCAACGCCGATCTCTTCGTCTTCCGCGACGGTCACGGCTCAGATATCGTGACCGATTTCGCGGCGCAGAACGATTTCGAGAGGATCGATCTTGCGGCCGTGACGGCGATTGCGGATTTCGACGATCTGGTCGGGAACCACCTGACGCAATCGGGCGGCGATGTGCTGATCGACACCGGAAATGGCGACAGCATCACGCTCGTCGGTGTGTCGCTGACGGATCTCGACGTGTTCGACTTCGTCTTCTGAGCCCCGGTGCCGCTTCCAGGGCGCAGTACCCTCGTCAGAAGATGAAATCGCTGGCGTCGAGGTCGCTCAGCGCGACGTCGAGACAGGTGATGCTGTCGCCGCCGCCGGCATCGATCACGACGTCGGCGCCGCTCGGGGAGATGTGGTTCGCCATCAGGTCGGCGAAGTCGACGATCGCCGTCAGCGCCGAAAGGTCGATCTTCTCGAAGGCGTTCAACGCCTCGAAATCGGTGATCGTGTCATTGCCGCAGCCATCGGCAAAGACGAAGGTGTCGGCGTTGAAGTTCCCCGACAGAATGTCGTCGCCCGCACCGCCGACGAGCCTGTCGAACCCGGCATCGCCCCGCATGACGTCCGCGCCGTCGCCGCCTTCGAGGGTGTCGTTGCCGGTCCCGCCGAAGAACCGGTCGGCATCGCCGCCGCCGACGAGCGTGTCGTTGCCGGCCTCGCCAAAGAGCGAGTCGGGACCTGCGCCGCCGAACATCTCGTCGTCGCCTCCGCCGCCGAACAGCCGGTCGAACCCGGCTTCGCCATGGAGCGCGTCGTTGCCTTCGCCGCCGAAGAGGTTGTCGGCCTGGTTGCCGCCCCAGAGCGTGTCGTCCCCCGCCTCGCCGTGGAGCGTGTCGAAGCCGGCGTCGCCGTAGAGCGTGTCGCCCCCGGCCCCGCCCCAGAGCACGTCTTCCTGGGCACCGCCGCCGAGTTCGTCCGCCCCGTCGCCGCCGAACACCGTGTCGTCGCCGCCTCCGCCATAGAGCCGGTCGTCTCCCTCGCCGCCCTCGATCCGGTCGTTTCCGGCCTCGCCCCAGGCGACATCGTCATTGGCGCCGCCGAAGAGGGTGTCGTTGCCGGTTCCGCCGAACAGCCGGTCGTTGCCCGCGTCGCCGTAAAGCGTATCGACCCCGTCCTCGCCGAAAAGATTGTCCGCCTGGTCCCCGCCCCAGAGCGCGTCAGCCCCGGCACCGCCCTCGATCCAGTCGAACCCCGACGCGCCCCGGGCCGCGTCGTCGCCGGCGCCCAATCGCAGCGTGTTCGAGGCGCTGTTGCCCTCGACCGTATCGTTCCCGCCGCCGAGATAGGCGTCTTCGATCACAGCGCCCCGGGCGATGATGAGGTTGCCGACGAGCCCGTTGACGTCGGAAAAGGTCTCTTCGTTGAGGTCGAGGCGCTGGTTGTCGTTCTCGGTCGACAGGTCGAGAAGGTCGGTTCCGCCGCTGTCATAGATCGTGATTGCCGTCGGGTTGATCCAGGTAAGCCAGTCGTCGAGATAGGTGCCGGTGTTGCCGCCGTTGCCGTAGACCGTGTCGCCGAGATTGCCGCCGGTCGTGCCGTAGATGTTCTGCACCGCGATGACGTCGGCGACCATCGGGGTTGCCGCATAGGCGAAGCTGGCATCGACCTCGGTGTTCTCGGTCTGGCTGAAGTAGCTCATCGTCGAGACCTGCCAGCTGTCGTTGGCATAGAGCTCGTCCTGGCCGTAGGTGGCGCCGCCGTTGTAATTGCCGGCATGGCCCAGACCGAGGGCATGGCCGATTTCGTGGATATAGGTCTGGAAGGCGTAGGTGTCGTTCCGGTCGCTGCCAGCGATCCAGGACTTGGAGACGTTGATGTCGACATCGATGATCTCGTTGCCCGACACCGCCATCGACGCAAAGGCGCCCGATTGCTCGTCGTCGAAGGTGATGTCGCTCGACCCGGTCTGTTCGACGAAGTTGAGGCCGGTTACCATCGCCCAGGCGTCGAACGCGTCGCGGGCAAGCTGCTGGCCCTCGGCGGTGAGGCCGGTGACGTTGTAGGTAAGCGTCCCCCCTGGGCCCACATCCCAGGACCGTGCGCCGCCCCAGGAGTCCCAAAAACCGTCGGTCAACTGATCGGCGATCTGATCGTTGGTGTAGGTGCCGGCGGTGGAGGCGATCTCCGCCGACCCCTCGGCCGCGCCGAGACCTTCATAGGCGCATTCGGGCACATAGACATATTGCTGGGCACAGATCGTGCACATCGACATCACCCCGTCATCTCAATCGGTGCCGGATGACGAAGAGCGGCGCTGACCCCCGACAGCGGCGCGCCCAAATCCGACCCGTTCAGTTCGCGAGATAACGCAGACGCCTTTAACCGGACCCTAACGCCGGCCCGGCGGGTCGTTCGGATTTTAGCGGATCACAGACGCTTGCGGGTCAACGTATCGCCAAGTTCGAGCTTCGGCGTGAGCTCGATGCGCTGACCGGTTTCGGTCAGCGTCCCCGCCGCCCGTTCCGCCACGATACGCGCCGCCTGACGCCCGGTCTCGAGGCGCCCGGCTTCCATTGTGGCGAGCCTTCTGGGCAGGCCCTCAAGGAAGTCGAGCCCGTTGAAACCGGCAAGGCCGATCCGGCCGGGCACGTCGATGCCCTGTTCGAGGCAGTAGAGCAGCCCGCCTGCGCCTATTAAGTCGTTGGAATAATAGAGAAAATCGACGTCCGGCGTGCGGTCGAGCAGGGCCGCCGTCATTTCGCGTCCCTTCAGAAGCGCCGAGCCGCCGGAATAGAACTCCTGGTCGACGATCTCGATGGCATCCTTTGCCAGCGCCTCGGTGAAGCCCTCGAAGCGCTTTCGCGCCCGGTGGTCGAGCGGCATCTTGGTGCCGAGAAACGCCACCCGCTGGTAGCCGGCGCGCACGATCGCGCGGGCCATCTCGCGCCCGGCGCGGCGGTGGCTGATGCCGACGACGCTGTCGATGGGGGTGCCGTCGGTGTCCATGATCTCGACCACAGGGACCCCTGCACCGGCGAGCATCGCCCGGCTGGCGTCGGAATGTTCGAGGCCTGCGACGATCACCCCCGAGGGCCGCCAGGAGAGCATCTCGAAGAGCACCCGCTCCTCCTTCTCCGGCGAGTAATTGGTGACCCCCACCACCGGTTGCAGGCTCGTGCCTTCGAGGACCTCCGCGATCCCGGTCATGACCTCCGGAAAGACCATGTTCGACAGCGAGGGGATGATTACCGCGACAAGGTTAACGCGGCTTGACGCCAGCGCCCCGGCGATCTTGTTGGGCACGTAACCCAATGTTTTCGCGGCCTGAAGGACCTTCGACCGGGTTGCATCGGAGACATCGCCGCGGTTGCGCAGGACGCGGCTGACGGTCATCTCCGACACGCCCGAGGCCTCTGAGACGTCGCGAAGCGTCAGCGGGCGGCGGGGCGGTTTCAGCGTCTCGTCGGACATGGCCCGAGGTTATCGCTAACAGCCTGAAACGCAAGGGCCCGGCTTGACCGCCGGGTCACAATCCGGCCAGAAGGGCGCGCGCGGCCCCGTAGCTCAGAGGATAGAGCAACCGCCTCCTAAGCGGTAGGTCATAGGTTCGACTCCTATCGGGGCCGCCAACCGAGGAGGGACGTCCGGGCCGCCGCCGGCAGTGTCTGCAAAGCGTATGGCAAGCGTCGGCTTTTCGTATGTCAACCAAAACGGTCGGGTACCCGCTGCGCGGGCTCAGACCATCGAGATCCTCTCCCTGTCGATGGCGAGCATGTACCCCTTGCGCGCGATGGTCTTGATGAGAAGCTCCGCCACCATCTGGTTGCCGAGCGCGTCCCGGAGCCGTTTGATCCGCGTGGCCCCGGCCGCCTCGTCGCAATCGGCCGCCGAGCGGCCGGAGATCACGGCTTCGATTTCCGCACCGGTCAGCACGTCGCCGTCCATCCGCGCCTCGGCCAGCACGGCGAGGGTTTCCAGAGCGGCGTCGGTCAGCTTGAATTCCATGTCGTTGATGCTGACGGCTCCGCGCTCGCGCGACAGCACCATCGAGGAGACCTGGATGCCCTGCCGCTCGATGGCGGCCATCCGGCGGTTGAGCAGAACGATCATCACCAGAAACACCAGCGCGGCAACGAGGAGGCCGGTAGAGAACACCAGGAGCACGAAGATGATCACGCGGTAACTTGTGATCACACCGGAGAAGGCGGTGCCCGACTGGGCGAGAATTTCGAGGAGCCGCAGTTCGGCCGGCGAGGTCAGGTCGTCGTTCTCGATGAAGATCTGCTCGACCTTCTGGTTGAAGGCGTCGGCGTCGGGCAGGTTAAGAAACAGCAAAAGCGCCGCGACCCCGAGGATGAGGACGATGGCGGCGATCCCAAAGGTGACGATCCGCGTGCCCGCGACCCGCGCCTCAGTAGCGGAGGAAGAATTCTCCTGCACTGCCTCTCTTCTCCTCCAGCCGCGCGTCGTCGAAAAGCGACACGACGTTCAGGAGTTCCCACCCGTCCCGGGCGATGCGCTGGGCGATGTCCGCCGCAGCCCGGCGCTGGTTCGGGCAGGCTCCGTCGCCGAGTTTGACGACACCGTAATGGAGCCGCAAGGGGTCGTCCCGCTTGGCCTTGTAATCGGCATAGCAGGCCGCCTCGGCAAGTGCCGGAAGCAGTGCGGCCAGAAAACCGGCGACGAGGAGAATGGGCGTTTTCATGGGGCAACCATGTGCGAAGGGCGCCTGTAATACAATGTCAGCCTGCCGGCGGTGCCGCTGATATCCCATAGCAGATGCGGGATATTGTCTATCCTCCGCCGCTCCACCCATCTGGGATGCACCGGACCGTGACCCATGCGGTCGCAACCGGACAGACAAGGCGCATCGCGTCACCAGGGTGGAAAGGCCAATGCCATGATGAAAGCTCTTCTCGTTCCGATACTGGCCGCGGGTCTTGCGATGGGCGGGGCCGCAAAGCCCGCCAAGGCGATTACAGCGGAGGAGGCCGCAACGATCCTCGCCGGCCTCGCCATCGTCGGCGTCATCGCATCATCGAGCAACAACAACAGCAGCAACAAGGCGCGTTCGTCCCACCGCACACCGCTGGTCGACGGTCGGTCTTCGGCGCGGGACTTCGAGCGGCGACGCATCCTGCCGGCGCAGTGCGTCCGGCGGTTCGACACCAATCGCGGCGTACGCAACCTTGCCATCGAGCGCTGCCTTGAGCGCAACGACGTGCGCGTCTCGCGGCTGCCGGAGCGCTGCGCGGTCCGGGTCCGGACCGACCGCGGCGTCCGCGACGCCTTCCGGCAGCGCTGCCTGGAGAACGAAGGCTACCGGTTCCGCGACACGGTCGCGCGCCACGACGGGCGTCAGGGCGTGCGCTACGGCGACCAGTACGACGGGCGCCGGGTGCTCGACGCGCGGCGGTCGCGCGACTGACGAGTTGGGGCGAGAGCAGGTTCGGCGCGGGCATTTCGCACATCTCCGCTGGCGCCGAGGGGCCGGGGACCCCAACCCCGGCCCCATCAGTTTGGTAACGAGTGTCTTTCGTCAGGGGTCGATGTGAGTAGGTAGAGAGTGAACAAGGCGGGTCCCGTGTGGGGGGCCCGCCTTTTTCGGTTGCAGGCGCCCTCCCGGCTGGCAGTCTGGCGGCGATGATCTACCCGGATTTCGATCTCGAACGTCAGTTCATGGGCCGCGGTTCCGTCCGCATCGCCGGTGTCGACGAGGCCGGTCGCGGACCCCTTGCGGGCCCGGTGACCGCGGCGGCGGTGGTGCTCGACCCCGCCGCCATTCCCGATGGGCTCAACGATTCCAAGAAGCTCAGCGCGAAGCGGCGGGCGGCACTTCTGCCGAGGATCATGGCGAGCGCGGAGGTGTCGGTGGGCCATGCGAGCGTCGAGGAGATCGACCGGATCAACATCCTCCGCGCGGCGCATCTGGCGATGCTGCGGGCCATCGAGGGCCTCGGCAGGCCCCTCGATCACGTCCTGATCGACGGCACGATGATCCCCCGAGGGGTCGGCTGCCCGGCCAGCGCGATCGTGAAAGGCGACAGCCGCAGCCTTTCGATCGCCGCGGCCTCGATCGTGGCGAAATGCGCCCGCGACGCGATCATGGTGGATTTGGCGCAACAGCATCCGGGCTACGGCTGGGAGACCAATATGGGTTATGGTGCGCCTATGCACCTGTCGGCCCTGCGCCGGCTCGGCCCGACCCCACATCATAGGCGTTCGTTCAAGCCCGTCCACAATATGTTGTGACAAGAAAAAATCGCAACTCGTTGATTCAAAAAAGAAATTGACCGCGAATCTGGGATGACTCATCCTGCCGGCCAAGACAGGGCTCGGGGCGAACCCGGCCGGGGACGAGGCAGAAATGACCGAGACGGCGATGCGGGGCGCAGAGGCGTTGCCGCGCAACACGATCCTTGCCGGCGACTGCGTGGAGGCGATGAATGCGCTTCCCGAGGCCAGCGTGGATCTCGTCTTCGCCGACCCGCCGTACAACCTCCAGCTCAAGGGCGAACTGCACCGGCCCGACAATTCCAAGGTCGATGCGGTAGACGACGAATGGGACCGGTTCTCGGGGTTTGCCGCCTACGACGCCTTCACCCGGTCCTGGCTCGCCGCCGCCCGGCGGGTCTTGAAACCCGACGGGGCGATCTGGGTGATCGGGTCCTATCACAACATCTACCGGGTCGGGGCGACGCTTCAGGACCTGGGCTTCTGGATCCTCAACGACGTGGTCTGGCGGAAGTCGAACCCGATGCCGAACTTCCGCGGCAAGCGGCTGACGAACGCCCATGAGACGCTGATCTGGGCGGGGAGGTCGGAAGGTTCGAAATACAGGTTCAACTACGAGGCGCTGAAGGCGCTGAACGAAGGTGTCCAGATGCGGTCGGACTGGACCCTGCCGATCTGCACCGGCCACGAGCGGCTCAAGGATGCCGATGGCGAGAAGGCGCACCCGACCCAGAAGCCGCAGGCGCTTCTGTACCGGGTGCTGGTGGGCACGACCGACCCAGGCGACGTCGTGCTCGACCCGTTTTTCGGCACCGGGACGACGGGGGCCGTGGCGAAGATGCTCGGGCGCGACTGGATCGGGATCGAGCGGGAGGAAAGCTACCGCAAGGTCGCCGAGGGCCGGATCGCCGGGGTGCGCGCCTTCGACCGCTCCGCCCTCGATGTGTCGGCCTCGAAACGCGCCGAGCCGCGGGTGCCGTTCGGACAGCTTGTCGAGCGGGGGCTGTTGCGGCCGGGCGAGGTGCTGACGAATGCGCGCGGTCAGGCCGCGAAGGTCCGCGCCGACGGCACGCTGATCTCGGGGGAAGCCAAGGGGTCGATCCACCAGGTGGGTGCGGCCATCGAAGGGGCGCCGTCGTGTAACGGCTGGACCTACTGGCATTTCACGCGCGACGGCGCGCCGGTGCTGATCGACGCGCTGCGCCAGCAGATCCGCCAGGAGATGCGAAGCTGACAGTTACCGCCTGTGCCTGTGGCCAAAGCCGCAGCACAACCTTGGCCCCGCCCATACCGGCGGGGCCTTTTTTTTGCCTATCGCGGCATCGGCGTCGCGTGCCGGTCGTAGGGCCGCCAGTCGGTGATCTCGGGATAATACATCGCCCGCCAGCGGCGGACGCGGGGGTTCATGACCCTGCGCCAGAGGCGGGGGACAAGGGCGAGGACGGTCATCGTGCCGTAGCCGAAAGGCATCAGCGGCGCTTCGTCGGGCCCGTAGGTTTGCAGGAGCGGAAAGCGGCGGGCCGGCTTGGCGTGGTGGTCGGCGTGGCGCGGCAGGTTGATGAGCACCGCGCGGGACGCGGTGTGACTGTCGTTCCAGGAATGGCGCGGCAGGGTGGGTTCGTACCTGCCGCCGCCGAGGTGTTTCCGGGTCAGCCCGTAATGCTCGATGTAGTTGATCAGTTCGAGATGCCAGACCGCCACCAGCGCCTGAAACGCAAACAGCAGGACCCCGGCCCAGCCGCCGAGCAGCAGGGCGAGAAGGAGCCAGAAGAGCTGGAGCGCGCCGTAGCGCCAGAACGGGTTCGACCGGTCCCAGACCGGGAGCCCTTTGCGGGCCAGGCGGGCCTTTTCGGCGTTCCATGCGGAGGCAAGGCACTGGGGCAGGACCCGCAGGAAGAAGGCGTGAAAGCCCTCGCCGAGCCGCGCCGTGACCGGGTCGCGCGGCGTGCCGACATAGGCGTGGTGGACGATGAGATGCTCCGAGCGGAAATGGCCGTAGAGCGTCTGCGTCATCAGCACGTCGCCGAGCCAGCGTTCGAAGCGGGAGGACTGGTGCATGAGTTCATGGGCGAAGACGATGCCGACAGCCCCCGACAGGATCCCCACGCCGAGGAAGATGACGATTGCTTCCAGCGTGCCGAGATGGGCGGCGGAGGTCACGTAGGCCACCGAACCGAAGATGATGGCGGTTTGCAGGGCCGGCCAGATCAGGGTGGCGGCACGGTGCCAGAAGATGTCCGCCTCCGGCGTGTCGGGATCGAGGCTCCGGTCGTCGGAGCCCACCGCGAAATCGAGGAGCGGCACGAGTTGCCACACGGCGATCGGCAGGGCCAGCACCCAAAGCCCACCCCAGAGCGGGCCGATGACCGCCAGCGGCACGAAGGCGAGCACCGACCAGAAGGGCAGGGCGTTCGAGAGCGTGGGTTTGACGAAAGCCGACATGTCGGGTCGAGCATATCCGGTAGCAGCCCAGGCGCTCAATCCGGGCGCAGCGCCTCTGACGCAAGGTTATAGGCCTTGCGCATCACCGTTGGAAGGTCCGAGGGGCGGAAGTCGGCGCGGGCAAGATAGGCACCGCGATCGGGTGCCGCCTCGGTCACGGCGACCACCACGTCGAGGATCAGGTGAAAATGGGTGAAGGTGTGGCGTACCTCGCCGATGGAGCGCCAATCGCCGTCCGAT
>JASJAR010000018.1 GCA_030066905.1 Paracoccaceae bacterium | reverse complement strand
GCTACCTTTGCGGGGATAAAACGTGTCGTTTGAAGGTTTCTGCGCCACCCCGGCAGGATTGCAGCGGCCCTTGGTTTGTCTTGTGGTTTCGTGCCCGGACTGAAGCCGAAGGCGCCGGGCGAGCGCCTGCCAGTGTCACGCGCATCGTGGTCCTCTCACCCTCCCGTCCCGGACTTGATCCGGGACCTCTTGCAAGCCTGGTTGAGAGGCCCCGGATCAGGTCCGGGGCGCGGCGGCTCTAGAATGCCGGGAGTGCTTCATTCCATCCGCTCCCGCAGCCACTCGGCCAGATCGCCGTCTTCCACCACGCCTTGCGCGCAGCGGATGATCATCGGGCCCACCTCCTCAGCCGACCAAGCGATCTCGATCCCGTTGAGATCAAGACAAACATCCATCGACTGGTGTGCCGTCCGCTTGTTGGCATCGTTAAAGCAGTGGCCGCGCGCGATTGCCATTGCATAGGCCGCCGCGAGATCGAACGCGTCGGCGACCATCCCGTAGGCGAGACGGTTTTCCACCCGGGCGAGTGCCGCCTCCAGCGACTTGTCACGGGCCCGCCCGGTAAGCTCGCCCGGGTTCAGGACCGCGTCATGGATCGCCTCGACCAGTTCGGCCGACAGGAGCCTCATTTGTCCTTCAGATAGTCGAGCACCGGCTGGTTGATCTCGCGGCGCCGCGCCAGGCTCTCCATCACCTCTTCCAGCGTCGCCACCTCATGCTCGCCGACCGCCTCCACCGCCTCCTGCGGCACCAGATACCCCACCACGGCGGAGTTCTTCAGGATCGCCACCGGCTTGCCGCCCGAGCGGGCGAGCACTTTGTGGGGCTCGCGCAGTTCGGTCATGGTCGCGATATGCGGCGTCAGCAGGCGTGTCATCGGGCGCTCCTTTGAATATCTACCACAATATATATTTTAGAGGATCGTCCCGCAAGGTTCGCGTCGACGTTGTTCCTGCGGCGGGGGCCCGTCATAACCTTGGGGCGTAGCGATCCGATCTCCAACCCAAGGGAGGCCCCCATGTCCCTCTTCTCCAAGCTCTTCGGCGGCGGCGCATCGAGCGCGCCGAACCCCGAGCCGACCGTCTACGAAGGCTTCCGCATCACACCGACGCCGATCAAGGAAGGCAGCCGTTGGCGGATATCGGCGAGGATCGAAAAGGAGATCGGCGGTGAGACGAAGACCCATACGCTGATCCGCGCCGACGATCTCGACAGCAAGGACACCGCGGACGCAGCCTCCATCGCCAAGGCGAAGGCGATGATCGACCAGATGGGCGAGCGCGTCTTCGGGTGAGCCTCGGGCCGGGCGTCGTTTGCGCATTCGCGCCAAAGTTTCCCCGCAATTGGCGGTAGAATACCGCCCGAACTGGCCGGAACGAAAGGCAGGACCACGCCATGCGCCGCATCTCACTCGCATTCGCCGGGGCGCTCGCCTTGGGCACACCGACCGTGGCGGAGACCGCAAAGCCCATCGTGGTGATGACCCACCCGGGGGCTGTGGCGCTGGCGATGCGCGACCGCGGCTACCGCGCCAGGCTCACCAAGGACAGCGCCGACCGCCCGATGATCGAAAGCGGCGTCGGCGGCTTCCTGTTCGACATCGTCTTTTACCATTGCGACGGCAGCGACGAATGTTCGGGTGTGCTCTTCCACACCGGGTTCGACCTCGAACAGGGGATCGGTCTTAACGAGATCAACTACTGGAACAGCGACCGGCTGGTCGGCCGGGCCTTCGTCGACGAGGAATGCGACCCGTTCCTCGACCATTACGTGACCGCCGACCCGCTGATGTCGCTCGACGCGTTCGACGAACTCTTCGGCGACTGGGAAGTCGCGCTCGACGATTTCGCCGACTATATCGGCTTCACCGACAATGGGCCGCGGGACGCCGTGGCGCAATGCGGGCCGGGCACCGACGCGATCTGACCGGTGCTGGCCAAAGCGCACCGGGCGGCGTAGCCTTCGCGCATTTCCACCTTAGGGAGGGTGAAATGCGCATACTGAAATGGATTCTGGGTATCGTCGTTGTTCTGGCCCTGGTCTTCGTGGCCGGCGGCTACCTCTTGCCACGGGAGGTCACCGTGGCCCGCTCGATCGAGATCGACGCTCCGCCGGGCGATGTCTTCCCCCATGTCAATTCATTGAAAGCAGGGCAGGAATGGTCGCCATGGCTGGAGCGGGACCCGGAGGTCGAGGTCACCTTCACCGGGCCCGACGAAGGGGTCGGTGCGGGCATGGCCTGGTCCTCCGAACAGCCCGATGTCGGGATCGGCAGCCAGGAGATCGTCCTCTCCGAGCCCGACCGCCGGGTCGAAACGGCGCTCGATTTCGGCCAGATGGGCACGGCGAAAGCGGCGTTCCTGCTCGAAGAGGCGGGGGCGGGGACCCGTGTGACCTGGGACCTCGTGGCCGACATGGGGGCCGGTCCCATGGGCCGCTGGATGGGCCTGATGATGGACGGTTGGGTCGGCGCCGATTACGAGCAGGGGCTTTCGAACCTCAAGACACTGGTCGAAGGCTAGGGTGCCCCTCATCGCAATCGAAACCCGGGGGCCGGGGCTCTACGAGTTCACCGCCGCGGCCGCCGGGCATGCCGAGGGGGACGGCGTGCTCACGCTCTTCGTGCGGCACACCTCCTGCTCGCTTCTGATCCAGGAAAACGCCGACCCGGATGTGCAGCGCGACCTTCTGGCCTGGCTCGGCCGCCTCGTCCCGCCCGCCGACGATCCGGCGATGCGGTTTCTGACCCACACGACCGAAGGGCCTGACGACATGCCGGCCCATATCAAGGCCGCACTCCTGCCAGTGAGCTTGCAGATACCTGTCGAAAACGGTCGGCTCCTGCTTGGGACCTGGCAGGGCATCTACCTTTTCGAACATCGCGCCCGTCCGCATCACCGGGAGGTCGCGGTGCGGATGAGCCGGTGACTGTTCTGCCCGGAACACGGGGGGAAGCGGGGTGAGGTTGGCCTGAAACGGCCGGTCGCCCCAGGACGGTGGCGGACATTCGTCGCCCCGCTCAGTCGGGCGTTACCGCGTCCCGGGCCTGACCCGGGACCTCGATCAAGGATGCGCTCCGTGGGATCGGGGCCCCGGATCACGTCCGGGGCGTGTTTCGCCAGGGCTTTGGAGCGCGCGCCAACCGTCCGCTCCGGGCAAAGACCAACGCTTCGGTTCAAGACCGGCCATCCGCGTGCCCAACGCCCTTTGCCGCCGGCCCGGGCGTTTCCGGGGGCGGTCTGGGGCTGCCGTTATGGCGGGAAAGAAGTATTCGGTCCGTGAAGCAGTGGATCCACTGTCACCGGTACCGCCCCGGGCCGGTTTTTGCCCGGGTCCGGGACGGCCCGAGGGCCGTCTGGCGATGCGCATCGCGGGGTGATGTATCGCCCCAAAAGGTTGATACAGGGTAGGACCACCGTGCGGTGGGGGGCGGCGGCGTGGGGATCGGCAGGAAAACCCGTCCCGGGCGTGACTGTGCCTGCACCCGGAAGCGGCCCCGGGGGCACCCCGACGAGCGGTGCGCCCCGGGTGCGCCGGGGCCCCGGGTCAAGCCCGGGGCGAGGGTCGCTCACAGGGACAGGGCGCGACCCATCGCTCGGAGGCCGAACATCCCCACCGGCGAAAACCGACCGCTTGCGCCTCTCGTCGTCTGCATCCTGCCCCTAATCGTCGAGCACGAAAGTGACCATCAGGTTGACCTGGTAATGCTTGATCTTGCCGTTCTCGACCTTGACCGATTGTTCCTTGACCCAGGCCGACACGACATTGCGAAGGGTCTTCGCGGCACGCTCGACGCCTTTTTCGACGGCATCGTCGAAGCTCTTTTTCGATGTGGCCGAGATTTCGGTGACGCGGGCAACGGACATGGCTAATCCTCCTTTTTCTTGCCGATCCGGTCAGCCTAGCAGCCCGCCGCCATCCGCGAAACAAAAGCCCCGGGGGATGGTCCTTCGCCCCGGGCGCTTCTTGTGGCGGCGACGGCACATCATCTTGCGGCCCGAATTGGGGCCTACCCAATTGATGCGGACCCCCCTATAGTCATCGCGGAAAAAGGGGCCGAAGACCCCAAAGGCAGGCGAAAAGGGGGCGGGCGATGCGGTGTCCGTTTTGCGGCAACATTGACACCCAGGTGAAGGATTCCCGCCCGGCGGAGGATCACGTCGCCATCCGGCGGCGCCGGTTCTGCCCCGCCTGCGGCGGCCGGTTTACCACATACGAGCGGGTGCAACTGAGGGATCTCGTCGTCATCAAGTCGAACGGACGGCGCGAGGATTTCGACCGCGACAAGCTCGAACGCTCGGTGCGGATCGCGCTCCAGAAGCGGCCCATCGACCCCGAGCGCATCGACCAGATGATCTCCGGCATCGTCCGGCGGCTCGAATCGATGGGTGAGACCGACATCCCCTCAACGACCATCGGCGAGATTGTCATGGAGACGCTCGCTCGGATCGACACCGTCGCCTATGTCCGCTTCGCCAGCGTCTACAAGAACTTCCAGGCGGCGGACGATTTCGACAAGTTCGTCAGCGAACTCCGGCCGGACGTGGCCAAGGACGACAAGGACAAGTGAGCGCCGACGCGCGGTTCATGGCCCTCGCGCTGTCGCTCGGTGCGCGGGGACTGGGCCGCGTCTGGCCGAACCCGGCGGTGGGCTGCGTCATCGTCAACGCCGGCCGTATCGTCGGGCGCGGGGCGACCGCGCCCGGGGGGCGGCCCCATGCCGAGCGGGTGGCCCTCGACCAGGCCGGAGAGCGCGCCCGGGGGGCAACGGCCTATGTCTCGCTCGAGCCATGCGCCCATACCGGCCGGACACCGCCCTGTGCCGAGGCGCTCGCCGCCGCCGGCATCGCCCGGGTGGTCACGGCAATCGAGGACCCCGACCCGCGTACCGCCGGTCGGGGCCATGCCCGCCTTCGGGCCGCCGGGCTTAAGGTGACCACCGGGGTTCTCGCCGCAGAGGCGCAGAGCGCCCATCGCGGTTTCTTTCTGCGGGTCAACGACGGCCGCCCGATGCTCACGCTGAAGCTCGCGACCTCCTTCGACGGTCGGATTGCGACGGCGACGGGGGAGAGCCGCTGGATCACGGGGGGCGCGGCGCGGCGGCTGGTCCACGGCGAGCGGGCGCGCCACGATGCGGTGCTCGTCGGCGGCGGCACGGCGCGGGCGGACGACCCAGCGCTCACCGTGCGGGGGCTCGGCAGCCGGCCCCAACCGGTGCGCATCGTGGTGTCGCGGCACCTCAACCTGCCCCGGGACAGCCGGCTGATGGGCAGCGCGGGGGAGGGGCCGGTCTGGCTCGTTCACGACGCGGCGCCCGGCGCAGTGACATCGCCGGAGGCCTGGACCGGGCGGGGGGCCGAGCTTGTCGCGGCACGTGCTGGCCGCGGCGGCCAGCTCGACCCGGCAAGCGTGCTCGCCGCCCTCGCCGCGCGCGGCCTCACCCGGGTGTTCTGCGAAGGCGGCGGGGCGCTCGCGGCGTCGTTCCTGCAAGCCGGGCTCGTCGACGAACTCATCGGGTTCACCGCCGGCCTCGCGCTCGGGGCCGAAGGCCAGCCGGCCCTTGGCGCGCTCGGCATCGAGGAGCTATCGGAGGCGCCCCGGTTCGCGCTTGTCGAGACCCGCGCGGTGGGCGACGACGTGCTCCACCGCTGGCGCCCGGTCGACGGGTGAGATCCGGATTGAAGCGGTTGTCGATGCCGGGCTTGAGCGGGCGTTCATGCTGCGCGCTCCGATCAAACGACCGCCCGTCCCGGGTTTGAACCGGGACCTCGATCGGCCTGGCACTCCGGTGGATCGGGGCCCCGGATCAAGTCCGGGGCGTGGGTTGCTATTGGCCTGGGGCGGATGTTGGGCTCACCGACAAAGCGAAGAAACGAAGACCCGTCCCGGGCTTGACCCGGGACCTCGACAGGCCTGGCACTCCGGTGGATCGAGGCCCCGGATCATGTCCGGGGCGTGGGTTGTTGCTTGGCCTGCTGCTGGCCTTCGTTTGTCCGCCCAGTCCCCAAAGCCCCCAGCGTCCCGGGCTTGATCCGGGACCTCGATAGGCCTGGCACTCCGGTGGATCAGGGCCCCGGATCGGGTCCGGGGCGTGTTTCGTCAAGTTGCCGGAGAAAGAGCTGAACGTCCCCTCAAACCCCCGACCCGACCGCAACCGCCTCGCCGGCCCCCTTGAGATACTAGCGAACGAGCGCCCTCAGCCGCTGGAGCCGCGCGAGCAGCCCCGGCGGTTTGAAGCCTATGCCGGCGGCCAGCCGGTCCACCGCGATCTCCACCGGGCAGGGCTCCCGGGTGACCGGATCGAAATAGCGCGGGTAGCCGATCAGCGCGGCGTGGACGACCCCGTCGAGCGTTGGCCCCGGGCGGCGCCGCGACGGGACCGGCCCGAGGTCGCGCGTGAGCCCCCATCCGGCATAGAACGGCGCGCCGAGACAGGTCACCGGCACTCCGCGCAGGAGCGCCTCGAAGCCGAGGGTCGAGGAGATCGTCCAGACGGCGTCGACCTCTCCCAGAAGCCGCGCGGGATCGCCTCTGGCGATGACGAGGTCGGCCAGCGTCGCGGCGTCCTTCACCCGGCCTTTCCGGAGGCCCGATTCCACGTCCGGGTGGGTCTTGTAGAGGATCGCCGCATCGGGGTTGTCCTCGCGCGCCGCGCGCAGAAGATCGGCGTTGCCGAACGGGTCTGCCCGGGTGCGGAGCACCGCCGCGTCGTCCTCGACCTGGCCGACGACGAGGACCCGGGGGCGTTTGGCGGGCAGCGGCGGCAGATCCTCCCTGAGATTGTATTTCGACAGACCGAGGGCGGCGATCCGCTCCCGGAGCCGCCGGGCGCGTTCGATCTCTGCACGCGGCAGAGCGGTGGACCCCGCAATCAGCCGCTCCAGCCGCGACGGGCCCTGGGGGTCGAAATGAATGCCCTCGTCGTCGAGCCCCAGCGAGGAGGGCGGAACGAGTGCCGCACCGAGCCCCGGCGAGCGCAAGAACCCGTCCTCGATCCGGGTGGCCGGTTCCCCCGGAGGGCCGGCGTCGTTGGCCCAGACCATCAAGGGCCGCCCGCGCCGCTCGGCAAGCCGCCGCGCCGCGATCCGGTTGGTGCGGAACTCCACCGGCGCCCAGCCGCCGAACATGCGCCCCAGATGGGGCCGTTTCCAGGCGCTCATGTTGGTGATGACCCAGCCATGCCGGTCCTGCCGCCAGGCCACGGCGCGGGCGGCGAGATTGTCGATCACGGTTTCGAGCTCGCAGAGCCGGTCGCGGAACGGGTCGTACCAGACCGGATAGAGGATCATCGCGGCGGCAAAGAGCTGTTCGGCCGTCAGATGGCGGGTGCGGCGCGGGACGGGGTCTTCGTCGTCGGTGAGCCCCCAGCCGGCATAGAAGGGCTGGCCGAAGACGCGCGGAGCGTGGCCGGCGAGGATCGCTTCGAGCCCCAATGTCGAGGACATCGTATAGACCGCCGCCGCAGCCTCGAAGAGACGCCCCGGGGCGATGGGTTCGGTCGACAGGGAGACGTTGCCACCGGCATGTTCCGGCCCGTAATGCCCCCGCCTATGTCTCGCTACCGTTTCGGGATGGGTACGGATGACGATCCGCCGTCCGGGGTGTTCGTCCTTGGCCGCCTCCAGCATGTCCTCGAACCGGGCCGCCGCGTCGTCGGGCAGTGCCGCATCGCCGCGGGTCTGGTCGACGACGAGCACGAAGGGTGCCGGCGGCGGGTCGAGGGCCGGGTCCCAGCAGGAATATTTCGAGATCTGCCAGTAGCGCAGCCGGTCCGCCGCGTTCCGCGCCCGCGCCAGGAGGGCAGGGTCGTCGAGCGGATGGGTGGCGAGCAGCGTTTCGAGGTCCGACGGGGCGCCGGCGTCGAAATGCACCCCGCTCCGGTCGAGCGCGAGGCCCATCGCGGGCTCGCCGTCCCGGCCCGGGAGCACCGAGCGCAGAAAGGCATCCTCCACCCGCAGGATCGGCGCGTCGGTTCGCGCCGCCACTGCCTTGCCGCGCGGCGCGGTCGGCGCCTCGCCCCAGATGCCGACCCAGTCGCCGGGCTTCGGCACCCCCAGCGCGACCTCCCAGCCGGCAAGCTCCAGAATGCGCCGCACGCGGGCCTCCCGGAAGAAGCCCGCATTGTAGACGCAAAGACGATGCGGAGAACGCCCCGGCCCGGCGGCCGGGGGCGCTGCGCTAGTTCGTGACGGTTTCGACGGCACTGACGGTGCCCAGCGGCCCGGTCAGCGCGTTCAGCACCTTGCTGAACTGGGTGTAGGGCGCTTCGGTCACATAGACGGTATCGCCCGTCCGGATGACAAAGTCACGCGCGACGAACACCCCGTTCGGCTTCGACAGGTCGAGCACGTAGACGACCCGCTGGTCGCCCACAAGATCGTCCCGACCGAGCACGGCGCGGGCGACCTCCTCGCTCTCGTCGCGGAAGACGAAAACGCCGGTGGGGTCGGCCAGTTGCGAGTTGAGCCCGCCCACGCGCCCGATGGCTTCGACGGCGGAGAACTCCTGGGTGTCGAAGGGCACTTTCGCCTGGGCGCCGGTGGCGCCGAGGGCCGTGAAGAACCGGCTGTCTTCCTCCACAAGGATCCGGTCGCCGGCCCGCATCGCGATGTCGAGGCCGGGCTTGGTGTAGAGGTCCTCAAGCCAGACCGACCCCTGGTGATCGCCGCGAATCACGGTGACCTGGGCGATTTCGGAGGGGATCGAGACGCCGCCGGCGCGCGCCAGCATCGCCGTCAGCGTCCGGGTGGGCCGCTCGATGGCGTAGACGCCCTGGGCGCCGACGCCGCCGATGATCGAGACGGTCGCGCCGTCGCCGGCCAGCCGCTGGACCTGGACCTGGGGGTCGGGGGTCTGGGTTTCGAGCTTTTCGGTGATCAGCCGGCGGACGGTTTCGGGCGTGTTGCCCGCCGCGCGGATGCGACCCGCGTAAGGCACGAAGATGAAGCCCGACCCGTCGACCTGGACCTGTTCGAGGGATTGGGCGTTGGCGCCGGTTGGCACCAGGAGCCCGTCATCGACGTTCTCCCAGATCGTGAGCCCGAGCGTATCGCCCGGGCTGATCGTGTCCGAGCCCAGCACGCCGGCATTGCGGAAGCCGTCGCCGAAGGCCAGCGGCGGGATGTCCGAGGTGGCGCGGGCGACCCGGTCGTCGACCTCGACGATATAGGCATCGCCGCGCCGGTCGACGGAGCCCGAGAAGATTTCGTTCTTGTTGGGGCCGGTGCGCGGGAGGCCGCAGGCCGCCACCGTTGAGGTGACAAGCAACATGGCCACGGCGCGCGCTACGCGCGTTCTTTTCGGTGTCACTGGGTGGTCTCCTCGACCTGAAACTGCCTCAAATTTTTTTGATAACCTACTGGAATCCGGGCCTTCGGACCAGAAGGTTAACGCTTGCCGCCGGGCAGGAGGACGAGTTGTTGCGCCGATGCATCTCCGAGCCGCAGCATGTCGTAGGGGTCGTGGGGAGAGAGCACCCGATCCACAACATATCGCAGGAGGCGGCGGCGGGCGGCGGCGGCGTAAAACCCGCCCGGAACCTGGCAGGTGGCCAGGAGATAGCGCCGGAACGTCAGATAGGCCGCGCGGTCCGGCAGCGCCGGCGCGCGGTAAAAGCCGACGAGCGACTGATCGGAGGTGAATTCCGGCTTGGCATGGGGCGCGGGGCCCAGAACCTTCACCGGCAGGCCGCGCCAGAGCGCCTGGTGGGCCGCCGTCGAATTCACGGTGAGCGCCGAATTGGCGTTGTCGAGAAGCGGGCCGAGCCGCGCACCGGCCATGAAATGCACCCGCGCCCCGAGGCCGCGCCGGCGGGCGATCCGCCGGATCGTCCGGGCGAGCGGCTGGCGGCCGTCTTCCAGCGGATGGGCCTTGAAGACGAGGTGATGATGGGACGGCGCGCCGGTGCCGAACGCGCCGATGACGTCTTCGACAAAGGCCTCGTTCGACGGGTAGGGGCTCGCCCGGCGGTAGGTCTCGTCATGGGCCAGTTGCAAAAGCACCAGGTGGTAGGGGGCGGCGGCGCGCTTCAGCCGCGCGGTGGCCTGCCGGCGGGCGAGCGCGGTGAAGGGCATGAGTGCAAGATACCGCAGCGCGATGGCCAGTTCGGCCGGCAGCCCCGGCTCGCGGTGGGTCGGGATGGGCGGTCGGACGAGGCTGCCCGCGAGGGTGGCGGCATGGGTGACAGCACCCCAGAAGACGTGCTGGCGGGTATCGCCCCAGCGTGCCGGCGCCGCCGGCGGCGGCTCGCCGAGGGCGCCGAGCGCCTCGGCCATCTCGGCCACGTCGATCTCCATCAGTCGCGAGGCGGCGTTGGTGCCGCCGCGCTCGTAGGTGACCCACCAGGGCCTGAGATAACCTTCCTCGAACACATGGCTGCGCAGCCCACGCGCCGCCGCGAGGGCCAGAGCGTCGGCATGGACGGGCCTCGTGGTGCCGTATAGGACGATATCGGTCACGCCCTCGGACGCGATCTGCTCGGCGAGCCAGTCCGACCAGCCGGCGCCGTCCCCGCCGTAGCGCCAGTAGCGGCGGAAGCCGCGGCGAAAGAGCCCGTCTCCGGCATTGAAGCCGACCCTGAGCGTGTCGTGGCCGAGCTCGGATAGCCGGCGCGCCAGCAGCGCAAAGAACGGCCCGTGGGGGCCTTGCAGGAACAAAAAGCGGGCCGGCGGCGCGGACATGGGCCTCTCATGCACGCATCGGTTGTGAATATCCAGTCGCCCGCTCCGTCTTGCGCAATTCCGCCCGCAGGGCTAACTGCCAGCTCATGTTCACCGGGATCATCACCGATATGGGCCGGATTGCCGAGCTCGAACAGCGCGGCGACCTCCGCGCGCGGATCGAGACGGCCTATGCGCCCGACAGCATCGATATCGGCGCCTCGATCGCCTGCGACGGCGTGTGCCTGACGGTGATCGCCCGCGGTGGGGCGACCCCGGCCTGGTTCGATGTCGAGATTTCCGCCGAGACCGTCTCGAAGACCAATCTCGACACCTGGGGCGCCGGCCGGACGGTGAACCTCGAACGCGCGCTCCGGGTGGGCGACGAGCTTGGAGGGCACATCGTCTCGGGTCATGTGGACGGGGTGGCGGTTGTCACGGATGTGCGCGACGAAGGCGACAGCACGCGGGTCACCCTCGAGGCGCCGCCGCACCTTGCGCGCTTCATCGCCCCGAAGGGGTCGGTGGCGCTCAACGGGACCTCGCTGACGGTGAACGACGTCGAGGGCGCGTGCTTCGGGATCAACTTCATCCCCCATACCAAGGCGGTCACCACCTGGGGCCGGGTGGCGGTGGGCGACCGGGTGAACCTCGAAATCGACACGCTGGCCCGCTACGTGGCGCGCCTGGCCGAGGCCGGGTAGGGGGCGCGGCCCCCGTCGCGTGCCGCGACTCCCCCGCGGTATTCTCGCCAAGATGAAGCCGGAGCCGCCCCGCTCTGGCCAAGCCGGGGGGCATGGTCTATCTGCCCCCGGGCGAAGCAACCGGCCGGAACGAGATGCAGCACGACACCCCAGGCGAGGTCGAAACGAGTTGGCGCGATGCGATGTCCTCGGTCGAGGAGATCATCGAGGACGCCCGGAACGGCCGGATGTTCATCCTCGTCGACCACGAGGACCGGGAGAACGAGGGCGATCTCGTCATCCCCGCCCAGATGGCCACGCCGGACGCAGTGAATTTCATGGCCACCCACGGGCGCGGGCTCATCTGTCTCGCGCTCACCGGCGAGCGTGTGGACGCGCTGGGCTTGCCTTTGATGTCGTCGCAGAATTCCTCGCGCCACGAGACGGCCTTTACGGTGTCGATCGAGGCGCGCGAAGGGGTCTCGACGGGGATCTCGGCCCATGACCGGGCGCGCACCGTGGCGGTTGCGATCGACAGTGCGGCGACGGCGGCCGATATCGCCACACCGGGCCATGTCTTCCCCTTGCGCGCCAAGGCGGGCGGGGTGCTGGTGCGGGCGGGCCATACCGAGGCGGCGGTCGATATCGCGCGGCTGGCGGGGCTGAACCCGTCGGGCGTGATCTGCGAGATCATGAACGACGACGGGTCGATGGCGCGGCTTCCCGACCTCGTGGGCTTTGCGCAGCGGCACGGGCTGAAGATCGGCACGATCAGCGACCTCATCGCCTACCGGCGCCGCAACGACAATCTCGTCCGGGTGCGGAAGGAGGAGCGTGTCGAGAGCGAGTTCGGCGGCGACTGGACCTTGCGCATCTTCGCCGACGAGACCCATGGGGCGGAGCACATCGCGCTTATCAAGGGCGATCTCTCCGGCGCCGATCCCGTGCTCGTCAGGATGCATGCGCTCGACCCGATGCTCGATGTGGTGGGTCTGGGGCCGAAGGGCCGCGCGGGCGAGTTCGGCGCCGCGATGGAGCGGATCGCCGAGGCGGGCCGGGGCGTTCTGGTGCTCCTGCGCGACGTAACGATGCGGCTTCAGACCGACGAGGAGGTCTCGCCGCAGACCTTGCGGCAATACGGGCTCGGCGCGCAGATCCTCTCCGCCCTCGGCGTGGGCAAAATGGTGCTCTTGACGAACTCGCCGAAGCCGAAGGTCGTCGGCCTCGAAGCCTACGGGCTCGAAATTGTCGGGACCGAGAAAATCTCGGAGATCGGATGATGGCCGGAGCGTCGCACTACACCCTGCCGCTGCCCGCGTTCGAAGAGCCGCCGAAGCTTCTCGTCGTCGTCGCCCCCTATTACCGCGACATCGCCGACGGGCTGCTTGCGGGGGCGAAGGCGGTGATCGAGGAGGTGGGCGGATCCTACAAGACGGTCGAGGTGCCGGGCGCCCTCGAAGTGCCCACCGCAATCCGCATCGGGTTCGCCCAGGGCGATTTCGACGGGTTCGTGGCCCTCGGCTGCGTGATCCGGGGCGAGACGACCCATTACGAGACGGTGTGCAACGATTCGAGCCGGGCGATTTCGCTCTTGGGTCTTCAGGGGGCCTTCATCGGCAACGGTATTCTCACGGTCGAGACCTACGACCAGGCGGCGGTGCGCGCCGATCCTGACGGTCAAAACAAGGGCGGCGGGGCGGCGGCGGCCGCGCTTCATCTCATCGCTCTTTCGCGGAAGATGAAGAAGTCCGACAAGGGCATCGGGTTTCTGAACCGGGACAAGGCATGAGCCGCCAGGCGAAATCCGCCGCAAGGCTCTACGGCGTCCAGGCGCTTTTCCAGATGGAGGCGGCCGGTCAGGGCATCGATGCGGTACGCGCCGAGTTCGAAACCCATCGGTTCGGCGCGGTCTATGACGGGGTCGAGATGGCCGAGGGCGATGTCGACCATTTCCGGGCGCTCCTCGAAGGGGCGGTGACCCACCAGGCGCGCATCGACCAGATGACCGACCGCGCCCTTGTCGAGCGCTGGCCCATCGCGCGGATCGACCCGACGCTCAGGGCCCTTTTCCGTGCCGCCGGCGCCGAGCTTGTCGCCGAGGACGCCCCGCCGCGGGTGGTGATCACCGAATATGTCGACATCGCCCGCGCGTTCTTTCCCGAGGGCAAGGAGGCGAGCTTCGTCAACGCGGTGCTCGACCATATGGCCCGCGAGGCCCAGCCGAGCGCCTTCTGAGGGGAGTGGGGTGGCTGGACATTGCCACCGTTTTGGGCAGACCATCGCAGCGGCTTTGGCCGGGCCGACCGTGGAAAGATACTGCCTAGGTTCAAATCCGGGGCGGGTTCGCCGCCGGCCGGTCCCGCGCTATGTTGACCGAGCGAACGGGTTCACCGGGAGACCGCCCATGCCGAAGCTCATCCGCCTTTACGTCACCCATTCCGCGCTCGGGTTTTTGATCTCGGGCGTCTTCACCGCGCTCGTCGTCGTCTTCGACATCGCCCGGCTCGGCTACCTCGTTACCCATGTCGAGGGCGGCTGGCTCGCGGCGTTTCTCTTTTTCATGCTGAACGGCATCGTCTTTGCCGGCGTGCAGTTCGCCATCGCGGTGATGCGAATGGCCGGCGCGGAGGACGAGGGCCCGCGCGGCCCCGGCCGGCTCGAGCGCCGCTACGCCACCGTCCCGGTGGTCGCCAAGCGGCAGAGGTGACGGGACCGCGCCAGCCGTAGAGGCATCTCAAAATTCCCGAGGACCTGTATCTACAGGTGGGCGCCGGGTAACCGGACCACGGTCCGGACAGAGCCAACTCCCTCGGAAGTGCTTAAGGCCACCGGAATTTGTCCTCCGCACGGGAAGGGCAGAACCCGTCAGGGGTGGGACATATGGTGCAGAAGGGGGCTCGGCAAGGGGGAGCTTAGGGCACCGGCAGTCCTGTGATGTAGCTGTAGGAATGCTCGATGAGCGAGAGAACGACATCGAGCTCGTCCTCGGTTGTCGGCGTGTAGATTAGGACAAGCCCCTCCCATCCGGGACGTTCCGTGGCCCAAGGGTGACTGACAGCCCAGCCAGCGTCGACCGCCTCTGCTACGACAGCGGGGTCGAGGGTGGCATGGAGGCTGCCATCGGGATGGACATGGGCGAACTCGCGCCCGGCCACAATGGCTTGCGGCTGGACAATGGGCATCTCCGGGCGAAGGATGAAGCCCACCGCTCCGGGCAGCGACACCGGCGATTGATGGAAGGTCACGCCCGGGAATTGGGAGACCCGGCGCATCAAGCCGTTGGAGAGGTCGGGGTCGGGTACGGCGCCGATCTGCTGGTGCGGTACGCCCTGCGTTGCCTCCGGCCGCGGGCCGTCGCGCTGCGGCAGGTCGAGGCCGGCGGCCGCTGCGGCGCCGGCAGACAGAAGAAGGCAGCTGAGGGCCAGGGTGAGGAACGCGGCGGTTGAAGGCATCTTTGGCTCCTGTTGGTGTCGGTGCGGTTCGGCGGCGCGGGCGTCACGGTCGGCTCTCGTGGCACGGTTGCTCGCTCTCGGCGCCAGGATGGGCGGGGGCAATTGCTCTTGGCTCGTGTCAGGCAAGACCGATAGGCTCCACAAATCAAGTCGATATGAGCCTACAAACGAGAGCAGACATGCACAGAGGGTCGATGATTTGAATAGGGGCGCTCGTGTCGGCCTGTGGCGCGGAACTGACAGATGAGGGGGCGACCGTTCGACAGATTTCTCTGTCGCAAAGCCAGAACTGCGCGTTTCTCGGCCCGGTGTCGGCCTCGGAGTTCTTCGGCATGAGCGTTGCCGATGATGCAGCGAGCGCTCTCAACCAAGTACGGAACGCCGTCGCCGACAGGGGCGGCAACGCGTTTGTGCTCACCCAGACCGTTTCGAGCCTTGAGGGGACCATAGTCAGGCCGACGCTTATCGATGCTAGGGCGTATCGGGCGCAAGTATTTGACAAGTGTTCCCCAATTGTTCACGCTCGCCCCATGCCCGACGACCTCGCCCCGCCCGAGCCCAGACCCGGCCAGCTTCTGGCCCGGGGGGTTTGTCGGCATCTTTTGTCGCTCGATTTCGTCTCGGTCGAGGAACTCACCCCCGCGCCAGGGCTCCGGGTCGATGTGATGGCGCTGGGGCCCAAGGGGGATGTCTGGATCGTCGAGTGCAAGTCGAGCCGGGCCGATTTCGCCGCCGACCGGAAGTGGCAGGGTTATCTCGACTGGTGCGACCGGTATTTCTGGGCGGTGGATGAGGCGTTTCCGACCGAGCTTTTGCCCGAGGAGACCGGGCTCATCATCGCCGATGCCTATGATGCCGAGATCGTGCGGATGGCGCCCGAGGCCAAGCTCGCCCCGGCCCGCCGGAAGGTGATGGTGCAGAAGTTCGCGCGCCATGCGGCGATGCGCTGGCACGCCGCGCGCGACCCTGGCCTTACCGCCGCTTGGTAGCCCCCCGGGCGCGGGCGGCGGCGGCACGGATTTCCTCGGCGATCTCCTCGGCCTCGTCGGGGTCGAAATCCATCGGGATCTCCGCTCCGCCGCCCTCGACATAGATCCGCACCATGCCTTCGGAGGTGGGGCCGATCTGGAGGTTGGCTTCGATGTCGGTTTCGGAATTGATGCCCATGGGACGCCTCGCTAGACCCGGTGGCACCTAGCTTTTCCAGCCGAGCTGCGCAAGGTAACGACAGATGTATGGCCCCTATACAATTGTCCTGCGCGCGTTCGAGCCCGCCGATGCCGATTGGCTGGTCGAGAGCCACGGGGCCCATTACGCGGCCTCCGACGGGTTCGATGCCACCTTCCCCGCGCTCGTCCGCGACATCGTCGAGGACTTTCTCGCGAATGCCGCCCCGCCCCTCGACCGGGGCTGGATCGCGGCATCGGGGCCCCAGCGGCTCGGCTCGATCTTCTGCGTTGGCGGCGGTGCGACCGGGGTGGCCCGGCTGAGGCTCTTTTACGTCGCGCCAGAGGCCCGGGGCACCGGGCTCGGAGCCCGGCTGCTCACCGCCTGTCTCGACCACGCGCGCGGGCAGGGTTGCCACAGGATGACCTTGTGGACCCACGAGAGCCACCGCGCGGCGGGCCGGCTCTACAAGGGGTTCGGCTTCGCGCTCAAATCCGCCCGTCCGACCCGCTCATTCGGGGCCGATGTGGTGGAGCAGCATTGGGAGATCGCGTTGAGGGGCGAGGGGAGGGCGGGCTGAGGCGCGGGGCCGGGTTTGGCCTGGAGCGGACGTTAGGGTCTTGCTCCGGCAACCCTTGGCGAAACACGCCCCGGACTTGATCCGGGGCCCCGATCCACCGGAGTGCCAAGCCTGTCGAGGTCCCGGGTCAAGCCCGGGACGTGGGGGGATTGTGATCGGAGGAGTGGACAATTGAAAGTTCGCTAGAGGCCAAAATCCGAACCCTGCCGCGACAATCAGTCGACACCTCGTTCTCAGGCCGCCTTCCACTTGATCGAACAGCCCATCGACGGGATCTGCTCGGCGGGGCCGCGACCGGTCTCGGCCACCGTCTTCATCGCTTCGAAGAGATCGCGGGGGAGGTCGTCGAGCCCGCCCACGGCCCGGGCGGCATCGAGCCGGCCGCGGTATTGCAGCCCGAGTCCGGCGTTGAAGCCGAAGAAATCCGGCGTGCAGACCGCGCCATAGGCCCGGGCCACGGACTGGTCCTCGTCGTGGAGATAGGGGAAGGGGAAGCCCTTCGCCTCAGCCATCTCGGCCATCGGCGCGAACCCGTCCGCGGGGTGGGTCGTCGCATCGTTCGAACAGATCGCCGCCACTCCGACGCCGAGGCCCTGAAGGTCGCGCCCGTCGCGGACGATCTTGTCCATGACCGCCAGCACATAGGGGCAGTGATTGCAGATGAACATCACCAGAAGCCCGTTCGGGCCGGCGATCTCGTCGCGCGCATAGGTCGCGCCGTCGGTGGCCGGGAGCCGGAAGTCGGGGGCCGGCCAGTCGAAATCGCAAACCGGAGGGGTGGCTGCCATCCTCGTCTCCCTAGGCCGCTTTGCCGGCGGCGGTGGCGGCGGCGCGCAGCGCTCGGATGTTTTCGCCGTAAGGCCCCGGATGCTCGACCGAACCGCCGCGGAACACCGCCGATCCCGCCACCAGCACATCCGCTCCGGCGGCCGCGACACGGCCGATCGTCTCGCGATCGATCCCGCCGTCGGCCTCGATATGAACGTCGCGGTCGCCGATCAACCCGCGCAGCCGGGCGATCTGGGCAAGCTGGCTCTCGATCAGGCTTTGCCCGCCGAAGCCGGGGTTTACGGTCATCACGCAGACAAGGTCGCACAGGTCGAGAAGGGGGGCGGCGGCCTCCACCGGCGTGCCGGGGTTGAGCGCCAGCCCGGCCTTCATCCCCGCCCCCCGGATCGCCTGGAGCGTGCGGTGGATATGGGGGCCGGCTTCAAGATGGGCGGTGAGCACATCCGCGCCGGCTTCGGCGAAGGCCTCGATATAGGGATCGACCGGGGAGATCATCAGATGGACGTCCATCACGGTCGTCACATGGGGCCTCAGCGCCTTCACCATCGGCGGGCCAAAGGTGAGGTTCGGGACGAAATGACCGTCCATCACGTCGACATGGATCCAGTCCGCGCCCTCGGCCTCGACGCTGCGCACCTCGCGGCCGAAATCGGCGAAATCGGCGGCGAGGATCGAAGGGGCGATCTTGATCGAACGGTCGACGGGCATGGGCGCTCCGGTGCGGCGATTGCGGCCACGTTTTCGGCGATTGGCGGGGCCTTGTCCACCGCGACGCGCTTGCGCCGGCCGATCCCATGCCCGACAGATGGGGCATGAGCGGGACCTACGACCTGATCGTCCGTGGCGGACGGGTGGTGACACCGGACGGTGTCGTCGAAGGCGATGTCGCGGTGGCCGGCGGGGCCCTTGCGGCCATCGGGACCGTGCCGGGCACGGCACGCCGCGAGATCGACGCGACCGGCAAATGGGTGATGCCGGGCGGCGTCGACCCCCATGCCCATATCGAGCAGATGTCTGGCATGGGGCTGATGAATGCCGATACGTTCGAGACCGCCACCCGTTCGGCGGCGATGGGGGGAACGACGAGCGTGATCTCGTTTGCGGCGCAGGCCAAGGGGGCCCGGCTCGCCCCGGGCGTGGCGGCGTACGCCGACCGCGCCGCGCGCGGGGCGATGATCGACCATGCCTTTCACCTGATCGCGTCGGACGTGACGGTGCCGGCGTTCGCGGCCGAACTCGGGGAATTGATCGAGGCCGGGCATCGCTCGATCAAGGTCTTCACGACATACAAGATCAAGCTCGAAGATGCTGAAATTCTTCAGGTTATGGATATTGCCAGGGCCCATGGCGCGGTCGTCTGCGTTCATGCCGAAAACGATGCGCTGATCGCGCGGGCCAAGGCCGGGCTGCTGGCCGCAGGCAAGACCGCGCCGCGCCACCACGCCGCGTCCCACCCAAGGGCGGCCGAGATCGAGGCCATCGAGCGCGTCTGCCGGTTTGCCGAGGACCTCGGCACGCCGGTGATGATCTTCCATGTCTCCACCGCCGAGGGGGCCGAGGCGGTGCGGGCGGCGAAGGCGCGCGGCGCCCCGGTCACCGCAGAAACCTGTCCCCACTACCTATTCATGACCGAGGAGGTTCTCGACCGGCCCGACGGGGCAAAATGGATGTGCTCGCCGCCCCAGCGCACCGCAGCGGATCAGGCCGCGCTCTGGGCCGCGCTCGAAGACGGCACGCTCGATCTCGTCTCGTCGGACCACGCGCCATTCCGCTATGACGCCACCGGCAAACTGGCGGCCGGCCCGGACGCGAGCTTCGCCGAGATCGCCAACGGGATGCCGGGCCTCGAAACCCGGCTGCCGCTTCTTTTCGACGCGATGGTCAGCCGGGGACGCATGGGCCCGGAGGCCTTCGCCCGGCTCACCGCCACCGCTCCGGCCGGGATTTACGGGCTGCCCGGCAAGGGCCGCATCGCCCCGGGCGCCGATGCCGACCTCGTTGTCTGGGATCCGGCGCGGTCGGTGACCTATGGCGAGAACGATCTTCACGACAACGTCGGCTACAACCCGTTCGCAGGCACAACCGTGACCGGTTGGCCGGAGACGGTTGTCCTGCGCGGCGAGGCGATCGTTGAGAACGGCACCTGTCTGGCGGCGCCCGGGCAGGGGCGCTGGCTCGACCGGAGGCGTCGATGACCCTCGTCGTCATCAATCCCAACTCCTCGGACATCGTGACGCGGGGCATCGAGGCGGCGCTCGCGCCCTTTGCGGAGTTCGGCCCGCCGATCCGCTGTCTGACGCTCGCCGAGGGCCCGGCGGCCATCGAAAGCCAGGCCGAGGCCGATCTCACCATCGCCCCGATGCTGGCGCTGGCGGCGTCTCAGGAGGATGCCACGGGCTTTGTGATCGCCTGTTTCGGCGATCCGGGCCTTCACGCCCTGCGCGACCGGGTGGCGGTGCCCGTGGTCGGCATTCAGGAGGCGGCGGTGCTGACGGCGCTGTCGCTCGGCCAGCGCTTCGGGGTGATCTCGATCCTCGCGGCCTCCGTGCCGCGCCACCTCAGGGCTTTCGGTGCGATGGGGGTCATGGACCGGCTCGCGGGGGACCGCCCCATCGGGCGCGGTGTGGCCGATCTTGCCGAGGCCGCGGCCACGAGCGCGGCGATGATCGACACCGGGCGCCTGCTGCGCGACGCCGATGGCGCGGACGTGCTTGTCATGGGCTGTGCCGGGATGGCCGGCTACCGCGCCGAGATCGAGGCGGCGACGGGCCTTCCCGTCGTCGAGCCCTGTCAGGCCGCGGCCGGTCTTGCGCTGAGCCAGATCGGCCTTGGCTACCGACGAAAGGAGAGACCCGCATGACCCTCGATGAAACCGCCAGGGGCGTTTTCACCATTGCCGTGACCCCCTTCGCGCCGGACGGCGCGCTCGATCTCGCCAGCCTCGACCGGGTGACGGAGTTCTACCTCGAGAAAGGGGCCACGGGGCTGACGGTGCTCGGGATGATGGGGGAGGCGGGTAAGCTCTCGGCCGAGGAGGCGGTGACGGTGGTGTCCCGGGTGACGGGGCGCGCGGGCGTTCCGGTCGTCGTCGGGGTCTCGGCAGCGGGCCTCGCCCCGATGGCCGCGCTGGCGAACCGGGCGATGGAGGCCGGGGCCGCCGGTGTGATGGTCGCCCCGCCCCATACGCTGAAGACCGACGGTCAGGTCGTGGGCTATTTCCACGACGTTGCCGAGGCCCTGGGCGACATCCCGTTCGTGCTTCAGGATTTCCCGCTCGCCACCGGCGTCGCGATCCCGGTCGAGGCGATCCTCAGGATCGTGGCGGACTGCCCGACCTGCGTGATGCTCAAACACGAGGACTGGCCGGGGCTGTCGAAGATCTCCGCTCTGCGCGCAGCCTCCGATGGCGGTGCGCGGCGGATCTCGATCCTCTGCGGGATGGGCGGGCTCTATCTGCTCGAAGAGATGCTGCGCGGAGCGGACGGGGCGATGACGGGGTTTTCCTACCCCGAGATGATGGCCGAGGTCGTTGGGATTTTCGAGGCCGGCGATGTCGAGCGCGCGCGGGACGTTTTCGATGCCTATCTGCCGCTTGTCCGGTACGAGGCGCAGCCCGGGGTGGGTCTGGCGATCCGCAAACATGTGCTGGCCCGGCGCGGGGCCATCGCCGCGCCCGCCCTGCGCCGCCCGGGGGCCGCGCTCGACGCGGCGTCGGTGGCCGAGGTCGAGGCGCTGATCGCGCGGCAGGAGCGGCGGCTGGCGGAGCTTGGGAGCTAGGCGGCGGCGGGCGGTCTGGCCCCGAGGACGGGATTGCGGGCCCGATCAACGGTCCATCCCCGTCCCCGGCCTAACCCGGGGCATTGGCGGGCGACGCGCTCCATTGATCGGGGCCCCGGATCGGGTCCGGGGCGCGGGTTGCTTTTGGCCATTGGCGGGGGTTCGTGTCTCGCCCCGGCAGACCTTGGCGAAGCACGCCCCGGACTTGATCCGGGGCCCCGATCGACCGGACGGCCAAGCCTGTCGAGGTCCCGGGTTTCGCCCGGGACGGGGGGCTGCGGATCGGGGCGCGTGCCGGATATCCGCTCAACGCCAAGAACAGCTCTCAAGTCCGCGCCCCCGCGCGGCGGCATGTCGCGGTGGTCGGAGGATTGGGCCATTGAATGCGCCACATTTCCTGATTAGTTTTGTCGGGAATGAGGAAAGACTCCATGTCGCTGTCTGTGCAGCCCCTGACGCTCGTCTCCGGCCCAGCCGTTCCGGCGGTCGCCCCGCCGCGGAAGCTGCCCGCAGTCAGAGAGACCAGCACGGACTTCCCCGCCGAGGTGCGGGGGTGTCTCGGCCCCTTGCGGCTCGCCGCTCTCGGTTGCCGGTCAGCGGCACGGTTCGACGTTTTCGACGGCTGCGCGCGGCTCGCCGGCGCTTCGGCGCCCTCGGCCGAAGAGGTCGCTCGCACCCTCGTGCGCGCCCTGCCCGAAGCGCTGGGGCAGCGTCCGGTGCTCCATCGCCCCGGTGTCGGGGCGCTGACCTTCGACGAAGCCTGGCTCCTGCGCGTCCTTGCCGCGCGGTGCGCGGGAGACGACCACACGCTGGCATTCCTGCTGAATTCCCGCGTCGCCCCGGCGATGGTCCGACAGATCGCCTTTCTCGCCGGCGCGCTCACCGAGGCTGGTGTCACGGCCTGAGCCTCTGTCAATTCCGCTTGGCACTCCGCGCGTCAGGCGGCACAATCGACCCCATCAGCCAGCGCTTGCCAGCCAAGACATCTTCCGACCGACGAGGATCATCACCATGACTCAAACCGCAATCGCCCTTTCGACGGACGCGCAAGCCGAAATCAACGAGGCATTGAACCAAGCCGTGGCCGAAACCGCGGTGGCAACGATGCTGGCGCAGAACTTTCACTGGAACGTCACCGGCATGGCCTTCGGGCCGCTCCATGCGCTGTTCCAGGAAATCTACGAGGATCATTTCGTCGCCCAGGACGACCTCGCCGAGCGGGTCAAGGCGCTCGACGGCCATGCCGAGGGCATGCTCGCGGGGATGCTGAAGCGGTCGAAGGTCGTGGAGTTCGAGGGCACGGGGTCCGACCGGGAGATGGTCGAGGCGATGAAGGTCGCCGAAGAGACCCTCGCCTCGACGCTCGCAGGGGCCGGCGAACTCGCCGCGAACCATGGCGACACACTGACCGAAGACCTCTGCATCGCCCGAGGCCAGACCCACGAGAAGTTCGCCTGGATGCTCAGGGCACATCTGCGCTGAGGCGAGCGACTACCCGGCCTTCGCAAGGCTCATGCGCGGCGGCCGGGTGCCTTTCTTGAGGCATTTGCGGGCATAGGCCGGCTCCCAATGGCGGTATTTGCCCATGTTCGCCTGCTGGTGCATCAGCATTTCTACGAAGGCGGCCTGCTGGTCGGGCTTCTTCAGCGCCTTGAACATCTTCTTCTGCGGCTTCGTCATCGAACAGCCGATGCAATGTCCCGCCCGGCGGAATTTGCACACGTCGATACAGGGCGAGGGAACCTTTGTTTTCTTTCCCATCTGGGGCTGGCCTCCGGGCTGGCGTTACTTTGTCAGGATGAGCTTGTCGGCCCGCGTGATCCGCAAAGCGTAGCGCTGGCCGTCGAGGTGAATTTCGGCGGTGCCGTCCGGCCCGACGAGGTCGCGCGCGTCGTAGACCGGGGGGCCGGTGCAAGCCCCCTCTGCGGTCTCTTGCGGCTGGGTCGCGCTCATCGGCGCGCCTCGATCCGGTCGATCAGCGCTTCGAGGCGGATGTCGGCGGACGGCAGACCTTCGAGCGCAATCTCCACCAATTCGCGCCAACCAGCCGGTGGCACGGCGTCGTTGGGCGCGGGGGCCGGGTCGCGGGAGGGTGTCATCGGGGGCATCCTCGCAGGTTCGGGGAAGGGGGGCCTTGCCTGGCCCCCCTCTTGGTCGGGTCACTCCCAGTCGGAGGCGTTCAGGAGCCGCTGTGCGGCCGGGACGTTGTTGGCGATGGCCGTCGCATCGAGATCGTCGGGCTTGAAGAAGCCAAGTGCGGCGACCGAGGGGCTGAGACCGACGCCCGGCACGGCGGGGTATTCGTCGTTGCCGGCGGAGAAGTACTCCTGCGCCTGATCGGAGGCGAGGTATTCGAGGAAACGGATCGCGTTGTCGCGGTTCGGCGCATGGGCCGCCACACCGCCGCCCGAGAGGTTCATATGCGACCCGATATCGTCCTGGTTGGGGAACACCCAGCCGATCATGTCGAGGCTATCGGAGACCCCGTCGACGTCTTTGCGGATCGCGCGGGCGAAGTAATAGGTGTTCGACATCGCGATGTCGCATTCGCCCGAGACGATGCCGCGAAGCTGGTCGGTGTCGCCGCCTTGCGGGTCGCGGGCAAAGTTCGCCACCACCGCTTCGGCCCAACCTGCCACAGCCTCTTCGCCAAGATGCTCGATGAGCGCGGCGGTGATCGTCTGGGTGTAGACGTTCGACGACGAGCGGATGCAGACCTGACCGGCGTATTTCGGGTCGGCCAACTCTTGGTAGGTCTGCGGCGGGTCGGTGACCTCATTCTTGTCGTAGAACAGAATCCGGGCGCGCTGAGAAAAGCCGAACCACTGGTTGTCTTCGTCCTGGAGATAGGCCGGGATCCGGGCTTCGAGAACGTCGCTTTCGATGGATTGCAGGACGCCGGCGTCCTTGGCGCGTTCGAGCCGCGAGGTGTCGACGGTGAGGAGGATGTCGGCGGGGCTGTTCACGCCCTCGGCCTCCATCCGTGCGATCAGTTCGTCGGCGTTGCCTTCGATGCGGTTGATGGTGATGCCCGTCAATTCCTCGAAATCGGAGTAGAGCCGCTCGTCGGTGTCGTAGTGGCGCGACGAATAGAGGTTGAGCTCGCCTTCGGCAAAGGCAGGCGCAGCGACGAGGGCGGCGAGCGCCGTGGTTGTCAGGCGGGCGAACGGTGAGGGCATCGGGGTCTCCTTGAAAAGCTGATTACTTTACTCGGATATCATGCTCTCCCGGCACGTCAAGAATTTCTGACTATTCCTGTCGGATTTTCGCCCGATGCCGCGAAACAGGTATTGCGACAGGTCGTTCCGGCTCTGGCGCATCGTCGATGACCTGCGCCACTGCCATTCGAATGCCGTCGCGCCCCCCGGTCTCACCGCCAGTGCTGGTCCTTCTGGTGCTGGACGATGCGGCGCGACAGGGCATCGAACTGCGCCGCGATGAGCGACCGGAAGCGACGGACAGCCGGGGTATGCTCGGCGCCATCGGCCGTCAGCAGCCCCAATTGGCGGTCGGGATGGCCGATTTCCAGCGACAGGGCGGTGACCTTTTCCTCGTCTTTCATCATGAAGACGACGGAATAGGGCAGCACGGTCAGGCTGTCGGAGCCGGTCAGCACGCTGATGACCGACGACAGGGAGCCGCCGGAAAAGCTGATCCGGAAGTCCTGGGCTCCGATCCGTTCGAGCGCCCGCCGCAGGTCCCGGTAGAGCGGACTGTCCGCCGGCGGCGCGATCCAGGGGTATTGAGCGATGTCGGCCAGAGTCGGCATCCGGCGCCGCGAAAGCGGATGGCCGTGGCGACAGGCGATGACGTTCAGACCGGGAAGGATCGGCTGGAAGCTGAACCCGGCCGGAACGGCGTTCGCCTGAAGCGGGAGGATCGCGATATCGATGAGGCCGTTGCGGAGCTTGTCGATCATGTCAGCGGCGTAGCCGTAGGACTGGTCGACTCGCACGCCGGGCAAGGTCTTTTGCAGGAATGCGATGATCGGCGCGATGACTCCGTCCATGAAGATCGGCGTGCCACCGACCCGGACCAGCCCCGCATGCCCGGTGCGGAACCTGTCGACGATATCGGAAGCGACCCTGTCGGCCTTGAGGACGGCGCGGCCCTGTTCGGCGAGAGCGAGGCCGAGTTCGGTGGCCTGGAGCGGCCGCCGGCCGGGCTGGAACAGCGGCGCACCGATCCGCGCCTCGAGCTGCGACAGGGTACGCGACACCGAGGGCTGCGACTTGCCCAGGGCCTCGGCGCCCTCCGTCAATCCTCCCCGGTCCACGATGGCGGCGAGGATCTCCAGGTGTCGTGGATCTATTTTCATAACGTGAAGTTATATTCATCCACGAAAATTGGATCAAGTTTCCATCTCTGCGATGTTAGGCCCGGTGTCGAGGGGAGGGTCGGTGTGCGATGTCGTACTTCGAGCCGGATTTCACGGCAAAAAGCGCAGATGCGCGCCTGCGCTTCGGGCCGGGCGAACGCCACCGGATCGCCGAACAGAGAAGCCGGCCCCCGGGAACCTGATGCCCGACATCTCAACGGAGGAGTAAGAGATGCTGACACGCCGCAACCTGCTAAAATCCACGGCCGCCTCGGGTCTGGCTGTGGCCGCCGGAAGCCTTGCCGCACCCGCCATCGCCCAGGGCGCCCGGATCCGGGTCGGCTACGTGACGCCGCAATCGGGACCGCTCGCGGCGTTCTCCGAAGCCGACCAGTTCATTCTCGACGGATTCGCCGCCACCGAGGCCGGGGCCAATTTCGAGGTGATCGTGAAGGACAGCCAGTCCAACCCGAACCGGGCCGCGGAAGTCGCACAGGAACTGATCGTCGACGATGAGATCGACCTGATGCTGGTGGCGTCCACCCCGGAGACGACGAACCCCGTGACGACGACCTGCGAGAACGAGGAAATCCCCTGCGTCTCGACCGTGGCACCCTGGCAGCCATGGTTCATCGGCCAGCAGGGCAATCCAGGCGATCCGAGCTCCTGGCAGCCGTTCAACTACGCCTATCACTTCTTCTGGGGGCTCGAAGACGTCATCGCGGTCTTCACCAACATGTGGGGGCAGCTTTCGACCAACAGATCGGTCGGTGCACTCTTCCCGAACGATGGCGACGGAAATGCCTGGGGCGACCCGAATGTCGGTTTCCCGCCGGTGCTGGACGAACTGGGCTACACACTCACCGATCCCGGGCGCTATCAGAACCTGACCGACGACTTCACCGCCCAGATCAATGCGTTCAAGGCGGCCAATGCCGAAATCGTCACCGGCGTCGTGATCCCGCCGGACTTCACCACGTTCTGGACCCAGGCCAAACAGCAGGGCTTCACCCCGAAAGCGGCGTCGATCGGCAAGGCGATCCTCTTTCCCCAGGCCGTCGAGGCGCTTGGCGATACCGGCCACAACCTGTCCTCCGAGGTCTGGTGGTCGCCCTCGCACCCGTTCGCCTCGTCGCTCTCGGGCGCCAGCGCGGCCGATCTCGCGGCCGGATTCACCGCCGCCACGGGCCGCCCGTGGACCCAGCCCATCGGCTTTGTGCATGCGCTTTTCGAAGTTGCCGCCGATGCTATGGGCCGCGTGGACGACACCTCCGACCCCGACGCCGTCAGCGAGGCGATCGCGGCGACCGCGCTTGACACGATCGTCGGACGGCTCGCCTGGGATGGGGCGGGTTTGCCGCCATTTGCCGCCCGGAACGTCACCAAAACTCCGCTCGTCGGCGGCCAGTGGCGGCTAAAGGACGGCGGCGGTTACGACCTCGTCGTCGTCGACAACCAGACCGCGCCCGACGTGCCGACCGGAGGGGCGATGGAAGAGATCACCGCCTGATCCCGCCGGACCGGCCTCTTGCGGCCGGTCCTTTCCCCCGACTTCGCCCCGCGCCGAAAGGACCGGCATGACCGTGCTGTCTCTGAAGAACGTCTCGAAGAGCTTTGGGTCCCTGAAGGTGACCGACGATGTCTCCTTCGACGTGCCGCGGGGCGAGGCGCTCGGCATCATCGGGCCGAACGGCGCCGGCAAGTCGACCCTCTTCAACCTGGTGACGGGCAACCTGACGCCGGATGCCGGTCGGATCGAGTTCGATGGCCGGGACGTCACGCGCATGCCGGCGATGCGGCGCTGCCTCGACGGGGTGGGGCGGTCGTTCCAAATCCCGCAGCCCTTCGAGAAGCTCACGGTTTTCGAGAACCTCCTGGTCGCCGCGACCCATGGACGGGCGGCGTCCGAGGCGGAGGTGCTCGAGCCCTGCACCGAGGTGCTCGAACGCACCGGCCTTCTGCCGAAATCCAATACAGCGGCCGGAGCATTGTCGCTTCTCGAACGCAAGCGGCTCGAACTGGCCCGGGCGATGGCGACCGGGCCCAAGCTTCTCCTGCTCGACGAGATCGCCGGAGGGCTGACCGATGCCGAATGCCAAAGCCTGATCCAGACCATCCGCGACCTTCATTCGGGCGGCGTAACGATCATCTGGATCGAACACGTGCTCCACGCGCTGACCTCCGTCGTGGAGCGGCTTCTGGTGCTCGACTTCGGCCGCGTCATCGGCATCGGCGAACCGGGAAGCATCATGGAAAGCCGCGAGGTCAAGGAAATCTACCTGGGGATCGACGTCTGATGGCGATCCTCGAAACCCGGGGCCTCAGGGCAAGCTACGGCGACTTCCAGGCGCTCTTCGGGGTCGATATCCGCCTCGAAGCGGGCGAGACGGTCGCCATCATCGGCGCCAACGGAGCCGGTAAGACGACGCTGATGCGGTCGATTACCGGGGTGCTGAAAAACGCAGCCGAGGAGATCGTCCACAAGGGCACCGATATCGGCCACCTGCCCGCCGACACGATAATGAAGCGCGGGGTCGCGATGGTGCCCGAAGGCCGCAAGCTCTTTCCCTCCCTGTCGGTCGAGGAAAACCTCGTGATCGGCGGACAGCATAAAGGAGGGCGCGATCTCGGCGACCGGATCGACAGTTTCCTGTCGCGGTTCACCGGCGGGCCGGACCCGATGGAGCCCGCCGCCGGCCATCAGGGAACCGGATACTGGTCGCTCGAAACGATCTACGATCTCTTCCCGATCCTCCGCGAACGCCGCCACAATCCGGGCACGGCCCTGTCGGGCGGGCAGCAGCAGATGGTGGCCATCGGGCGGGCGCTGATGTCGAACCCGGATGTGCTCCTCTGCGACGAGATCAGCCTGGGGCTCGCGCCGGTCGTCATCAAGGACATCTACGCAGCCCTTCCGAAGATCAAGCAAAGCGGGGCGAGCGTGATCGTCGTCGAGCAGGATATCGGGCAGGCGATGGCGGTGGCCGACCGGGTCTACTGCATGATGGAAGGCCGGGTCACGCTGGAAGGGCGTCCGGACGAGATCAGCCGCGACGACATCCATGCGGCCTATTTCGGAGCGGCGGTATGATCTGGGTCGATACGATCATCCAGGGCGTCCTGCTGGGCGGGCTCTATGCGCTGTTCGCCGCCGGGCTGAGCCTCGTGTTCGGGATCATGCGGCTGGTGAACCTCGCCCATGGCGATCTGATCGTGTTCGGCGCCTATCTCATCCTCGTCGTGGTCTCGGTTCTGGGGCTGAACCCGTTTCTCGCCGCCATTGTCGCCGCGCCGGTGATGTTCGTCCTCGGCTGGGTGCTGCAAAAGATCGTCCTCAACCGGACCCTCGGCGAGGATATCCTGCCGCCGCTGCTGGTGACGTTCGGGCTTTCCATCGTGATCCAGAACGGGTTGCTCGAGGGCTTTTCCGCCGACAGCCAGCGGATTTCGCTCGGTGCGCTCGAGACGGCCTCCGTGAGCCTTGGCCAGATCAGTCTGGGCGTGATGCCGCTATTGACGTTCGCCTCGGCCGTCGCGGTGATCGTCGGGCTGAACCAGCTCTTCTACCGCACCGCCATCGGCCGGGCGTTCCGGGCCACCTCCGACGACCCGACGACCGCCAGCCTGATGGGCATTCGCCCCGACCGCGTCTTTGCCAGTGCGACGGCCATCGCGATGCTCGTGGTCACCATTGCCGCGCTCTATCTCGGGACCCGGGCGAACTTCGACCCCAACATCGGGCCGGCGCGCCTCATTTACGCGTTCGAGGCCGTCATCATCGGCGGTCTGGGGAGCCTGTGGGGCACGCTGGCGGGTGGCATCATCATCGGCGTGGCCCAGACCCTCGGCGCGGCGGTGAACCCCGAATGGCAGATCCTTGCGGGCCATGTCGCCTTCCTGATCGTCCTGCTGGTCCGCCCGCGCGGTCTCTTTCCGAGGGGGGGCTGAGCCGTGGCGACGCCCTATGCCGTCACGACGCGCACCCCGGCCTCATCGGTCGCGATGATCTTCGGATTGATCCTCGTTGCCGTGCTCTTCGCTGCGCCGGCCTTTGCCGGGCGGGGCACGATCCAGGATTTGTTCTTCATCCTGACGATGCTCGTCCTGGCGCAGTTCTGGAACCTTCTCGCAGGCTATGGCGGGCTCGTCTCGGTCGGACAGCAGGCCTTCGTGGGCCTCGGCGCCTATGCGCTCTACGGCGCGGTGATCCTCGGCGGGATCGATCCAGTGGTCTCGATCCTGATCGCCGGGCTTGCCGCCCTCGTCCTCGCCGTCCCCACCGCGTTTTTCGCCTTTCGACTGCAAGGCGCCTATTTCGCCATCGGCACCTGGGTCATCGCCGAGGTCGCGCGCCTGAGCGTGGCGCAGTGGCGCGCCGTCGGCGGCGGCACCGGCACCTCGCTGCCGCGCGACGCATTGCGCGAGATGATGCTGGTCGACTGGATCGGGGAGGCGTTCGACGTGCGCGCCAGCGCGGCCCGGGACATTCTCGCCTACTGGCTGGCGCTGACCCTCGCGGTGGCGACGATTGCCGGCATCTACTGGCTGTTGCGCACCAAGCGGGGTCTCGCCCTCGCGGCGGTGCGCGACAACACCGAGGCGGCGCGCTCGGTCGGCGTCGATGCGGGGCGGATGAAATGGGTCGTCTTTCTGACCTCCGCCTTCGGCACCGGCCTCGCGGGCGGGATGATCTACCTGCAAAAGGCGCGGATTTCCCCCGATGCGGCCTTCAGCGTCACCGACTGGACGGCCTATGTGATCTTCATCGTCGTGATCGGCGGGATCGGCACCATCGAAGGCCCGATCATCGGCGTGCTCGTTCTGTTCCTTCTGCAAAGCTTTCTCGCCGATTTCGGCACCTGGTACCTGATGATCCTCGGTCTCATCGGGATCGGGGTGATGCTCTTTGCGCCCCGGGGGCTCTGGGGGCTCATCTCCGAACGCACCGGTCTTCAGCTTTTTCCCGTCCGCCGGCGTCTGACCGGCGGACCACTCATGGACAAGGAGGTATGATCATGTCCGTCAAATCGCTCACTCTCGCCCTGGCCTGTGCCGCGGGCCTCGCCGGTCCGGCGCTTGCCGGCGGGCATGACGGTGTGCCCGGCCTCAAAGGCATGGATCACATCGGCTTCACCGTGCCCGATCTCGGCGAAGCCGTCACATTCTTCCGCGACACGATGGGGTGCGGAGAGTTCTACCCGCTGGGGCCGTTCTCGGGCGGCGACAGCACCTGGATGGAGGACCATCTCAACGTTCACCCCCGTGCCACCATTCCCGAGATGCGGCTCATGCGTTGCGGCAACGGCGCCAATCTCGAAATCTTCCAGTACACCGCGCCGGATCAGAATCTGAGGGGGCCGAAGAACTCCGACGTCGGCGGCCATCATCTGGCGTTCTACGTCGAGGACATGGAGGCCGCCGTCGCCTATCTGCGCGCCGAAGGCATCGAGGTTCTGGGCGATCCGACGACGATGACCGAGGGCCCGAGTGCGGGGGAGACCTGGGTCTATTTCCTCGCCCCCTGGGGCTTGCAGCTTGAGCTTGTGAGCTACCCCGAAGGCAAGGCCTACGAGGCCGATTTCGACGCCCGGCTCTGGGACCCGCGGTCCTGACGCAGACCCGAGAATGAAAGGAGACGCCGCCATGGCCAAGATCAATACCGATGTCCTGATTATCGGCACCGGGCCTGCCGGGTCGGCCACGGCGGCGCTTCTGTCGTCCTACGGGATCGAGAACATGGCGGTGAACCGCTACCGCTGGCTGGCGAACACGCCGCGGGCCCATATCACCAACCAGCGCACCATGGAGGTGCTGCGCGATCTCGGCCATGCGGTCGAGGCGGAAGCCTATCTGCACGCCACCGAACAGGACCTGATGGGCGAGAACATTTTCTGCGAGAGCCTCGCCGGCGAAGAAATCGGGCGGCTGAAGACCTGGGGCACCCACCCGTTGTCGAAGGCCGAGCACTTGCTCTCGTCGCCGACCTTCATGAACGATCTGCCCCAGACCTTCATGGAACCGCTGTTGTTCAAGACCGCCTGCCAGCGCGGCACCCAGAGCCGCATGAGCACCGAGTATCTGAGCCATCTCGAAGACGACGACGGTGTGACCACGACCTGCCGCGACCGGCTTTCGGGCGAGGAGTTCACGATCCGCTCGACGTACCTCGTCGGCGCCGATGGCGGCAATTCGCTTGTCGCCGAAAATGCGGGGCTGCCGTTCGAGGGACAGATGGGCGTCGGCGGGTCGATGAACATCCTCTTCCGGGCCGACCTTTCGCGCTATGTCGCCCACCGCCCGTCGGTGCTCTACTGGGTGATGCAGCCCGGCGCCGATGTGGGCGGCATCGGTATGGGGCTGGTGCGAATGGTGCGGCCCTGGAACGAATGGCTCATCGTTTGGGGCTACGACATCAACCAGCCGCCGCCGGAGGTCGACGAGGCGATGGCGACCGGTGTTGCGCGGCAACTCGTCGGCGATCCCGACCTCGAAATCGAGCTTCTTTCGGCCAATACCTGGACGGTGAACAACATGTTCGCAACCCGGATGCAGACCGCCCGGATCTTCATCATGGGCGATGCGGCCCACCGCCACCCGCCCTCGAACGGGTTGGGCTCGAACACCTCGATCCAGGACGGGTTCAATCTGGCCTGGAAGCTCGCCGCGGTCCTCAAGGGGCAGGCGGGGCAGGGGCTGCTCGACAGCTACTCCGCCGAGCGCGCGCCGGTGGCCCGGCAGATCGTCACCCGGGCCAACCAGTCCATCGGCGAGTTCGGCCCGATATTCGAAAGCCTCGGCATGACCGGCGGCAGCGACCATGCCGCCCAACAGGCTGCGATGGAAGCGCGCTGCGACGCAACGGCGGCTGCCGAGGCTCAGCGGGAGGCGATCCGAGACGCCATCGCCTTCAAGAAGTACGAGTTCGATGCCCATGGGGTAGAGATGAACCAGCGCTATGTTTCGGATGCGGTCGAAACCGACGGTCAGATCGAACCGGCCTTCGATCTCGATGCGGAACTGCATTATCAGCCGACCACCTGGCCCGGTGCGCGCATCCCCCATGTCTGGCTTTTCGATCACGATACCGGGGGCAGACATTCCACGCTCGATCTTTGCGGGCAGGGCAGGTTCACGATCTTCACAGGCATCGGCGGCGAAGCCTGGGAGAATGCCGCGGCGGCGATCGGCCCGGAATTCGGCCTCGATATCCGCGTGCATATCGTCGGCCCGCGCCGCAAGGTGGTGGACCATTCCGGCGACTGGGCCCGCGCGCGACAGATCACCGACAGCGGCTGTATCCTCGTGCGTCCCGACCAGCATGTGGCCTGGCGCGCCGAGGCCCTGACCGACACCCCCGACGCCGATCTGCGCCGGGTCCTGAACAAGATTCTCGCACGTTGAAAGGGGCAGCCATGACCAAGACGGGAAGCGGATACTTCACCGAAGAGAACTCGGCCGAAGTGGTTGCGGCACGCAACGAAGGCGCCAGGGACCCCCGGCTGAAATTCGCGATGGAAGTCATCATCCGGAAACTGCACGAGGCGGTGAAGGAGATCGAACCGACCCAGGAGGAATGGTTCGAGGCGATCATGTTCCTCACCAGGACCGGGCATATGTGCGACGACTGGCGGCAGGAGTTTATCCTTCTGAGCGACGTCCTCGGCGTGTCGATGCTCGTCGATGCTGTCAATTCCCGGCGCCCGACGGGGGCGTCGGAAAACACAGTGCTCGGCCCGTTCCACCTGGACGGGGCGCCGGAATACGAGATGGGACACAACATCTGTCTCGACCAGAAGGGCGAGGACATGGTCGTTCGGGGCCGGATTACCGATACCGACGGGTCACCGATCGAAGGCGCGAAAGTGGATGTCTGGCAGGCCAATGACGAGGGCTTCTACGACGTCCAGCAGAAGGGCCACCAACCGGACTTCAACCTGCGCGGCGTGTTTACCACCGGGGCGGACGGCACCTATTGGTTCCGCGCGGTCAAGCCGAAGTTCTATCCGATCCCAGACGATGGGCCGGTGGGCAAGCTCCTCGGCGCGCTCGGGCGCCATCCGTTCCGCCCGGCGCATCTGCATTTCATCGTCACCGCCGAGGGTTACGACCCGCTGACGACCCATATCTTCGACCCCGACGACCCCCATATCGACTCGGATGCGGTCTTCGGGGTGAAGGAAAGCCTCCTGGCGGATTTCGACCTCGTGGAAGACCCCGCACGCTCAGCCGAGGTCGGTTTCCCGGGGCCTTACTGGGACGTCAACTTCGACTTCGCGCTCGCCCGCACATAGCGGCGCGTCGCCCGCAGCACCGCGGGAGACGTCGAGGGGGCCCGGGGTGGCGGCGGGTCAGAGGCAGTCGGCCAGCACCTCCGCCATGTTGCGGATGAGCTGGGGGTAGAGCGCGGGGCCGGGGTCGAGCGCCGCACCCAGCGGGTCGACCACGCCGGTATTGGCGTCGGTGCCGTCAAGGACGGTGGCGACGAGACCCGCGTTGAACTGAGGCTCGGCCAGCACGCAGTTGATCCCTTCCTCCCGGATGCGCCCCTGAATCTCGGCGATCCGCGCCGGACCCGGCTCCGAGGCGTCGCTCAGGGAGATCGCACCCGAGGCAGGGAAGTCGAAATCGGTCTCGAAATACTGATAGGCGTCGTGAAAGACGATGAAAGTACCGCCGCGGAGCGGATCGAGGGTCCCATCGATTTCGGCGGCAAGGGCAGCCAGTTCGTCGCGCGCCGCGGCGGCATTTGCAAAGTAGCTGCCGGCATTGTCGGGATCGACGGCGGAAAGCTGGGCGGCAATCGCATTGAGCCATGTCGCGGCGTTGTCGGGCGAGAGCCAGGCATGGGGATCGAGCGCGCCGTGGGCGTGATCGTCATGGGCGTGATCGTCGTGCCCGTGTTCGTCAGGGGCATGATCGTCATGGGCATGATCGTCGTGGCCGTGATCGTCTTCGGCATGGTCCTCGTGGTCATGCTCGCCGTGGTCGTGTTCGCCATGCTCCTCCTCTGCATGATCTTCATGGCCATGGTCGTGCCCGTGATCGTGGTCATGGGCCTCGAAGAGCGCGTCTTCCCGGGTCTCCAGAAGGGTGATCCCGTCGGTTTCGAGAAGCGTCGTCACCGCCGCACCCGTTGCCAGCGTCTCGACCGCGTCCGCGAGCCATGGCGTAAGGTCCTCGCCGATCCAGAAGACGAGGTCGGCCTCCTGTAGCGCGGCGGCTTCGGAGGGGCGAAGGCTGTAGCCATGGGGCGACGCGCCCGGTTGCACGATAAGCTCCGGCATGCCGACGCCGTCCATCACCCGGGCCACCAGCGAATGAACCGGCGCGATATCGGCCGCGACGTTCGGTACGTCCGCCATTGCGGCGCTGCCCATCAAAGCGGTTGATGCGGCGAGACAGGGAAGCATTCTGGACATCGGGACCCCCATGTGATTTTATAACATTTTCGGGTGCATAGTTGATATGGAATAACATGACAAGCGACGAAGAAGCGGCGACCGGGAAAAATCCCGCGGCCCTCGGGTTCGAACGCCACGATCACGACCGGTGCGTGGCCCAGGCCCTCGCCGCGGCGGAGGCGCGCTGCGCCGAAGCGGGGCTGCGTCTGACGCCGGTCCGTCGCAAGGTGCTTGAGCTTTTGTTGCAGGAGCACCGCGCGCTCGGAGCCTATGCCATTCTGGACCTGCTGCGCGACGCCGGGTTCGGCTCGCAGCCGCCGGTGGCCTACCGGGCGCTCGATTTTCTGGTCGAGCACGGGTTCGTCCACAAGATCGAACGCCTGAACGCCTTTGTCGCCTGCGCCCATCCAGGTGCGGCTCATGCACCGGCCTTTATGATCTGCCGCCTCTGCCAGACCGTCGCGGAGGCCCAGTCGAGCCCCGCCAGAGGCGCGCTCGGCGCGGCGGCGCGGGCGGCAGGGTTCCAGATCGAAAAGACCGTCGTCGAAGCGGAAGGGGTCTGCCCGGCCTGCGCGGAGAAGGCCGGAGCATGAGCCTGATTGCGGTGCAGGGGCTCAGCGTCGCCTACGGCGCCAACACCGTCCTGCGCGGCGTGGACCTCAAGGTCGAGCCGGGCGAGATCGTGACGATCGTCGGGCCGAACGGTTCGGGCAAGACAAGCCTTCTGCGCGCGATCATCGGTGCGGCCGAACCCGCGCAGGGCGAGATTGCCCTGAAACCCGGCCTGAGGATCGGCTACGTGCCGCAACGGTTGCATATCGACCGGACCCTTCCGATCACCGTCGAGCGCTTCATGCGGCTGACCGGCCGTGTCTCGCGCGCCACCTGTCGGGCGGCCCTCGAAGCGGCGGGAGTGCCCGACCTCTTGCGGCGGCAGATGTCGCAGCTCTCCGGAGGTCAGTTCCAACGGGTCCTGCTGGCCGGCGCGCTGATCAACCGCCCGGAGGTCCTCCTGCTCGATGAGGCGACCCAGGGGCTCGACCAGCCGGGTTCGGCGGCCTTCTACCGCCAGATCGAGGCCGTGCGCCGCGACACCGGCTGTGCGGTCGTGATGATCAGCCACGAGCTCCATGTCGTGATGAGCGCTTCGGACCGTGTGATCTGCCTCAACGGCCATGTCTGCTGCGAAGGGACACCGGCGGTGGTGGCCTCGGCCCCGGAATACCGCGCGCTCTTCGGAACCGGAACGGGCGGCGCCCTGGCGCTCTACCGCCACGACCACGATCACGGGCACGACCACGACCATCCGCAGAGCCACGAGGCGGCGGGCTGATGCTCGACGACTTCATGACCCGCGCCATGCTGGCGGGCGTCGGCGTGGCCTTTGCCGCCGCGCCGCTCGGCTGTTTCGTCGTCTGGCGGCGGATGGCCTATTTCGGCGACGCCACGGCCCATGCCGCAATCCTCGGGGTCGCCCTGTCGCTGGCGCTCGAAACGTCGATCTTTGCCGGCGCCCTGGCGATCGCGCTGGCCATGGCGTTCACGGTGTCGTTCCTGGGCCGGCGCGGATATGCGATGGACACCGTCCTCGGCGTTCTCGCCCATTCCGCACTGGCCTTCGGGCTCGTGGCGGTCTCGTTTCTTTCTGGCATCCGGATCGACCTGATGGCCTATCTCTTCGGCGACATCCTCGCCGTTTCACGGGGAGACCTCGTGGTGATCTGGGGCGGGGCGGCGCTGGTCGTGGCGCTGATCTTCTGGCGGTGGTCGGCACTTCTGACCGCGACACTCAACGAGGAACTGGCCTATGCCGGCGGTCTCGACCCGCGGCGCGAGCAACTCGTCCTGACCTTGTCCCTCGCGATTACGGTCGCTGTCGCGATCAAGGTTGTCGGCGTGCTCCTTATCGCGGCGCTTCTCATCATCCCCGCCGCCGCCGCGCGCGGCCTTGCCCGCACGCCCGAAGCGATGGCGGGCATCGCGGCAATGCTCGGTGCGTTCTCGGCGGTTGCCGGTCTCCAGGGCGCCTACCTTTTCGATACCCCCGCGGGGCCGTCCATCGTCTGTGTTGCTGCGGTTCTCTTTGCCGCGTCGAACCTTGTCGGGTGGCAGGGCCGGGGGTAAGCCGCACCCCGCCCCGGGGGCGCCTCACCTCCCGAGCGCGATGCCCTCCCGCCGGGGGTCGGCGCCGCCGAGCAGCCCGTCGCCGAGGGAGATGGCATGGAGACCCGAGGTGAGGTCCCTGACGTTCACCTCGTAGCCGAGGGCCTCTAGCGGCGGTGCAAGCTCCTCGGCCGCTGTCCCCGCTTCGAGGTCGTAGGTGCCGAAGCGATTGACCAGATGGGGCATCGACACGGCCGCCTGAACGTCCATCCCCCAATCGAGATGGGCGATGATCGCTTGGGCGACATAGCCGATGATGCGGCTGCCGCCCGGGCTGCCGATCACCAGGGCGGGGTCGCCGTCGCGCAGCACGATGGTCGGCGACATCGACGAGCGCGGCCGCTTGCCCGGCTCGACCCGGTTGGCGATGGGCACACCGCCGCTATGGGTCCGGAACGAGAAGTCGGTCAGCTCGTTGTTCAGCAGGAAACCTCGCACGAAGAGCCGCGAGCCGAAGCCGTTTTCGATGGTCGTGGTCATCGACAGCGCGTTGCCGTCGCCATCGACAATCGAGATATGCGAGGTCGAGGGAAGCTCGAGGCTCTCGTCGTCGGCCCAGAGCAGGGCATGGTCGAACTCCGGCGCACCCGGTGCGACTTCGGGAAGCGCGTCGTCGCCGGCGAGGAGCGCCGCCCGCGCATCGAGATAATCCGGCGCGACAAGACCCTCGACCGGCACCGGCACGAAATCGCTGTCGGCCATGTAGCGGCCCCGGTCGGCGAAGGCGAGGCGCGAGGCATCCCCGATCAGCCGCCAGGCCTCCGCGGAGGCGGGGCCGAGAGCGGCGAGGTCGTAACGGTCGAGCATGCCGAGGATCTGACCGACCGTGAGCGCGCCAGAGGACGGCGGACCCATCCCGCAAACGTCGTGCGCGCGGTAAGGCACGCAGACCGCCTCGCGCTCGACGACCCGGTAAAGGCCGAGGTCGAGGGTGGACAGGACGCCGGGGTTACCCGGTGCCGACCGAACGGCGGCGACGATATCTTCCGCGATCGGACCGGTGTAGAAGGCCGCACTGCCCCGGGCGGCGATCTGGTGCAGAGTGTCGGCATAGGCGGCGTTGACGAGACGGTCTCCGGCGGCAACGGGCACCCCGCCGGGCAGGAAATAGGCCGCCGTTTCGGGAAAGCGCCCGAGGCGTTCGGCATCGCCCGCGACAAGGTCCGCGAGGCGCGGAGAGACGGAGAACCCGTCTTCGGCAAGATCGATGGCGTCGGCAAAGAGCCCGCCCCAATTCGTCCGGCCCCATCGGCGATGGGCCTCTTCCATCAGCATCGGCGTCCCCGGCGTGCCGACCGACAGGCCGCCGACGACCGCATCGAAGAAGCCCAAAGGCTCTCCTTCGGCGGTCTGAAAGAGTCTCGGTGTGGCGGCCAGTGGCGCCGTTTCGCGCCCATCGAGCGTCGTGACGCTGCCGGTCGCCGCATCGTACCAGACCAGAAACGCGCCCCCGCCGAGGCCGGACGATTGCGGCTCGACGAGCCCCAGGACCGCCTGAACGGCCACCATCGCATCCGCCGCGCTGCCGCCGGCCGCGAGCGCCCGAGCCCCGGCCTCGACCGCCAGGGGGTTGGCGGCGGCGACCATCCAGCGTTCCGCCGCAACAGGCGTGCCGGCCATCTTTGCGTCGAGCGCCGCCCTTGCCTCGTCGGAGAGGCCGGGGAACGCCGGAGGTGCAGAGCCCGCCGCTTCTGGGGCAACGGTGTCGGCGGTCTCCTGGGCGAGGGCCGTTGTGGCCGAAAGGACGAGGAACAACAGGGCGCTGGAAAGCTTGATCATCGGAAGCGGCTCCGGGATTGGGGTTGGGGCATGTCACATGATGCCACCTATTCACTGGCCCAAGAAGACGTTTGTGCGCTGGGGGGGAGGGGGGGCGACGGCGGGGACCGGCATCGCCTTTGCGTCCGGCCTCAACGGGCGGGCAGCGTGCCTCTCATCCCCGGGGCAAGGACGACCGGGACTGCGCCGATGGCAGGTGGCGCGGAAGCGACGGGTCAGCGCATGGATCGTCTGGCCTTCCGCAAAGTTCGGATCCGCCGGACGTCCTTGATCGTTCAGTCACGCCGACCTGCTGCGTCTGTGCCGATGCCACGGCAAGGGTGCGGCGGGTCGACGTCAGCCACTTTCCGCGCGGGACGCTGCCGCCGCAATCGCTTCGATCCCTGCCGCAAACGCAGCAACGAAGTCTGCGGCCGGCGGTTCCACGGCAAGCGGCGGAAAAACCGCATCCTGCAAGCCAAGCTCGGCAATCGCGGCGCGGGCTCCCTCAGGCGGTTCGGCCTCCCAGATCAGCACCTCGGCCCCCCTTTCGGCAACGAGTTGGCGCAACTCGGCCAGCTCGTCGCCGGTGGGGGCGGCCCCCGCCTCCCATTCGAGCGACAGAATCGTCAGCCCATAGGCGCGCGCGAGATACTGATAGCGGGGATGGGTGGCGACAAACACGGTTGTCGACAGCGCACCCAGCGCCTCGTCCGCCGCGGCGTCGAGCGCTGCGAGGTCCGCCGCAAGCAAGGCGAGGCGGTCGTCGACGCGCCCTTCGTCTTCGAGGCCCCTGGCCTTCAGGGCATTTGCGACGGCCTGCGCCTGCCGAAGCGCGATCTCGGGGTCGAGCCAGGTGTAGGACGCCGTTCCTTCATGGGAGTGCTCGCCGCCGTCGCCATGGCTGTGGGTGACGGTCTCGGTTGCGATCAGCCTGTCGGCGAGCCCACGCGATGTGTCGACGAGCTTCGAGCGCGGCAGGGAGACCTTTGCGGTCCAGGTGGCGAACCCTGCGCCGTTCAGCAGGATCAGATCGGCGGACTGAATGGCGCTGATATCGGCGATGGAAGGCCGCCAGAAGGACGGGTCCGTGCCGTCAGGCACCGGATAGACGACTTCGGCGGCATCTCCGAGCAACCGTTCGGCGATGTAGGCCAGAGCGTAATTCACCGCGACGACGCGCGGCCTGTCCGGCGCGGCGGCCGCACCGGCGGCAAAGAGCATTGTCGCCAGAACGGCGAGAAGGCGCGCCATCCCGGTCAACTCCCGCAATTCCGGGCGATGTCTTCAGGCGTTACGATCCAGTAGTCGTCGTGGCTTCCGGTATCGACCTCGATCACGAGTCCCCCCGAGTGATCCACGCTGTCGAGCGGGATACGGCGGGTGCCGTCGGCCTCCAGGGGAAACGTGGTCAGCAGCGCATTTTCGCCATCGAGCACGCGCACCTCGCCCTCGGACGCGAACTTGCCGTTCGAGAATTTCGCCTCGACCGTCACCGCCTCGCAATCGACGGAGGCAAACACGTTGAGCTGATGCGCCCCGGCCGCAACCGGGACGATCAGCGCAAGCGAAGCGAGGAGCGCGCAGGCGCGGGTCATTGCCCGGTCCATTCCTCGAAATGGACCCAGATCACCGCACCGAGTTCCACCGCCTTGTCCACGCCATCCTGCGGCAGCGTGTAGTCGGCCGTGTTGAGCGCAGCAAAGCCCCACCAGCCATGGGCGGGCGGTGCATAGGTGAAGACACCGTCGGCATCCGCCTTCACGGTTTGAGTGATCATCAACTCGTCGGGCGCGGTGGCACCGGCGCCATCGTTGAAGAACTCGACCTCCACCTCCGCATAAGGCACCGGCGCGCCGTCCATCTTGACGATGCCCTGAAACACGTTGTGCTCCCACAGACCGAACGGTTTCGACAACGGCACGATCTCGGTCTTGAGGCCAAGCTCGGTGTCCCAGCCCTCGTCGTCGCCGTAGGCGGTGACGTAGGTCTTGGTGTAGTGGATGATGAAGGCGTCCTCGGCGGGCTCCCAATAGGGCTGGGGTTCCATCGCGAAGACATAGGTGCCGGGCCGGTCGAGCGGATAGTCCAGCGTGAACCCCTGTTCGTCCATCACCGTGGCGTCCTGGAGGCTGCCGAGAAGATCGGTCGTCGCGCCCTCATGGGTGACGCTGAAGGCGACGGGGCGGTCGAGCATCATCCCGTCCATTTCGAACGGGTGCGAGAACGACATGGTCAGCGACACGCTGCGGCCGTCCTCCTGGGCGATCATCGGGTCGTTGGGGATGATCATCCCGTAATGCGCAGCGGCCGGTGCGGCCGCGATCAAGAGGGCAAGCGGTGCGACGAGAATGGACTGTTTCAACTTGATTCTACTCCCTGATGTCTATGTGCCGAGTGCGAGGAGCCATCCGACCCACGCCTCGGCGTTGCGCGCCACAAGCGCGGCGCCTGCCAATGCAATAAGTCCCGACAGTAAGAGTAACGTAACGGTTTCCGATGCCAAGAGGCGAAGCACCATGCCGCGCCGGGCACCGATCTTGACCGCCGTGGCGATTTCCCCCGCCCGCAGGCGGTAGCTGAGAAAGACCGCGAGGCCCACGGCCGCGAGGGCGGCGACGGCGATGACGGCCGTCACGACGTCGAGCAGCGTCTTGATCCGGAAGATCCGGTCCACCAGCCCCCCGACGACGCCGGCCGGCTCGACGAGCTGGGTCCGGCCTTCGGGGTCGAGGTATCGCCCGCGCAGGATCGTGCCGGACCGGGTGTCGTACGGCACCACGATGACGGCGGTGGCAGGAAACTCGTTCTCGGCGCCATGAAAGTGGAAGCTGTCGATGTTGTCGGGCGTGATCCGCTGGTACTCGACGATGGCCGCGTTGGCGGTGACGTCCAAACCGGCTGCGACCTCGGAGGCCGTCACCACGTCTTCATGGCCATGGCCGATGCCCTGAATGACCCAGGCCGTCTTGATGTCGACGAAAACTGCGTCGTCATCTGCGGTATTGGTGGGGGCCAGAACGCCGACGATTGGCATCTCGAGCGGATAGACCCCGTCGAGGTCGAAGAGGTTTTCCGGTGCGGAAACGAGCGCATCGCCGACGCCCCTTTCGAGGGCTCGGGCCACATTCGCGCCGATCACCGCCTCGCCGAGAACGGCCAGCCCGCGGCCGTCGGAGATCGTGAGGTCGCGAAAGTCGAAATAGTCGAGGGTTGTGCCGACAATCCGGAAGCCGCCCGAGGAAAACGCGGTATGCACCGGGATGGGCGTGCCGAGCCCGCTGTCCCAGACCGCCTCCGCCTCGGCCATCGGCAGGGGCTCGGGGCGCTCTTCGGAGAAGTAGAGCGCGGCCATGGTGAGATCGAGCTGCGAGCCCTTCGCGCCGAGGATCAGGGGCGTCGCGTCGGCCCGCGCGGTCAGCGTGCGCTCGCTCGTCGACAAAAGGATCTGGGTGGCGAGGGGCACGAACAGGATCAGCCCGACGACGAGTACCATCACCAGGCTGCGCGCCCAGTGGTAGCGCAGGTAGGCAAAGGCGAGATAGAGCGCGTTCATGCCGGCCGCCCCTGCCGGAACTCGGCGAAATCGAGCACCCGGTCGAATTTGGGCAGCAGTTCGTGGTCATGGGTAACGGCGAGCACCGACGCCCCCGCCTCCTCGGCGCGCGCAAACAGCAGATCGAGAATCCGCGTCTTGCTTTCCGGGTCGAGGTTGCCTGTCGCTTCGTCCGAGAGGACGAGCTTCGGCTCTGTCACCAGCGCCCGGCAGATCGCGACGCGCTGCTGCTCGCCCTGGCTGAGCGCCTCCGGGTGCCGGTCGAGCTTGTCAGCGATGCCCGAGGCTTCGGCCAGCGCTTCGGCCCTTGCGCGCGCAGCCGCATCGAGGCGGAGGCCCGGGGCGATCCGGTAGGGATAAAGGATGTTCTGGCGCGCCGTGAGATAGTCCAGCAGCGCGAAATCCTGAAAGACGAACCCGATGGTGCTGGCCCGGAACCGGCGGCGCGCGGCATCGGGCAGCGCCGCCACATCGGTCCCTGCGATATCGATCCGGCCGGTATTGGGTCGAAAGATGCCAGCGATCAGGTTGAGAAGCGTCGTCTTTCCGCTCCCGCTCGGGCCGACGATGGCGAGCCTTTCGCCGTCGTCCAGCGTCAGCGCCGGGACGCGTAACCGAAAGTCGCCGCCGGGATAGGAGAAACCAAGATCGGCGACCTTCACCATCAGTTCGTCTGCGGTGCGAGAAACGTCTCGCCCGCCGCATCCCGGTTGACGTCGAGAAGCTCAAAATCGGTGATCTTCCAGGCGTTGTCCACCGGAGCGACGGTGAGGTCGGCGCTGTAAGTGTTGCCGCGCACATGGAGGTGCTCGGCATGCCCCACCGTGCCGATAACCTGCCAGGAGGCGTCGATCACGAGAGCGCCTGGCCGGGCCGTCACCGACGAGGTCAGAAGCTTCACCTCGTGGATCGTCTGGTCGGCCTCGTCGAGGCCGCCGCCGGCCATGGCGCCGACCCGTTCGAGATAGAGATCCTCCAGGGCATCGCCCCCGGCGACGCCGGCCAGCGTGTCGTAGATGTCCTCCTCTTCGGTTCGCCCGAATGCGTCGTAGACGACAAGGAGCAGGGCAGGGGTCAGTCGGTAGAACTCGCCGCGGGCCTCGTCGAACGACATCGGATCGAGACCCGGTGCCGTGAAGGCCCGGGTTTCGAGCGGTCCGTCGGGCCGCCCGCCCAGCAGGAGCACACCGGCCACCGCGAGGAGCGCTGCGGCGGAGGCGATGGCGACGGCGATCTGGCTTGCCCGGGGCGTCATGTGCTGGCGTGTCCTTTCCGCCCGCAGGTTTACTGCAATCGTTCGGAGGCACAATGCGGCTCTGATGCATGGCCGCGGCCGACGTAGGGTCCGCCACGCTTAGGCGTCGCTGTGGCGCGGGCGTCGAAGACCAAAGCCCGGATGGTCGGCCCGCCGCGAGGTTCGCGTTGACGCATGCGGTCGGTTCAACTAACCAACGCGCCAGTGCGGGTATAGCTTAATGGTAAAGCCCCTGCCTTCCAAGCAGGCTATGTCGGTTCGATTCCGTCTACCCGCTCCAGACCCTTTTGGCCGATGGATCGCCCGAGGTCTTTCGCGCCTGGCTTCGGCGCGACCCGTCGGTCGCGCTTGATCCAGCGTGGAGGAATGTCGCCAAAGCGGGGACCGTCCGCTGCGCCGGGCGCCATCGGGCGACCTGATGGAAACAGCGACGGGGCAAAGCGGGGCCCTGGCCGTTGCCGCCTTGTTCCGGCCCCCGCGCTCGGGCAAGACGGGCACGCAAACCAAGGTTGCGTGTCATGTCACAAATACACCCGCTAATTCTCTGCGGCGGATCGGGAACGCGGCTGTGGCCGTCGTCCCGGAAGGCGTTCCCCAAGCAGTTCATCCCGCTTGTCGGCGAGGAGAGCCTTTTTCAGGCGACGCTGCGGCGGTTCACCGGGCCGGAGTTCGACCGCCCGTTGATCGTCACCGGCGAGCCGTTCCGTTTTCTCGGGCGCGAACAGGCCGAGGCGCTCGGTCTCGATGACACGACGATCATCCTCGAGCCGGAGGCGCGCGACACCGCGCCTGCCATTCTGGCCGCGGCGCTGACGCTGAAAGACACGCCAGAGGCGCTGATGCTCGTGGCACCTTCCGATCACATGATCGAGGACACCGGTGCCTTCCTGCGCGCCGTGGCGGCCGGGGCCGAGGCGGCCCGGGCCGGCCATCTCGTCACATTCGGGATCACGCCGGAGCGCGCCGAGACCGGCTACGGCTACCTCGCGGTCGGGGACGCGCCGCGGGCCGGCGTCGCCCAGCCCGTTGCCGCCTTCGTCGAAAAGCCCGACCGCGCCCGCGCCGAGGAGATGGTTGCCGGCGGGCGGCATCTCTGGAACGGCGGGATCTTCCTCTTCCGCGTGCAGGACATCCTCACCGCCTTCGAAACCCATGCGCCGGGGATGGTGGCGCCCTGCGAGGCGGCCCTGCGCGAGGCAGAGACCGATCTCGGTTTCATCCGCCTCGGCGCCGCTTACGGGCAGGCGACGGCGCAATCGATCGATTACGCGATCATGGAGAAGGCCGAGGCGATTGCCACCGTCCCGGTTTCGGCGGGCTGGTCCGACCTTGGGTCCTGGGAAGCCGTGCGCGCCACCGGGACCCCGGATGCGACGGGGACAGTGACGGCCGGAGCGGCAACCGCGGTCGATTGCAGAAACAGCTATCTCAGGAGCGAGGACGACAACCTCCACCTCGTCGGGCTCGGGCTCGACAACATGGTGGCGGTGGCGATGCGCGACGCGGTGCTCGTCGCGCCGATGGACCGGGTGCAGGACGTCAAATGGGTCGTTCAGACGCTCGAAGAGAAGTCGGTTCCGCAGGCCCGGGATTACCCCCGATTCCACCGCCCCTGGGGCTGGTACGAAACGCTCTGCCTTGGCACGCGCTTTCAGGTGAAGCGGATCATGGTCAAGCCCGGCGGCATCCTCAGCCTGCAATCGCACATGCACCGTTCCGAACACTGGATCGTGGTGGCCGGAACCGCCCGCGTCGTCGTCGGCGAGGAGGTGACCCTCGTCTCCGAAAACCAGTCTGTCTACATACCCCTCGGGTCGAAGCACCGGATGGAGAACCCCGGCAAGGTACCGATGTATCTGATCGAGGTGCAGACCGGCGCCTATCTCGGCGAGGACGACATCCAGCGCTACGAGGACGTCTACCAGCGGAGTTGAGCCGAGTTGGGATTGGCTGGCCTTGGCGCGCGCGGTGATCGGGGCCGGTGCGGGCGCGAAGTGTGCCCCCCGCGGAGCCCGTAATCGGGGAACGCTCCGGATGGGATCCGGTGCCCCGATCCACCGGAGTGCCGGGCCCATCGAGGCCCCGGGTCGAGCCCGGGACGGGGGATTTGCCAGCGGCCGCCCTATCGGGGCGACGGCCCTCGCCGCCTTAGCGCCGGTAGCCGTCCGACTGGTGCCAGCGCCAGGCGTCGGCGATCATCTGTGCCATGGTCGACCGGTGGGGCGTCCAGCCGAGGAGTTCGCCTGCCCGCGTGCTGCCGGAGACGAGCTTCACCGCATCGCCGGGGCGCCGACCGCCCTCGATGATCGGCACGTCCCGGTTGGTGATCGCGCCCGAGGCTGCGACGACCTCGCGCACGGAGAATCCGTGCCCGGTGCCGAGATTGAGCGTCTCGCCCGTTCCTCCGCCCATCAGATGGGACAGGCCCGCGATATGGGCGTCGACGAGGTCGGAGACATGAACATAGTCGCGGATGCAGGTCCCGTCGGGCGTGTCGTAGTCCGTCCCGAAAATCGTCAGCGCCGGGCGCTGCCCGGTCACCGCGTCGAGCATCAGGGGGACCAGATGGGTCTCCGGCCGGTGGTGCTCGCCCACCTCGCCCTCGGGGTCCGCGCCGGCCACGTTGAAGTAGCGGAAGATCATCGATGAGAACCCGTCCGACGCCCCGAAATCCCGCAACATCGCCTCGATGGCGAGTTTCGAGGCGCCATAGGCGTTGATCGGGTTCGTCGGCTGGGTCTCGTCGAGCGTCACCCCGTCCGCGTCGCCGTAGACCGCGCAGGTCGAGGAGAAGACCATCGTCAGGCAGCCGGCCGCCAGCATCGCTTCGATGAGGTTGAGCGAGCCCTGAACATTGTTGCGCCAGTATTTGCCAGGGTCCCGGGTCGCCTCGCCGACATCGGAGGCGGCGGCAAAATGCATCACCGCGGCCGGTTGGTGCAGCGCCATTACCTCGTCCAGCCGGTCCCGGTCGAGAAGGTCGCCCTGTTCAAAGGGGCCGAACTTCACCGCATCGGCCCAGCCCGTGGAGAGATTGTCGAACGTAACCGGGACGAACCCGGCACGGGCGAGCGCCTTGCAGGCATGGCTGCCGATGTAGCCTGCCCCGCCGGTGACGAGAATGCTGTTTCCTTGGGTCATGGGGTCGTCGGGCTCCGGCTTGGGCGGGCTGGTCATCCCGGTCCCGGGGGACGAGGGCTCGGCTGCTATCGCCCGCCGAAGGCGTGAATGCAACGCCGGCTGCGCGCGGAGCCCAATGCCCGTGGGATCGCGGTTGGGATTGGTCTAGGGTATCGGCGGAGAACTGGAAGGGATCGCAAAATGACCGCGTCGGACCATATCGAAACCGCCACCGAGCCAGTGGCCTTCGCAGATTGGCCGGGCGAGATCGTCGCCGGCGTTGAGGCGAACGCGCTAAGCGGGAGGGTCGGGTTGAGGTCGGCGTCGGAGACCGGAACGCCCGAGGTCTGGCCTCTGACGCTTACCCCCGACGACCTGCGCCAGACCCCGTCCGCGAACGCCGACTGAGCGATGGGCTGGGTTATCGAGCCAGCCGCGCGCGCCAGCCTGTCGGTCGTGGGCACCGATGACCGGTTTCCCGTGCGCCGGGTCTATTGCATCGGCCGGAACTACGCCGCCCATGCCATCGAGATGGGCCACGATCCGTCCCGCGAACCGCCGTTCTTCTTCCAGAAGAACCCCGACAACCTCGACCCTTCGGGCCGGTTTCCCTACCCGCCGATGTCGGACGATGTGCATCACGAGGTGGAGCTCTACCTTGCCCTCGGCACCGGTGGGGCGGAACTGTCGGAGGAGGCGGCCAGCCGGGCGATCTTCGGCACCGGCATCGCCATCGACATGACAAGGCGCGACCGGCAGGGCGAGGCGAAGAAAGCCGGGCGGCCCTGGGAGGTCGCCAAGGCCTTCGAGGGCTCGGCACCCGCCGGGCCGGTCCATGCGGCCGGGGCCCCGCCCGGTGCCGGCCGGATCGCGCTTTCGGTCAACGGCGAGACCCGTCAGGAGGGCGATCTGGCGCAGATGATCTGGAAGCCCGCCGAGACCATCGCCGTCCTGTCGCGTTACTTCACGCTGGCCCCCGGCGATGTGATCCTGACGGGCACGCCTGCCGGGGTCGGGCCCGTGGCGCGCGGCGACAGGTTGCAGGCCGAGATTGCGGAGCACGCGCCGCTCGACGTCGAGGTCGTATAAAGCGCGATGCCGAGAGGCAGGCTTCGCATGTCTGCTGCTCCGGCACGGCCGGCCCTTCCCCCAAACCCGCGACTTGGGACGTCTGGAGAGCGGCGTGCTCCCATCGCTCGGGCCCCCGGGTCGCGCCCGGGACGGGGTCTGCCCCAGGGCCGGGGCGCCGCCAGTCGGCCAATGCGTCTCTCGGGGCCCGAAACCGACCTGGCCCCTCCGGCCGAACCGGCTCTCGCCGGACGCTCAGTCGGGGCGGTTCTTGCCGTGGTAGGCCCGGTACCAGTCGACAAAGCGGGGGATGCCCTCCGAAAGCGGGGTCGAGGGTTTGTAGCCGGTCAGCCGTTCGAGAAGGCTCGCATCGGCCCAGGTTGCCAGCACGTCGCCCTGCTGCATCGGCAGCATCTCCTTCTTCGCCTCCTGGCCGAGCGCGCGTTCGATTTCGGCGATGAAGGCGCCGAGCGTGTCTGGGGCCGACTTGCCGATGTTCACCAGACGGAACGGCGCGACGGGGCTTAGCGAATCGCCCTCGGGCACCGAACCTTCTGCGGGCCGCTCCGGCACCGTGTCGAAGAGCCGGAGGATCGCTTCGAGCAGATCGTCGATGAAGACGAAGTCCCGGCGCATCTCGCCATGGTTGAAGACCTTGATGGGGCGCCCGGCGAGAATCGCGTCGGTGAAAAGGTAGTAGGCCATGTCCGGTCGCCCCCAGGGCCCGTAGACCGTGAAGAACCGAAACATCGTGATCGGCAGATCGAAAATGTGGGAATGGGAATGGGCGAGGACCTCGGTCGCGCGTTTGGTGGCCGCATAGGGCGAGACCGGCCAGTCGGCGCGCATGGTCTCGGCATAGGGCATCTCGGTGTTCGCCCCGTAGGCCGACGAGGTCGAGGCCAGAAGCGCGTGACGCACCGGCGTCTCGCGCAGGGCTTCGAGGAGTTCGAACGTGCCGAGGATGTTGGCCTCCACGTAGCGCCGCGGGTCCGCGATCGAGGGGCGCACCCCGGCTTCTGCGGCGAGGTGGACGACGATCTCGGGGCGGTGCTCGGCAAGGGCGGCCTTAAGCACCCCCGGAGCCTCGATGCGGGCATCGAGATGGGTGTAGTCCGCCTCGTCTTCGAGCCGGGTCCGCCGCGCGGTCTTCAAGGCCGGATCGTAGGTCGCCGTCTCGCAATCGATGCCGACGACGCTCCAGCCTTCGGCAATGAGACGCCGGGTCAGGTTGAACCCGATGAAACCGGCGCTGCCGGTGATGAGGGCGGTTGGCATGGGTCTGTCTTTCGTCGGGCCGGTCGGGCGGGGGCGCGTTTCGCCCCGGCCCGCCGTCCCTAGCACAGCCGCCGGCGGTTAGTAATTGTAGTCCTGACCGTATTGGCCGCCTTCGTCGAACCGGCATTCGTTCAGCACGACGCCGAGGACGTTGGTCTGCTCGGCGATCTCGCGCTCGCACATGTCGATCTGTGCGGCGGTCGAGCTTTCGGCCCGGGCCATCAGGATCGCGCAATCGACGTTTCTGAGAAACGCTCTTGCGTCATCGGAGACCAGTAGCGGCGGCAGGTCGAAGATCATCACGTCGGGGGCGAACTCCCGCTCCACCGCGTCGATGGCCTCGAACGCCTTCTTCCCGGCGATGAGCTTCGTCGGGTCGGCCTGGGAATGCTTGGCGATGGCCACCGCAAGGTTCGAGCCCACGCGCATCGCCTGCTGGCCGAAGCCGATGGCGCCCGTGAGGAATTCAGAAATGTCCCGGTCGGGCTGGGTGCCGAACACCCGCCCGATCCCGGGCCGCCGAAGGTCGAGGTCGAAAAGTGCGGTGCGCAACTCGCCCTGCCGGGCGATGCCGAGCGCGAGGTTGCTTGCGGTGGTCGTCTTGCCGCAGCTCCCCGTCGGCGAGGTGATCGCCACCCGGCGCCAGCCGTTCTTGCGAAGTTCGATCAGCACTTTTGTGCGCAGGATGTCGTAATGCGAGGATTCGCCGCCGGGCAGATGCGCCACGAGCCGGCGTCCGTCGCCGATGGATTTCGGCAGCTTGATCTCGGGCAGTTCCCCCCAGAGCTCCATCAGCCCGTCGGGCAGCACGCGCGGCGAGACGCGCTTGCGGGCCGGCGAGGTGGATGGGGCGGATTTCGGTGTCCTGGGCGGGGTCTGGCCGCCGCCTTTGCCCTCACGGCGCTGGCGGGCCTGTTCGATTGCGACTTGTAACTTTTCCATCTGTCAGCTCCAAACTCGTCACTTCAGGCTGTTTTGAGGGTGTTCAGCCTATCCCCTTGAAGTCGTTGGCCCGGCTGCGGTCGGCGGGCGCGGTCGCGCCGCCAGATCGAGGTTTGGCCATGCGCCCCGGCCGATGTCGCTCGCCCGCCCGTTCATTCGGCGGCCTCGCTGGTAATGTCCAGAGCCGAAACGAAAAGCCCGTCGTCAATCACCTCGTCGATGATGTTCGCGGTCACGACCGGGCTCTTTTCGGCCGCGGCATAGAGCAAGCCGAGATCGCTGAGCTTGTTGACCAGCCGCGCCACGCCGCCGGACTTCTCTGCGATTCGCTTGATCGCCCCTTCATCGAACTCGTCGCCCTTGCCCCCGGCATGGGTCAACCGGTGCTTGACGTAGCCCGCGACCGTGGCCTCATCCATCGCCGGGATGTGGTAGGTTGCGCTGATCCGTTGGGCAAACTGCCGCAATTGCGGGCGCATCACCAATTGCCGCAGTTCTGGCTGCCCGACGAGGATGAGTTGGAGGAGTTCATCCTTATTGGCGTTGATGTTGGTGAGCATCCGCAGCTCTTCGAGCCCCTCGATGGAGAGATTCTGCGCCTCGTCGATCACGAGCACCACCCGGCGGCCGAGGGCGTATTCGTCGATCATGAAATCCTGAAGCCGCTGAAAGAGCGTCACGTAGCTCTCCGACAGATCGGCTTCGACCGCCAGCGCATTGAGCACCCATTGCAAAAGCTCGCCGCGGTTGCCCTGGGCATTCGAGATAAGGCCGATGGTCACGTCGTCATGGACGTCCGCCAGAAGCTTTTGCACCAGCGTCGTCTTGCCCGCGCCGACCTCGCCGGTGACAAGGGTGATCGGGGCATGGGTGAGCATGCCGTATTCGAGAACGGAGAAAGCGCGTCGGTGCGGCTTCGACCAGAACAGGAAATCCGGGTCCGGCAGCAGCGTGAACGGACGTTCGGTGAACCCGAAGAAATCGATGTAAAGCTCGTCACTCGACATGGCCGACCTTAGTTTCCCCGGACATCGCTCTGAATAGTAGATGCAATTCTTTCGCCGTCTCTCAAGGCATGACGGGCTTTCTGGGATGCCTACTGTCTAATGTGTCGGCAGTCTACAACAACACCCGTGGAAGCAAAATGCGTTCCGTGTGATGATACGATGCGCCGCGGATCGCGATATTGTAGAGTGGTGTCGCGCGCTGGGGCCAATCGGCTTGGCAGGCCTGGAGCGCCTCCTTATGACGTTGACCGGTAAATTGTTTCAGGCTGCATCCATGATGAATCTTAGAACGGTTCTTGCGATCACGGCATTTGTCTTTCTCGCAGCCTGCGAGTCGGACGAAGAGCGCGCCGAGGGGCATTACGAAAGCGCCGTCGAGCTGGCCGAGGCCGGCGATGTGGACCGCGCCATCGTCGAACTCCGCAATGTCTTGCAGCTCAACGACGGGCATCGCGAGGGTCGGCTTCTCTTCGCGCGGCTGATGATGGAGCAGGGGGATACGCGCCAGGCGCTGGCAAGCTATCTCAGGGTCGTCGAGCAATACCCCGACGAACTCGAAGGCCGGCTGGTGCTCGCTGAGTCCGCTGCGCTGTCGCAGAACTGGGAAGCGGCCGAACGGCACGGACGCGCGGCTTTCGAGCTCGCCCCGGACAATCCCGACGCCCAGGCGATCGATCTGGTGCTCGACTACCGGCAGGCGCTTCTCGACCGCGACGACGCCGCGCGGTCCGAGGTGATCGGCCGGGCCGTGATACTGGTGGACGCGCTGCCCGAAAACGTCGTGCTCCGCAGCATCCTCGTCGATGGGCGCAACTGGCAGGGGGATCGGGCCGGAGCGCTCGAACAGGTCGACGCAGCGATTGCCGCCGCCCCCGACCACCGGCCGCTTTACTTCTCGAAACTCAGCATCCTTGGTGGCATGGGAGACGAACCGGCCATCGAGGCGCATATGCGCCAGATGGTGGAACGCTTCCCCGATGACGATGAGATCAGCGCGGCGTTCATCCGGTTTCTCGTCAATACCGGGGACCTCGACAAAGCCGAGGCCTTCTTTCGCGAGATCGCCGATCCGAACGCGCCGGAGGTGGCGCCCTATATCGCGCTGGTGCGCTTCATCGCGCAGACCCGCGGCCCCGAGGCCGCGATTGCCGAGCTTGACGCGACGGCCGAGACTTCGGCCCATCCGTTCGAGTTGCGGGCGCTGCGCGCGGGGATGCGGTTCGACATCGGCGAGCGCGAGCAGGCGCTCGCGACGATGGAGGAGATCGTCGCCGAAGGGCCGCCCGTCGCCGTGGCCGGCGATATCAAGATGGCGCTGGCGCAAATGCTCTTGAACACCGGCAACGAGGTCGGTGCCCGGCGCCGCGTCGAGGAGGTGCTCGAAGCCGAGCCGCTGAATGTGGCAGCGCTCAAGATGCAATCGACCTGGTTTATCGAGGCCGACGAGGTCGATGAGGCGATCCGCGGCTTGCGGCTGGCGCTCGATCAGGACGGCGACGATGTTGGGGCGATGACGCTGCTGGCGCAGGCCTATTCCCGGGCGGGCAGCCACGAACTGGCGCGCGATACCCTGGCGCTCGCCGTCACAACCTCGCTCAATGCCCCCGAACCGACCCTGCGCTATGCGGCGGTGCTCCTCGACGAGGGTCGGCTCCGGGCGGCCGAATCGCTTCTGGTGACGGCGCTGCGGAACGCTCCGGACCATGTCGGGCTTCTGGCTGCGCTCGGCCGGACCTATCTTCTTGAACAGGATTTCTCGCGCGGCCGCGGTGTGCTCGACCGGCTCGATCGGCTGGGGACGCCCGAGGCCGGCGTTGCCGCCGACGAACTGCGCGTGGCGCTTCTGGCTGCCCAGGAGCGGACCGACGAGCTTCTCGAGGTTCTCGACACGCTCGCCTCCGGCAGCGACGCAGAAGCCCAGGCCCGCGCCGTGCTGATCCGCAGCCGGCTGGCAAACGGCGATGTCGACGGGGCGCTCGCCGTCGCCGAGGAGGCCGCCAGGGCGGACCCCGACGACATCGGCAACCGGCTCACCCTCGCCGCCACCCGGGCGGCGACCGGCAATCTCGAGGGCGCCATCGCCGACTACCGCGCCATCATCGACAGCGGAGCGGCGGACGCCCGGGTTCACCGGGTGCTGACAATGGCGCTGTTCCGGGCCGGCGCGCCGGAGGACGCCCGTGCGGCACTCGATGCGGGGCTGGCCGCATGGCCGCAAGACCCCGACCTGCAATGGATGCGCGCCTCGCTTCTTGAACAGGACGGCGATGTCGATGGTGCGATCGAGGTCTATCAGTCGCTTTACGAGGCCGACTCCAACTCGCTCATCGTCGCCAACAACCTCGCCAGCCTGCTGGCCACGTGGCGATCGGCCGACCCGGCGGCGGTGGAGCGAGCCCACAATATCGCGCGGAGGTTGCGCGGCACCGATATCCCGGCATTTCAGGACACTTACGGCTGGATCCTCCACCTCCGCGGCGAAAGCGAGCAGGCGCTCGACTACCTCCAACCGGCCGCCGCGGCGATGACAGGGGATCCGGTGGTGCAATATCACTACGGCATGGCGCTATCGGCTGCGGGGCAGACCGAGGCGGCCGCCGACCAGCTTCGCCGCGCGCTCGCCATGGTCGCCGACGACGATTCGCGGCCGCAATTCGAAGTGGCGCGCTCAGAGCTCACTCGTCTGGAAAATGAAAGCGCATCGGAGACAATCGGCGAAAACTGAGTTAATCTCTTCGCAAATCTGCAATAAGACAGCGTGCCAGACGGGTCACAGACATCCAATGGTTCAACAAAAGACGCGAAGAGGTGAGGATCGGGCTAGACTCGGCCGTTTGCGAAAGCGACGGTCTTCCTGGGGGACGAACTTGGAGAATGGTTCGATGAAATCAATGGTTCTTGCCGTGTTGGCAATCTTTGCCGCTGCCGCTGCGCATGCTCAGGGGGCGTTTACCGTCTCTGCGGGCGATACGCTGTCCATCGAGGTCTTAGAGGACTCGCAACTCAACCGACAGGTGCTGGTGCTGCCGGACGGGACGATTAACTTCCCGTTCGCCGGTTCGGTGCCGGTGGCCGGCCGGACGGTCAGCCAGGTCGAATCGGTGCTCGAATCGGCGATCTCGCCGAATTTCGCATCCACGCCGAACGTTTTCGTCACCGTGCGCGAGGTGGAAGCCCGCCCCGTCGTCGGGACCCGGACGATCGACGTGTTCTTTCTCGGCGAGGTGAACGAGCCGGGAACGCAGGCCGTGCCGCGGGGGACGACGTTCCTTCAGGCCCTGGCCATGGGCGGAGGGCTGACGCCGTTCGCTGCCGATAAGCGGGTGCAGCTTCGTCGGATCAACCCTAGAACTGGGGCGGCGCAGCTGGTCCAGATTAATTATCGCGCTTTGACACGGGGTGGGGCCCTGTCACGGGACATCGTTCTTGCCGATGGCGACGTGATCCTCGTTCCGTCGAGGGGCCTGTTTGAATGAGATAGGTGTGAGCAGAAACATAGACGGGCGTAAAACGCCGGACTTCATGCGCTATGGCGCAACTCTGGGCGCGATCGGACTTCTGTCGGTCGCGCCTACGGGCATCTTGAACGCACAGGACGGCGGCGTCGTCGTCGAGTTCGACGTCAGCCAGACGGTCCGGGCCTCGGACAATCCTGACCTGACCGATCCCGCCGAGGGGGAGATCATCGGGATCACCTCGTTCGCGGGATCCGTCTCGACGACGACCCGGCAGCGTTCTTTCACCCTCGGCTTCGATACCGGGCTCGAGCTTGGCGAGGATGGGTTCGAGCTTGGCGATACCGGGGTCGAGGCCTCCTACGTGATGCGCACCGACGGATCGGAGTTCGAGCTGTTCGGACGGTACCGCCAGCGCAACGTCACAACCGAGATCTTCGAGGACCTCGACGGTGTGGGCGATCTCGACCTGTCGGTGACGACCGGGACGCGGGTCGATTACCGCTACGGCGCCCGGGCCGAATTCGGCTCCAATGGCCCGCTAACCTTCAACCTCGGCGTCCAGCAGCGGGGAGTGGACTTCGACACCGCCGACCCGGACGCGATCGATTCGGAGACGCTGTCGTTCAGTGGCTCGGTCCTCGCGCGGGTCGATCCGGCCACGCGGGTCGGCATCGAGGCCACCTATTCGGAGACGGAAGACGACGACGCGGCCAACTCCCGAGAAACCCGGACCACGGCGGGCGTGAGCCTGACCCGCGATCTCGGCGACGCGACCACCGTTTCGGCAGCGGTCGACTGGCAGGAGGTCGAAAGCACCGGCGCGACGGACAGTTCCGAAAGCGGCGTCGGCGGACGGCTCTCGTTCGACCGCGACCTGCCGAACGGCTCGTTCGGTGCCACGGCGGAGCGCGACTACACCGTCAACGGCACGATCGACGAAATCCGGCTCGACCGGGATTTCGAGCTTCGCGACGGCTCGCTGGGGCTCGATGCGGGGATCGTCATCACCGAAGGCGACACCGTTTCGCCGCTTCTGGGGATCAGCTACGAGCGCCTGGCGCCCGACGGTCGGTTCGACGTGTCGATCCGGCAGGGGGCTACCGTCAACGGCGACAACGAAACCGTGCTCAACACGGTGGGCCGCGCATCCTATACCCGCGAGGTCAACGAGGTTTCGTCCTATCGCGCGGCGGTGTCGATCTCGAACCAGGATGTGATCGACGACAACGATACGACGCAGCGGATCAACGGCTCGCTGACCTACAACCGCAGCCTGACCGAGGAGGTTCGGCTCTCCACCGGCTACGAGCACTCCCGGCTCTACGAGACGGGGGAAAACGAGCGGACGTCGAACACGGTGTTCGTGACGATCTCGCGGGGCTTCTCGGCGCGCCCCTGACGCGGGGCGCGTGTCGGGCGCGCCGGGCTCGGCGGCGGCCCGTGCCCATCCTCAGGCGCCCGTCCCGGGCCTGACCCGCGGGTGGTGCGTTCTCTTCGGTCGGGGCCCCGATTGCGTCCGGGGCGAGGGGAGCCGACGTCGGCTTCTGCCCGAAGCCGCCCGTTCCGTTCTAGGCGCCGTCGAGAAGCCGTTCGAGGTAGCGCCCGTAGCTTGACTTGCCGAACCGTTCGGCGGCGCGTCGTAATGTGTCGCCGTCGATCCAGCCCTGGGAATAGGCGATCTCCTCGGGCGACCCGATCTGCTGGCCCTGGCGCTCCTCGATAGTGCGCACGAAGTTCCCCGCTTCGAGCAGCGAGGCATGGGTCCCGGTGTCGAGCCAGGCATAGCCGCGGCCCATTTTTTCGACCGTCAGCGCACCGTCGGCGAGGTAGGTTTCGAGCAACGAGGTGATCTCAAGCTCGCCCCGGTCCGACGGTTCGACCCCCCGTGCGCGTTCCGGCGCGGTGCCGTCTAGGAAGTAAAGGCCCGTCACCGCATAGTCCGAAGGCGGCACCTCCGGCTTTTCGACGATGCCCCGCACGGTATCCCCGTCAAAGTCGACGACCCCGTAGCGCTGGGGGTCGGCGACGCGGTAACCGAAGACGGTTCCGCCCGTGCCCTGGCCGTCCGCGCGGGCGAGCACTTCGGGCAGCCCATGGCCGAAAAACACGTTGTCGCCGAGCACCATCGCCGACGGCGCACCGGCGAGGAACGCCTCTGCCAGGAGATAGGCCTGTGCCAGACCGTCCGGCGAGGGCTGGACGATCCAGTCGAAGCTGAGGCCCCAGGCCGACCCGTCGCCCATCAGTTTCTGGAACTGCGCCTGATCCTCCGGGGTGGTGATAACCGCGATCTCGCGGATGCCCGCCAGCATCAGCACCGACATCGGGTAGTAGATCATCGGCTTGTCGTAGATCGGCATCAGCTGTTTCGACACGCCGATTGTGATCGGGTAAAGCCGGGTGCCGCTGCCGCCGGCGAGGATGATGCCTTTGCGCTGGGTCATGTCACCCCGAGCTCCTTCAACACGTCGTTGAGGCCCACCCGCCAGTCGGGGCGGGCGATGCCATAGGTCTCGCCGAGCGACCGGCAATCGAGCCGTGAGTTCTTCGGTCGTTCGGCCGGCGTGGGATAGTCCGACGAGCCAATCCGATCGACCTGCGTCGCGAGCCCAGCCGCGGTAAAGATCTCGGAGGCGAAACCTGCCCAGGAGATGTCGGGCGCACCGGCGAAATGGTGGACCCCGCCGGGGGCCCCGCCGACGAGGGCCGCGGCAACCCCGTAGCAGGCATCGGCGATGGCGGCCGCCGGTGTTGGCCCGCCGACCTGATCGTCGACGATGCGCAGGACATCGCGCTCGGAGCCCAGCCGCAGCATCGTCTTCACGAAGTTCGACCCGTGGGCGCTGAACACCCAGGAGGTGCGCAGGACGACATAGGTGTCGCCAAATTTGACCAGTTCCTTCTCTCCAATCAGCTTGCTCTTGCCGTAAAGACCCTTCGGCGCCAGCGGGTCATCGGGCTTCCAAGGCCGGTCGCCCTCACCGGAAAAGACATAATCGGTCGAGATGTGAACGACCGGCGTCCCGATTTCGGCGCTTGCCTTCGCCAGAGAGCCAACGGACGTTCCGTTAATCGTCGTCGCCAGTAGCCCCTCTTCTTCGGCCTTGTCGACAGCGGTGTAGGCCGCCGCGTTGACGATGGCGTCCACGTCAAGGGCCCGGGTGACGTCGTAAACCTCCTTGGGCCGCGCAAAATCCGCCCGGTCCCGGCCGATCCGCTCAAGTGTGACGCCGTCCGGCATCCGCCGGGCCAGCTCGGTGGCCACCTGGCCGCTGCCGCCGAACACCGCGATCTTCACGCCTTGGTCCCCCGCCGTTCGGCAGCGACCGCCCGCAAAAGGGCCCACCAGCTTTCGTTTGCGAGGAACCAATCCACGGTCTTCGCGAGCCCGTCGTCGAGCGTCACGCTCGGCTGCCAACCCAGCTCCTCGCGGATACGGCTCGGGTCGATGGCATAACGTAGGTCGTGGCCCGGCCGGTCATCCACGAACTCGATCAGGCGGTCGTGCGGAGCCGCTTCGGGACGTCGCGCGTCGAGAAGCCGGCAGATCGTCCGCACGAGATCGATGTTGCGCGCCTCGTTCTCGCCGCCGATGTTGTAGCTCCGGCCAACCGCGCCGCGTTCCAGCACCGTCAGGAGCGCGTCGGCGTGGTCCTCGACATAAAGCCAGTCGCGCACGTTCTCGCCCCGGCCATAGACCGGGATCGGCCGGCCTTCGAGGGCCGCGAGGATCGCGACGGGGATGAGCTTTTCGGGGAAGTGGTAGGGCCCGTAATTGTTCGAACAGTTCGTCAGCACCACCGGCAGGCCGTAGGTTTCGTGCCAAGCGCGGACGAGATGGTCGGAGGCGGCTTTGGACGCGGAATAGGGGCTGCGCGGGTCATAGGGAGTGTCTTCGGTGAACTGGCCTTCTGGCCCGAGCGAGCCGAAGACCTCGTCCGTCGAAATGTGGTGAAACCTGAAGCGTTCGGGGCGTCCGGTCTCGTCCCAATGGGCCCGCGCGGCTTCGAGAAGGTTCATCGTCCCCGTCACATTGGTCTCGATGAAGGCCGCAGGGCCGTCGATGGACCGGTCCACATGGCTTTCGGCGGCAAGATGCATCACCGCCTCGGGGGCGTGATCTGCAAAGATCCGGGCAAGTGCCGGGCGGTCGCGAATATCGGCCTTCTCAAAGACATAGCCCGGGGCGTCCGCCACCGAGGCGACATTGGTCAGAGACCCCGCATAGGTCAGCGCATCGAGATTGACGACGTCGTAACCGCGGGCGACAGCGAGGCGCACGACCGCAGAGCCGATGAAGCCTGCGCCACCTGTGACAAGGAGTTTCACGCTACGGATCCTATCCTGTCGCGAGGCGGTTGCCCTCGCCGCATAGTGCTAGCCCAAGCCCCGTGGGAGCGGCAAGTCGGCCTCACCGTGCCGTGCGGGTTGCCGACAATCGTCGCCATCGCCCGCGGACTGTCGTCGGCGCGGTCAGAACGGGCTGGTCCAGTCCTCGAATTCGGGTGCGGCCAGGTCCTTGTCGGAGAGAACCGGCGGGCCGTCGAGCTTCCAGTCGATGCCGAGGGCGGCGCTGTCGAAACGCACCGCCCCGTCGGCTGCGCCGTTGTAGGGAGCCGAGCATTTGTAGAGGAGTTCGGCGTTCTCGGTCAGGGTCGAGAAGCCGTGAAGGAAGCCTTCGGGGATGTAGAGCTGGCGGCCATTATCGGCCGAAAGCTCGACGCCGACCCATTGCGCGTAGGTTGCGCTGCCCGGCCGGACATCGACCGCCACATCCCAAACCGCCCCCCGCCCGCAGCGGACGAGCTTGGCCTGGGCGTGGGGCGGCGCCTGATAGTGGAGGCCGCGAACGGTGCCTTTCGCCGCCGAAAGCGACTGATTGTCCTGCACGAATGCCCAGTCGTAGCCGCGCGCGGCGAGCGCTGCCACGTTCCATGTTTCGCTGAAGAACCCCCGCGCGTCGCCATGGCGCTTTGGTGTTACGATCACCACGCCCTCGATGGCGGTCGGTTCAATGTCCATGGGCGGGCTCCCTGGGCTTGCCTCACCGGCCTGATACCCCGACCGCGCGTCGGTGGAAAACCCCGGTTCCAGCGCCGCAGTTGATTTGACAGCCCCGCGCGGAACATCAAACTGTGGTTTGCCAGTCGGAGATCTCATGCCCAAGCGGTCACCCACAATCCGCCGCCTTTGCCTCGGCGCCTGCATTTCTGTCGCGATGACCCTCGGCGGGGGGGCCTCCGAAGCGCAGGATCGCGGCGTGTTCGACATCTATCTCGGGGCGCTCAAGGTCGGGGTGTTCGCGTTTTCGGGCATCGAGGATCGCGGCCGGTATTCGACCGCCGGGCAGTTGCGCAGCACGGGGTTCATCGGTGCGCTGGCCGATGTTCGCTATGACGCGAAATCGCGCGGGAGCGTGAGGAACGGCGAATACATCCCTGAAGTTTATGAAGAAAGTGCGAATATCGGGGCACGCTCGACCGACTTGGTGATTTCCTACAAGAACGGTGTCCCCGAACCGCCGCGGTTCGATCCGCCCCGGCAAAGCAATCGCCCGCCGCTGAACCCGGCTGCCCAGGGCGACACCATCGACCTGATGACAATGCTCTATACGCTCCTAAAGGACGTCCCGGCGGCGGAGGTCTGCCGCTACGACGCGCTGGCCTATGATGGCGTCCGGCGGACCCAGGTGACGATGCGCGTGGAAACCCGTAGCGCCGACATCGTGACCTGTGCCGCCGAGTACCGCCGGATCGCCGGCTTCTCCGCCGCCGAGTTGCGGGACCGCCCGGTTTTCCCGTTCCGGCTCGTCTATGCCGCCCGGGAGGACGGGGATTTCCGGGCCGTCGCGGTCGACCTCGAAACGGTTTACGGGGTGGTGCGGCTCGAGCGACGGCCTCAGACCTGAGCGCCTGTCGTGGGCGGTGCGACTGCCCTTGCCCTTGCGCTTTCGGCGGTCCTCAGCCGTTCGAGGACGGCAGCGGCGAGCCGATCCGCGGCCCCCGCCGGGCCCATCGCCTCGCGGACCGCCGTGGCGGTCGCCCGAGCCTCGTCGTCGACCAGCGCTATCACCTCGCGGCAGATCGCATCATGGAGATCGCGGCCGATCAGTTCGGGGGCGATCCGGCGGCCCATCCGGCGGCTCGGGATCGACAGAAGCCGGCTCTTCTTCAGGGCCAGACCGGCGGCGAAGACCTTGATTTCGCGGCCCACGATGGGGATGTGGGCGACGTGGCCCGCAAGACCCGGCAGCGGGACGCCTTCGGCGCAATAGCGGTAGGTCGGAAGAACGGTCACCATCGGAATGCCCGAGGCGGCGAGCTCGCCGGTATTCGTCCCCGGCAGCGTCACCGCCACCCCGGCGCGGCGGAGCACCTCCGCATTGCCGCGGATCGCGATCCGGGTGCCCTTCGCTGTTTCGAACCATGCGCCAGCACCGTCCTCGCGATAGGTCACCGGGCTCGCCTGCCAGTCCCGGTCGTCCGGCGGGGTCGGGAAATTCCGATACCAAGCGTCGTCGATATAGTCGGACGTCGGCAGCACGAAGGAGATGTCCGGCCGGGACGCGGCGATCCGGTCGGCGGCTTCGGCGAAATAGGGCAGAAGGAACTCGGCCATGTAGGCCCGGCTGCCGGGAACGATCGCGATGGTTTTTTGCTCGCGCGCACTGGGACCGCTGCCGGCGGTCTTGGCCAGGGCCGAATCGACCATCATCTCGCCCATCGGCTCGGTGGGCCGGCGGCCAACTTTCGCAGGCATCTTGTTGAGCCCGTTATAGAACACCCGTTCGAACCGCTTCAGGATCGGCGCGGGGTGTTCGATATAGGCAAAGGCCGGGGCGCCGAGCCTCCGGGCGAGAAGCAGCGACAGGACAAGCTCACCGCCTAGGTGGAGCACCAGATTGTTCTCGTCGGCGGCGAAGCCCGGCGGATAGCGCTTGCGGAAGATCAGACCGAAGCTTTCGGCGATCCCGGCGACGGCATCGACGCTGTCGAGCCGCTCCACCACGGAACGCTCGGCGCCCGAGGAGAAGACGCAAGGCATCAGACAGGCAAGCACGCCCGTCTCCGGGCTAGCCGCCTTGATCGCCCGGGAGAGAGGCGTCAGCCAGGCCGAGATCTCGCCCGGGCCGTTTACGGTGATGATGACCTGTCCCATGATCCCAGAGCGACTTCGCCCTTCGCACCGCGCTTTTCAACCCTCTCCGCTGTCAGATCCGCATCCTGTCGCGCAGGAACGTCACGAAGGCCCGGAACGTGGGGATGTCGCAGCCCCAGACGCGGTTGACGAGCGGGCTATCGTCCCCAAGGAGCACGTCGTTGATCTTGGTGGGTTTTTCGGCGCGGTAGCTCTTCGAACTGTCGTAGCCTTCGCTGAACTGGCGGTCGAAGAGGTCCCAAAGCCCGGCTTTGGCGGGCTCGGTGATATGGCCGTGGATACCGGTGACGCCAGCCGCCTCCAACCGGTCGAGATAGGCCAGCGTCAGCGTCGAATAGAGCTTATGGCCGCGTCCGTCCTCGGTGATGTTGCAATGGTAATGGGCGGGGAAGCGGTGGATGTCGATCCGCGCCTCCTCGGCTGGGGCTCTGGTGATCATGAACCAGATGTAGCGCCGCGACATCGGCTTCCTGTAGCGCCCGGTGGCGATGCGCCAAAGCGCCCGCGCGATGGCCCAGGGCACGATCCGCCGGGCCATGGCGCGGCGATAGCGCGGTGTGTCGGGGCAGCCGAAGAAATAGCCGATAACCCGGCCGTCCATCTCAACGACCTGCACTTCCGCCGGGGTCATGTCGGTGTAGTAGCTCGACCAGTAATCGGCGTGGATCTCGCGATCCTCGAAATAGAGTTCCGCCCCCTTGTTGCGGTAGGCGGTGTCGCAGCAGATGCGGCGCACGGCGTCGCGGTCGGACGGCCGGTAGGGGCGGATGAGGGGTGTGGATTTATCTGTCATAGCTCCGCCCTCCCCAGTCTGACTTGGTGCCGCGTGCCACCCGGGGCAAGACGCCGGCGGCGAGGGCGAAGGCCAGGGGCTCGTAGGTGAGCCAGTTGAGCCCGCGCGCCCGGGCCCCGGCGCGCGCGATGGCGAGGCGCACGACGCCCGCTCCCAGCGCGTAGCGCGCCGCAAAGAGCCAAGGGAACACGCCGCCGATAGGGGCGAGAAGCGCCGTCAGAAGGAGGGTCAGCGGCCAGATCGTGAGCACCGCCGACAGCAGCGAGAGCGGGCCTTGGGAGATGCGCAAGGTGCGCCCGATCAGGGCCTCGACATCGGGGCAGGGGGCGACCGCCACGGGCCCCGCGCCCCTGAGAAACGCAATCCGCTCGCCCCGGGACTGGATCGCCCGGGCAAAGGCGAGGTCCTCGGTGAGCGCCCCGCCGATGGCGGCAAACCCGCCGGTCTCGCGGTACAGGCGCGCGTCGAACGCGAAATTGCCGAAGAACACGCCGCCGCCGCCAAAGGGTGCCAGAAGGGCGGCGACCTGCCAGTAATACGCCGCATCCGCAACCTGCCAGCGCGCGACGGCGGTGTTGTCGGGGGCGAAGGTGATGGGGCCGGCGACGGCACGGGCGCGGCCGCCGAGGATCGGGGCCGACATCTCCGCCAGCCACCTGGCGGGAACCGCCGTGTCGCCGTCGAGCGTCAGGACGACCGCTCCGCGGGACTCCCGGAACGCCAGATCGAGCGCCTGTTGGCGGGTGGTCAGCGGGGCGGCGGGGTCCGGCGCGTTGCGGAGAAGGCGGAGGTTCGGAACGCCCGCCGCCTTCACAATGGCAACGGTGTCATCGGTGCTTCGGTCGTCGACGAGGACGATCTCGAAGGCCGGGGCTTCGATCTGGGCCGCGAGGCTCGCCAGCGTCGCGCCGATGCCGTCGGCTTCGTTGTGGGTCGTGATGACCACCGACGCGAGCGGCTCATCCATCGATGCGCTCCCATCCCGCGAGTGCGCGCAATTCGTTCGCGATCGCGGCTGCGGCCCCGGGCGCGCCCATGAGCGCGCGGCCGGCCTCGCCCATGGCAGCTCGCTTCCGGGGGTCCTCCGCGAGCCGTCGGGTCGCGCCGGCAATAGCCGAGGGGTCGGGGCGGGCGTCGATGGCCGCCGCGCCGAAGTATCGCCGCTTCATGGCATGAAACGCCGCCCCCTGATTGCCGGAACCCGGAACGGCGATGAGCGGCAGGCCAAGGCCCACGGCCTGCTCATTCCCGGTGCCCGCCATGCCGACCGCGATCTCGGACGCGGCGAGCATGTCGGCAAAACGGCCCTTGGCGACGATGGCCTCCGCGCCGCCGTCATGGCTCAGCGCCAGCGCCCCTTCCTCCGCCGCAGAAACCCGCCAGCCCGGTGGCGGGACGCTCTCGAGGGCCGCCAGATCGAACCCGTCATGGGCGGGCAGCAGGCAAAGGACGGTGTTTAGCCGAGCCGCCGCATCCAAGAGAAGCCGCGCGTTCGCCGGAGCGTCTGCGCGTGTGCCGGGGATCAAAGCGAGAACCCGCCGCCCCTCGGCCCGAAATGCCGACCCCTCGCCGCCTGCGACCCCGTCCATCATTGGGTTGCCGATGAAACGGGCGGCAACGCCATTGACGCCGAGTTGCCGGGCGGTGCGCGCGTCGCGCACCAGCACTCGCGCAGCCCGCCGCATCAGCGCCCGTTCGAGCGGGTTGTGGCCGTCGGTTCCGCCGTAATGGGCGGATTTGGCCGAGGAGAAGAACAGCGCCGGGCCACCGGCGAGCGTTGCCGCCGCCAGCGGGACGACATCGCCGATGGCGAGGATCGCCTTGGGCTTGCCGCGAAGCGACCGCGCGAAGCGGATTTGGCTGAGATAGGTGCCAACGAACCCCGACCGGAGATCGCGCAGAAAGGCGGGGAGGCTCATGGTGCCGAACCCCTCGCTTGGGAGGTCGTTGCGTGGCCCGAAGGTCGCAACGCCGGTGCGGATGTAGCGCGCCCCGTCGCCGACCATCGGCCAGGCGGCGATCCGGGCGCGCTCGGCGTCGGTCCGCGCGAGACGGTCGAGCACCAGACCTCCGATCTCGTCCTCGCCGTGGCCATTGGAGAACACGAAGATGTCCGCCTCGGGCGTCATGGGGCCGTAATCGCCTCGTCGAGCCCGATCGGGGTCCAGCCGGCGGCGAGGAGGCGCGCCATCGTCCGTTCGATCTGGGCGAAGGTTTTCGGGTGATCGAGGTCGTCGGGGTGAAGAACGAAGCGGAAGGGTCTCATTTCCTTGAGCAGTTTCGCGATCAGCCTCTGGCGCAGGACGCGGCCGGGCCCGATCTTCCAGCTCCGCGCGCCCTCGTCGAAGTTGAGCGGCGGCAGCGGCGGTTGCCCGGCCCCGAACACTTTGACGCGGTCTCGCGCGAGCACACCGCGGAACCCACGCGCTTTGAGCGTAGTGTCGAGCGACGGCGACGACATCCAGCGTGGCGCGCAGAACCAGCCGGGGCGCGCGAGGCCTGCTTCGGCAAACATCGCAAGACCGAGGTCGAGCCGCTCTTCGGTGTCCCCCCGACTCAGGCCCTGAAACTCCGAGCGGTTCTCGTGGCCGTAAAGCACCCAGTTCAGAAGGTCTGGCCCCTTAGTATGGGTCCAGCCATGGAGCACCTTCTCCCCCGGCAGTGCCGAGACCCGCTCGGCGAAGCTTAAGTCGGACGAGAGCGGATGTTGCCCATGCCAGTTCGGCACGACGCTGTAGGCGATATGGGCCCGCGCCGGTTCGGGGAAAACCGCGATAAGACGGTCGAGCCGGTCCGCCATGCCGGGGTGGAGATCGTGGATCTCGGGAAGAAACCGCTTGCCTTGCGCCATGTTGTCACCCGCTCCGCGCAGCGCCCTACCGTCTTTTCGAGCGAACCGAAAGGACCCCGATCCCGGCCAGCGCGGTGAGGACCGGAAGGCCCCATGCCAGCACCGCAGCGGGCGCCGCGCCCGATGAGCTCATCGCCTCGGAGAAGGTGAGAAAGAAATACATGACGAAAGCCGCCCCGAGCACGGCCATCACGTCCTTGCGCCACTGGCCCCGGATCACCGGATGATAGACGAGCGCGCCGGCGAGGAAGGCTACCGCACCGAGCAGGGCAGGGAGGGCGATGAGGCTCTGAAACCGCGCCTGAAGTCCCCAGGGCGAGGCGCCCACGAGCCGGGTCGCGCTGATGACCGAGGGCAGTTCGTAGACCGAGATCGTCAGCCGGTCCCGGTCGCGGTGTTGCAGCACGGTTTGCGGGAAGGCCAGGCGCAGCTGGCCGTCTTCGACGAGGGGGCCGCCGGTTCCGGTGCCGAGATCGCGGGCTTCGGTGAAGACGAGCTCGCCGTCGAGCCAGGCTGCGCGGGGGGCGCTGACGCGGTTGAGGAGCCGGTGCTCGTTGTCGAGCCGAAGGTAGGTGACGCCCCGGAGCGCTGTGGCGTCGGCGTCTATGGCGTCGATGAGGAGGAAATGAAAGCCCTCGGCGTCCCGCAACACCACCTCGCGGCCCTCTTCCATCTCGGTGCTGTCGGCCACACCGGCATTGCCGCCTGCGTCCCGCGTAGAGGAATAGCTCGCCAGCGGGTTCAGAAGGAGTGTGTAGACGAGGCCCAAAGCCGCGCCCCCCGCAACGAGCGGCAGGAGCACCCGGCGCCATGGCCGCCCGATCTGGGAAAAGATCGCAAGCTCGTATTGCCGTCCCATTCGGTAGACCAGAATGGCCGTGGCCACGAGCACCACATAGGGCAGCATCGATTGCAAAAAGGCCGGCGTTTCGAGGAGGATGCGTTGCAGCGCACCGAGCGCGTCCCAGCCGTCGTCGCCGCGAAACCGCGAGCTTTCGGCAAATTGCACAGTGGCCACGATGAAGGTCAGAAGGACAAGCACCAGCCCTGTCAGCAGGACGTGCTGCCGGAAGATATAGAGAAAGAGCATGCGCGAGCCCATGGCGGCGGACCTAGCAGGAAGTCCGCGGGAGCGGAACGTCGGGCCGCCTCATGCCCTCAGCATCCGTGGCAGCTCTTTCAGTCCGGCGACCGCAATCGGCGAGAGGGCGGCGAGGACAGGAAGCGCGAAGGCGACGATCACGGCCCAGAGTGCCGTCCCGGCGGTGCCGATCATGCCGAGCCCCACCGCCTTGACGCCGACCCCGGCCACCAGCGCGGTCGGCATCAGCCAGCGATAGGCGAAGCGACGGCCCCGTGAGAGGATGAGCACCGTCGCCCCGACCCCGAGATAGGCGAAGGGGTAGAGCCAGTCGGTGAACCGCCGCACCAGTTCGCTTCGTGCCTCGGAGCGCTGAAATCCGAGCTCGGCCCCGCCGAGATGGGTCGCCAGAAGCACCGGCGTCGTCGTCTCGCGCGGCCGGTAGGCCAGCGCCTCGGCGCCCTCGAACCAGGGCACCGACGACATGTAGCGGCCGAACTCGAACCGGTGGACACGCCCGGTCTGGGTCGCCCGGACATGGATCGCGCCGCCGAACATCTCAAGCACCAGATTGCCGTCGTCCTCCGCCACCCGGCCGCCCTCGGCGATGTAGATGATCTCCTGGGCCGGGTCCCTGCGGTCGAGGATGAAGAGCCCCTGGATCTCCCCGTCGGACGAGCGGGTACCGCCGCGTACGAAGAGACCGCGCTGGATCTCGGTGAGGATGCCTTGGGAGGCGACGTATTCGGCGATGTCGGTTGTCAGAAGTGCGATGGAGTTGCGGACCTCGCGGTTCGCCAGCGGCTCGACGAGGGCGCTGACGAGGAGCACCACAGCCGACACGATGGCCGCCAGGTAGATAGCGGGGCGCAGGATGAAGCCCAGTGCCGCGCCGGAGGCGGCGACGATCACCGACTCGCGGTCTTCCTCCATCGCCCGGTAGACGCCCATCACCCCGATGAGAAAGGCGACGGGCAGGATCGTCACCGTGACGGTGGGCACGAGAAAGGCATAGAGCCGGAAGGCGAAGCCGAAATTGCTCGATGCCTCGATGAGCCTGTAGAGTTGGTTCAGAACCTGCGTCGTCGTCGCGATGGCGCCCAGAAGCACGAAGGTGATGACCGTGTTGGCGGTCATGCGCTTGAAGATGCTCCATTGGAGAAGACGCATAAGCGCCCTTTCGGCTCTGGCTGGCGTCGGGTTTGTCTTAGGTAGGCGACCTGGTCCGGTCAATCGAGCCCGTCGCCGATTTGTTACAAAGGTTACGACTTCGGCGGGCTTCCGCAGGGCCTTCCGTGTGGAAAACCTTGCGAGGGGGAATCAAAGCTCTATAGCCTCAGGTTAATACGCGGTGCTTCAGCACCGCGACGAGGCAAAGGGCCGGGGCAGCGGTGCGCATAGGAACGATCGGGTGCGGAGACTGGGGCAGGAACCATGCGCGGGTCCTCGCTGAGCTTGGTGTGCTTGCTGCCGTCGCCGATGAGGACGCGGCCAAACGCGCCGCCGCCGAGGCTGCGTTCGGCTGTCGGTCGACCGACCTCGACGGGCTGATCGCCGACCCCGGTATCGACGGGGTGGTGCTGGCCCTGCCGCCGACGCTCCACCCGGAGGTCGCGCTCAGGGTCATCGGGGCCGGCAAGCACCTTCTGGTGGAGAAGCCGATGGCGATGACGGCTCTCCGTGCGGAGGAAATCGTCAAGGCGGCCGAGGCCGCCGGTGTCGTCGCGATGACCGGGCATATCCTGCGGTTCCACCCCGGCTACGAAGCGCTCGAAACGGCGGTGCGGGATGGTGAACTCGGCGCGATCCGCTATGTCCACTCGACCCGGCTCGGCCTCGGCAAGTTCTTCGCCCAGACCGATGTGATGTGGGATATCGCGCCCCACGACCTCTCGCTTCTTCTCGCCATCGTCGGCGAAGCGCCCGAGACGGGGCATCTCGAAGGGGTGTCGGGCATCACCGACGTCCCCGACTTTGCCCATCTCCATCTGCGGTTCCCCTCGGGCGCGAAGTCGCACACTTTCGTCTCCCGGCTCTCGCCCCGCCGTGAACGCCGGTTCACGGTGATCGGCGACAAGGCGATGGCCGTGCTCGACGACATCGAGCCGCCCGAAACGAAGCTCGCGATCTATCGCCACAAGGTGTGGAAGGAAAACGGCGGCGTGAAGTTCGAAAGCGCCGACCCGGAGTTTCGCCCCATCGGCGATGCCCAGCCGCTCACCTCGGAACTCCAGCACTTTCTCCAGGCGATCCGCACGGGCGCGGTGCCCCGGTCGAGCGTGCGCGAGGGTATGGAAGTCATCAAGGCGCTCGAATTGTCCGCATCGGGCGCCGCTGTCGCGGCCTAGACAAAAAGCGGATCGAACGAGCAGTTAGGAAACCGGCCATGTTGCAGAAACTGACCCCCCAATTCATCGACATCACCCGTCAGAGGGATGCCTGCGAGCCGCGGATGAGCGAGGCGATCCACCGGGTGCTCGATCATGGCAGGTTCGTCTCGGGACCCGAGGTCGCCGAACTCGAGGAGAAGCTCGCAACCTATCTCGGCGTCAAACACGCCGTCGGCTGTGCCAATGGAACCGATGCCCTTCAGGTGCTCCTGCGCTCGGCCGGGATCGGGCAGGGCGACGCGGTCTTCGTCCCTTCGCTGACCTATGCCGCCACCGCAGAGGCGGTGATGCTCGCCGGGGCCACGCCGGTTTTCGTCGATGTCGAGGTGGCGACTGGGAATATGAGCGCGGCAAGCCTTGCTGCGGCCGTTGACGGGCTTGATGCCGGGTCCGGGCTCACACCGAAAGCGGTCCTCGCTGTCGATCTCTTCGGTATTCCCGCCGACCATGCCGCACTCTCCGAGGTCGCCTCAGCTCATGGGCTGAAGCTCTTCTACGACGCGGCGCAATCCTTTGGCTCGGTCGGGACGGAGGCCATGTGCGGCGCATTGGGCGACGGGGCGGCGACGAGCTTCTACCCGTCGAAGTCGCTCGGCTGTTTCGGCGATGGCGGCGCGATGTTCACCAATGACGACGACCTCGCGGACGCGCTGAGGGTCGTCCGCGACCACGGGCTCTACGGTGCGCCGAAGGCCCATCGGGTGTTGGGGACGAACTCCCGGCTCGACACGATCCAGGCCGCGATCCTCCTCGTGAAGCTCGAGGTCTTCGACGAGGAACTGAACCTTCGCCAGGCGATTGCCGACCGGTATATCGCCGAACTCGGCGATCTCGTTGGCCTGCCGACGGTGCCCGAAGGGACCGACCCCTGCTGGAGCTACTACCGGATCACCACCGACCGGCGGGACGACCTGCACGCCTTTCTGGGCGAGCAGGGGGTGCCCTCTGTGGTCTACTACAAGGAGGCGACCCATCTTCAGCCCGCCTTCGCAGCCGCGCCCATCGGTACTGGCGGACTTGCCGGCACCGAAGAGCTGTCGCGTACCCAGCTCTGCCTGCCGGTGCATCCCTATCTCACCGAGCCCGAGGTCGACATGATCATCGACAATGTGCGCCGGTTCTTCGCGCGCTGAGGTCCCGGCGGGGCCGAGGGCCCCGACGACGCCCGTTCGATGCTGAAGCAGCGTTGCCGGCCGATGGCCCGGCTTGCCGCGTTGTGACCCCCGCCGAACCCGAGCCGGCGCAGGCTGGGTCAAGCCCGGGACGGCGTGTCTCCGGATTCGGCCGGGTCGTCGCGCGACCGCCCTTCACCGCGTCAGGCCCGCCCCGGAAAGCCGATATCGCGCAACCCGGACGCGAGGTCGGGCATTGTCACCGGCAGACCCTTGTCCGCCGGACTGAGGGCGGTGGGATATGACTGGTCGAGATTCTCCGCGCAATAACGGTCCCAGGGCGACATCTTCACCCCGAGAAGACGGGCAAAGCCGGTCACCCGCCGTTCGGTGATCCTCAGCCACGGGCTTTGCCGCGTCCCCGCCGCCCGGGCGATGGCGTCGATCAACTCGTCCACCGTCGTTGAGGGGTTGCCGAGCACGAGACGGGACGTGCCGGGCGTCGGCGCCTCCCCGGCGAAGTGGCGCACCAGCGTCGCGATATCGCCGGGGTGGATCAGGTGAAGCCTGCCGGGTGCCGAGAGACGCCGGACGAACGGCAGCCAGCGGCGGTTCTCGAAAAGCATCCGCGCGGCGTGGGACAACGGCGCGCCGACGGGCGGTGCACCGCCGCCGAAGATGACCGTGGGGAAGATGCCGGTGATCCGGGCGGCCTCGCCCCGGGGATCCATCTCCTCGACGAGGCGGTACTTCGCGCGGATGTATTCCGTGCCATGTTCGGCGGCCTCCGGCAGGAGCGCGAGGTCTTTGTCGATCACGCTGGCCGACGCGAAGTAGACGATGTGGCGGCACCCCCCTCCGATCAGGGCATCGGCGAGGGCGACATTGGCCGTCACCGTGATGTCATGGGCATGTTTGCCGCCCCATGAGGTGGCGGCCAGAATGCCCACATCGATACCGCGCAGGTCCTCGGCAAATCCCGCTCCCTCGCGGAGGTCGCCTTTCAGGATGGTGACACGTTCCTCGGTACCCGCCGGCAGGGTGAGCTTGCCCGGACTGCGCAAAAGCAGGACGAGTTCGTTGGCCGGGTCCTTCAGGAAGGCGTGGACGAGGTAATGCCCGACACAGCCCGACCCGCCCGTGATGAATACCCGCATGCGCTTCGCCCCGCTTCCTGGTGCGCGCGGGGTAGAGAGTTTCGCCGCCGACATCAACGGGGCGCCTCGGCCTGCGGGCCCCGCGCCGCCCGGGAGTTGCAGTAGCGTCGTCTTTCCAATATTCCGGCGGAACGGGACGGGAGGCCGGGTGTCAAAACCCAATGCACAATGGGGTGCATAGACCATTCCGCGCCGCTGGTTTAGGGATGGTGCATGCGCGAAGACGACCCCTCCGGTCTCACCCAGATCGACCCTCTCGCTTCCGTTGATCCGAAAGCCACGCTCGGCGCAGGCGTCCACGTCGGTCCGTTCTGCCGCGTCGGCCCGGGTGCGGTGCTCGAAGACCGCGTCGTTCTGGAATCCCATGTCGTCATCGACGGCCATACAACGCTCGGCGAGGGCACCAGCGTCGGCCCCTTCACCGTCCTCGGGGGGCCGCCGCAGCATTTGCGCTACGACGGTGAGCCCACCGAGCTTCAGGTCGGCAAGGGCGTGATCATCCGCGAACAGGTTTCGGTCCACCGCGGCACGACATTCGGCGGCGGTATCACCCGCATCGGCGCAGACACGATGATCATGGCCGCGGCCCATATCGGGCACGATTGCCAGATCGGCCAGGGGGTGATCATCGCCTCGAACGCCTCGCTCGCGGGGCATGTGACCATCGGCGACAACGCCTTCATTGGCGGGCTTGCGGGCATCCACCAGTTCTGCCGG
>JASJAR010000035.1 GCA_030066905.1 Paracoccaceae bacterium | reverse complement strand
CATACAACTACGCCCGTCGATTGAAGACGCTCAACGGCCTCACGCCGTACGAGTACATCTGCAAAATCTGGACTTCAGAGCCAGATCGATCCATCGTCGACCCGATCCACCAGATGCCGGGACTGAACACTTGACCACCGCGTCCGCACTTCGGGAAAAGCCGATCGGTGCGAAGCGGAAGACTTGGGCATCGCAATGATAATGGATTGCGGCGATTTGTTTTCGATTTCTATGCCTTGCGCTGCGTAGTCTGCGCGATGTGTAGCTGTTTCGGTCGCATCATACCGGACTGCATCGCTTCGGTTCTATTGGCGAGACCAAACCTCGGCGGGGAGCGGCATCCACAACTGCATTGGGCGTATTCTTTAGAGCTCTGGCGCCGCGGTTAGGCGCGCTTGTTAACCCACAAGTGCAATGTCCGCCCCGTCGCGGATGAAGACGGCAATACGATCAATCGTTGTGGACGCCTCGTGCCAGACGCCGCCCGCGATCTTTTCGGAGGTCCATGCGTTGTGCCATGACGCTCCAGCAGGCAGGTAGGCGCTGCGTTTCTCGGCCCCGGCCTCGAGCACCGGCGCGACGAGAAGGTCGGGACCGAGCATGAACTGGTCGTCAATCTCGATGGCGCCAGGATCATCGGGGAATTCGACGAAGAGCGGCCGCATGGGCGGAAGGCCGGTCTGATGAGCCACCGTCATCTGCGCGGTAAGATACGGGCGCAGCCGTTCGCGCAGGTGCAAGCAGGCCGTCAGATGGGCCTCGACTTCGCGTCCGAAACTCCAGATTTCGTTGTCTGCACCGCCGAACAGAAAGTCGCGGCCCAGGCGCGGGTCGCCGGCGCTGTCCTGGCGGAACCCGTGCAGGCGAAAGACCGGGCAGAAGACGCCGTACTGGAACCAGCGGATCAACAATTCATGAAAGCCCGGGTCGCGGATGTCGCCGCCTTTGAAGCCGCCAATATCGGTCGTCCACCAGGGGATCCCGCTCATCGCCATATTCAGCCCTGCGCGGACTTGCCGGGCGAGATCGGCGAAGCTCGAACGGACATCGCCCGACCACACCACAACCGGGTGGCGCTGGCTGCCAAGCCAGGCCGAGCGCGACAGCAGAATTCCGTCTTCGACCCCGTCTTCGGCCATTTGCTCGCTATACCCCTGCTGGTGAAGGAGCGGATAGGCGTTAGCAACTGCCCTGCCGTCGCCCAGGTGATAGCGCATGTTGTCGGGATGGGTCGGATAGGCTTCGGGCTCATTGGCATCGAGCCAGAAGGCCCCAAACCCATGGCGGGCATAGCCCTCACGTATCCGTGCCCAATGGTAGGCCCGGGCAGCAGGATTGGTGGCATCATAGAACGACAACGGCACGCGGCCATCGGCATTGGCGTCGAGAAACACCGACGACGCCTGTACCCCCCGTCGATGGGTGATCAGGAAGCCTGCATCGCGCATCTCGGCGAAGTTTTCGGCATTGGCGTTGACGGTCGGCCAAATCGAAATCATCGGCCGCATCCCCATCGTCTCCAAGTCGGCCACCATGGCGGCAGGATCTGGGAAATCCTCCGGGTCGATCCGCCCTTCGCCACCCTTCGTCCAATTGAAGAAATCAATCACGAAACACGTCACGGGCAAGCCGCGGCGGTGGTACTCTCGTGCGACCTCCAGCACTTCGGCCTGCGTGCTATAGCGCAGTTTGCATTGCCAGAAGCCCAGGCCCCAATCGGGCATCATCGGTGGGTGACCCGTTAGCGCGGCATAGCCTTCAAGGATCGTCGCCGGCTCGGGTCCGGCGATCACCACATAGTCGAGCTGCGGGCTGGCATCGAGCGTCCAGAGGGTGCGGTTCTCGGCCAGCTCGACCCGGCCGATGCCAGGGGTGTTCCAGATGAAGCCATAGCCACGCGACGAGACCAGGAATGGGATCACCACTTCGGTATTCTTCTGCACCAGATCGATCACGCAGCCCTTCTGATCCAGACGTCCGTGCTGGTGCTGGCCCAGGCCGTAGAAGCGCTCGCCCGGCATGGCCTTAAACTGTGTGGTAATCCGCCAAAGCGCGCCCTCCTCTGCGTCGTAATGGCGGCTGTTGGGATAGAGGATGTGGGGCATTTCCTCTTCCAGGAGCGTCTCGCCGGTGGTTGCGTCGTAAAAGGCCAGTTCCAGGGTTGGCGCCAGTCCGCGGGGCATCTTGGTGACTTCGGCCCGAAGGCGGCCATTGATGAGCGAGGCGACGCCAGCGTCGATCGCGATCTCGCACCCGGCCGGAACGGGCGTCTTGGGAAGAAGACCGCTTGGCAGGCTTTCGTCGAACCTTGCGTTCTTCGTCGCCCGCACGCGAATGGCGGACGGACCGATGGCTTCGAGGATAAGGGTCTCTTGTCCGATCCGGCACAAAAGCCGGTGACCATCGGCCCCGAAGGTGTTGGGGATCATGGTTGTCTCTCTTCGGCGGCGGGCGCGGCCGCGCGTCCAAGTTGATCTGGGGTCAGCGCCCCGGCATGGCCGGTCAGCAGGGTCAGGCCCCTGTCGCGGGCGATCTCCAACAAGGCCCGCCGGGTCGTCGCGGCGACCTCGGGGTCGCTGTCCCAATCCGTTGACCAATCGAGGTTGGGCAGTTGCAGGGTCAGAACATGGAAGATGTCGCCAGCCGCCAAAGCAGCGACCTTGCCGAACTCCCAGGCCATATGCCCGGGCGTATGGCCTGGGGCGGCGACGGCCGTGGCGCCATCAACGGTGTCGCCGGGATCGACACGATCGATCTGCCCCTCATAGGGGGCAAGCGCCGCCGTCGCATCGCGCGCAATCTCGGCTGCATTGCCGTCATGCGCGGTCTCCAGCCAATGCCGGGCCTCGGATTTGGGGAGGGCGACTCGGGCGTTCGGGAACGCCGCCACGCCCCCATCGGCGATGAGCCCACCGCAATGATCGCCGTGCAAGTGGGTGAGCCAGACTCGCGCGATTGCCTCGGGCGCCACACCGTGATCGGCCAGCGCCGTTGCAAGCCGGTCGGACGGGCTGCCGAAAAACCGGCCGCCTCCGGTGTCAACAAGCCCTGTCCCGACGCTTGTCTCGATGAGGTAGCACCAGACCGGCACCTCGATTTCGCCTGGCAACGCGTCGGCGCCAAGCAGTCGCGCGGCGGCGGTCGGGGCCTCTCGCACCGGACCGATCAAGCGGGGGTCGAACCCGAAATGTCCGTCGAGTATCGGAACGATACGGCTCATGACGCGCCCGCCGCAGCCGACGTTGCCGCGCGCGCTGCCGCAATCCAGTCCGGCGGTGGCGGCACGGATCGCGCCGCTTTGGTCAGGTCACGCTCGGCTGCGGCAAGATCGGGGCCCGTGAGCCGCCCGTCGGCGACAATCTGGCGCCCTGAGACCCAGACCCCACGGACTGTTGCCCGCGCCGCGCGCCCGAAGATGAGGTCGGCCAGCGCTTCAGGCGCCTCCGAGATCAGGTCGCCGGCGACCGCGTCAAGCGACAGCGCCACGATATCGGCCTCGGCGCCCGGGACGAGCCCCATCCCTGGGTTACCGTTGAAGGCGACACGACCGTCTGAAAAGGCCGCGCGCAGAATGTCGGCGCGCCGCAGTCCCGGTCTGTCGTAGCGGCGCGGACCCAGAAGCAATGCCGTCAGCCGCGTTTCGCGCAGGATATCGGCATCATCGTCAAGCGCCGCCCCGTCGAGCCCAATGCCAAGTCGCAGGCCGCCCGCCTTCAGGGCCGCGCCATCGGCGATGCCCGAGGTCAGCCGGAGATTGGAGCTGGTGTTCAGTGCCAGTGTCGCGCCGGCGGCCGCGATGGCGGTAATCTCGGCGGGACGAAGAAAGACACCATGCGCAACGGTCAGCCGTTCGTTCAAAAGCCCCGCACGGGCAAAGAGGGCATCTGCGCCCTGCGGACAAGCGGCATCCAGCCAGGTCCTTTGGAGCCGGGTTTCCAGAAGGTGGACATGGGCGCGCCGGCCGTCCCGCCCGGCCGCCTCCCCCACCGCCGCGAGGCCATCGGGCGAAAGCCATTGCGGCCCCGGAGGGCCGTATTGAGTGACAATGCCGGGGCCGTCGATCGTCGCGGCAATCTCGGCCACGCGGGCGATTTGATCGGCAACGGGTGGCTGATCCACGGCCGCCTCGATCGCAGCCCAGGCATCGGCGGACACCGCGGCCTTCACCGCCGCCCCGCCATCGTAGCCCGCAAGGTTCTGGTCGAGGATCGGCACAACAAATCCCAGCCGGATACCGACATCGCGGGCCGCCTGGGCGACCGCCATCGCCTCGCCCAGGTGGTCGTCCGATTGCGGCAGGTGGTTGTGAACGACCGTCGTCACCCCTGACAATGCCATGCGCCCGAAAGCCACCAGATGGGTGAGATAGGGATCGGTCGGCGGCGTGCGCCAGAGATCCCAAAGCCAGGATTCGAGCGGGCCGTCGGGAGCACCGAACGCAAGCGGGGAAAGTCCACGGCCATGATCATGGGCGTTTACCAGGCCAGGGACCAACACCGCGTCGCCCTGCGATGGGGCGGTCTCTATGGCGCCGATACGAGGCCCGTCGAGCATCACCCGGCCGCCCCAGACCGGCGCGCCCGCCCAGGGTCGGGCCCAGATCGCAGCGGCGGGTAGTCGCGTCATAGATCCAGAAGCTTTGCCAGATTGCCGCCTTCGATCATCGCGCGATGGGCGGGATCCTTGACGGATTTCGCGATTTTCAGACGCTCCAGCTCAAAGTCGCTGCCGGGCCAGTCGGTGCCCATGATGATCTTTTCGGGGCCAAGGTCGCGATAGGCCACCTGCACCTCGATGAGCTGAGTCGAGGAGGTTTCGAGAAAGATGTTGTCGTTTCGCTTGGCGACCAGGATCGCTTCGCCGACGTTCCAAACGGTGCCCATATGGGCGATAAGCGTCGGGACAGATGGATAGTGCTTAGAGATCTCCTCGATCCCCAATGGGTGAATGAAGGCATCGTCGAGCGCGTTGAAGAGCACGATGATGCCGCGTTCGGCACAGGCCTCGTAGATCGGATCCAGAAGCCCGTGATCGACAATGTGATATCCATGCAGAACCGGGTGCAGCTTCAGCCCCTTGAACCCATGGGCATCGTGATCGCGACGCACCTGGTCGGCGGCGTCGATATCGCGGGCATTGACCTGCCCGAATGGAATGATCCGGTCGGGGTATTTATTGCCCACGCTCGCGGTGTAGTCGTTGTCAATCATCTGGCCGAGCGAACAGCCCACGGCCATATCGACCCCGGCGGCATCCATATCCTTGAGCATCATCTCGACGGAATAGGTTTCGGCCGTGAGGTAGTCGGAATTCTGGCCGGCCTCCCAGATGTTGTTATAGGCGTCGATGATCATGCGGTTTGGGCTCCTTTGGGGGTTTCGTCGGTGACAAGTGGGTTGAAACAGGCGGTCATGCCGCCACGCGGGGCGAGCGCTAGGTGCGGCACCTCTTGGGCGCAGCGGGGCAGAGCGTGCGGGCAGCGGCTTTGGAACGGACAGCCCGTTGGCGGGTCAAGCTGGCTAGGCAGGTCCGCCGCGGCGTGGCCGGCCGCCGCGCGGATCGTCGCGCGGGCGGCGGCGACATCTGGCTGGGGCTGGCTGGCAAGAAGCATGGCGCTGTAGGGATGGCGCGGTGCGGTCGCCAGCGCACCAGCCTTTGCGATTTCGACGATTTCGCCGAAATACATCACCGCCGTGCGATCAGCGATGGCCGAGACCATCCCGAGGTCGTGGGAGATGAAGACCAGTGTCAGCCCGCGCTTGGCCTTGAGCTCGACCAGAAGATTGACGACTTGCGCCTGGATCGACACGTCAAGGGCGGAAATCGGCTCGTCCGCGACGATGAGATCGGGGTCGGAGGCCAGGGCGCGGGCGATGGCGATGCGCTGGCGCTGCCCGCCCGAAAACGCGCGCGGAAAGCGGGTAAGTGCATCGGAATCCAGGCCGACATCGGCCAGAAGGGCTGTGGCCCGCTCTACATGCTCGGCCTTGGGGACGCCGGCATGGGCAAGGACACTGGTCAGTGTCGTGCTGATCCGCTGGCTTGGGTTGAGCGACGAGTACGGGTCTTGAAAAACCATCTGAAACCGGGGGCGCAACGCCCGCAGCGCCGTCGGCGGCAGGGCGGTCAGGTCTTTCCCGTCATGGACGATCGACCCGCCGGAGACCGGCACCAGCCGAAGCATCGCTCGTCCCAACGTGGTTTTGCCGGACCCGCTTTCGCCAACGATGGCCAACGTCTCGCCACGGTGGATGTCGAGGTCGGTGGGCTGGAGTGCCGTGATCTCGCGCCGGGAAAGCCCCTGCCGGACCGGATAGCGCACCGTAAGACCGCGCAGCGACAGGATCGGCGCGGCCATCATGACGGGTTGACGGGATGCCAGCAGGCAATCCGTCGTCTTCCCGAGGCGGCGAGCTCTGGGCGTTCGCTGGCACAGCGCTGTGCGGCGTTCCGACAGCGCGGCGCATAGGCGCAGCCTGCCCTGCGCGCGCCAAGTGCAGGAGGTGCGCCCGGAATTGCGGCGAGCTTGCCGGCCGCATCGGGTGCTGCGGAGGTGGCGGCGATGAGATCGCGCGTATAGGGGTGCCGGGGGCCGGCAAAAAGGTCCTCGACCGGTGCCTCCTCGACGATCCGCCCGGCATAGATGACCGCCACCCGGTCGGCGACGCCTGCCACAACGCCCAGATCGTGGGTGATCAGGATCAACCCCATGTTCCGCCGCTCTACAAGTCCGGTCAGAAGCGCGAGGATCTGCGCCTGGATCGTCACATCGAGCGCCGTGGTCGGTTCGTCGGCTATCAAAAGCGCGGGATCGCAGGCCAGCGCAATAGCGATCATCGCCCGCTGACGCTGACCCCCCGAAACCTCATGCGGGTAGAGCGCCGCGCGACGTGCCGGTTCCGGCAGGCCAACTTCGGCAAGAAGCTCGACTGCCTTGATGCGGGCTCCACGCCGGTCGGTCTGCTCGTGCACGATCAGGGCCTCGGCGATCTGATCACCCAGGGTTTCACACGGGTTGAGCGCGCTCATCGCATCCTGGAAGATCATCGCCACGCCACGTCCCCGGAACTCCTGAAGTTCGGTGGGAGACAAGGCAAAAACATCCTTGCCATCGAAACGGATCCTTCCGGAAAGCGCCGCGCCATGCCCTTCGTTGAGCCGCGCCAGGGCCATCGCCGTTGCCGACTTCCCCGAGCCACTTTCCCCGACAATCGCAAGGGTCTCGCCCCGCGAGAGCGAGAACGACACGCCTTCGACGGCGGCAAGCGCCGCGCTTTCTGGCCCGAAGGCGACCGAGAGGTCCGTGACGTCGAGCAGGGGCGTGCTCATGGCCCGTGGTCCCGTCTCAGTCGCGGGTCGGCCCAACGGTACGCAAGATCGGTGGCCAGATTGACCAGGACATAGAGCACCGCCAGCACCAGCGCCGCGCCTTGGGCCACGGCATAATCGCGGGTCAGAACGGCGTCGACCATCATCCGCCCGATCCCGGGATAGCCAAAGACCACCTCGGCGATGACCGACCCCCCGAGCATCGCGCCGAATTGCAGACCGATGACGGTCAGAATGCCCAAGGCGGCATTCCGCAAAATATGGCGAAGATAGATCCGTCGGCCCGGAACGCCCTTCATCCGGGCGGTGCGCACGAAATCGAGCTTCGAGGTTTCAATGATCCCGCTTCGCGCCAGCCGCATCAAGACGCCGGCGGTGGTGAGGCCCACCGTCAGCGAGGGCAGGATCAGATGGGTCAGCCAGGGTCCGATCAGATCCGGACGCCCCTGAAGGACGGAATCGATCAAGATGAGATTGGTGATCGGCTCGTAGTTCACTGTCGGCGGCAGGCGCCCAAAGGCCGGAAGCCAGCCGAGCCAGAGCGAAAAGACAAGAATCAGGAGGATGCCAAACCAGAACCAGGGCAATGCAAAGAGTGTCATCGCCACAAAGCGCAGCACGCCGTCAAGGACCGAGCCTGGCCGCGCTGCGGCGGCAAGCCCCATCCCAAGCCCGGTCACGAGCATGACCAGAAGCGAGGCGACCGCAAGCTCGATGGTCACGGGCAGGGTTTCCCAAACCATCACGGTGACATCTTTTCCGGTGATGAACGAGCGCCCGAGGTCGAAGCGGATGAGTTCGCCCATATAGATCAGGTATTGTTCCCACAGCGACCGGTCGAGGCCAAGCTGGGCGATGAGCTGTTCGCGAAGACCAGTTGTGGCAAAGTGCGATGCCAGCATGTCGACGGTCGACCCAGGCAGGGCGCGCAGCGCCAGAAACACAAGGGTGGCGACCACGAAGAGCGTCACTGGCAGAAACGCCAGGCGGCGAAGGATCTCGCCGGTCATAGCCCTGCTCCACCGGTCTCTCGATCGGCCAGTTGGTCACCGCAGAACGACACCGCCAGCGCAAACACCGCGATCAAAATACCCGGCAGCACGGTCTGTTCGGGGGCAATGAAGATCAGCTCCTGACCCTCACGGACCATATAGCCCAGGTCGGGCGTGGGCGGGCGCACGCCGAGCCCCAGATAGGAAAGCGCCGCAGCCGTGAGGGCGGCCAGCGCGACCACCGATGTCGCCTGCACCAGCAACGGACGAAGGAGGTTCGGGGCGACCTCGCGCAGCATTATGTGGGCTTGGGTGAACCCCGCGGCGCGCGCGGCCATCACATAATCGCGGGCCGCTTCGCCTTTGGCCAGTGCCCGCGCGAGGCGCGCGAAGATCGGCAACTGTGACATCGCGACCGCAAGGGTGAGGTTCAGCAGCGATGCGCCCAATGCTGCAAGAACAAGGATCGCGGCCAGGATCAGCGGGAAGGACATTAGGATATCGACGCCGCGCATCATCGCCCAATCGACCCGCCCGCCATGGACGCCCGAGATCAAGCCGTAGGCCCCGCCCAGGACAAGTGCCAGCGCCACGGCGCCCAGCGAAACGATCAGCATCGGCCGAAGACCGTAGAGAATGCGCGATGCCTGATCGCGCCCGAACCCGTCGGTGCCCAGAAGATGCCCTTGCGAAAAGAGCGGCTGCATTGGCCCACCGACCGCGTCGATCGGGTCATAGGCGGCCAGCACTGGGGCCAATAGCGCCGCCAGAACAAAGAGCGCCGCCACCACCCAGGGCAGCGAACGCAGCACCTGCCGGACCAGCCCCGCAGATCCGACGCTTGCCGCGCCCAGGGTTGGTGCACTGCCGCTTTGGTCGGCCATCTTCGCCTTTCCCTTTCATCCGGGCGGGCGCGCCGCCCGGACCGATCTTACAATAGCCGTCAGCCGGTGAATTCCGAATCCTCAAGGAAGGTCCGGTATGTGCCCAACGCATCCGCATTCACGCCGCTGAGGTCAGTGGTCACAGCAACTGGCAGGAAGGTGTTCACAACGGCGGCGACCGGCATGATAGCGTCGGCCATGTAGTTGTTCATTTCGACATAGATCTGCCCCCGGGCCTCGGGGTCGCCTTCGGCATTGGCGGCCATGATCAACTCGTCGAGCCGCGCCTGTTCGGGCAGGCCGCTTTGGCCGGTGACCGCATCTGCCCCGGTCGTCCCCGACATGTAAACCGGCGAGAAGCGCCCATCCGGGTCGGGGAAGAAAGCTGAGCGCTGGAGATAGGCCAGCTCATGCCCTTCGGGATCAAAGAGGCGGCCGTTGAAGGTCCCACCGTCAAGATATTCGGTCGTGACGTTCAGGCCGATTTCGTTAAGGCTGCGTTCAACGACCTGACCGAGGCGCGGCCAGAACCCGCTGTTCTCCGAGATCAGACTCAGTTCCGTACCCAGGGCGCCAGCCTCTTCGAGAAGCGCGCGCGCCGCCTCGGGGTCGTGGACGGAATGGCGCAGATGCTCGGGTGAATAGCCCTGTTCCGCGGCCGGCGTGATGTAGCCCGGCACCTCGGCCTTGCCGAAGAACGCTTCCCGCACAATCGCCTCGCGATCGATGCCGAGATTGATCGCCCGGCGCACGCGAATATCGGTCAGAGGCCCGACCACGCAGTTCATGGCAAGCACGACCGAGATGAAGGCTGCTGATTGTTCGATGCGGATGGCATCCATCGATTCCAGCCGGTCGATGTTCGAATGCGGGATCAGGTTGGTGACATTGAGATCGCCCGACGACAGCGCCGTCATCTGTGCGACCGGCTCAGGGATCACCTGCATCACGATCCGCGGGACGCTGGGGGTGCCCTTGTAGAAATTGTCGAAGGCTTCGAGCACAACGCGCTCATTCGGCGTGACCGAAGCAATGCGATAGGGGCCGCAGGACGCAAAGTTGAGGCCGATCTCTTGCCCGTGTTCTTCGAGCGCGGTGGGCGAAACGATCACCATATCGGGTCTCGACAACCGCCCCAGAATGGCGGCATCCGGCGCCGCCAGGTTGATGCGGAATTTCAGCGCTTCGGGCGCCTCGAACCCAAGAACGTTGGGGCCGCCAAGATTGGCCAGCGCGAAGGACAGTTCGGGCCGCGTTGGATCGGTTTCGTCGATCATCCGCTGGAAGGTACGCAAGACGGCCGCGGCATCGAGCGGTGTGCCATCGTGGAAGGTGAGACCGGGTCGGATCGCGAAATCATAGACCGTGCCGTCGTCGGAGATGGTCCAGCTTTCGGCGATGGCAGGCTGCGGCAAGGGATCGGAGAAATCCATGTGGGTCAGGCCACGGGCGACGGTGTCCATCACGTGGACGGTATCGCCGAAGCCAACCCAGGTGTGCGGCTCGAAATTGCCCACCAGCCCGGGAAGCGCGAAGACGAGCGTTTCGACGCCATCCTGCGCCTCTACGCGCCAGGGCAGCATGGTTGCGGCGGCGCCGGCCCCCAGTAGCTGGCCGAACCGTCGGCGGCTGATCGCCGTGGGCGGATTGAATTCTGTGATCTTGGTCATGTCGGTCATCCCTGTTTATTGAAGTTGCTGCGTGCTGTTTTGGGGTGTGGTCCGGGTGGGGTTCCTGCTTCGTCGCCGATGACCAGCACGAGGGATCGGCGGGCTCATATCGTTTCTCCCAAAAGGCTGACATGGGCCGAGACGATGCGCCAACCATCAGCGGTGCGCAGAAGCGTCTTGGTCTCGCGCCCGGGCCGGGCGTGGCCGTCGCGCTGGTACTCGGTGTTGGCGGTGGCAAAGTCGCGGCCATAAGTGGTGATCACCGTGCGCATGAGGCTGCGCTGGAAGGCTCCGGTTTGGCGCCCGCGCCGGAAGGCCGAGATCTCCGCCCAGCCGTAGAGGTTCTCGCCGACGCCATAGCGCGTCGTCTCGGAGGCATTCCAGAAGAGCTCTTCCAGGACGGACACGTCGTTTGCGGTTAGCGCCGCTTCGTAGCGGTCGAACACGGCATGCACCTCAGCGACGACACCGGGGATGTTGATGGGATAGGTCTCAGGCATGGATCGCCTCCGGCACAGCCGACGTCATGTGGAACCCGGCCAGTTCGAGCCGCCGGGCGGCCTGCAGGACGGTGGCGTCCTCAAAGGGTCGGCCGATGATCTGGACCCCGACTGGCAGGCCACTGGTCTCACCGCGCCGGCTGACAACGGCGATCGGAACACCGGTGAGCGTGAGCGCCTGGGTGAACATGCCGATGCCAAGCCGGATCGGCAGGGTCACCCCTGCGACCTCCCAATCGGCGGTGCCAAGCGGGAAGGCGGGACAGGGTGTCGCCGGCGCCAGCAACACGTCGTACTGCCGCATCACCACGGCAAGCTCTCGGCTCACCCGGCGGCGCAGTTTCTGCGCCCGGGCCGTCCAGGTGGCGGGTACCAGAGCGCCCGCGCGAAGACGGTCCCGGACCAGCGGGCCGAAGCGGTCGGGATCGGCGATCAGGCCCGGCAGGTGCTGCTGCCCGCCTTCGGCAGTGGTCAGGATGAAGCTCGCCGCCCGCGCTGCTTCGGCATGATCCAACGTGACCGGCCCCTCGGCGCGCAGCGCCTGCGCGGCGGCCAAAGTTGCCGTGCGGCAATCGGGATGAAGCGGCCCATCGAAGTAGCCGCCCAAGCGGGCAGCCCGGATCGGCAAGGTGGTCTCCATCCTGGGCCCGGCCCGCTCGCGCGGGCGCGCGGACTGCACCGAATCCTCGGGGTCGCGGCCCTGCAGCGCGTCATAAGCCAGCGCGAGGTCGCGCATATCGGTGGCGAAAAGCCCGACATGGTCGAGGCTTCGCACAAAGGGCACCACGCCTCCCCGCGACAGACGGCCATATGTGGGCTTGAGACCCGCGACACCGCAAAGCGCGGCGGGCACCCGGACCGAGCCGTTTGTGTCCGTCCCGAGCGCTACCGGCACGGCACCCGCGGCGACCAGGGCTGCGGAGCCGGAGGAGGAGCCACCCACGCTCAGGGTTGGATCGCGCGGGTTGCGGGTGTCGCCATCATGGGCGTTCTCGCCCGAAAAGCCGTAGGCGAGCTCATCCATATTGGTGCTTGCCACAAGGATCGCCCCGGCACTTTCGAGCGCACGGATCGCAAAAGCATCTTTGCCTGCCGGGGCGTTGGTATCGGTGGAGCGGGACCCTGCGCGCGTGACCTGCCCTTTCACATCGAACAGGTTCTTTGCTGCGAAGGGCACCCCGGCCAGCGTGCCGGGATCGCCGCCCGCTGTTATCTGCCGGTCGATTTCGGATGCGCGTTTTCTGGCGCGGTCGGCATGTACATGCGTCACGGCGTTCAAGGCACGACTGTCATCGAGCGCGGCCAGCGTCCGTGCGACGACGTCCTCCGCGGTCACGCGGCCGGCCTTGACGTCGCGGGAGATTGTCGCGGCCGTCATCCCGCGTCCTCCCCCGGACGGAAGGCAGGGGCCGGCTCTTCGTTATCGAGCCCCGGAACCTCCGCAAGCATTTGCGCGAACCCAGCTGTGCGTTCCAGGTTGAGGGCGACCTCGGCAAGATCTGCGGCTGGCAGCGGCAGGCCGATCGCCTGAGCGGCTTCCTTTGCGAAGGCTGTCGCGTCAAAGCCGGGGGGCGGGGGCGGGAACGTGCGCATGGGCTTACCTCCCGACGGCATAAGTGATGCGCCGCGGGTCGGCGGCGGCAACTAGGACCGGGGCATCGCCCTCGGTCAAGACCCGGCTTCCGGCGATGGAAACGCCACCCGCGTCGAACTCGAAATCAGGCCAGTCGTGGATGACATGGCCCTTCGCGGCGAGCGCGGCGCGGGTATCCTTCGGGATACGACCCTCGACAGCCAGCCGTTTCGGGAACGCCGGGTGCGGGTAGAACGACCCGGGGTGGGAAAATGTCGCGACGCGGGGGCTCTCCACCGCCTGCTGCGGGGTCATCCCATAAACGACCATCTCGACGAAGCTCTGTGTCATCGCCTGCACGAGCATGTCGCCGCCGGGGCAACCGATGGCCAATACCTCGCCCGTGTCGTGGTTGAGGGCGATGGCCGGCGCCGGTGTCAGACGGGGTCGTTTGCCGGGCGCGATCGCTGCGGGATGGTCCGGCTCCAGCCGACTTTGCACGCCACGGGGTGACACGAAGAAGCCCAGGCCCGGCACGATGGGTGCTCCATCGATCGTGTCGCTCGGCATCGCGGAGAAGACATTCCCCGCCGCGTCCGCCGCCGCCACATAGGTGGTGTCGGATCGTCCGCGGCCGGGTGCGGCGTCGGTCGCAGCGCCGGGTAGGGCGGCGTCAGGGCGGATTTCGGCGCGCAGGGCGCTGATGCGATCTTCGCAAAGAAGCTCCGAGATCGAGACCTCGGTGAAGTTCGGATCGGTGTAGTGCCGTTCGCGTTCGGCAAACCCCTGTTTGAGCGCCTCGGCGACCAGGTGCAGGTGGTCGGGCGAGCCGTGCGGTCGGGTTTCAAGCATTAATCCGTCGAGGATCGCAAGCGCCTGCAGCATGACCGGTCCTTGCGAGACGGTGCTGGGCGTTGCCACCCGCCAACCGTGGAAGGCGATCTCGGGCGCGGCGCCGACTGGGCTTGCGTAGGCGGCCAGATCATCCGCCGTCAGCCAGCCACCGGTGGCACGGTGAAAGGCAATGAGGTCCTTCGCGACATCGCCTTCGTAGAACTGGGCACGTGCGGCAGCGATGCCTGCCTCACGCGCGCCGGTGTCGCAGGCCGCCAGGCGAGAAAGGGTCCGCGCGAGATCGGCCTGTTGAAGCCATTCGCCGGGCCGGGGCGGCCGCCCCTTCGGCCAGTAGACAGAACGGGAGGTTTCGTAGCTGGCAAACCCGTTGCCGAGGAGCTCGAAAGCCTTGGCGGTGCGCAGGTCGACAGGGAAGCCGCGCTGCGCATAGTCGATGGCAGGCGCGATGACATCGGCCAGCCGCCAGGTGCCGAAGCGCGCCAGCGCAGTGCACCAGGCGTCAAAGGCGGCGGGAACCACCCCGACCGGCGATCCCAGCGGCATCTGACCTTCGTGCCGTGCGAGAAAGGCGTCGAGCGTAACCTCCTGGCTCCAAGGCCCAACACCATCGATCACGTGGATCTGGGGATTGTCCGCCATACGGATCAGCGTTGGGGCCACACCGCCAAGGTTGCACATGTCGACCTGAACCACGTTGGACAGAAGGCCGCCCGCAACACCTGCATCGACTGCCGTTCCGCCCTTGGCCATGACCTCGGCCATGACCTGTGCCACGATCGGGTGGCCCGCGGAGGCAACGAAGTCACGGCCGACGATGGTCGGGCGCATCGATTCCGGTGGCGGGAACAGCGCCGGTGTCGGTGAGCCTGCATTGCGCATGCCTCCGGTCTGGTCCTTGCCGGGGCGTATCGGGGTTTCATCGTTCATGTCTCGCGCCACCTCGGTCATGTCAAAAGATAGCCGGCATCAACTGGAATGGTGGCACCGGTTACGCCGGAGAATCCGTCATCGCAAAGTGCTACGCACACGCGGGCCACCTCCTCGGGTGCGAGGAGGCGACGTGCGGCGCCAGTTCGGGCGAAGCTGTCCCAGACCTCGGCCCTGTCCCGGCCTTCGGCCTCGGCGATGCCTCGGGCGACGTCGCGCAGCATGGCTGTATCGACGTTGCCGGGGGCTACGGCGTTGACGCGGATATTCACGGGCACAAGTTCCGCCGCAATGCTCTCAACCATTCCGATCAGCCCTGCCTTCGATGCCGAATAGGCTGAGGCGTTGCTTTCGCCTCGGACGCCCGCGGCCGAAGAGATGAACACCATCGCACCGCCCTCCCCGGCCATGTTGCGGGCAAAGGCGGAGGCCGCATGTGCCGCGCCATCGAGGTTCACGGCCATGATCCGGCGCCAGACGGCGAAATCGATCGTCGCAATCGGCGTCGTGGCCACCGTGCCCGCGGCGTAGACCATTGCATCGACCGGCCCGATGTCTCGGGCAAAGCCGTCCATCGCAGCCGCGTCGGTGACGTCCAGGGCACGTAGCGCGTCGTCTGCGACGAGGTCGGCGCCGATGGGCTCCCAACCAGCGGCGGCGAAGGCCAGCATACAGGCTGCCCCGATTCCGCCGCCTGCGCCGATAACTGCCGCGCGCCGCCCCATCACGACCCCTTCGCCATTCTGCGGAGCCTGTCGGCGATCATTTCGGGGCCCGGCACCACCGCCTTTTCCAGCGTCAGGGCGGCCGGGATGGGCACATCCGGCACAGCGAGGCGCTCAACTTGCGTCAGAGCCGAGAAACCGAGCATCTCTAGCACCCGCATGGACAGCTCTGCAGACAGGCCGAAGCTCAGGTAATCCTCATCCACGACAAGCAGCCGTCCGGTGCGACCGGCGCTTTCCGCCACTGTCGCCGTGTCGAGCGGCACGACGCTGCGCAAGTCGATCACCTCCACCGACACGCCTTCCTCCGCCAGGTCTTCGGCTGCGCTGAGCGCGTGTTCCACCGTCGCCGAGAGCGTCGCAAGCGTTATGTCGCTCCCCCGCCGAACCACCGCGGCCCTGCCGATGGGCAGAGTATAGGCGCCATCCGGCACGTCAGGGTGATGGCGGAAATCGCGCCCTTTCTTCAGAAGCAGCGCCTTATGTTCGATGAACACGACCGGGTCGTCGCTGCGCAGCGCCGCCGCCATCAGGCCCTTGTGGTCATGCGGGCTGCACGGGGCCACGACCTTGAAGCCAGGCAAATGCGCAAAGAGGCCCCAAAGGCACTGTGAATGCTGCGCGGCAGAGCCGATACAGCCGCCGGCTGTCTTGAAGACAACTGGCATGCGCTGTCGGCCGCCCGACATGTAGGGAACTTTCGCCGCGGCATTGTACATCTGCTCAAGGCAGACGCCTACGAAATCCACGAACATGATTTCGATCAGCGGCCGCATCCCGGCTTGTGCGAGGCCAACGCCCATGCCGGTAAACCCCATTTCTGCGATTGGCGCATCCATGACACGGTCTTCGCCGAACCGTTCTTGCAGACCGCGGGTCGCCCCGAAAACCCCGCCCGCTCGGCCGATATCCTCGCCGATGCACAGGATTGTCGGGTCCCGCTCCATCTCGAGCGCAATGGCTTCGGAAATCGTGGCGGGCAGCGGCATCGCCAGCCGGTCATTGACGCGTGTTGCAGCGGTCATGCCGGCACCTCTTCGACAAATAGGTAGTCCAGAACGCCGGCCGGATCCGGCATGGGCATGTCCAGGACCTCGCTCAGGAGTACCTTCATCGCGGCCTTCTCTTCGGCTTGGATCGCGTCCAGCGCGCCGTCCTCGAACAGCCCTGCCGTTGTCAGCCGCTGCCGGTAGAGCGTGATCGGATCGTAGGTCTCCCGCAGGCGCTGGCGTTCTTCCTTGCTTCGGTAGCCTTCGGGATCGCCCTCGAAATGCCCCCGGAATCGGTGGCAGGTCGCTTCGATGATGACGGGACCACCGGCCGAACGGGCGTGATCCATCGCTTCGGCGAAGCGGTCGGCCACCGCATCCACATCCGTTCCGTCGACATGAAGGCCCAGAGCCGAATAGGCCGCCGCGCGTTCGGCGACGGTCTTCGTGGGCGAGACGTCGTCGAATTGAACCGAAATCGCCAGCGCGTTGTTCTCGACCAATACGACCATCGGCAGTTTGCGGGCTCCCGCCATCACCAAGGCTTCGTGAAATCCTCCGGTATGCGAGCCGCCATCGCCTGTGATGCCGACGGCCACCGCATCCATTCCTCGCATGCCGAATGCGTGGGCATAGCCGAGTGCCACCGGCAGCGAGGCGCCGACAATCCCCGTCGCCGAGAAATTGGTCGACGGGTCGAAAGGGTGCATATGGCCGCCGCGTCCTTGGCAAAGCCCCGCTGCGCGTTCGCAGATTTCGGCGAGGAGCGCCCGGCGGTCAACGCCCTTGGCAAGAGCGTGGTAGTGGTTGCGATGCGTCGAGACGACCGCGTCTTCTGGCTCTAACGCCTCGGCCATGCCGGCACCGATGGCTTCCTGGCCGATCCCGACGTGCAACTCGCCATGGATCGCCTTGCGTCGTAGGGCCTCGAGGCAAGCCTCGTCAAATGCCCGCATCGCGACCATCGTGCGAAAACGGGATAGGGCTGTCGCGCCGTCGACTATCAAAACAATTCCTCAAGCTCGATGACGGAACCGCCCGGTTCCTTGCAGTAGACGGACCTGCCTTCGGCGAAGGTCACAACCTCACCAAGCTGGCTGGCACCTTCGGCTTCGACAGAAGCGACGGCTTTCGGAAGGTCCGGGACCTGAAAGGCGATATGCGCGAGGGGTATGGGGCCAGCGGCAGCGCCGGGCCGACCTTCGATCTTGATGAGTTCCAACACCTCCGGTTGCGATTCGCGCGTGAGTTGCGCCAGCCGGGCCGAAGTGCCCGGGCGGCCAATCATCCGCGCGAAGGACTCCCCAAGGTCGGTCGCCTCAAGAGACGGGGCGAAGCCGAAGGCCGCACCATAGAAGGCGATCGACTGGTCGAGGTCGTCCACACAAACGGAAAAATGCAATGTTGAAGCGTCGTTATTCGGCACCTACCCACCCAGCGCTTGAATTGGATACAATTATCCTGGTAACGACAGGACAAATTGTCAATTGCCGGCTGCGATGGCACTGTGAGCGGTACCTGTCGGGCGGCGTCGGGCGCGTAATCATTGGGCGTACTGCAGAAGTCCCGCTCATCAGGCGGGCGGCGCGAAAACATTCGGGAGTGTCATGGATCTTTCGCCGGACAGAGCGCAGCAGGAGCAGGGTCAAAGCGCCCAGTCGCAGGCTTATAGCTACCTCCTGGCGCAGATTCGCTTGGGTCAGCTCGAGGGCGGCACCCATGTGGTGGCGGATCGTGTTGCCTCGACGCTCGGAATCAGCCGGATGCCGGTGCGCGAAGCGATCCGTCAGTTGGCGAGCGAGGGCTTCATGACGCTCCGCTCGAATCGGGGGGCGGTGGTGACGGCGCTTGGTGCGAACGAGATCGTTGAACTCTACGAGATGCGCGCGGTGCTCGAGGGTCTTGCCATGCGGCTTGCGACAACGCGCATCGACCGGCAAGGCCTGGACGAGGCCGATATCGCACTGTCGCGTCTGGACCGTGCCCGCGTAAACGTTGACCGGTTCATCACCGCCCACGACCAGTTTCACGACGTTTTTCTGGAGTACTGCCCGCGACCGCGACTTGTGGGTGAGATCAGACGTATACGTCGCGCAACCGAACCCTATCTTCGCATGACTCTAAAGGTCAGTTCTACGGCCGTTCAGAACACAACAGCCGAACACCTCGAACTCCTCTCGGCAATCCGGTCCGGCGACCCGGAAACCGCAGAGCGGGCCATGCGCGAGCATGTGCTGCGAACGAATGTCGAAGAGTTGGTCCCTGGCGGGGTCTGACAGCAAGAACCGCCGACGATCGATGCGTTCTTGCCGGCTCGGTTGCGCAAGTCGGGCCCAGAAGGTCGAGGCACATCTCGGTTGCGCATCGCACCGGCCGACCCACCTCTTCGCCACCCGGATCGGTGGCAGTTACAACGACTATGTGAAGGGCTGGCGGATCCGCAAATCTCGCGCGCGGCTGTGCGGCTGCGCGGCACCGGCGCGACCGTGCTGGACATCTCACTCGATGTGGGGCTCAACACCCGCTCGATCTTCAACGTGCCTTTCTGTCGCCGGACTGGACAATCGCTCCGGGACAATCGGGCCACGTCCCGTGGCGCGCGCGAACCCGACGAAGGGCCGGGGCAGTCGCCCAACCGGCAGGTATGCGGCCGTTGACGGACAAGGCGCTCGACGCGCCTTCGGCCCGGACCCCGATCGCCAGTCGCGCTCCGACCGATAGTTCATTTCCGCCCACCGTGTCGGCTTCGGTTGTGATTATCGAGGAGGTCGCTATCCTTAACGCCTCGTCCTTGCCAACTCCACGCCACAAGCCGCGGCACCACGCTCTCCACCAACCGCAGAAATCGTGAGTTGCGAGCCCCCGCAACCAAACTCCCAGGACAGACCGGCAACCGCCCTCGGGGCGTGGGTCGTCGAGGGCGAGCCCGCCCCCGGCCCGGCGGAATTGACTCTCCCCCTATGGGCTCTCTATTTTAGAACAAAAGAAGAACAAAAGAGACTCGCATGACCCCGACCCTGACGCGATTACGGCGCCGGATCGATGCCGTGGCCGCCCCGGCGGGCCGCCGCGGCGGCTCGGAAAGCGCAATCCGCCTCGGTGCCGAGACGCTCGACCGGCGCTTGGGCGGTGCGCTTCTGCGCGGTAGCCTCCATGAGCTTTTCGCCGCCACGACGCCGGATGCGGCGGCCCTCACGGGCTTCGCCGCCGGTTTCGCGTGCCGGGTGGCGGGGCGCGGCCACAAGATCGTCTGGGTCCGCCAGAGCTTCACCGACACCGAGACGGGAGGGCTCTTCATGCCGGGGCTCGCAGCACTTGGGCTCGATCCGGGCCGCCTCGTCGCCGTGCGCGTGCGGCGGCCGGAGGACGTGTTGCGCGCCGGGCTCGAAGCGGCGCGCTGCGGCGCCCTCGGGGCGGTGGTGATCGACATCTGGGGGCGGCCGGGGGTGCTTGACCTTACCGCCACGCGGCGGCTCGCCCTCGCGGCCTCGCGCTCAGGCGTCACGCCCTTGCTCTTGCGCACCGGCGCCGCGCCCCAGCCGAGCGTGGCCCAGACCCGCTGGCAGGTCGCCGCCGCCCCCTCCGCACCCCTGGCCGCCAACGCCCCCGGCCGGCCGGCCTTCGCGGTCACCTTGCTGCGCAACCGCGCCGGCGCCTCGGGGCAGCGCTGGCACCTGGAGTGGGATCATGAGCGACAAAGGTTCGGGGACCTCGCGGCGCTATCTCGCCCTCTGGATGCCGTTCCTCTCAAGCGACCGGCTGAAGCGCCAGAGGCAGCCCTCGCCCGCACCGGCTGAGGCCGCGCTCTGCTTTACCGAAAAGCAGAACAACGCGCTGCGCCTGGTGCGTCTCAGCCGGCCGGCCCTCGACCGGGGGCTTACGGCGGGGCTCACGCTGGCGGATGCCCGTGCGAGGGTGCCGGAGCTTCTCGCCGTCGAGATGGACCAAGCCGCCGATGCCGCCTTTCTCGCCCGCATCGCCGATTTCTGCGAGCGCTACACGCCGATGACCGCCCTTGATGCGCCCGACGGGCTGATGCTCGACATCACCGGTTCGGCGCATCTTTTCGGCGGCGAGGCGGGGCTCCGGCGCGATCTTCTGAACTTTCTCTCCCTCGGTGGGGTCTCTGAGCCCCGCACGGCGATTGCCGGCACACCCCAGGCGGCCCGGGCGCTCGCACGCTTCGGCCATGCCCATGTGATCATCCGGCCAGGGCGCGAGGCGGCGGCGGTCGCGCCTCTGCCGGTCGCGGCCCTCGAGGCCGGGGCGGAGACGGCGACCGCGCTCATCCGGGCGGGGCTGAAAACCGTCGGCGACCTCGGCGCGCGCCCGCAAAAGCCCCTCGCAGCGCGCTTCGGGGGCGGTTTGCTCACCCGGTTGCGCCGCCTTAAAGGTCAGGAAAACACCTCCATCACCCCGCGCCGGCCGGCCCCGCTCTGCAGTGCCGAGCGCCGGTTCGCCGAGCCCATCGCCCGCATCGACGATGTGCTCGCCACCCTCGAAGCGCTGGCCGGCCACACCGCGGAAAGCCTCGAAAAACGGGGGCAGGGGGGGCGGCTTTTCGAGGCCGCGCTCTTCCGCAGCGACGGTATGCTCCGCCGTTTGCAGGTCGAAACCGCCAAGCCCCTGTGCGCCCCGGGCGACGTGTTGCGGCTCTTCCGCGAACGCATCGACACCTTGAGAGACCCCCTCGACCCGGGCTTCGGTTACGACCTCATCCGCCTGACGGTGCCGCGCGCCGAGGCGTTTGGCAGTCACCAGACCTCGCTCGACGGGCGGGCGGCCGATGACGGCGATGCCGCCGCGCTGATCGGCCGCCTCAGCACCAGGTTCGGCCGGAACGCGGTGACCCAATTCGTCCCCGCCGACACCCATATCCCCGAACGCGCGGTCCGCGCGATCCCGGCGGTCGAAGCCGCCGCCCTGCCCATCGCCTGGTCGCGGCCGGCGGGCGCGGCGCGGCCCCGCCGCCCGGTGCATCTTTTCGAGAGGCCCCAACCCATCGAGGCGATGGCCGAAATCCCCGACGGGCCGCCCCTGAAGTTCCGCTGGCGCCGGGTACTCCATGAGGTCGCCCGCGCCGAAGGCCCCGAACGGATCGCGCCGGAATGGTGGCGCGAGGGGGAGGGGGGTGAGACCCGCGACTATTACTGCGTGGAAAATGCGCGCGGTCACCGCTTCTGGGTGTTTCGTGCCGGTGTCGACGACGCCGCACCCTATCTCTCCCGCTGGTTCATCCACGGGCTTTTCGCATGACGGGGTTTGCCGAATTCGGGGTGACGAGCAACTTCTCGTTCCTGCGCGGCGCCTCGCACCCGGGCGATTTCGCCGCCCGGGCCCTGGAGCTAGGCTATGGGGGCCTCGGTATCGCCGACCGGAACTCGGTCGCGGGCGTGGTGCGGGCTTACGGCACGCTGAAAGATCTCCGCGACGACGAAGACCCCGCCGTCGCCGCCGCCGCCGGCACCTTCAAGCTTGCTGTCGGTGCCCGGCTCGTCTTCGCCGATGGCACACCGGATGTGCTCGTTTACCCCGAAACCCGGGCCGGCTGGGGGCAACTCTGCCAGCTTCTGACCTTAGGCAAGCGGCGCGCCGAGAAGGGCGAGTGCCTGATCCACAGAGGCGACCTTTTCGCCTACGCCCGCGATTTTCTGATGGTCGTGATGCCGCCCAAGCGGACCGGTGGCCTCGCCGACTGGCTGAAGCGCCTTGCCGCCGAGGCCCCGGGCGCGGTCTGGCTCGCGGCGTCGATGACCTACCGGGGCGAGGACCGGCGGCGGCTGGCCGAACTCAAGGCCATCGCCGCCCGCGCCCGCGTGCCGCTCATCGCCACAAACGACGCGCTCTATCACGCCCCCGGCCAGCGGCCCCTTCAGGACGTGGTCACCTCAATCCGCGAAGGTGTCACGCTCGAGACGGCGGGCCGTCTTCTGGAGGCCAATGCCGAGCGGCATCTCAAAGGCCCCGCCGAAATGGCCCGGCTCTTCCGCGACGCCCCCGAGGCCATCGCCGAGACGGCCCATCTCCTCGCCCGCATCGATTTTTCGCTCGCCGAACTCAGCTACCAGTATCCCGAAGAGCCGATTCCCCCTGGCCGTACCCCCCAAAGCTGGCTCGAAGAGCTCGTCTGGCGCTACGCCCCCTTCCGCTACCCCGAGGGGCTGCCCGAGAAGGTCCGCCGCACGCTCGAAGAGGAACTCAGGCTCGTCGAAGAGCTCGATTACGCCCAATACTTCCTGACGATCCACGACATCGTCCGCTTCGCCAACGACAAAGGCATCCTCTGCCAAGGCCGGGGCTCGGCGGCGAACTCGGCGGTCTGTTACGTCCTCGGCATCACCGCCGTCGACCCCGCCGACCATGACCTCCTCTTTGCGCGCTTCATCTCGTCGGAGCGCAAGGAGCCGCCCGATATCGACGTGGATTTCGAGCATGAGCGCCGCGAGGAGGTGATCCAGTACATCTACGACCGCTACGGCCGCCACCGGGCGGGGATTACCGCGACCGTCATCCGTTACCGGCCCCGCTCGGCGATCCGCGAGGTGGGCAAGGTCTTCGGGCTCACCGAAGACATCACCGCGCGGCTCGCCAGCACCGTCTGGGGAAGCTGGGGCACCGAGATCGCCAAAAACCACATCCGCGAGGCCGGAATCGACCCCGACAATCCGGTGATCGCCCAAGCCATTGATCTCGCCACCCAGCTCCTCGGCTTCCCCCGGCATCTGTCGCAGCATGTGGGCGGGTTCATCCTCACCCGCGACCGGCTCGACGACATCGTGCCCATCGGCAACGCGGCGATGGAAGACCGCACCTTCATCGAATGGGACAAGGACGATATCGACGTCCTCGGCCTCATGAAGGTCGATGTGCTGGGGCTGGGGATGCTCACCTGCATCCGCAAATGCCTTGACCTCATCGGCGCGCATGGTGGCCCGAAGCTCGGGCTGGCGGATGTCCCTGCGGACGACAAAGACGTCTACGCGATGCTCCAGAGGGGCGATTCCATCGGGGTCTTCCAGGTCGAAAGCCGCGCCCAGATCAACATGCTGCCGCGCTTGAGGCCGGAGAACCTTTACGACCTCGTCATCCAGGTCGCCATCGTGCGGCCCGGACCCATCCAGGGGGATATGGTCCACCCCTATCTCAGACGCCGCAACGGGGAGGAGGAGGTGGTCTACCCGTCGCCCAAACCGCCCCACGATCCGGACGAACTGAGGAAGGTCCTCGACCGCACCAAGGGCGTGCCGCTCTTTCAGGAACAAGCGATGAAGATCGCCATGGTCGCGGCTGAGTTCACCCCCGAAGAGGCCAATGGCCTGCGCCGGGCCATGGCCACCTTCCGCCATGTCGGCACGATCCAGAATTTCGAAGCGCTCATGGTCGAGCGCATGGTCGCGCGTGGCTACGAGCGCGACTTCGCCCAAAGGTGTTTCGACCAGATCAAGGGCTTCGGCGAATACGGCTTTCCCGAAAGCCATGCGGCGTCTTTCGCCAAGCTCGTCTACATTTCGTCCTGGATCAAACACCACCACCCGGCGGCCTTCGCCTGCGGGCTTCTCAACGCCCAGCCGATGGGGTTCTACGCGCCCGCCCAGATCGTCCGCGATGCCCGCGAGCACGGGGTGGAGCTGCGCGGGGCCGACATCAACCACAGCCATTGGGACAATACCTTGGAGCCGGGCGAAAGCGGTCAGGCGCTGCGTCTGGGCTTCCGCCAGATCGACGGGTTCCGCGAGGATTGGGCCGAAGCCCTTGTCGCGGCAAGGGGTGAGGGGTTCGAGAGCGTCGAACGACTCTGGCGCCGTTGCCGAATCCCCCAAGGGGCGCTCAAGACCCTGGCCGATGCCGATGCGTTCCGCTCCCTCGGGCTCGACCGGCGGGCCGCCCTCTGGGCGGTTCGCCGCCTTCCTGACGACCTGCCGCTCCCGCTGTTCGAGGCCGCCCGCCATAACGAACTTTCGCCCGAGCCCGATGTGGCCCTGCCGGAAATGGCGCTCGCCGAACATGTGGTGGCCGATTACCAGATGACGCGGTTGTCGCTCAAAAGCCATCCCATGGCGATCCTGCGGCCGCGCTTTGCCGCCGAGCGGGTCGCTTCCTCGGCCGATGTCGCCGCCACGCCGGACGGCACCTGGGTTCGCACCGCCGGGGTGGTGCTGATCCGCCAGCGCCCAGGAAAAGGCAACGCGATCTTCATGACCCTCGAAGACGAGCTGGGTGTGGTCAACGTGCTCGTCTGGGCGCGGAAATTCGAGCGCTTCCGCCGGGCGATCATGGCTGCGAAACTGGCGCTGGTCACGGGCCATATCCAGAAGAGTGCGGAAGGGGTGATCCACCTCATCGCCACGGGGGTCTACGACCGGACGGGCGATCTTTCACGGCTCTCGGACGCCCATGAGCCCCGCACGGCCCTCGCCCGCGCCGACGAGGTCGCCCGGCCGCAAAACCCGCGCGGCCACGGCCGGCACCCGCGCAATGTGCGCATCATTCCGAAGTCGCGCGATTTCCACTGACGAAGGCGCGCCCCAACGCCCTTTGCCGCCGGCCCGGATGCTCCGGGGGCGGTCTGGGGCTGCCGTTATGGCGGGGAGGAAGTGTCGGTCCATGAAGCAGTGGATCCACTGTCACCGGTACCGCCCCGGTCCGGTTCTTACCCGGGTCCGGGACGGCCCGAGGGCCGTCTGGCGATGCGCATCGCAGGGAGAGGTTATCGCGCGAAAAGGTTGACGGGCCGTAGGGGCAGCGTGCGGTGGGGTGCGGGATCATCCGAACCGGGATCAGTATGGGTCGAACCCGATCTTCGGCTCTTGGGCTGTTGCGGGCGTTGATGCTGCGCGCCCCGACCCCGAGTGACCCGCGTCCCGGGCTTGACCCGGGACCTCGATAGTCTTGGCACTCCGGCGGATCGAGGCCCGGATCAAGTCCGGGGCGTGTTGCGCCAAGGGCTGCCGGAGCAAGACCCAAACGGCCGCTCAAGGCCAAACCGCAACCGCGTGCGCCGAAAAACCCCACCCCGCCGCGCCTCTCAGGCAAGATGCACATACTCCCCCGGTGCCTCGCCAAGCGATGTCCCCATCTTCGGCGGAGGCGCGGTGCCGCTCGAACGCTCCCGCATCCAACGCGCCATCTCCGGCCACCAGGACCCGTCCTGCCGGGGCACCCGCTCGACCCACCGGTCGGGGGCTTCATAAAGCGCCCCCGGAGCCCGCCGGTCGATCCGGTAATGCCGGTTCCGGTGCCCCGGCTCGCTCAGGATGCCGCCGTTATGCCCGCCCCTGGTCAGCACGAAGGTCACCTCGCAATCGGTGAAGAGCTTCACTTTGTAGACCGACCGCCAGGGCGCGATATGGTCGGTCTCGGTGCCGATGGCCAGCATCGGCAAGGCGATGTCTTTGAGCGCCACCACCCGACCCTCCACCGCAAAGCGCCCCGCACTGAGGCGGTTTTCCAAAAAGAGGCTGCGGAGGTACTCCGAATGCATCCGCGCGGGCATCCGCGTGGTGTCGTTGTTCCAGACGGTGAGGTCGGTCGGCAGATCGTCCTTGCCGAGGAAGTACCGCCTGACGGCGCGGGAATAGATCAGGTCCTCGGCGCGGATCGATGCGAAGGTGCGCGTCATCTGCGGCCGGTCGAGATAGCCCTGGAGCCACATCAGGTCCTCGACGAAGGCGACCTGGCTGTCGTCGACAAAGAGAAGAAGCTCGCCGGCTTCGGCGAAATCGACCTGGGCGGCCATGAGCGTCACACTCGCCAGCCGGTCGTCTCCTTCTCGGGCCATCACGGCCGCCGCAATGGCCAGAAGCGTGCCGCCGAGGCAATAGCCGTTGGCATGGACCTTCCGCCCCGGCATCACCTCCCCGATCCTGTCGAGCGCCGCCATCACCCCGCGCGCGCGGTAATCGTCGAGCGAGACCTCGGCGTGCTCGGCGGTGGGGTTCACCCAGGAGATCATGAATACCGTGAAGCCCTGATCGACGAGGTACTTCACCATCGAGTTTTCCGGCGATAGATCGAGAATGTAGTATTTCATGATCCAGGCCGGCACGAAGAGCACCGGCTCGGCAGCGACCGCGTCCGTCGTGGGCGCATACTGGATGAGTTCGAAAAGCTCGTTGCGAAAGATCACCTCGCCGGGGGTCGCGGCGAGGTCCTCGCCGATCTCAAGGCCCTCGGGCGGGGGTTTGCGGTACTGGGTGACGGTCTGGAGATAGTCCTCCCAGAAATGCCCCGCCCCCTCGATGAGGTTGCGCCCGCCGGTCTCAATGGTCTTTTCGATGATCTCCGGGTTCGACCAGGGAAAGTTCGACGGCGAGACCACATCGAGGGCCTGGCGCACCTGAAACCGCGCCCGGTCCGCGTCGCGCTTGGCGAGGCCCGGCATCGTGTCGGTCGCCGCGTCCCACCAATCCTGCATCGCCAGGAACGATTGCGCCCAGATCGAAAACGGCGCCCGGCCCCAGCTTTCCGCCTGGAACCGGTGGTCGTGGGACCGGGGGGTGAACGGGGCGGGCTTCTCTTCGCCCATCGCCAGAGACCGCACCTGCTCGCCGATCTTGGCCGCATTCTGCGCCGCCCGCTCGGAAAGCTCCAACTGGCGGCCGGGCGAGCGGCCGAGATGCAGCGCCCAGTCCATCCAGGTGGCCATGATCGAATGGGGCGACACCCCGGCCGTGGCCTGTGCCAGGGCGGCGCGGGTGGCCCGGTCGAGCTTGTCGTAACGGTGCTCGGGCGCCGGGGTCGGCTGGTCGCGCAGTGCCGGCAACTGGCTTGGCGCCGCGGCGGAGACTTTCGACGGTTTGGCGCGCGGTTTCTGGCTCATGCTCAAACCCTGCCCGTTCGAGGTCGCGGCGGCCTTGATGCCGATCAGTTCGGGTGCGCGAGCCCGCGTCAGACGGTGGGGCTCGACCGCCAGGTCAGGGCGACCCCTGCCGGAACGAAGGGCGCCAGCCAGTCGGCGAATTCGGTGTTGAAGGCCCGCATGACTTCGGCGCGGTCCGCCACATCGCGCACCCAGGTCACCACATCCGCGGCCCCCCGCGCGCCGATGGCCGGATAGACATAGGCGCAGCCGAGGTATTCGCCTCCGGGGCTCCGGACCACCCAGGCGAAAGACCGGCAGGCGGTGAATTCCCGGTCATGCCAGCCCATGTCGACGCGGTTGTCCGCCAAGGTAAGGCCCAAAGGCCAATCGTCCCCGAAAACGCCCCTCAGGACGTCCGCCGAGGACATCACCGCCTCGTAATCCTCCTCGGCGACCTCGGGCCCCAGCGGCGTCAGCCGGAAGCTTGGAAGCTGCGCGCTGCGCGGCAGAGCTGTCTCGGCGAAGTCCGGATGGGGGTCCATCTCAGGGCCCGGGCTCCTTCGCCTCACGCTTGAAGGGGTTCTCCTCGGGCACCTCGTAGTCGGGCACCAAAACCCCCGCCGCCTTGGCCTCGGCCATGTACCGAAACGCGCCGATCGACATCCGCATCAAGTGTTCGCCGGCCTTCATCGGCGGGTATTTCTCCACTGTCTCGGGCGTACGGAACTTCTCCAGCGGCTCCACGACCGCATGATAGTCGAGCCCGAAGAACAGCGGGAAAGAATAACGCTCGCGCCCCGAATTGATCACCCGGTGCTGGGTCGATTTGAACTGGCCGCCCGACCAGGTCTCGAAGATATCGCCGATATTGACAATGAAACACCCCGGGATCGGCGGCGCCTCGATCCAGACGTCTTCGGCGTTCATCACCTGCAAGCCCGGCCCGCCTTGCAGAAGGATCGTGAAGCACTCGAAATCCGAATGGGCCTGGATGCCGACCACGTCCTTCGTCGCCGGCATGTCGTTTTCGAGATAGCGCAGCATCCGAAGCTGGGAGGTCGGGTAGGTGATGTGCTGGGTCAGCTCCTCGGTCTCGACGCCGAGCTCGAGCGCCAGCGCATCGAGAAGCCTCAAGCCGAGGTTGAACACCGCGTCGTAGTAGGTCGAGACGGTCTCCTTCCATCCGGGGATATCGGGCCAGACATTGGGCCCTGTCATCCGCCATTCGGCGAGGTAATCGGGGTGGTCGGCGGGGGCCTCGTAGGACATGTCCCAGGCTTCGTTGAAGTTGATGACTTTCGGGAAGTCCGAGCCGTTCTCCTCGAACGGCACGTAGCCGCGATGGTTGGTCGTGAACCCCGACCAGTACTTCATTTTGAAGCTGCGGGGTTTTTCGTGGAATTCGCGGGAGGCGGCAAACATCGCCTCCATCAACTCCGGCGCGACCCCATGCCCGGTAGTGTAGAAGAAGCCCGAGGTCCGCGCGGCCTCGCCGAGCGCAGCCGCCACACTTGCCTTGGCCTCATCCCCGCCCGCAAAGAGCCCCGCAAGATCGACCACCGGCAGCGTGGCATCGTCCACCGTCAGCGCCTTCTGGTCATTTGAAATCGTTCCCCGGGGCATCGCGTCTCTCCATCTCGTCCGCCCGAGAGACCTTGCCCAACCCCGCCGCGAAGGGAATCACAGACGATTAATCTTAGTCCCTCGCCGGGGGCGACTGCTTCAAATTTGATCGTTTGCCCGCGCGGTAGCCGACATTTGGGTCAGCTTTCGTTGACCGGGGGCGTCGTTGGTCTCGCATTTAACGCATGACTGGGGACCCGCGCGCCGCCCATCTCAACGGGCGTGGACGCGCGGCTGGGAAAAAGGATTGCCAAGATGAAACTCAACCGACGCAGCGTTCTGAAAACCGGCGTGGCGAGCGTTGCCGCGGCCGGGCTTGCCACACCGCTCATCGCCCAAGCGCGGAGCCTCAAGATCGGCTCCTATGGCGGCTACTTCGAGAACAGCTTCAAGGAACATGTCTACCCCGCCTTCACCGAGGCCACCGGGATCGAGGTCGAAAGCGTCACCCAACCGAACTCCACCGATTGGCTCGTGACCATGCAACAGGCCACGGCCGCCGGAAACGTGCCGGCGGACCTCTCGCTTTACGCCCGCGACACACTCATCAAGGCAAGCCGCATCGGCGGGCTTCTCGCACCCCTCGATCTCGCGAAAATTCCCGCCGCGTCGAACCTCGACAGCTACTTTGTCTATGAGGCGAGCGAAGGGGCGCTCGGGGTCGGCGCGATGTCGTGGTTCACCGCGATGGTCATCAACCCCAACGAGGTCGAGGCCCCGGAAAGCTGGGCAGAGTTCTGGGACAGCTCGGTCTATGAGGCCTCCCTCGGCCTTTCGCGCAACTACAACTCGCAATTCCTCGACATCGTCGCGGCGACCTTCTTCGAGGGCGAGGCGACCTTCGCGACCGACGATGGCATCGTCGCCCTCGTCGAGAAAGCCGCCGAGATCAAACCCAATGTCGCCCTTTGGTGGTCGGCCGAAAGCCAGATGGAACAGTCGATGAAAAACGGCGACATCATCGGCGGGCAATACTACCTCGACGTCTCGAACCTCATGGCGCTCGACGGCTTCCCGATCCAGGCCGTCTTCCCCAAGGAGGGCAACCCGCAGGATTACGGCTCCTGGTGCCTGTCGTCGATCTCGGAGAAGGCCGATGAGGCGGCGGAGTTCATCAACTTCTCCTCCGACCCGGCAACGCAGGCGCTGATGAGCCGGATGATCGGCACGGCCCCCTTGGTCGACAAGTCGATGACGGATCTCACCGACGACGAGTTCGCCTTCGTCTCCGGCACCCCCTCGATCAAGCCCGCCTACGAGGCCTATCTCGACAAGGAGACCTTCATCAAAGAGACCTGGGACAAGATGCTCGCCGGAGCATAAACCCCCATGCCGGGGCTCGTCCTGAAAGGCATTTCGAAACGGTTCGGCGGTGTCACAGCCGTCGAACCGACCGACCTGACCTTTGCCGAAGGCGAGTTGACGGCCCTTCTCGGCCCCTCGGGCTGCGGCAAGACCACGCTCTTGCGGATGATTGCGGGGCTTGAGGCGCCGACCTTGGGGGCGATCTTTTTGGGGTCAGTGCCGATCACCGACCGGCCGGCCCATAAGCGCAAGTTCGGGATGGTGTTTCAGAGCTTCGCGCTCTTTCCCCATCTCTCCGTCCGCGACAACGTCGCCTATTCGCTGACCATCGCGGGGACCTCGCGGGGGGAAGCGGCGACCAAGGCGGACAGTCTTCTTGACCTCGTCCAACTCTCGGGGCTCGGGGACCGGCGCATCGGCGCGCTCTCGGGCGGCCAGCGTCAGCGGGTCGCCATTGCGCGCGCGCTGGCGCAAGAGCCCGACGTCTTCCTCCTCGACGAGCCGATGTCGGCCCTTGATGCGAAGCTCCGCGAAGACATGCAGGTGGAGCTTCGTCTCCTGCAACAGCGCCTCGGTATCACGACAATCGTCGTCACCCACGACCAGCGCGAAGCGATGACCATGGCCGACCGCATCGTGGTGATGTCGAACGGGCGCGTCGAGCAGGTGGGCAGCCCTCAAGACATCTACCACCGCCCCGAAAACGCTTTCGTGGCCGACTTCATCGGCAAGGCGAATTTCTTCGATGGGGTCACCGAGCCGGGCGGCGTGCGCGTGGGCGACACGCTCCTCACAGCGGAGGCCAATTTCCTCGAAGGCTCGCCCGTCAAGGTCGCCATCCGGCCCGAGCGGGCGGGCATCAACGAGGGGCCGGGGCCGAATGTCGTCCCCGCCACGGTGACGTTCGTGCGCGATCTGGGGCCGATGCGCGAATACCATCTCGACACGGGCCTCGGGCCCATGGTCATAGAATATGCCGTCGGCGAGAAGGGCGAGGTGCTGACCAAGGGCGAGACCACGGAGGTGCGCCTGCCCCCCGAAGCGCTCCATGTCTTCGCGGTGCCGCGCGCAGCACCCGCCCAGAAGGTGGCCGCCGAATGAGTGTCGCCGACGGTATCGACGTCCCCCTAGGGGACCGACCGGCTGCGGCGACCCGGCTCAACTGGTCGAAGCTTCTGCCCTGGGGCTTTGCCGGGCTCGTCTTCGCGCTTTGTCTGGTGCCGTTCTTTCTGGTCCTGGCGATCTCTTTTGGCCGCAAGGTCGAAGGTGCGGCCTGGGTCTGGGATTTCACCTTCGAGAACTACCAGCGGTTCTTCGTCGGCACGCTCTGGCCCGATGAGGTCACCTTCCTCTACATCGGCCAGCTCGGCTATTCCTTCTGGTACGCGGTGATCGCCTCCTGCATCGCGGTGCTCACGGCCCTTCCCTTCACCCTCCTTCTCACGCGCCTCCGCCGTTCGGCCCAGGCGGCCTGGCTCGTCTTTATCCTCTCGTCCCTGTCGCTCTCGGAAGTCTTCATCGTGATGGGCTGGGACATTCTTCTGTCAAACAACTCCGGCCTCCCCGCCCTCTTCAAATCCACCGGTCTCACCCAGTGGCTCAAAGACACCGGCCACTTCCAGACCCTGCGCGACTGGGGCCTCGCCAACCCCCGCAACGTGAAGTTCAAAACCTCCGATTTTGCCACCATCCTGACGATGAGCTACCTCGTCTGGCCCTATGCGGTGATCCTGCTCTACCCGGCACTTTCGCGGATGGACCCCTCCCATTCCGAAGCCGCCCGGACGATGGGGGCGAACAACTGGCAGGTCCTCCGCACGGTGATCCTGCCGAGCGTGCGCCTGCCGCTCTTCGGCACGACGCTTCTGCTCTTTGTGTTTCTCCTCGGCACCTATGTCGCCGTGACGGTTTTCGCCGATCCCGCGAAACACACCACCGCCGTGGCGATCTACCAAAACGTCCGGGGCGCGAACCTCAATGCGCCGTTTGGGGCGACCATGGCCGTCATTCTTCTCGTCTCCGCCGGGATCTGCCTCACGCTTGGGCACATGCTCAACCGCTGGGCGGCGGCGCGGTGATGCGGGCGCTGGGGCATCTCTACATGGCGCTCTCGGCGCTCGTGCTGGCCCTTCCCATCGTGGTGGTGTCGGGGGCGGCGCTCAACGGCGGGCGGTCGATGTTCTTCCCGCCTCAAGACCCGACACTCTCGCGCTTTGCCGAGTTCTTCCTCACCGAACCCGTTTGGACCAACGCCCTTCAAAACTCGATCATCGTCGCCGTCGGCGCGGCCTCCCTCGCCGTCCTTCTCGCCTGGCCCATCGCCTATATGCTCTGGTCCTCGGGCTCAAAACTCGCTCAGGTGATCGCCGGGCTCGGTTCGCTCCCCTTCGCCGTCCCGCCCATCGTCTTCGGCGTGGGGCTCGGCTTCTACTGGGGGTTCCTTGGCGGTCTGGGAGACCTCTGGGCCGGGGTCGTCAGCCACGCGGTTCTTTTGATGGCGCTGCCGCTCGTGACCATCTCCATTGGTCTTCAATCCATCGACCGGTCACATCTCGACGCCGCCGCCACCATGGGGGCGACGGACGCCCAGGCCTTTCGCACCGTCGTCCTGCCCCAGACCCTGCCCTACACGCTCTCGGGCTTCTTCTTCGTGCTGGTCCTGTCCTTCAACGAGTTCATCGTGATGTTCTTCGTCTCCGCCTCCTCCTACGCCACGGTGACGCTGCAAATCTTCAACTCGCTTCGCAACGGCTACACGCCCACCATGGCCGTGGCCGCCATCACCTTCATCGTCGTCTCAATCGCCGTTTTCTCCGCCATCGCCCGCTGGGGCGACCTTCCGCGCCTGATGGGTGCGGACCAATCTCGCAACTAGGGAGTAGACCCCATGGCCCGCCAACCCACAATCGTCGGCAACGCCGCCCTCCTCGTCATCGACATCCAGAAAAGCGCGTTCATGGACGTCAAGGCCGGGATCCCCGTGATGGACGGCTACCGCGACGCCATGGAGCGCGCGCGCAGCATCGTCGATGCCGCCCATGAGACTGGTATCCCGGTGATCTTCATCCAGGAAATCCACCGCCGCGACATGGTCGACTATGGCCGCGAGCTCGATGGCTCGGAAGACATCCACTGCATGGAGGGCGAGCCCGGCACGCCGGTGGCGTTTGAAGAGATGGGCCGCCAGCCGGGAGACTATTTCGTACCGAAGCGGCGCTACTCGGCGTTTTTTGGAACCGAGATGGAAATCCTCCTCAAGGGGCTCAAGGCGGAGACGCTCATCATGGTGGGCGGCATGACGGATGTCTGCGTCCATTACACCTTCGTCGACGGCCACCAGCACGACTATTACTGCCGGGTGGTCAAAGATTGCGTCGGCGGCACCTCGCCCGAGGCGCATCAAGCCTCGCTCAACGCGATGGAGTATCTCCAGACCGGTGCTGTGATCTCGGCCGCCGACATGATCGCGGCGATGGGCAGCGCGAAACTCGCCGCCGAATGATCGATCTGGCCGACCTCCAGGGCCATTGGCGCCGGGCCTGGCTGAAGGCGCCGGGCGTGATCGACCACGAAACGGCAGTCCATTGGATGCAGGTGGGATCGCTTTATGCCGACATTCGCATCCCCTGTCCGCGCCCCGATGTGCGCGGCGCGACCGCTCTGGCCGATCTCGGCCGGGCGACGCTTCTCGATCTTCTGGGGGCGGAAGGCTTTGCCGGAGCCATCAGGCTCAACGGCGACATTTGCACCTGGGAACGTCGGATCAACTGGCACGGGGAACCGACAGCGGTCGATGCGGGGCGGATGCGGATGGAGGCCTGGTCGGAACTCATCGAAGAGGGCATCCATGCGGAGTATTCCGAGCTTTGGCACCGCACCGGCGAGGAGACCGCCTTTGCCGAACGCTATAGCGCCGGCGATGAGCTTGGGTTTCTGGTCTCTGTCGGACAGCGCTTCGTCTTCGGTTTCGGCCCCGCCGAGCCTGGGGCGCCCGAAGCGGCACGAGCGGCCCTGCGCGCCGGCGACCGTGGGTCGGAGGTGGCTCGGCAATTCGCCCAAGGGTACGTTTTCGGGCACTGGGCGGGGTCGGACGGCGTGGCCTGCCTGGCCACGAACCCGCTTTGGGAAGGCAAGACCGTGCTGGCACTGAAAACCGAGGGCTTGGCGTTCAGGGCGACGGACTTTTTCGGCCGCGCGTTGGAGCGCGATTTCGCGGCGCGCCGGGCGGAAGAGAGCGCGGCCTGAGCGGGGTCGCGCCCACTGCGCCCTGTCCCGGGCTCGGCCCGGGACCTCGACGAACGGGGCGCGTCAATTGCCCGAGGCCCGGATCAAGCCCGGGGCGCTCAAGGCTCGTCGACGGCTACGCCCAAAGGGCGAGATGGTCGCCGATGATCTCGTAGAAGCGCTCCCGCCCGAAAACCGGGTCATGCCCGCCATAGACGGTCTTCACCGGAAGCTTCCGGAGACGTCGGAAGGTCTGGGCATAATCCTCGGTGCTCATGCCGGGCCCGTCGTAGATCAGCGGCCCATCGTAAATCGCATCCGCTCCGAAAAGCGTGCCCGAGCCTTCGTGCCACAGCCCGATCTGGCCGGGCGAGTGCCCCGGCATGTGGATCACCTCCGCCTGCCAATCGCCGAGGTCGACGATGTCGCCGTCGTCCACCGTGCCGGTCGCCGGAGCCGGGCGGAGTCCGTAACCGGCCGGGTCGTAGCCGGAGCGCGGCACCGCGTCGATCAGCATCGGCCAGAGCGGCGGATAGCCCGCATCGAGAAAAAGCTGCCGAAAGACCGGTGAGATGTCGGCCGCATCGAGGCTCCAGGGCTCGGGGGCCGTGAGGCCCCCGACTTCCAGCGGGTGCACCAGCCTGGTGTCGAATTCATGAGCCGCCCCGATATGGTCCACATGGGTATGGGTTACGAAGAGCCAAAGCGGTTTTCCCCGGTCGGGCCGAAGGCCGTCGAGCACCGGGCGGAGCGGCGCGATGCCCATGCCCGCATCGATCACCAGATCGGCGTCGCGCCCGAGAACGAGGAAGATATTGGCCGAAAAGATCGGGTGCACATGGGGCTCGGTCAGGCACCAGATGCGTTCCTCGGCCGATTGCAGGCCGTACCAATCCCGGGCGA
>JASJAR010000034.1 GCA_030066905.1 Paracoccaceae bacterium | reverse complement strand
CGGTAGGATTTCAGGATGTTGGGCACGACACCGTAGGTCGATGAGCCCACAAAGCCGATCCGCAGGCGGCCCTCGGCGCCGCCGCCGATCCGGCGGGCTTCGAGCTGGGCCTCTTCGAGAAGCGCCAGTAGCTCTTGTGCCCGTTCGAAGAACTTCTCGCCCGCCTGGGTCAGCGTGACCTGGCTCCGGCCCCGGTTGAAGAGCAGAACGCCGAGTTCGTCCTCGGTCTGCTTGATCTGGCGGCTGAGCGGGGGTTGGGCGATGCCGAGCCGTTCGGCGGCGCGCCCGAAATGGCGCTCTTCGGCGACGGTCACGAAGTATTCCAGCCATCTGATCTTCATGCCGACGCCCCCTCGCGCGGCCGGTCGCCACCCCGGCCCCTAGGCCGTCGCCACCCTCCAATGCCCGTCGGCCAATGCAAGAAGATAATCCTCGTCGACGGTGACACCCAAGCCCGGGCCCGTGGGGCATTCGATCCGGAAATCCCTGAAGGTGAGACCGCTGAGCGTCAGGTCGCGGGCAAGGATACGGGGGCCGAAATGCTCGGTCCCCCAATGGAGTTCGGGCAGTGTCGAGAAGACCGCCAGATGGGCCGCCGCCCCGATCCCGCTTTCGAGAAGGCAGCCGCCGTAAAGCTCCATCCCATGGGCGGTGGCGATGCCGGCGGCGCGTTTCAATTCCATCATCCCGCCGCTCTTGACCAGCTTCAGCGACAGAACGGTGCCGGCCCCGACCGCGCCGGCCTCGGCGACCTCGCAGAGGGAAAAGGCCCCTTCGTCAATCATGACCGGCACGGTGCTGCGGGCGGCGATGCGCGCCAGATTGGCCCGCTCACCCGCCGGCAGCGGCTGCTCAATCAGGGCCACGCCAATCTCTTCCAGAGCCGGTATCCAGCGATTGCATTGCGCCAGTGTCCAAGCCTGGTTGATATCGGCGATCAACGCGCAACCGGGCAGCGCTTCGGCAATCTTTGCGAGCCGCGCGATCTCGGCCCGGGGCTCATTGAGGCCGATCTTGACCTTGAAGCGGCGGTGCTCGCGGGCGTCGAGCTTGGCCTGCGCCTCTTCGATTTCCTGATCCACATCGCCCGAGGCCAGGGCCCAGATGACTTCGAACCCGTCATGAACCCGCCCGCCCAGAAGCTGTGCGGCGGGCAGGTTCAGCGACTGGCCCACCGCGTCGTAAAGCGCGCTCTCGACCGCTGCCTTTGCGGCGGTGTTGCGGGTTGCCGCCTTGGCCATCAGGGCGGCGAGCGCTTCGAACCGGTTCGCCGGGCGCCCGAGAAGGGCCGGTGCGAGGTACGTCTCGATGGTGGATTGGATCGATTCAGGCGATTCCTCGGCCCAGCGGGGCCCGCCAAGGGTCGAGCCCTCGCCGTACCCCACCGCCCCGTCCTTCAACGTGACCCGCACGATGACGATGGCTTTCTGAGAAAGCTCGGTGTTCGACAGTTTGTGCGCCCGGACGGTCGGGGCGTCGACCCTGAGCGTCTCGATCCGGTCGATCTGGAGCGCGGCCTCATCTAGGCATCGGCGGCTGTGGCCAGGGACGGTCTTGATGACATTCATGGCGGGTCTCGACAGGAGGATCGGAACTTTCGGGGGATCGGTTAACGCCCCGGGACCGGCGACGGCCCCGGGGCGGCGGTGCTACTCGGCGGCCATCTGCGCTTCGCCAGCGCGCCTGAGCGTGAAGTCGAACCGCAAGACAAGGTCGGTGTCTGCACCCTCGGGGGCCTTCTCGAACTTGCCGATCAGGCTTTCCTTCACCGCAAAGACCGAGTCGTTGTCGAGCCACTCGGTGTCGGCGTCGTAGATCTGGGTGATCAACGGGCGGAAGCCGTCGCCCGAGACGATGAAATGGAGATGCCCCGGCCGGTTGGGGTGATGGCCCATGAAATGGAGAAGCTCGCCCGCCGTTTCGTCCTCGGGGATCGGGTAGGGAACGGGGCGGACGGCGACGAGCGCGTAATGCCCGTTCTCGTCCGTCTCGAACCGGCCGCGGAGGTTGTAATCGGGCTGGTCGGGGTCGTGGTTCTCGTAAAGCCCGTTCGGCGCATCCTCCCAGATGTCGAGCGTGGCCCCGGCGACCGGGTTGCCATTGCCGTCGCGGACATAACCCTCGACGTAGACCGTTTCCTGGTTGTCGAACGCCTTCTGCACCGTCGAGGCGCCCTTCGGCAGAACCGGCGGGTTCTCGCGGTAAAACGGGCCGAGCACGGTGCTCTCGCTCTCGCCCGCCGCGACGGGGTTCGAGATCATGTCGACGAGGACTTCGACGCCCAGAATGTCTGCCAAGAGGATGAACTCCTGGCGCTTGTCGCTACAGATCGCGCCCGCCCGGGCGAGGAAATTGCAGGCGCCGAGAAACTCGGCATGGGTCATGTTCACGTCTTTGATGAAGCCGTGGAGATGGGTGATGAGCGAGGTCATGATCTCGCGTTGACGGTCGGTGATCTCACCGGATTTTCCCAGCGAGCCGACGACGACGTCGGTGACATTGTCGATGGTGACATTGCGCATGACATTCCTCCCATGAAGCAGCGTGTGTCATCTTGAATGCGCCCGGTCCGCAGATCGGGCCATGAAACCCAGGTTAGCACCCGGTCCCGGGGCGCCGCAGGGTATCGTATGATACTCGGCCCGCTCACCAGTGACTGCCTCCAAACATCCAATTTGGGTCGAGCATCGGCGGGGTTTCTTCGTGAAGCCGTCCGAAGCGCCCTTTGTGGAAGGTGAGCGGCTGGGTGTCGGGGGCGGTTTCGAGTGCGCGGACCGCGCCGATGAAGATCACATGGTCCCCGGCCTCGACGGCCTGGGCGACATCGGTGGCGAAAACCGCCGCCGCGGCGCGGGCCACGGGCAGACCATCTAGGTCGCGCAAGGGGTCCGACAGGGCCTCGCTCGGCCGACCGGCGAAATGCATCGCAAGCTCCTCGGTTCCGGCGGCGAGGACGGAGACGGCGAACCGCCCCGATGTCTCGATCAGGGCAAGCATCTTCGCCGTCTTGGCGATGGAAACAGCGATGAGCGGCGGATCGAGCGAAATCGACATAAACGCATTGGCCGTCATGCCATGGTCGCGCCCCTCGGCGCGGGTCGTAACGATGGTAACCCCGGTCGCGAAGGCGCCGCAGGCGTTGCGGAAGGCGATCGGGTCGATCCGGTCCGGGGCCGGTTGCGGCTTGGGCGATGCGGTCATTTCAGGCTCCCTTGTTGGTCGCGGGGCGAGGTCAGTCGACGGTGCCGGGCAGAACGCCGTCGGCAGGCCAGCCATGAAGCGCGCGGGCCTCCGCGTTCCGGCCGGTCTCGAAGAGGGCGCGGAGGCGGGTGCTCGAAATCCGGTCGCCTTCCGGGCAGCCGATCTCGTCGATCACCCGCGTGTCGAAATGCCGGGCCAGAAGGGCCGTGTCGCCGCTGCGGCCCGCGCCGAAACGAAAGTCCTCACCGACCCAGACCTGGGCGGGGTTGAGCCGGGCGAGTTCTGCGAGAAACGCCGCGGCCGGACGGGCGGCATAAGCCCGGTCGAAGCGCGCAACGACGATATGGTCGATCCCGAAATGCGAAATCCGGCGCAGTTTCTCGCCTATGGGTGTGAGTTGCATCGTGCCGCCGAAGACGGTCTTCGGTGGCGGGTCGAAAGTGTAGACCACCGAGGGCACCCCCTCTCGCCGCGCATGGCGGACGATTTCGGCGAGCAGCGCCTGGTGGCCGCGATGAACCCCGTCGAACGTTCCCACCGTGACGATGGAGGCCGAAAGCGCCAGCGTGTCATGGGGATGCAGCGCGGCATGGCCGGCAAGCGGGGCATGGCTCTCCCAGTCGGCGATCATGCGACGTCATCCCACGAGACGGACTTGCCGCCGGGCAACTGACCCGCGCGGCGGTCGATATCCTGCCAGCCGAGGCGCGCCGAAATCCGGTCGGCGGCCTGGATAGCGATGGCGCGGTAGGCGCGCGGTTGCAGCTCGTAGCGGCTGAGGGGAACCGCCAGCGAGAAGGCCGCGACGCAAACGCCCGCATGGGAGCGGATCGGCGCGGCGCAGGTGGCGAGATCGCGGTGCCATTCGCCAACGGCTTCGGCGAACCCGTCTTCGCGGATCATCGACAATTGGTCGCGAAGATGCGACCGGGCGGTCACGGTGCGGTCGGTGAAGCCGGTGAGTTCTAGCGTTTCGATCAGCCGCAGAAGCTCGGCGGTGGGCATCTGGGCCAGAAGAAGCTTCCCCGCGCCCACCGCATGGAGCGGGGTTTCCGACGAGATGACCCCGCGCGCCACACCCACGGGGCGGTTCCCGGTCTGGGCCGACAATGCCGCCAAATGCCGTCCGGTCAGCGTAACCACATGCACGGTTTCGCCGTGATCCTCCGCCGTGCGGGCGACCACCGGGCGGGCGGCTTCGATTACCCCGTCGGTATTGGCCAGAACCTGCGCAAGGCCCGCCACCAGGGGCCCCAGCCGAAACCGCCCGGGCGCCTGTTTCTGCAAAAGACCCGTCTCGGCGAGGCCGTTCAGAAGCTCATGGGCCGACGAGTTCGCAAGCCCCAGAAGGCTGGCGATTTCCCCGGTCCCGCGCTCCGGCGCGGTGACCGTGAAGTGGCTCAGAACCTGGCCGATTCTCGCCGCGGCTTTCATTGACGGCCTCCCGTTTCCTGCCCGCACGCACGCTCCGGTCGGCAGAGCCGAATGCAATGGCATGCTGAGCATTCGGTAATATCGAATTCGGGTCACGGTATGGGTCGATACCTTTCGGAAATTCGGAAAGCCGCGCAGAATTCGGCCATCACCAAAAAGGTGAACCACATCGAAGCGGCTGAGACCGCCGCAGGACGGGAGGAACATCATGGACGGAAGCAGACCGGTGAGCGGTCCGTATACCGGCTCGGAATATCTCGACAGCCTCAAAGACAGCCGCGAGATTTACATCCACGGCGAGCGCGTCAAGGACGTCACCACGCATCCGGCATTTCGGAATTCCACGCGCATGGTCGCGCGCTGGTACGACAAGTTCCACGAAAACGCCGACCGGATCGGTGTGGCTTGCGACAACGGCTCGAACGGCACCACCCACCCGTTCTTTCTCGGCTCGAAGACGACCGAGGACCTCGTAAAATCCCGCGACGCGATTGCGGAATTGCAGAAGGTCTCCTTCGGCTGGATGGGCCGCTCGCCCGACTACAAGGCCTCTTTCCTCGGCACACTTGGTGCCAATGCGGGGTTTTACGGTGAATACGCCGAGAACGCGAAGTCCTGGTACAACAAGACCCAGGAGCGGCTCGACTACTGGAACCACGCAATCGTCAACCCGCCCATCGACCGCGACAAGGCCATCGAGGATGTGCGCGACGTCTTCATTCATGTCGAAAAGGAAACCGATGCGGGGCTCGTGATCTCGGGCGCGAAGGTTGTAGCCACGGGCTCAGCGCTCACGCATTACAACTTCATCGCCCATTACGGCATCCCGATCAAAGACAAGGCCTTTGCGGTGCTTTTCACGGTGCCGATGGATGTCGAAGGCGTGAAGCTGATCTCGCGGACGTCTTATGAGCTGAACGCCGCCGTCACCGGCACGCCCTTCGATTATCCGCTGTCGTCGCGGCTTGACGAGAACGACTCGATCCTCGTTTTCGACAAGGTGCTCGTGCCTTGGGAGAATGTCTTCATCTACGGCGATGTGGAGAAGATCAACGCCTTCTTCCCCGCCTCAGGCTTCATCCCACGCTTCACGCTTCACGGCTGCACCCGGCTTGCGGTGAAACTCGAATTCATCTCCGGGCTCTTTGCCAAGGCCGTCGAGGCGACGGGGGCGAAGGACTTCCGCGGCGTGCAAACCGCCGTCGGGGAGGTCATCGCATGGACGAACCTCTTTAAGGGCATCACCGATGGGATGGTCCACAACCCGATCCCGTGGGACGGGACGGACGGCTACAACCTGCCCAATATCTTCTCGGGGCTCTCCTACCGGGTCTTCGCGCCAATGGCCTATGGCCGGATCAAGGAGTTGATCGAGCGTCACGTCGCCTCGGGGCTCATCTATCTGCCGGGCTCGGCGCTCGATTTCGACAGCCCCGCCGTGCGCCCCTATCTCGACCGCTTCGTGCGGGGCTCGAACGGGTATGCGGCCATCGACCGGGTGAAGCTTCTGAAGCTTCTTTGGGACGCGATCGGGTCGGAATTCGGCGGGCGGCATGAGCTTTATGAGACGAACTATGCGGGCAACTATGAGAACATCCGCATCGAGACGCTCCTGACTGCCCAGGCCACAGGCCAACTCGATGCGATGAAAGCCTTCGCCGAGGAGTGCATGAGCGAATACGACCTCAACGGCTGGACGGCCTCGGACCTCGTCAATCCGGACGATGTCAATGTCCTGAAGAAGGTCGCCGCGATGTGAGCCGCTCCCCGGGCGGCCGCGTCGCCGCCCGGGGTCTTCTACGTCCGACCCCCTGCTTTCGCCCATGCTCTCCACGCTTCAATCCATGCAGGCCGTCCATAACGGCACGCCTCATCTTCTGCGGCTCGGGCGGCTCTTTTCGGAGACGGTGCTTCTGCGCATCGACGGCGACGAGTTCTACCTGACCTTCGAGAAAGGCAAGCTTCTGGGCATCGCCGAGGGCCCGAGCCGCAAGACGCCCTACCGTTTCGCCTTCGTCACCGATGCCGAGGCGCTCTGGGAGTTCTGGCAGGCGCGCCCCGCGCCGGGGTTTCACGACATCTTCGGCATCGTGAAGATGGGCCGCGGCCGGATCGACGGCGATATCCTCGCACTTGTCAAAAACCTGCGGTTCTTCAAGGAATTCATGGCTCTGGCCCGACAGGGAAGCAGAGGCGCATGAGCATCGAGCCGATCACGGGGCGCTATGTAACGGTCGATGTCGGCGGCAGCCCGCGCCGGATCTATTTTGAGGAGGCCGGCGAAGGGCGGCCTGTCCTCTGCCTTCACACCGCCGGGGCCGATACCCGCCAATGGCGGCACCTGATGAACGACGCCGAGATCACCGCCGCCCACCGCCTCATCGCCTTCGACATGCCGTGGCACGGCAAATCCCTGCCGCCCGAGGGGTTTCAGACCGAAGAATACCTTCTGACGACCGAGGTCTACATCGAGACGGTTCTGGCGGTCGTCGAGGGGCTCGAGCTCCACCGCCCGATCCTTGCAGGCTGTTCCATGGGCGGGCGGATCGCGCTCCAACTCGCTGCCCTCCATGCCGAGGCGTTCTCGGGCTTCATCGCCATCGAGGCCAGCGACTTCCAGCCCGCTTGGTACGATATCGACTGGTTCCACCGCCCCGATGCCCATGGCGGCGAAATGGGCGCAGCCCTCGTCTCGGCCAACATCTCGCCTTATGCTCCCGAGGCCGAGCGCTGGAACACGCTTTGGATGTTCATGATGAGCGGTCCGGGGGTCTTCCGCGGGGATCTGGGCTTTTATACCCGCGACGAAAGCCTCATCGGCCGTCTGGGTCAGATCGATACGGCCGAGACCCCGGTCCACTTCCTCGTCGGCGCTTACGATCTTACCTGTACGCCCGAGGACGCCAAGCGCACGGCCGACCAGATCCCGGGCGCCACACTGGCGGTGATGGACGAGCTTGGCCATTTCCCGATGAGCGAGCACCCCGAAGGCTTCCAACCCTTCTTCGTCGATGCATTGGCCCGAATGGGCAGCGCTTAGGGGCCGTCTCCGCGCCGCCGCTCAGCAGTCAAACCAAGTCGAGGTTCACGAGCGATGCGGCTCGTTCGCAGGCAAGGTCAATCGGCACGTCGTCTTGACTGTGTGCCCAAAGCCGCGCGTCGCCGCCACGTCGATCTTGGCGGCCGCCTAAGGGGCCGAGGAGGATCTGAGGTACAGCGCAAATGACAAGACTGGAAAGCTCTTGGTTCCTGAATGAACAGCAAAAGACGGTGGCGACGCTACGCAGCTGACGGACGACACCGGGCGCTGGTAGGTTACCGCGGTTGTCTTTGAGCTTCCAATGGGAGCCTTGTCTGGTCGCCGCATAGGGCAAAGTCCGAATCATGCCCACGTGGCGCGGTTTCTCGAGACCCCCTGAACCACCTCAGAGCCGGTAGCCTGATCACGATCTCAACCGTGGAGAAGCCGTTTCACGACGGTGTTTTGAATATGGACGAGGCAACGCTGCAAGCAGATGTTCCGGCTACGGCAGAATGCAATTTCGCCCCCAAGGATCACCCACGATGTACCCACCGGAAAACGGCCAATGAGGCATCCGCAGCCCATGGCCACACCGCCTTCGCAGATTTCGTTTTTTTCGGATGAGCGGCCGGACGGGCTGACCTATCTGGAGAGCTACATCCAGGGGAATGAGGCCGAAAGGCTCTTCTGTGAGATCGACGCAGCCCCCCTGGCGCAACGATCTGAAACGGCGCGTCCGGCATTACGGGTATCGCTACGACTAAAAAGCGCGACAGGCCCGGCGGGAAGACTATCTTGGGCCACTGCCCGACCTATTTCGGCACCTGGCGGAACGGTTGACCTCTGAAGGTCATTTTCAAGCCGTTCCGGATCAGGGCACCCTCACCGAAGCGGAGAACTTCCATGACGGGTTCGTCACCGAATTCGGCCCCAAGCTCGGCCTGTGGAGCTAGGGGCTGGCCTATAACACCGAGATGCTCGACACCCCGCCCACGGCCTGGCGCGACATGTGGAAGCCCGAGATGCGCGGCATTGCCGCGATCAACGACGCCCTGGCCGATCAGGCGATGCAGATGGCCAACCTCGCCTTCGGCCGCGACCCCACTCCGGTCGACGATGTGACGTTCGAACATCTCACCGCTTTGCGGCCGAACCTCATCTCGCTCTGGTCGACCGTCGCCCAGGCCGAGCAGCTTTTCCGCAGCGGCGAGGTCGGGATTTCGCCATTGTGGAACGGCCGGGTGTTCAAGCTCATCGACCGGGGCGTGCCGCTCGACTTCGTCGTGCCCGAAGAAGGGTTCTTCGCGCGCTGGAACGCCTATACCGTACCGCGCAACGCGGCCAATCCGGACCTGGCGATGGAGTTTATCGACTACGTGATGAACGAAGAGCGGCAATTGGCGCTGGCGGTCAACCTCTCCTATGGCAGCCCCAACAAGAACGTCGTTTATCCCAATGACGACGTGCGGCGCCGGATCGTCGTCGGGACGCCGGAAAATATCGCCAAGGTGGTGCCGGAGAATTTCGAGGAGATCGCCGACAATTCCGAAGATTGGTCGCGCCGCTGGAACCAGTGGAAAGCCGCCAGAGGTGGCGCTTGAGGCAGGAGCCTAGGGCTTGCTGGGGTCCGAAGACGGGTCTTGGAAGGCATGGCTTCTGCTTCTTCCCGTCGCGGCGGTCTACGCCGCGACATTCGTGGTCCCGCTGGGCCTGATCTTCGGGCTGAGCCTGGCTGAGTTCGACGCCGGCGTTGTGACGCCCGGGTTCGACCTGTCGAATTACGAGGCGGCCCTCACGGACGGGCTGACCCTGCCGATCCTCTGGCGCACCGTGGAGCTTGCCGCGATGGTGACGATTGGCGCGGCGGTGATGGGCTACCCCGTCGCACTGCAGATGCGGCGGTCGGGCCCGGTGCTGCGCACGGTGATCCTCGCCCTCATCGTCGCCCCGCTCCTCACCAGTGTCATCGTGCGCAACGTCGCCTGGCTTTTGGTGCTGGGGCGGACGGGGTTCATCAACGAGACCTTGATGGCCACGGGGCTGATCTCCCGGCCGCTGCCGCTGATGTACAACAATTTCGGGGTCGCGTTGGCGACGCTCCATGTCTACCTCACGTTTGCCGCCCTGCCGATCTACGCTGCCCTCGTCTCCATCGACCGGCGCATCGAGGAGAGTGCCGCGAGCCTCGGCGCCTCGCCGTCGGCGGTGTTCTGGCGGGTGACGTTTCCCCTGAGCCGCTCCGGGCTCATTGCCGGATGCAGCCTCGTCTTCATCCTGTCGATGGGGCTCTACCTGACGCCGGCGATCATGGGCGGGTCCTTCGTCGTGACCACGCCGATGCTCATTACCGACCTTGCCCGCAACCAATACAACTGGCCGCTGGCTTCGGCCGTCTCGGTGCTTCTGCTGCTGGCCATCGGCCTTATCCTGATGGCAACGATGTCGCTCCAGCGGCGGCGGGGATGACGATGAAGCTCCCCTCCCTCACGCTCATCGCCACGCTCTTCATCCTCGTCTTTCTGACGGCACCGCTCTTCATCCTCATCGTCCAGTCCTTCACCGCCGAGGCCCATCTCCGGTTCCCGCCCGAGAGCTTCGGGACGCGCTGGTACGGCTATATCTTTCAGTCCGAGCCCTGGCGCGAGGCCGGTCTGCGAAGCCTTCTGGTCGCCGGCATCGTGGCCCCCGGAGCTCTGGTTATCGGCACTATGGCCGCTTTGGGGCTCGACCGGGGCCCCGGCTTCGGGCGCAACGGGCTTTACGCCCTTCTTATCGCGCCGATGGTCCTGCCGCATCTTGTCCTGGCGCTCGGGATGCTCCATGTCGCTTTGTCGATGGGTCTCGAGGACACACTCCTCGCCATCGTTCTGGGGCATCTGACCATCGCGGTGCCTTACGTTGTGGTCACTGTCGGGGCGAGCCTGCAATCGGTGGACCGGATGCAGGAAGAGGCCGCCCGCAGCCTCGGCGCGAACGATTGGAACGTCTTTCGCCATGTGATCTTCCCCGCCATCCGGCCCGGGGTGCTGGGGGGAGCGATTTTTGCCTTCATCGCGTCCTTCGATGAGTTCATCGTCACCTTCTTTCTGGCCACCTTCCAGAACACGCTGCCGTTGCAGATCTTTTCCACCCTGTCCTTCCAGGTCGAACCGTCGATCGCGGCCGCGTCGACGCTGGTGCTGGTCGGCACGGCCCTGCTAACCGCCCTGATCCTGACCCAGGGCCAGGTGGTAGCGAGCGGCAAGATCGTGAAATGATCGTCCTGAAGTCCCTTACCAAGCGCTTCGGCGAGGTGACGGCAGTGCGCGATGTCACGCTGACCGTGACGCCCGGCGAGTTTGTCACCCTGCTCGGGCCCTCGGGCTGCGGCAAGACCACCACGCTGCGGATGATCGCAGGCTTCACCGCCCCGACCGGCGGCCGCGTGGAGATGGCCGGGACGGATGTGACCGGCCGCCCGCCGCACCGGCGCGAGGTGGGGCTGGTGTTTCAGAGCTACGCGCTCTTTCCCCATATGAGCGTTCAAGACAATGTCGGCTTCGGGCTGAAGATGCGCAAACGCCCCGCCGAGGAGGTGGCGCGCCGGGTCGATGAGGCGCTTGGGCTCGTCAAGCTCGCCGACTTCGCCGACCGCTACCCCTCGGCCCTGTCGGGCGGACAGCAACAAAGGGTCGCCCTGGCCCGGGCGCTGGTGATCCGCCCCCAGCTTCTGCTGCTCGACGAGCCCTTCGGGGCCCTCGACAAGCAGCTTCGCGATCATATGCAGATCGAGCTTCGAACGCTGCAACGCCAGCTTGCTCTGCCGACGATCTTCGTCACCCACGACCAAGGCGAGGCGCTCTCGATGTCGGACCGGGTGGCGATCATGAATGCCGGAGAGGTCGTCCAGATCGGCACCCCGACCGAGCTTTACGAACGCCCGCGCACCGCCTTCGTGGCGACGTTTCTGGGGCGCTCCAATGTCCTCGAACTCGATGTCATCGGGCGTGAGGGGCCGCTGACGGTGCTGGGCCGTGCCGGCCTCCGCCTCCACGCCACCCTTCCCCAAAGCACTGCATCGACCCGCCGGGTGATGGTCCGACCCGAACGGGTCGCGATGCGCCCGCCGGACGCAGGCGCGCCGGGAGCGATGACCGGCACCGTCCGGGCGGCGAACTACTTCGGGCAATCCATCGATTACCCGATCGAGGTCGGCGCCGAAACTGTGGAGGCAATGAGCGTTAACCCAGGTGCGGGCGGGTTCTTGCCTGAGATCGGGGCCGAGGTCGACCTCGAGATCGCCAGCGACGCGGTTTGGCCCCTCGATGACTAGGCGCGCGCAGAAGCGGGATCTTTGCAGCGGCGGGGGCCCTGCCGCGACGGGCCCTGGGCTCCCGCTGGACGCCGGTAGCGTATATGTTGCGTATACGATACTTGAATGCGGTCGGAGAATGGCCCGGTGAGTTGGAGCGTTGGCGTCGATGTCGGAGGCACCTTCACGGACTTTTTCGCCTATGACGCGGTCAGCGGCACCGAGATGTTGTGGAAACGTCCCACGACTCCGGACGATCCCGGCCAGGCGGTCGTTCTGGGCCTTCAGGAACTCGCCCGCGCGGCCGGCCTGCCTCTCGACCGGGTGACCCGGCTCTGCCACGGCACCACGGTGGCCACCAACGCGCTGATCCAACGGCGCGGCGCCGAGGTGGCGATGGTCACCACCAAAGGGTTCCGCGACCTCGTCGAGATCGGGCGCCAGGTCCGGCCGCATCTTTACGACCTTCACCGCGACTACCCGCCCCCGCTCGCCCCGCGCGAGCGCCGTTACGAAGTGCTCGAACGGATCGGACCGGATGGCCAGGTGATTGCCGAGATCGACTGGCGCGATGTCGACGAGATCGTCGCCGAGATCGCGAAATCAGGCGTCCCGGCGGTCTCGGTCTGCTTTCTCTTCTCCTACCTCAACCCCGCCCATGAACGGGCCGTCGGCACGCGCATCCGGGAGGCCATGCCGGATGTCGCGGTGTCGCTGTCGTCGGATGTCCAACCGGAGTTCCGCGAATACGAACGCTTCACAACGACCATCCTCAACAGCTACCTCCAGCCCGTCGTCGACCGCTACCTCTCCAATCTCGACCTGGCACTGCAAGCGCTGGTCCCCGCGGCCACGCTCCGGATCAACCAATCCAACGGCGGGACCGCTTCAATCGAGGCGTCGCGTCACGCCCCCGTGCGCATCGCGCTTTCGGGCCCCGCCGCCGGCGTCGTGGGCGCCGCCGAGATCGCCAAGCGGGTCGCCCAGCCCAACGTCGTCACTATCGACATCGGCGGCACCAGCGCCGATGTCGCGCTCATCAAGGACGGTCGAGCCGAGATCGCCTATGGCCGCGATGTGGACGGGTTCCCGATCCGCCTGCCGATGGTCGACATCACCACAATCGGGGCCGGCGGCGGGTCGATTGCCTGGTTCGACCGGGACGGGCTTCTGAAAGTGGGCCCTGCCAGTGCCGGCGCCGATCCCGGCCCCGCCTGCTATGGGCTCGGCGGCACCCAACCCACCGTGTCGGATGCCAACCTCGTCCTGGGCCGGCTTTCGGGCCATCTCGGCGCGGGCCGGATGCCCCTCGACGTCGAAAAGGCACGAACCGCCATCGAAAAGATCGCGCACCCCATGGGCAAGTCCGTCGAGGAGGCGGCGGCGGGCATCCTGGCGATTGCGGTGGCGAACATGGTGCGTGCGATACGCACGCTGTCGGTCGAGCGCGGCCACGACCCGCGCGGCTTTGCGCTCATGGCCTTCGGCGGCGCGGGACCCCTCCATGGCCGCGACGTGGCCGCCGCGCTGTCGATGCCGAGGGTGCTGGTGCCGGCCGCCCCGGGTGTCGTCTGCGCCGAGGGGCTTTTGTGTGCGGACATCAAGACCGATTTCGCCGCGAGCCTCAGGACCACCTGCCTCGACACCTATCGGTTGCTCGTCGAAGAACGCCTGGCCGGGCTTGCCCCGGCGGTCGATGACTGGATCTCGGCGGAGGGTGCTGACCCGGCGGAGGTCACGGTCGAGGTCGGCCTCGACGCGCGCTATGTGGGGCAGAACTTCGAACTGTCATTGCCAGTCGCGAAGGCCGCCAGCGTGGAGCGTTTGACGCTTCCCGGACCCGAGAGCCTCAGGTCCGCCTTTTTCGACGCCCATGAGCAGGCCTACGGGTTCCACGACCCCGACGCGCCCATCGAACTCGTGAATTGCCGCGTTGCGGTCACCGCGCCGCCCCCCGGAGCGCGCGCGCCCCTCCCTGGCCCCGCCCCGCATGGAAGCGAACCTGCAAAGCCCGTCGGCCGGCGAAAGGTGAGTTTCGATGGGCGATCCTGGGAGGACGCGTCGGTCTACGACCGCGCCGATCTCGCACAGCGCCAGGCAATCGACGGCCCCGCACTCATCGAACAGATGGATTCCACAACGCTCGTCTTTCCCGGCGACCGCGCCGTGGTCGAAGCGGGGGGCGTTCTGGTCATCACCCTCAACGGGCAACAAGGAGCCGCCGATGAAGCTTGATCCCGAGATGGCCACGGCCCGGGGCGCTGCCTCCGCCCATGACCCGATTACGCTGGAGATCCTCCTCAACGCGGTCGGTTCGGCGACCGACGAAGCCTTCGCGGCGTTGATGAAGGCCGCCCATTCGACGAACATCAAGGAGCGCAACGACCATTCGACGGCCATCTTCGACCCCGCCGGACGCCTCGTGGTGCAGGCCGCGCGCAGCCTGCCGGTCCATATCGGCTCGATAACCGGCGCCGTTCTGGGCGCGATCGCACGCTATGGCGACCGGATGGCCGAGGGCGACGTCTTCATCGCCAACGACCCCTACACCGCCCAGGGCTCGCATCTGCCGGATGTGAACATGGTGATGCCCGTCTTCGCAGATGGGGCTCTGATCGGGTTCAGTTGCAACGTCGCCCACCACGCCGATATCGGCGGGATGAGCCCCGGCAGCATGGCCGGCGGTATGACCGAGCTCCACCAGGAAGGGGTCCGCGTACCCGTCGTACGGCTGATCGAGGGGGGCCGGTGGAACACCGAGCTTTTCGAGATGCTCCTTCTTAACGTCAGAGGGGCCGCTGAACGCCGCGGCGACTACTTCGCGCAGCTCGCCGCCTGCAACCTGCAATCGAAGCGCCTTGTCGAGATCGTCTCCCGCTATGGCGCGGCCTACGTTCAATCGGCCTTCGACGACATCCTCAGGCGCACCGAAAGGCGGATACGCGACGGGTTCGCCGCGATCCCGGACGGTCGCTACGCCTTCGAGGATGTGATGGATGACGACGGGGTCGAGGCCCGCGACATTCCCATTCGCCTGGCAATCGAGAAGTCCGGCGACCGTATTTTCTTCGACTTCGCCGGGTCCTCGCCGCAGGTGCCAGGCAACATTAACCTGACCATGAACGCCACTGTCGCCTCGGTCTGCTTCGCGCTCAAGGCCCTGCTCGACCCGGACGCGCCCAACAATCAAGGCGTGATTGCCGCCGTCGACGTCGAGGCCTCCGAGGGCTCGATCGTCAATGCAGTGTTCCCCGCCGCCGTGGCGCAGCGCTCGCAAACCTGCCAGCGGGTGGTGGACATCGTTATCGGCTGCCTTGCCCCCTGCCTGCCCCACCGGGCTGTGGGAGCCTCCAACGGTGCCGATACCACGGCGGTGTTTTCCGGCACGGACCCGCGCAACGGGCGATCCTATGTCTATGTCGAGACCTTGGGGGGCGGCGTCGGCGGGCGGGCCGACCGTGACGGCAAGGACGGGGTTCAGGCCAACCTCACGAACACATCGAACCTGCCGGTCGAGGCGATCGAGCTCGTATACCCGCTCAGGGTCGAGGAATACGCGCTGGTGCCCGATTCCGGCGGTGCGGGCCGGTCTCGCGGCGGAATGGGCATCCGGCGGGTCATTCGCCCCATCGGACATGCCTGCACGTTCAGCGGCGCTGGCGAGCGTTTTACGACCCGGCCATGGGGCATCTTCGGCGGCGGCTCCGGCGCGACGGGCGGCTTCGCGGTGGCGAACGAGCGCGGCGTTGCCCCCCTGCCGACAAAGCCCCGCGGCTTCGCGATCCCGGACGGCGCCGCCATCGTGATCGAAACCCCCGGCGCCGGCGGCTACGGCCCGCCCGCCGAGCGCGACGCAGAAAGCCGCGCCGCAGACGCCAGATCGGGCAAACTCTCCAGTGCCTACAGGGCGCGGCATTACCCCGAGGAGGCGGATCGCGACGCCGACCCGCCCGCAGGCCGGGACCCATCGCGCGAGGCCGTCGAATGATGCCCGGGATCGGGCCCGATACCAGCGGCGTCTTCGTGATTGCGGTGACCCCGTTCAACGACGATGCCAGCCTCGACACCGAAGGCATCCCGAGGCTTGTGGACTTCTACCTCGAGAAAGGCGCCGACGGTCTGACGATCCTCGGGATGATGGGCGAAGCGCCAAGGCTGACCCTGAGCGAGGCGCTGGCTGTCGCGCGGAAAAGCATCGACTGGGCCAGCCCCCGACCCGTGGTCGTCGGCGTCTCGTCGCCGGGCTTGGCGGCGATGGCCGAACTCTCCAAGGCGGTGATGGACCTCGGCGCGGCGGGCGTCATGGTCGCACCTCCCGGCACGTTGCGCACCGACGACCAGATCGTCGAGTATTACGCCGCCGTCGTCGAGGCGATCGGGTCGGACGTGCCCCTCGTCTTGCAGGATTTTCCCTTCGCCACGGGGGTGACGATCTCCTCGCCGACCCTCGGCCGGATCGTCGAAGCCCTGCCGAGCGTGGTGATGCTGAAGCACGAAGACTGGCCCGGCCTGCAAAAGATCTCCGATCTGCGCGCCGCCGAAGCCAGGGGGCGACGGCGCCTGTCGATCCTCTGCGGCAATGGCGGATTGTTCCTCCCCGAAGAAATGGAACGCGGCGCGGATGGCGCGATGACGGGGTTCGGCTACCCCGAAATGATGGTCGAGACCTGCCGGCTGACCCGGTCCGGCGCGGTGGCAGCCGCGCAGGATCGTTTCGACTGCTACCTGCCTTTGATGCGCTACGAACAGCAGCCGGGGCTGGGGCTTGCGGTGCGCAAACACGTTCTGGCCCTGCGAGGCGCAATCGCCGATCCCATGCAGCGCGCACCGGGCAAAGGGCTCAACGCCGCCGCGATCGGGGATGTCGAACGCCTCATCGAGCGACAGGAGCGACGGCTTTACGCACTTTATGGGGCCTAAGGTCTGCCTCGGGCCCGGGTCTTCGCGCCTGTAACTGGCCGAGCCGTCCCGATGGCTCCGCTCTTGGGGTCGCGGGATTGACGGAACTCGGGGGCTCATGCATTAGGTATAACATTATAACTTATGGAGGGCGCCCATGGCTGACAGAGTCAGAATTGGCATCGTCGGCTGCGGGGTCGTCGCTTCAGCCTATTACCTTCCCTACCTGATGCGTGATACCCGGGCCGAGATCGCCGCCCTTTGCGACAACCGCGTCGCGCGGGCGGAGGAATGCAAACGGCTTTTCGGCGGCGGGGCGGTCTACGACGATTACTACGATATGCTCGCGCGCGCCGAGATCGACGCGGTCTTCATCCTCACGGCCCCCGGCACCCATGTGCCCTTCACCCTCGCCGCCATCGATGCGGGCAAGCATGTCCTGCTGCAAAAGCCCATGGCGACGTCGATGGACGACGCCCGCAAGATCGCCGAAGCGGTCAAGGCGAGCGACCTCAAGGTCGTTGTCGAACCAAGCTCGAACTCGCCCCTCGACCCCGATATCGCCGAGATCCGGGCGCTGGTGCGGGCAGGCGTCCTCGGCAAGACGCTCTGGTTCACCTCCGGCATCACCGGGCCCACGGCTTACGACAAATCGCTCACCGTCAATCCCTATGGCCAGGCGGCGTTCTATGCCAAGGACAGCGGCGGGTTTCTCTTCGACATGCCCTACGCGCCTCAGGGGATCGTCGGCTATCTCGGCGCCTGCAAAAGCGTGCTGGCGGTGGCCAACATCGCCCATCGCGAACATCCCATCGTGGCCGAGGACGCCTATGACGACTTCCTGCGGTCCGCCACCGACCCCGACGACGCCAATTACTGGGACGTGGTTCTCGACCTGCCCCGCGACGTGGTGGTGCCCAACGAGGCCTATGACAACGTCTATTCGATCTACGAGATGGCCGACGGGTCGGTCGGTGCGCTTCACATCGGCCGGGTGCTCCACCCGGTGCTGCCCGGGTCCGGGTCGGGCGCGCTCCAGGCCTTCGGAACCGACGGCAACCTGATCTGCGGCGCCGGGCACCAGGCGTCGATCATCACCAACAGGCGGGACCTCCTGCCGTCGGTCGATGACGATGGCTGGTACCACCAGCCGGTACGCGGCGATCTGTCGAAGGCGAAATGGCCACAGCCGGTGCCCGGCGGGTTCAACTATTACCACGCCTCCAGCAAGCATCTCATAGATTGCATCGTCGACGACCTCGACCCGATACCGGATGTCGACTGGGGGCTTCACATCACCGAGATGATGGCCGGGGCCGCGATCTCGTCGGAGACGGGCCGGAAGTACGAGATGACGACGACGCTCGACTATTGATTGGCCCCCGCGTTCGGAGGCGCGTTGCGCGGGGCCGCCGGGGCCCGTGGCGGCGGGGCTGCCTCTTCTGGCGGGCTCTGCCGATCGGTCTTGGTCTTCAGCGGCCGTTCATGCTCCGCGCCGAGATCACAATCCCCCTGCGTCCCGGGCTCGACCCGGGACCGCGATAGGCTTGGCATTCCGTTGGATCGCGGCCCCGGACCCCGTCCGAGGCGTTTTTCGCCAAGGACCGCCGGAGCAAGATCGGAACCTCCGCTCAAGGCCGGCGACCGCCCCACCGAAAGCCGCCGGCGCGCGTCGCCCTAGCCCACCGAAGCCACCGAGTCGCGCGCGACGAGCGACACCGGCACGCGGACGACCTCCACGGTCGGCTCGCCCTTGAGGAGCCGAAGCAGCGCGCGCACGCCTTCCCGGCCGAAGACCTCGGCATCCTGGCGCACCGTCGTCAGCGGCGGGTGCAAAAGCCCCGAGAAGTTCATGTCGTCGAACCCGACCAGCGAGAGTTCGCCCGGCAGCGCCACGCCAAGCTCGCGGGCCGCCCGCATGACGCCCACGGCCAGCACATCCGCACAGGCGAAAACCGCCGTCGGTCGCTGTTCGGCACGCAAAAGCGTTATTGCCGCTTCGGCCCCGTGGTCTTCGCTGTACTCGCCATGGAGCGTCCAGTCGGGCCGGAGCGACAATCCGGCAGCGGCAAGCTCGGCGGCAAAGCCCGCGCGCCGCTCTTCGGCGCTGATCATTCCCTCGGGCCCCGCGATGAAGGCGATGTCCCGGTGCCCCATCTCGATCAGATGTCGCGCGACAAGTCGACCGCCGCCCTCGTTGTCGGCGAAGATACGTGGCGCCTCAGCCCCGGTGACGTCCTCGTCGATCAGCACGACCTTGCCCACGGCATTGATACGCTCGGCGGCGGCGGCGGTGTCTGTGTGGTTGGTCAGGAGCGCGATCCCGTCGAGCTGGCGCGTCTCGAGATGGCGCAGGATGTTGAGTTCGGTCTCCACGCTGTTGCGGGAGTTGAAGATTGCGAGCTGGTAACCCTGCCGCGTGGCCTCCATCTCGGCCGCGCTGGCGATCGCCGAAAACAGCGGATAGGAGATGTCGGGGGTGACGAGGCCGAGGGTCTCGCTGTCGCCCGACGACAGCCGCCGGGCGATGACATTTGGCCGATAATTCAGTTTCTTGACCGCGTCGTCGATGCGCTTGCCGGTCTCTGGGCGGAGCACGATCTGCCCGTTGAGATACCGCGAGACCGTGGCCGGGGCGAGCCCGGCCTCGTTCGCCACATCCCGAATTCCGACCATGCCAATCCTCCCAAACCACCGCCCGAGCCGCTTTTAAACCGGTTTACTAGGCCATTTTTCTATATTAGGCCTGAAATTCGCTACGGTGTCCATCTGGAGAAGTTTGCCCATGCCAGCACTTGATCCACCGGTAGAACTGCGCGAACTCGACCTGCCCGAATTCGGCGAGCCGCAAGTGGAGCCGGACATCCCCGAGGAGGTCTATGTCGAGCGGGTCAGCACGGCGCGGGCCATGGCGGTGGCGGCGGGGCTCGACGGTCTGGTCGTCTATGGCGACCGGGAACATGCGGCCAATGTGCGGTTTCTTACCGGCTACGACCCCCGGTTCGAAGAGACGCTTCTTCTGCTTCCGAAGTCCGGCGAGCCGGTGCTTCTGGTGGGCAACGAAGGCTGGTCCTATAGCTCGCTTGCCAAGGGTCCGTTCTCCCGCGCGCTCTATCAGAGCTTCAGCCTCATGGGCCAACCGCGGGGCCAGAGCGACAGCCTCGAAGACCTTCTCGGCGGCGCGGGGATTGGCGCGGGCGCCCGGATCGGGACGGTGGGCTGGAAGCATTACGGCCCGGCCGATGGCATGGACCAAAGCGCGATCGAGCTTCCCCACTGGATCGTTGAACGGCTCCGGGCTGCGGTCGGCCCGACGGGTGCGGTGCGCAACGCCGGCGCATTCTTTTCCGACCCCGAGACCGGCTTGCGCACACGCCTCGACGTCCACGCCCTGGCCGCGATGGAATACGCCGCGAGCCACACCTCAGAAGGGGTCAAACGCGCGCTCTTCGGCGCGGCGCCGGGGCTGACCGAGCAAGAGCTCGTGCGGCTGATGGGGCTCAACGGCCTGCCCCTGAGCTGTCATCTCATGATGAGCGCCGGTTCGCGGGCGCGCCACGGATTGCCCAGCCCGTCGAACCGACGTCTCAAGCGCGGCGATCCCGCAACCGTGGCCTATGGCGTCTGGGGGGCCCTGAACGCCCGCGCAGGCTTCATCGCCGATGACGCGAGCGATCTGCCGGACGAGATCGCCGACTATGTCGACAGGCTCGTCGCGCCCTATTTCTCGGCCGCCGTCGCCTGGTACGAAACCATCGGCATCGGGGTGACCGGCGGGTCCCTCCACGCGGCCGTAATGCACCGGCTCGGGGACGGTTTCTTCGGCATCGGGCTCAATCCGGGCCATCTGATCCACGACGACGAATGGGTCCATTCGTGCGTCTACCCGGGCAGCGACATCCGCTTTGCGTCTGGCAATGCTGTGCAGCTCGACATCATTCCGGCCACCGGAACCAACTATTTCACGACGAATATCGAGGACGGGATCGCGCTGGCCGATGCCGCGCTCCGGGCCGAGTTCCAGGTGCGCTACCCCGAAGCCTGGGGCCGGATCGTCGCCCGGCGGCGCTTCATGACAGACACATTGGGGATCAGGCTGAAGCCAGAGGTGCTGCCGTTCAGCAACATCCCCGCCTACCTGCCGCCCTTCTGGCTGTCGCCGCGACGGGCGATGGCTGTCGCGCGCGGCGCGCCGGAGCCCCGAATGGCCGTGAAGGAGAGTGAAGTTGGCGCTGAGTGACGCAGACCGGCTTGCAATGCTGGCCCCGCCGCGGACCTGTGTCCGCGCGGTCCTCGACACCGACACCTACAATGAGATCGACGACCAGTTCGCGGTCGTCCAGGCACTGTTGTCCCCCGACCGGATCGGGCTGGAAGCGATCTACGCCGCGCCGTTCCACAACACCCGCTCGACGGGCCCCAGGGACGGGATGGAAAAGAGCTACGACGAGATCCTCGCCCTTCTCGACCGGATGAACCGGCCGGCGGACGGCCTCGTCCACAAGGGCGTTGAGGATTATGTGGGCCCCGCCGAGCAGCGCCTTTCGGCCCCGGCGGTGGACGATCTGATCGACCGCGCCCGGACGGCCACGCCCGGCGAACCGCTCTACGTGATCGCCATCGCGGTCCTGTCGAACATCGCCTCGGCCCTTCTCAAAGCCCCCGACATCGCCGACCGGATAGTGCTCGTCTGGCTCGGCGGCCACGCGCTCACCTGGCCCGACACGGCCGAGTTCAACCTCATGCAGGATGTGAGGGCGGCGCAGATCGTCTTCGACAGCGGCATGCCGGTGGTGCTTCTGCCCTGCATGGGCGTGGTCTCGCACCTGCATGCGAGCGTGGCCGAGATCGAACGCTACGTGGAACCCCACGGCGCAATCGGTGCCTTTCTGGCCGAGCGGTTCAAGGGCTACGGCGCCGAGCATAAGGGCTGGTCGAAACAGATCTGGGACATGGCGGCCGTGGCCTGGGTTCTCAACGATGCATGGGCGCCGGGGAATGTCATTCCCGCCCCAATTCTCAACGATCCGCCCCGCTGGAGTTTCGACGCCGCCCGGCACGGCCTACACTACGTGCATTGGGTCGACCGCGACGCAATCCTGCGGGACTTCTACGACAAGCTTGAAGCCTTCGCGGCGCGTCCGGGTCCGTGACCGGTGCGAAACGGCGCATCGCGGTGCTGGGGTTCAGCCACGAAACCATGCTCGCCGCCCCTCTGCCCCTCGCCGGGAGCGACATCCGCATCTGGCGCGGAAGCGACCTGTGCGGCGGCGGCCTGGGGACGATCAGCGCCATGGTCGAGGCGCTCGGCAGCGCCGATGTGGACCTGCTGCCGATCATGTTCGTCCGCTGTCTGCCCGGCGGGCCGATGCCGCGGGCGACCTACGCCGCGCTGAAGGCCGGGTTGCGCGAACGGCTCGAAGCCGCCCTGCCCCTCGACGGCGTCTGCGTTGCCAATCACGGGGCGATGGAGCTGACCGGGCTTTCAACCAGCGGCGACACCGATGTCCTCGCCATGGTGCGCTCGGTCGTCGGACCGGCAGCGAAGATCGTCGTCGCCCTCGACCTTCATGGCCATGTTACACCCGAAGCGCTTTCGGTGGTCGACGGCTGGGCCGCTTATCGCACAGCCCCGCATGAGGATGCGCATGAAACCGGCCTCGCCGCCGCCGCCCTTCTCCTGAGGCTTCTGGCCGACGATCTCCGGCCGGTCACGGCGGCGGTGCGCGTCCCCCTTCTGTTGCCCGGCGAATGCGCGATGACCACCGTTGAGCCCGCACGCTCGCTTTACGCCAGACTTCGAGACATCGACCGGGCGCCGGGCGTCCTCGGTTCGGCGCTGCTCGTCGGGTTCGCCTGGAACGATGTCCCTTGGGGCGGCGCGCATGTCCTCGTGACCCACCGGGACAGCGCCGAGGCCGCCCGCACCCTCGCCGAGGATCTGGCGGGGGAGGTCTGGGCGCGGCGTCGGGACTTCGGGCTTGCAGGCGAGGTTCTGCCCGTTGCCGCCGGTCTGCGGCAGGCGGCGGAGGACAAGGGTGGCGCACTCTATCTCAGCGACGCGGGCGACAACGTCACCGCAGGCGCCACGGGCGACCTGACGGGCGTTCTGGCCGCCGCGCTCGCCGAGCCAGCCCTGTCGGACATCGCGGTGCCCGGGATCTTTGCCCCCGGTGCCGTCCATCGATGTCACGGTCTCTCGCCCGGGGAAGCGATCACGCTGACCCTGGGGGCCGAACACCGCTCGTCGCCGCCGGCCCCGCTCGCGCTGTCGGCGACCCTGCTCGGGCGCGGCCGGATGAACGACGGCGCCTGGGTGCGGCTGCGGGCCGGTCACGTCACGCTGACGCTCCACGAGACACGCTGCGCGATCACCGGACCCGACGACCTCCGCGCCCTCGGCATCGACCCGCGTGCCCACCGGGCCTATGCGGTCAAGCTCGGCTATCTCCACCCCGGCCTCGCCGCCCTCGCCCGGCGCCACATCCTGCTTCTCTCGGACGGCGCGGCGAAGCTCGATCTGTCGCATGTCGACTACCGCGCCTTGCCGCGTCCGGTCTTTCCCCTCGACCCCTTGATGACATGGTCGGCGGTCGGAGCGGCCGTCCTGGCAGGTACGGCCACGGCGGGGTCGGCTGGCGGCGGCACACCGCGCGAGCGGCACGGAGCTTGTCACCGATGAGCAACGAGAACGGAGCGGCGACCAGGAGCGGCGGGCGCATTCGGATCGGTATCGTCGGATTGGGGTTTGGGTTGCACCTCTATCACACACTGATCGTACGCAACGACTGCGCGGTCGTTGCCGTCTGCGACCACGACCCGGCACGGCTGGCCGCGATTCACCCCGAAGCGGTCGGTCGATACGCCAGTCCCGGCGACATGGTGCGCGAGGCCCGGCTCGATGCCATCGTCATCGCCTCACCGCCCCATCACCGCCGCGACGCGCTCGCTGCCGCCATCGACGGCGGCCTCCCCGTGTTCCTCGAAAAACCGGTCGCCGGAACGCCCGCGCAGGCCCGCGACCTTGCCGCGTTCTGCGGCGACCACCCGATCATGGTCGGGTTCTCCTTCCGCTTCCACGCGCCGGCGCGGGAACTCGTTGAGCTCGTATCCGGGCCTCTGGGCGCGCCGCGCATCCTCAATGCCGAATACCTCTTCGACTGGGTTCCCGAGGCACCCTGGATCTGGGACAAGGCGAAGGGCGGCGGATTTCTCAACGAGAACTCCTGCCATCTCTTCGACGTTGTCGCGGCGCTTATGGGACGCCCTGAAACCGTCTATGCCGCAGGCTTCGACGACGGCGCGCGGCCCTCGGCGACGGGTGCCGCTCTGACGATGACCTTCGCCTCCGGGGCCGTGGCCGCGCTGACCTGCGGCGGGATCGGCGGATCGGCCAACATGCTGGGCACCCCCCGGCTCGATGTCGCCTGCGCCGGCGGGCGGGCCGAAATGCGGGGGCAGCACCACATGTGGACCGACCTTGAGTGGGACCCGGGCGGCACAGGCATCCGCCGCCTGACGGTCCTGCCCGAGATGATCGAGCGCACCCGCTACTCGGATGCGTTCGACCACTTCTTTGCCGCGATCAACGAGGAGCGCCCGTTCAAGACAACGCTGAAGGACGGCGCCCTGGCCGTCGAGATCGCCGATGCGGCCTATCGGTCGATCGAGAGCCGGGCAGCGGTCAGGCTGGAGGAAAAGACATGAGACTTGGATTGGAAGCGGGGGACGACACGGTCGCGGCAGCGGTCGAACTTGGGATCGAAGGCGTTCCCATCGATGCCGGCGCCCTGGCGCGCGAGGGATATCGGAAAATCCTGGCCCCGCTTCGGAAAAAGGGGCTCTCGGTCTGCCAGATCGGCGCCTTTGGTTTCAATCCGCTGACATCGGACACCGACGCCCTTGCGGCCGAGACCGAAGTGCTCAAGTCCGTCCTGCCGATGGCGGCCGAGACCGGTTGTCCTTACGTCGTGATCTGCGGCGGGAACATCGACCCCAGCGGGTTCGGCGCCTGGCATCCCGGGAACCGGACCGACACCGCGTTCGAGACCATGGCCGAGCGGCTGGCCCCGCTTCTGGCCCTTGCAGAGCGGTCGGGGGCGAGGATCTCCATCGAGCCCTATCTGAAAACCACCATCGACGGGCCGGAGGCGTTCTGGCGGCTTCACGAGATGCTGGGCAGCCCCAGAGCGCTGGTCGCCAATGTCGACGTCACCTCGCATTTCGACTTCCGCGACTACATCGCCCCTGGCCCCCGCTGCGCGGAGGTGGTGGAGGGCTATGCCGGGGCCTACGGGCTCGGGCATATCAAGGATATCGGCCTCAACGACGGCTTTCACATTGACATGGGCCTCGCCCCTTTGGGCGCCAGCCCAACCGATTGGGTCGCGGTCCTTGCCGGCATGGCGCCCCATATGCCGCCCGACGCCTGGCTTATCCTCGAACATGTCTCCGACCTCGCCGAGGCCCGCCGCAGCGTGGCCTTGCTGCGCGGGTTTGCCGCCGAGGCCGGCGTGGTCCTAGGGTGAACGGGGCGGTCGGGGGCCGGGCCGGCAATCGGAGAGGGCACAGGTGCAGTTCGATCTTCCGCTAGAGGAGCTTAAGGACTACCGCCCCGATCTGGCCGGGATCGAGGCGGCGGATTTCGACGCCTTCTGGGCGCGGACCCTCGACGCGGCGGAGGCGCAGAAAGCCCCGCTGAAACTTGAGCCCGCCCCCTCCCCGCTCACCCATCTCGACGTGTTCGACCTGACCTTCTCGGGCTTCGGCGGCGCGCCGGTAAAAGGCTGGCTGATGCGACCGAAGGACGCCGGGGCCCCGCTGCCCCTCGTCGTGGAGTTCCTCGGCTACGGCGGCGGTAGGGGACGGGCCGAGGAGCATCTCTTCTGGGCCAATGTCGGCTTTGCCCATGTCGTGATGGACAACCGCGGCCAGGGCTCGGGCTGGGGCGGTGGCCCGGGAGGCGCGGGGGCGACCGGCGACGAGGCCCCGCCCGGCGACGGCCCCCATGTGCCGGGTATGGTTACACGCGGCATCCTGCGCCCCGAAACGAGCTATTTCCGGCGGCTGTTCACCGACGCCGTGCGGCTCGTCCGCGACCTTGAGAACGTTCCGTTCCTCGACCCCGCGCGACGGGCGGTTCTGGGCGCCAGCCAGGGCGGGGCCATCGCCCAGGCCGTCTCCGCCTTCGAAACCCTCGCGGCGGCCTGCATTGACGTCCCTTTTCTGACGAACGTGCCGCGCTCGGTCACGCTCACCGACGACGATCCCTATTTCGAGATCGTCCGCTACCTCCGGGCGCACCGGACCGCCGAGCGCGCGGTGTTTGAGACACTGAGCTATTTCGACGGTCTGTCGTTCGCCGCCAGAGCGAAGGCGCCGGCCCTCTATTCGGTAGCCCTGATGGATACCGTCTGCCCCCCAAGCTCGGGTTTTGCCGCCTACAACCACCACCCGGGGCTCAAAGACATCGCCGTCTATCCCTTTGCCCATCACGAAGGTGGCGGGATAGATCATCGGTTGAGCCAGGCCGGCTTCCTCATGGAGCGTCTGGCCGTGGGCGACTGACGAGCCCTCCACCGCAGCAGGGGTCCTCTGGGCGGATCGCACCGAGCGCGACAGCTCAAAACGCCTCCAACACATCGATGGTAAGCTGTTTACGAGAGGACTAAACCGGTTTAGTATTCGATTGATGCGCATGGGAAAACCTCTTGGCAACTCTTGAGCTCAATCGGATCGGCAAGGTTTTCGGGACCACTCGTGTGCTCTCGGAGATTGATCTCGCCGTCGCACATGGCGAGTTCGTCATCCTCGTCGGGCCCTCGGGCTGCGGGAAGTCGACGCTTCTGCGGATCATTGCCGGGCTCGAAACCCGGCACGACGGCGAGGTCGTCATCGGCAAAAAGAACGTGACCGGCTTGCGCGCCAAGGAACGCGACATTGCGATGGTGTTTCAATCCTACGCGCTCTACCCGCATATGACGGTCGCGCGGAACCTCGGGTTCTCCCTCCGCATCAAACGGCTGCCGAAACCGGCAATCGCCGAGCGCGTCGGCCGGGCGGCCGAAATCCTCAACCTCACCCCGCTTCTCAACCGCTACCCAAAGGAGCTTTCCGGCGGCCAGCGCCAGCGGGTGGCGATGGGCCGGGCCCTCGTCCGCGACCCCGCGATCTTTCTCTTCGACGAACCCTTGTCGAACCTCGACGCCAATCTCCGCGTCGCCATGCGCCAGGAAATCTCCGACCTTCACGCCCGCCTCGGCAGCACCATCGTCTATGTCACCCACGACCAGATCGAGGCGATGACGATGGCCGACAAGATCGTCGTGATGAATGCCGGGCGGATCGAACAGGTGGGGCGGCCCCTCGATCTCTACGACAACCCCCAAAGCCGGTTCGTCGCCCGCTTCATCGGCGCGCCGGCAATGAACTTTCTTGCCGGGTCCATGGAGGGCGGGGCGGCGCGCATTCGTCTCGCCGATGGGGCGGGCGAGCTATCCCTGGCCGGTCGCCCGGCCCGCAGCGGCGCGGTGGAAATCGGGGTCCGCCCCGAGCACATCCGCGTCGGCCGCGATCTGCCGGAGGCGGCCCTCCAGGGCATCGTCCGCCATGTCGTGACGACCGGGGCCGACAGCTATCTCGACCTCGACCTCGGCAGCCAGCGCCTCACGGCCCTGACCCAGGAACGCCCCGATGTGGGCCCCGGGGACCGGGTCGCCATCGCCATCCCGCCCTCGGCCCCGAAGCTCTTCGATACCGAGACCGGGGCCCGCATCGAATTCTGACCGCAACTACACCAACCAAGGGGAGACCAACATGCTCGACAGGATTTCCGATCTGACACCGAAAGCCCTCGGCGGGGCCAAGACCCTCGCCGCCGGCCTCGCGATCAGCCTTGCCGCAACCACGGCTTCGGCCCAGGACATCACGCTCCGCTTCGGCCATCTGTGGGACGACGCCAGCCCCGACGGCAAAGTCATCGCCGCCGCGCTCGACGCCTTCGCCGCCGAGTTCCCCGATGTTGAGGTCGTGGAGGAGGTCCTCAGCCACGACGAATACCTCGCCCAGTTCAAGGTGAGCGCGGCCTCGGGCGCGCTTGTCGACGTCTTCGCCGTCAACCGTACCGACATTCCGTCGGCCGCCCGGGCGGGGCTTCTGCGCGATCTCGACGGCGCGATGGAGACCAACGCCCAATGGGGCGAGGCGCTCACCGACACGCTCGTCGCCGAAGGCGTGGTCGATGGCGAGACCTACGCCATCCCCGCCTTCCAGATCGTCACCCATGTGATCTTCTACAATTCGGCGATGCTGGAGGCAGCAGGCTATGAAAGCTTCCCCGACACTTGGGAGGGGCTTCTCTCCCTCATCGACGCGCTCAATGAAAAGGACGTCACCCCCATCGCCCTCGGCAACAAGGCCGCCTGGGTCGCCGCCGACCCGCTCTTCAGCACCCTGGCGAACCGCGCCACGGGCAGCGACTGGTACGACCGGCTTCTGGCCAACGAGGCGAAGTTCACCGACCCCGAATTCGTCGCCTCGCTGGCCCTTTTCGAGCAATTGTCCGATGTCGGCGCCTTTAACGCCGATGCCAACAGCCTCGACAACGACCAGCAGAAGGCGCTGTTTCTGAACGAAGAAGCGGCGATGTTCATCGAAGGCAACTGGGCGATCCAGCCGATCATCGACGGCGCCTCGCCGGAGCTTCTCGACAACGTCGGCATGGCGATCTGGCCCTCTGTCCCGGGTGGGGCCGGCGCGCCCAACGCCGTCTCCGGCGGCTCGGGCTGGCTCTGGGCGGCCAATGCCGATCTCGACGGCGAGGCGGCGGCCGCCGCCGAGGGGCTGATCGCGGCGCTCACCGGCGAGGTCGCGGGCCGGGCGCGGCTCGAAAACGGGCTGATGCCATCCTCGTCGCTTCAAAGCACCGACGGGATCGAGGTGCCGGCAATGCTTGCCGAGCTCTCCAACCAGGTCGGCAGCGGCGAGCTCACCCTCGTGCCGATCTTCGTGCTGCCGCTGCCGGGCGGGGTGTTCGATGTCCTTGGCAAGGGGCTTCAGGACCTGATGACCGATTCCGTGACCCCCGAAGCGCTCGCCGAGAAGCTTCAGGAAGAATACGAACGCGCGCTCTGACGTGCGCCAAGGCGCCGCTCCGTCTCGGGGCGGCGCCGTCGCAAGCGAGACAACAATGCAAGCCTTCCAACCCACCCGCCGCTCCCTCTGGGCGCTGCTCGCGCCCTCGGTGCTGGTCTACGGCTTCATCGTCGTCGTCCCCGTCGTCGTCGGCATCTGGTTCAGCTTCCACGAGATGCGGAACTTCCAGATGGAGTGGGCCGGTGTCGCGAATTACGCCCGCATGGCGGGCGACGGCGACCTCTGGTTCGTCCTCGGCAACAACGTCACCATCACCGGGCTTGCGATCTTCTTTCAGGTCATGCCCGCCTTCTTCATCGCCGTGTTGATGAACCGAAAGGACATCTGGGCGGAGAAGTTCGTCCGCACGGCGGTCTTTCTGCCGGTGGTGATCTCGCCGGTCGTGACGAGCTTCGTCTGGATTCTCGTCTTCAACCTCGACAGCGGGCTTTTGAACTCGACGCTCGCCGTTCTCGGGCTTGAGGCCTGGCAACAGCGCTGGCTCGACGACCCCGAGATCGTGATCTACTCACTGACGGCGGTGCTCGTCTGGCAATATATCGGGCTCTTTGTCGTGATCTTTCTCGCCGGTCTCTCGGCGATCAACCCCGAGACCCTCGAAGCCGCCGATGTCGACGGCGCGTCGTTCTTCCAGACCGCCGTCCTCGTCGTGCTCCCGCAGATGTCGCGCACCGTGGCGGTCGCCATGGTGCTGGCCCTCTCAGGCGGCCTCAAGATCTTCGAACACCCCCTCGTCATGACCGGCGGCGGCCCCGGCCTCGCCTCGACCGTGGTCGCGCAATTCGCCTACGACGTCTCCTTCCGCCGCGCCCAGTTCGGCTATGGGGCGACGATTGCGATCACCATCACGGTGCTGTCGCTCGTCACGGTGCTGGCGTGCCTTTGGATCATCAACCGGCTGACGGTGCGTTCGAGCGGAGAGACCGATGCCTAAGACCGGTCTCACCCGCATCGTCGTCAACAGCGCCCTTCTGCTTCTCGCGATCTCTGCGGTCTTCCCGGTGATCTGGATTGGGTACAACTCGCTCAAGACCGCGCCCGAGTTCCTCCTGAACAACTTCTCCCTGCCCGCCGACCCCACCCTCGCCTCCTACCGCGAGATCCTCGACGACCGGGCCTTCTTCGTGGCGCTGAGGAACAGCCTCTTCTACACCATCGCCTCGACGGTGCTGATTGTGCTCTTCTCCTTCGTCGTCGGCTATTTCCTCGCCCGCTTCGACTTCCGCGGCCGCAAAGCCATCTACGGGCTCTTCGTGGCGGGCCTCGTCATCCCCATCCCGTCGCTTCTGGTGCCGATCTTTCTGCAATACCGGGGGATCGGGATGTACGACAACCAGTTCACCCTCCTTTTGCCTTACGTCGCCTTCGGCCTCTCCATCGCGGTCGTCATCATGGAAAGCTACATCCGCGAGATCTCGGTCGAGATCGACGAGGCCGCCCATATGGACGGGGCGGGGCTTTTCACCCTGATGTGGGTGGTGATCTTCCCGATTTGCCGCCCGGCGGTCTCCACGGTGGCGCTCCTAAGCTTCATCGCCGCCTGGAACGAGTTCGCCTTCGCGGTGACGCTGGTGCGCAACGAGGAGTTCCGTCCGCTGACGCTCTGGCTTCGCACCTTCGCGGGGCAGTACTCGGTGAACTACCCCGGCATGATGGCCGGCATGGTGCTGGCGACGATCCCTGTCATCCTCATCTACCTCTTTTTCCGCGACAAAATCTCGGCCGGTTTCGCCGGGGGTGCGGTCAAGATGTGACGGTCGGGCCGCCAGAAAAGGAGGACCGCCCGCGCTGTCCAACCGACCGGGTCATGCGCTGCCGCACCCACCGCACGGTGGTCCTACCCCACGTCAACCTTTTGGGGCGATAACCTCTCCCGCGATGCGCATCGCCAGACGGCCCTCGGGCCGTTCCGGTCTCGGGTGAAATCCGGTCCGGAGCGGTACCCGGTGACAGTGGATCCACTGCTTCATGGGACCCGACCATCTCCTACCGCCATAACGGCAGCGCCAGACCGCCCCCGGGAAACCCCGGGCCGGCGGCAAAAGGCGTTGGCCTGGGCTGCCGGGTCTGCTCCCTTCTGTCCGACCGAGGCGCCCGTATCGCCCTGGGGCCGGCGTTCGTTTGGCCGTTCCGATGGCCATGCCTCCCCCGCGTCCCGGGCTTGACCCTGCCTGCCCCGGACACGATCCGGGGGGACCTCGATAGGCTTGGCACTCCGGGTGATCGGGCCCCCGGATCATGTCCGCGGCGTGGGTTGCTATCGGGCTGAGGGGGACCTTCATGCCGCGCGCTGGCGCGGGACAAGGCCGCTAGGCTGCCGCGCCATCGCCGGGCCGCCCCACCGGTCCGGCGATGGTGCGGCTTGATGCGCCGTGCGCTACATCTGCCCAAGGCCAAAGCCGCTCACTCCTCCGGCAGCGCCGGGCGCGCGGTCTGTTCCACCTGCACCCGGTGGAAGGTCGCGTCCGTGTAATGGGCGATGAGGAGGACCCCGCCGGTGGGGTTGGTGTCGTCCGGCTTCAGATGAACGAGGTCCCAAGCCTCAGGCTCCGGCGCACCGGCCGGCCACGCGCGGCAGGCATAAAGCGTCCTGTCCCCGCCGGCCGCCCAGGCCCCGGCACGAATAGAGAGCCGGGCATCCCGGGGCACCTTGAAGGACTTCGCCGGATCGCCTGGCACCTCGCCCGGGTCGAGCATCCGAAACCCGAAGCGGCGCGTCTCAAAATCCTGGACATGGAATTCGCAGGTCACGCCCAGAGGATACCATTGCCGGGCGGGCTGGTGCCCGTCGGGTGTCTGCCCGCGCCAGTTCGGCGCCACCGCGACATGGACGACATTCGCGCCGAGATCGGTCCCCTCCACCGGGCGCCGCCAGCCGTGAATGCTGACCTCGGCGAGCACCGAATAATCCTTCCAGTCGGGATCGCCGATGGCGAGCACGCGGTCGTAATAGGGTGAGGCGATGCGCAGCCCACCGCCCTGCCCGCTCCAAAGACCGTCGATAACGCTGACAGAATTGCCGATGGCCTCGGGACCGAGTTCGGTCGCGAACGGCAGCGGCGTTGCGTTCGGCTGCCTGCGGATCTCCACCCGTTTGATGACCCTGCCGATATCGGCGAACTCTGCAACGATGCGGATGGCCAGCCCCTCCGGCGCGATATCTTCAACCGGTATCTCGATGTTGAAATCCCCGGGGTCGGCGAGCCGTGCCCCATCGGGTCCGACATTCAACGAGCGCAGTTCCCCGCCCCGACCCTCGGCGGTTTCCCAGCCCAGCGAAAGCAGCGCGTCAACCGAAGCGAGGCGGCCGAGCACATTGAAAAACCTCAACCCGCCGCCCGAGCCCCCCGCGACGAGGCGATGCTCGTTCCAGACATCGATGCGGGCAGAAGCGATCTTGTCGGTGACATGGCGGTCGCCCGCGGTCTTTTCCGTCATCCGTTTTCCGCCTCCGGATTTGCGCCGCCGGCACAATCCTCCCACCGGTTGGTCGGATTGTCCGGCAAAGCCCCCTGTTAACGTTATATTGTTATAACCTATTTCCGACGGATGCGGTAACGACGTCTCGAGCCCGCGGCGGCTGCGATCAGAGGGTCGCTAGACGCTGACGATCCGCCTGCTCGCAGACCCCCAGACGATTTCCTGACGCAGCGCGTAGATGTCCGAGCGGTAGTGAAGGCGTCTGACTTCCAGCGGCTTTTTGTCCGCCGAATAACCGACACGCTCCACAAAGAGGGCCGGCACGCCGTTGGGCAATCCGAGCTCGTTCTGGCGCTCCTCGGAGAGCATGACCGCGCTCACCGTCTGATCGCATTTCGCGACCTCTATGCCGTATCTCGCATAGGCCTGAGACAGGTTTTCCTCGCCTGCAGCCACCCGCTCGAAGAGCAGCGGATATCGGGCCGATGAGAGGATTACGGTTTCGAGACAGAACGGGAGATCGTCCTTGCAATGCAGCAACGCCAGTATTTGCGCCTCGTCACCCACGGCGATGTCGAGCTGCTGCGCCGTCAGGTCGGACACCGGTTGACGGTCGACCAACAATAGCCGGTGGCTCGCAACGCCGCCAATGCTTTCAATCTCTTCGGCAACGCTGCGATGGTTGGTCTGCGCCCTCCTGCCCGGGAGATTGCCGACGAAAGAGCCCCTGCCGCGGTATCGGATGACGTAATTCTCGTCGACAAGCTGAGCGACGGCCTGGCGCACGGTGATGCGGCTCACGCCATAGGCCTCCTCGACCTCGGCATCCCCCATGAACGGATCGCCCGGCGCCCATTCCCCCGACAGAAGCCGCCGCCTGAGCTCGATAAACAACTGGTGGTAGAGCGGCACCGCACTTTTTCGATCGAGCGCCCGAACGTTCGATAAGGCCGCACCCCGCTCTTTCTCAGCTGGTTGCATCACTCACCTGGCTGCTGCTCTCATAATGTTATGACAATTCGTACGGCATCTCAACCAATCCAAGGCATCACCTCCCGAAATCCGGACCGAGCCCCATGTCGTACGGCTTCCGGAGCGGCCACGCTCTCGTTCAGAGCCGTCCGGACACGCCCGTCGGCCCTGCGCACTTCGGGAAGGACGCAGGACGCGATCTGTTACACGACCTCGTCGAACGCGCGCCAGAAGGCGGACAGGTCCACGACATTTCCGCTGATCCGCGCGCGATCCATTGCGAGTGCGGTGACACCGGCTTCAAGCGCGTCGATATAGCTCAGGGGCAAACCGGTCTGGCCGCCGTCGATGAAGTCCAGCACATCGCGGACCATCGCCGCGTCCGCACCGTAATGGTCCTTGTTCGACCCGCTTGCGACCTCGGGGATGTCCACCAAACGTGTGCCTGTGGCGGCATCGGTCACCCGGAAGTAGTCGCGGATGAAATCGCCCTCCGCCATGCCACGGGTGCCGATCACGGCAAAGCGGCGGAACTCGTCGGCCACGTTGAGATTGGTGTGGAAGGCCATCACCGCACCGTTCTCGTACTGTGCCAGAGCGCATTGGTGGTCGACGATGTCGCCGGCACCCGAAAACGCATCGTCGATCCCGCCCCAGCGCGGCGACATCTCCGAAAGACAGCCCGGGGCAACCGCCGGGCGCTCTTCGGGCAGGAACTTCTTGCGCCCCCCAAAGCTTGAAATTCGCAGCGGACGGCAGCCCAGAAGCCCCTGGTAGAGATCGAGGTCGTGGCAGCACTTCTCCAGCAGAAAACCGCCCGATACCGTGCTGTCGCGCCGCCAGTCGCGCATGAAGAACGACCCGTGATAGGGCGCTATATGCTCGCTGGCCTCGATCGACATGATCTCGCCGAGCTGTCCCTTTGACTGCGCGTCGCGCAGGAGCCGGTAGAGCGGAGAGTACCGCAGGACAAGCCCGACGATAAGCCGTCCCCGCCCATCGTGCTGCGCCGCGAGCCGGGCCAGTTCGAGCGTTTCTGCTTCGCTGATGACAACCGGCTTCTCGACAAAGATGTGAGGTATGTCGCTTTGAAGCGCGAGCCGAAGATGGTCGAGGTGCTGACGGTTCACCGACCCGATCATCAGAAGGTCGAACGACGCCGCCGTCAGCAGCTCTTGCGCCGAGGGGTAGATGTCCGGCTCGAAGCCGAGCTCCGTCAGAACGTTGACGCGAGCCGGCGCGGGGTCGGCGACGGCTGTGACGCGGAAGGCGTCATTCGCGGCCGCAAATCTCGGCGCGAGTGTCGCCATGCGGGCGCCCATTCCGATGATTGCGACCCTCACTCCCACGCTCCGCTGACGGGTCCTTGAACCTCTCGGTTATGGCCTTTTTTTGACGGCCGTGCAAATGTTCAGTTTTAGTTGAACATGTATTTTTTGCGTGTCATGCTCGACATCGGGGAGAAGCGAGGTTTCTTTTTGACCTTGGCTAACAAAATCACGACCGATCCATCCTACGCGCTGATCACACGGATCGAGGCTCTCGTGGACGGCGGGACACGGAAGTTTCGCGATATCGCCAAGGCCATTCTCAATGACCCCGAGGCTTTCATTCGCGGGAACAACCGCGAAACCTGCGAACGGCTGGGGGCTTCGGAGCCGACACTGATCCGCTTTTGTCAGTCCTTGGGCTACAAGGGAGCGGCCGAGTTCCGCATCGACCTCGCGCTGGCCTTTGTGCGCAGTCGACGGGAACTGCTCACGGTCGAGCCGCTTCATGAAGACCGCCGCCTGGTGAACGTGGCCGAGAAACAGGCGATTGCGCGGGTGGCCGCCGAAGCCGTTCTGCATCTGGCGTGCCCCCATCGGGTGGTCGGGTTTGATTGTTAGTGCATCGTGGGCCTCTGGTCCATTGGAACGATGCTTTCTGGTGCCGGTGGTCGGTAGGGTAAGGCGCTGTGCGG